>NZ_JBPJZE010000400.1:0-1035 GCF_051216695.1 Variovorax glucosi
GTTCTCGGTGAACCCGTCGCTGCGCAAGCTGCCCTTCGACGCGGCGAAAGATTTCATTCCGGTGTCGCTGGTGGCCACCGCGCCGCAGATCCTCGTCGTGCCGACCAGTGCGCCCTACAAGACCGTGGCGGAGTTCATCGACTTCGCGCGCAAGAACCCGGGCAAGCTGAGCTTTGCGTCGGCAGGTGGCGGCACCGGCTCGCACCTGGCGGGCGAAGCCCTGAACGAGCAGGCGAAGATCAACCTGATGCACGTGCCTTACAAAGGCGGCGCGCCCGCGCTGACCGACGTGATGGGCGAGCAGGTGTCGGCCTACTTCGGCAACGTGGCCTCGACGCTGGGCTACGTCAAGGGCGGCAAGCTGCGCGCGCTGGCCGTCACATCGGCCAAACGCCTGCCGGTGATGCCCGAGGTGCCGACCGTGGGCGAGAGCTACAAGGGCTTTGAGGCGGTGGACTGGAAGGCGCTCGTCGTGCCGGCCGGCACGCCCGCCGACATCGTGAAGAAGCTCAACGCCGCGGTCGACAAGGCGCTGGCCAAGCCCGCGACCATCTCGCAGCTGCTGGCCGAAGGCAGCACGCCCGTGGGCGGCAGTCCGGAGCAGGCGGCGCAGTACATCAAGGCGGAGCATGCGCGCTGGGGCGAAGCGGTGCGCGAGGCGGGCGTGCGGCCCGAATAGGCGCCCTCCAACTAACCAACAAACAGGCGGGCGATATAGTTTCCGCCCCATGGACCGCCTCAAGCAGCTCGAATCCTTCGTCTCGGTCGCGACGCGCGGCGGGCTCACGGCCGCGGCCAAGGCCGAAGGCGTGGCGCCCGCGATCATGGGGCGGCGGCTCGATGCGCTGGAGGAGCGCCTGGGCGTCAAGCTGCTGGTGCGCACCACGCGCCGCATCACGCTCACGCACGAAGGCAGCGCCTTCCTCGAAGACTGCCAGCGCCTTTTGACCGAGTTCGCCAACGCCGAAGCCAGCGTGAGCGCCGGCGGCATCAAGGCCAGCGGCCATCTGCGCGTGACGGCGCCGGCCGGCTTCG
>NZ_JBPJZE010000401.1:0-1035 GCF_051216695.1 Variovorax glucosi
GCCTACAGGCTGCGCAACGAAATGGAAGCCATGTTCGCGCCGTCCGTCAGGGCCAAGGCGGCATGACGGCCTAGGTAGCTCAACCGTTGCGCCGAACGGCAATCGCATAAAAAATAATCTGCTCGACACGAACCCCGTGTCGAAATGACCGCCAGCGGGCCGTCATTGTGGTGAGCGATCTTGCTCAACAGCCTTTTCCTTGACGGAGAGACACCATGCAGTACATGTTGATGTTCTATCAGCCCGCGGCCGAATTCGAACAACGCGACGATGCGTCCTCGCAGGCCTACCGGGCCAGCTGGGTCGCATATGCCGACGCCGTGCGCCAGGCCGGCATCTCGCTCGGCGGCCACGGCCTCTTCCCGCCCATGACCGGCACCACGCTGCGCGTGCGCGGCGACAAGCGCCAGGTGCAGGACGGCCCCTTCGCCGACACCAAGGAGCAGCTCGGCGGCTACTTCGTGGTCGACGTGCCCGACATCGACGCCGCGCTCGAATGGGCGGCGCGCGCGCCCTGCGCGACCAGTGGCGGAGTGGAGATCAGGCCCGTCTTCATGGCGACGGCTGTAGCCGCATGAGCGATCCGGCGGTTCAGAGAGCCGCCGAACGTGCGGCGCGCGACTCGTACGGGCGGCTGCTGGCCATCCTGTCGGCGCGCACGCACGACATCGCCGCGTCGGAAGACGCGCTCGCCGACGCCTTTGCGCGGGCGCTCGAACGCTGGCCGTCCGACGGTATTCCCGTGCAGCCCGATGCCTGGCTGCTGAGCGTGGCCCGGCACCGCAAGCTCGACGCCTGGCGCCACACCCGCGTGCAGGACGCGGCCACGCAGAGCCTGCTGCTGCTGGCCGGCGAGGTCGACGAAGGCACCACTGACGGCGCGGCCGTGCCCGACGAGCGGTTGCGCCTGCTCTTCGTGTGCGCGCATCCGGCCATCGACGCGGCGGCGCGCGCGCCGCTCATGCTGCAGACCGTGCTCGGCCTCGACGCGGCGCGCATGGCCGGCGCCAGCCTCTGGACCGAGTTCCGCCATGT
>NZ_JBPJZE010000402.1:0-1034 GCF_051216695.1 Variovorax glucosi
GCGAACCTGGAGGCAATATCCGACTGTCCATAGACCGCATAGGGACTGCCCAGCGTAATGCGGTTGGCATACTGGACCTGTCGTGCGAGACGGCCGGTCCCATCGTACGCAAAGCCGGTGACGGCCTGGGTGCCGTCGACCTGCCAGGCCAGTCGGCCCGCGGCGTCGTAGGCCATGTAGGTGGACTGGTCCAACTGCGTGTCGAAGGTGACAGCGCCCCACAGCGCCGCATGCGTGCGCGACACATAGCCCATCATGGGCATGGCGTGCAGGGTGTGGCGAATGACGTTGCCGTTGCCGTCGTAGCCCCAGCTTTCGACAGAGCTCAGATCACTCTCGCCGCTCATGTATTCGGAGCTGGAGATGGCGTCGAGCCGGAAGGTACGGCGGTTGGCGCCGTCGTAGGCCCACTCCGTGATGCGGTCGGCCGCGCTGGGACTCGCGCTGGCGGGATCGGCTCCCTCGGCGACGGGGGTGGCGTACTGGCGCAGACGCGTGACGTTGCCATTGGCGTCGTACTCGGTCTTGCTGACGGCGCCGATGCCGTCCACGCTCCAGGTCAGCCGGTTGGCCGCGTCGTAGACGTTGCGCACACGCTGGTCGTGCGCATCGTCGGCCACCGGGGCGGGTGCCGTGTGACCGTCCCAGGCGGCCAAGGCGGCTGCCGTGAGGGGCGTGGCATAGCTGCGTTTGGCGACGACGTTGCCGTCGGCATCGTAGGTGCGCTGGGTGGCATCGCCCAGCGCGTCGACGCTCCAGGTGGCGCGGTTGGCGGTGTCGTAGACGGTGCGGATGCGCTGGTCGCGGGTCGCATCGGCGATGACGGGAGGCGCGGATGTGCCGTTCCAACTGCCGAACGCAGCACTGGTCAGCCCCGTCGCATAGGCGCGCGACTCCGTGACATTGCCATTGACGTCGTAGAAGTACTGGACCACGCCACCGGTACCGTCCACCTTCCAGGTCGCCCGGTTGAGGGCATCGAAGACCGTGCGCACGCGTTCGTCGCGCAACCCGTCCGCCACAACAGGCGGATC
>NZ_JBPJZE010000403.1:0-1034 GCF_051216695.1 Variovorax glucosi
GCTTGCCGCCAATCCGGGGCGCGTGCGCGAGATCGTGCCCGTCGAGTTGCCGCTCGAGCGCACGCTGGAGATGCGCGAAACCCCCGAGTTCGTCCGCCTCACGAGCCATCTGCGGCGCGTGCTGGAAACCTGCTGAGGCCGATGCAATGAATACCCGTTCCCTCGACTCCGCAGCGCCCGGCGCATTCGCCGCACCAGCCGACCCTGAATACCTAGCATGGGCCGCCGCGCGGCAAAAGCGCATCTGGCGCCGCCGCATTCTTCCGGCGCTCGGCATCGTCGGGCTCATCGTGCTGTGGTGGGCCGTGATCGTCGCGTTCGGCGTCAAGCCCTTCATTGCGCCCACGCCCTGGGCCGTGCTGGAGACGCTCTACGCCAAGCGCGACGTGCTGCTCGACAACCTGCTGCCCACCGCGATGGAGGCCGCTGGCGGCTTCGTGCTGGGCAATCTCGCGGCCATCGCCGTCGCGACGATCTTCGTGCACAACAAGACGCTGCAGGACATCTTCTTTCCGGTGGTGCTGATGTTCAACGCCGTACCGTTGGTGGCCAAGGCTCCGGTGCTGGTGCTCATCATGGGCAACGGCATGGAGCCGAAGATCACCATTGCCGCGCTGGTGTGCTTCTTTCCGACGCTGGTGAACATGGTGCGCGGGCTGGAGTCGGTCAACCCGCAGGCGATGGAGCTGATGCGCGTGCTGTCGGCGAGCAAGACCGAAATCTTCTTTCGCCTGCGGCTGCTCAATGCGTTGCCTTACCTCTTCTCGGCCTTGCGCATCGCCGCGTCGATGTGCGTGATCGGGGCGGTGGTGGGCGAGTGGGTGGGCGCCATGGTGGGCATCGGCGCCATGATCTTGCAGGCCACTTTCAACTTCGATTCGCCGCTGCTCTACGCCGCGATCGTCATGAGCGCCACGCTCTCGGGGCTGTTCTTCCTGCTGGTGACGCTGGCGGAAAAGTGGGTCATCCGCTGGCAACCCGAAAGCACGCACTGACGCGCCCGGTGCACTTCACACACATCCAAACATTTCAAC
>NZ_JBPJZE010000404.1:0-698 GCF_051216695.1 Variovorax glucosi
CCGGCATGGAATTCAGCGAGCGTCCGCGCGAAGCCCGTGGCGATCGCGGCGCCTGCCGCACCGGCTGCGCCTGCGGCGCCGGTCCCGGTACCCGCACCCGCCGACAGCGTGCTCACCGAACTGCACTCCATGCGCGGAATGATCGAAGAGCAACTCGCCAGCGTCGTGTGGAACGACAAGCAGCGCCGCGACCCGGTGCGCGGCCGCTTGCTGCGCACGCTGCTCGGCGCGGGCTTCAGCGCGGGCCTGTCGAAGGCCATGCTGGAGAAGATGCCCACGGGCCAGACCTACGCCGAAGGCATGGCCTATGTGCGTTCGGAACTGATCCGCGCCGTGCCAGTGCATGAAGACGAAGACGCGCTGTTCGCGCAGGGCGGCGTGTATGCCCTGATGGGCCCGACCGGCGTAGGCAAGACCACCACCACCGCCAAGCTCGCCGCGCGCTGCGTGATGCGCTTCGGTGCCGACAAGCTCGCGCTGGTGACCACCGACAGCTACCGCATCGGCGCCTACGAGCAGCTGCGCATCTACGGCCAGATCCTCAACGTGCCGGTGTACGCCGTGAAGGATGCGGCCGACCTGCACCTGGTGCTGCAGGACCTGCGCGACAAGCACATGGTGTTGATAGACCCCGTCGGCATGAGCCAGCGCGACGGTGCCGTATCGGAACAGATCGCGATGCTGGGCCAGAGCCAGCG
>NZ_JBPJZE010000404.1:708-1034 GCF_051216695.1 Variovorax glucosi
AGCGGCCCGTGAAGCGGCTGCTGCTGCTCAACGCCACCAGCCACGGCGACACGCTCAACGAGGTGGTGCACGCCTACCGCCACGGCAACGAGCTCACCGGCTGCATCTTCACCAAGGTCGACGAGGCCACGCATCCGGGCGCGCTGATCGACACCGTGATTCGCCACCGCCTGCCGGTGCACTACATCTCCAGCGGCCAGAAGGTGCCCGAGAACCTGATGCAGGCCGACCGCGCGCAGCTGGTGGACAGCGTGTTCCAGCCGCGCCAGCACAGCCCGCTGTTCGTGCCCGCGGAAAACGATCTGCACGAAGAGCCAACGGGCGCA
>NZ_JBPJZE010000405.1:0-1032 GCF_051216695.1 Variovorax glucosi
CTGTTCCTCATTGCGAAAAATGCCGGGTAAAGGGGCGTCGCCGGCATTCCTCGCAACTACCTTCAGGCAAGGGCCATGCGCGCGCCGCCACGGGTGCGGCGCAGCCCGGTCCACTGCAGCTCGGCCAGCACCACCACGCACACCGCTTGCGCCAGCACCCAGGCCATGCCGATGCTGAACACCATCGGAATCCACACGCCCGGCAGGGCATAGGCGCTGCGCAGCTGATCGCTGTGAGGCGAATCGGGCCAGAGCTGGATGGCCATGTTGACCAGCACCATCGCGGCATCGATGGCCACGGTGACGAGCGCAAGATCGCGCGGCAGGCGCTGCGCGCTTGCGTGGGAAGGGGTCGCCGTCATGGGAATTCTTTCTTCTTCGCCTTACGTGGTGCATGCGATGGTGGCGAACGTGCCACCGCCGCGTGCGAAGAAAGCGAGGGTATCGGATGACGGAGGATGCGCAGTGCTTCATGGCGCACATTGCTGGCCAGCATTGAATGCCGCCGGCATTCACCGAGTTGTGCGCCATCAGCGAGAAGCTGCTGGACGAAGCCATGAACATCGACTTTGCCCTGGCCGCACTCACCGGCGCGCGCCGTCGGCTGGACGGCACATGTGCTGGAGCAGCAAGCCACGGGGCAGCCGATACGGCCGCCTGCGCACTATCCGGGGCGGTCGCTCAACAAGAACCAGATCGCGAGCGGCACGATTTCATCGAAATAGTTCTCGAACTTGGCTCCCAAACTCACAACGTTGAAACCACTTCGACAACGGCATTTTCTGTGGGAACGCGTTTTACTGCCCCCGTTTCGGGGTCATACAGGATGAGTGTTTTGCTCAAAGCGAAAACGACGCGCCCTTTGACTTGAACGTCTCCTTCAGTAAATTTCACTGAAACGCATTGCGCCCCAATCTCACCACTCGTTTGGTCAGGTTTCGACTTCCGTTCGAGGCGACCTTCCCGATTTATGACAGATACACAGTTCTTGGGAGCCACAACAAACTGATCAATGTGCACCTCTCCGGCAAA
>NZ_JBPJZE010000406.1:0-1032 GCF_051216695.1 Variovorax glucosi
ATCAAGCTGACACGCCGGGTTGCCATCATCTCCAGGTGTCAAAGGCATCGATCTGGAGAGAAAAAGCATGGCCGCAGGTATCCTTGAAAAGAAGCACCTGCGCCCGCGGCCGCAGCAGGGATTCACGCTCATCGAGCTCATGGTGGTGCTTGTCATCATGGGCGTGCTCGCGGCGCTGATCGTGCCGAACCTGATGGGTCGCCCCGACCAGGCGCGCGCCACGGCGGCACGCCAGGATGTGGGTTCCCTCATGCAGGCGCTCAAGCTGTACCGCCTCGACAACGGCGAGTACCCCGGCGCAACCCAAGGGTTGCGGGCGCTGGTGGAAAAGCCTACGTCGGGCAAGGTCCCGCAAAACTGGCGCAACTACCTCGAGCGGCTGCCTAACGACCCCTGGGGCAAGCCGTACCAGTACCTCAATCCCGGCACCAACGGCGAGATCGACGTGTTCTCGCTTGGCGCCGACGGAGAGCCTGGCGGAGAAAAAGCCAACGCCGACATCGGTTCCTGGCAGCTTTAGGCGGGCTCATGGCTAAAACCAGGGGGCGGCCTGCAGGCCAGCAACGCCGACGCTGGGCAAAGTTCGGTCGCAGTGCGCAGCGTGGCATGGCCATCATCAGCGTGCTGCTGGTTGTCGCAGTGATCGCGGTGCTTGCTTCGGCGCTGCTCGGAAGGCAGACCGCGGCGATCCGGGCCGCCCAGACGGAGCAGACGCTTGCGCAGGCGCGGTGGCTGCTTCGCGGCGAAATTGCGCGCGCTCAACTCGTACTACGTGCTGAGGCGCAGCGCGAACCTGCCACCCGCCTCGACGGACTTTGGAACCGCCCCGTGAACGGACAGGTTCTTGGCCATATCGAGGGCGCGTCCGCAAGGGCATTTACCGAGATCATCGACGAGCAGTCCAAATTCAATCTGCGCAACCTCGTGAACGCTGGCCAGATCGATCCGGTCGAGAGCGCGGCCTTCCTGCGGCTGTGCGCGCTGGTGGGCGTTTCGGCGGACCAGGCTGACCGCATGGCCCGCCGGGTGGTT
>NZ_JBPJZE010000407.1:0-1031 GCF_051216695.1 Variovorax glucosi
CGGGAATACGTGTCGTGGCTGCTGCTGTATGAATCTGCTCGGCTGAGCATTGCGCACAAGACGGCGATTGTTTTTTGCTGAGGCCGTCACCTACGGCAAGTCGGACCACGAGGAAGAGTCCTACCACCTCGTGCGCGCGCATGCGTTCGCTGAACCCCGGCTGACCGCGACACAGGCAGTGTTGAACGCCCGCTGACGCACCCATCGGCCTAAACTGCCTTCCCACCCACCCCTTCCTCAGGAGACAACTATGACCACGCTGGAAATCGCGAACAAGCTCGTCGCGCTATGCAGAGAAGGAAAGTTCCAGGACGCGAAATCGCTCTACGCCGATGACGCGGTGAGCGTCGAGGCAGGCGCCCCGCCCGGCCAGCAACGCGAGGCCGTCGGCCTGGCGGCCATCGAGGCCAAGGGCAAGTGGTGGAGCGACAACCACGAAGTGCATTCGTTCAAGATCACCGGCCCCTGGCCGCATGACGACCGCTTCATCGTCGGCTTCGATTTCGACGTGACCATGAAGCCCACAGGCCAGCGATTCAAGATGGAAGAAGCGGGCCTCTACACCGTGAAGGACGGGGCCATCGTGCGCGAAGAGTTCTTCTATTCGATGGGTGGCTGAGGCGCCCCGGGGGCACGAACACCGGCAAAATGCCCGCAGGTGCCCTCATGAACACACGATTTGTAGAAGCCTTTCTCTGGGCCGCGCGGCTCGGCAGCTTCCGCGCGGCGAGCGACCGGCTCCACATCACGCAGGCGGCGGTGTCCAACCGCGTCGCCTCCCTCGAAGAAGACATCGGCGCGCGCCTGTTCGAGCGCTCGACCCGCGCCATGCGCCTCACGCCGCAGGGCCAGACGCTGCTCGACTACGCGGTGCGCGCCTTCGAGCTGCTCGACGAAGGCGAATCGCTGGTCACAGCCGACCGCGGTGAGCTGGTCGGCACGCTGCGCGTGGCCTCGCCTTCGGATCTCACGCGCAGCACGCTATTACCGTGGTTCGACGAATTCCTGGTGCTGCACCCCGGCGTGCAGCT
>NZ_JBPJZE010000408.1:0-1030 GCF_051216695.1 Variovorax glucosi
ACCAGCCGATCGCGCTCGACTGCTATCCCTACTGCGCGGGTTCCACCATCCTGCGCAAGGACCGCATTGCGGTGTCGAGCCGGATCATCGTTACCCAGTCACAGCCGCACCCCGAGTTCGCGGGCATGGACCTCGACGCGATCGCGCAGCGCCTTGGTGTGTCGATGGAAGACGCTGTCGACCTGCTGCAGCCGGCAGGTGCCATCTACTTCCTGATGGACGAGGCCGACGTGCGGCGCGTGCTGGCCTTTCCCCAGACCATGATCGGCTCCGACGGCATGCCCCACGACACGTCACCGCATCCGCGCCTGTGGGGCACCTTTCCGCGCGTGCTGGGCCACTACTGCCGCGATGTCGGCTTGTTCTCGCTCGAGCAGGCAGTGCACAAGATGACGGGGCTGACCGCCAGGCATTTCCGCCTGCCCGGCCGCGGCGTGCTGTGCGAAGGCGCCTTTGCCGACATCACCGTGTTCGATGCCGGTCGGATCGCCGACCGCGCAACCTGGGAGGCCCCTACGCTGCGCGCGGAGGGCATCGACGCCGTCATCGTCAACGGGCGGCCCGCGTGGCGCGATGGCGAATCGCTGGACGTGCGCAATGGGCGCGTGGTGCGCCTGACCGACTGACCGGCCAGCCGCGCACGGCAGCCGGCGGCATTCAGTTGTCCGACGAGGCGCGCACCCAGCGCTGCGTCTTGCCGAACAGCGGCAGCCCGACGTACGCACGCAGCAACAGCTCGCCCGCCGGATTGCCGGCAGTGCTGACCGACATGTTGCAGCTGTAGGTCTTGCCGTTCTCGCGGTTGTAGATCTGCCCGGCCCATTCGGTGGGCGGCCGGGACGGATCGGTCGCGTCGACGGGCGTGAAGTCTTTCAGCAGCGTCATGCCGAGGGCCGGTCGGCCGTCGGCGGCTTGCATGTCGCTGCCGCCGAGCGCCATCGATCGATTGCCGAGGACCTTGGTGCCGGTGCGGCACAGCGAGGTGACGCACGATGCGGGCTTAACATCGAAATTCCCGTTCGCGGTGATC
>NZ_JBPJZE010000409.1:0-1029 GCF_051216695.1 Variovorax glucosi
GATCTTGCCGGTCTGGCGGCCGATGTCGCTGTAGTTCAGGCCCAGTGCCGCAACGGCGCCGCGCTCCACCGTGGCCGTGTCGGCCGCCACCACCGGCAGCTTGGCCTGCTGCGCCACCTTCACGATGCCCTCGAAGGCCGAGACCACGTTGTTGTCGGTGGGCGTGTAGATCACGTCGGCCTTGCCGACCAGGCTCTGGGCGGCGGTCGGCACGTCCACCGTGCGGGCGGCGGCGGCTTCGACCACGGTCATGCCGGCGTCGGCGGCCGCCTTTTTCAGCGAGGCGACGATGGCCACCGAGTTGGCTTCGCCGGGGCTGTAGATCACGCCGATGCGCTTGGCGTTCGGCACCACCTGCTTGATGAGGCCAACGTGCTTTTCGAGCGGCGACAGGTCCGACACGCCCGTCACGTTGGTGCCGGAGGGCTCCCAGTTCTTCACCAGCTTGGCGGCCACCGGGTCGGTGATTGCCGAATACACCACCGGAATCGTCTTGGTGGCGGCCACCACGGCCTGCGCCGACGGCGTGGCAATGGCGACGATCGCGTCGGGCGCGTCGCCCACGTACTTGCGGGCGATCTGGGCGGCGGTGCCCACGTTGCCCTGCGCGCTTTGGTAGGTGAACTTGAGGTTCTTGCCTTCTTCGTAGCCGGCGGCCTTCAGCTCGGCCTTCACGCCGTCGCGCACGGCGTCCAGCGCCGGGTGCTCGACGATGGCGGTCACGGCCACCGACTTGATGTCGGCCGCGAACGAAGGCGCGGCGGCCAGCATGCCGAGGGCCAGGGCCACTGCGCTGAAGGGTGTGCGAAGCAAAGCGTTTTTCACGTGAGGGTCTCCGGATTGGGGGATGGGTGCGTCTGAGTGGGGCCGCCGGCAGGAGCCGGGGCGGGGAATTCAGCGGCGCGGGATCGCGGCATGCAATCCCGGCAGCTTTGGAGTCTAGATCGTACTTTGCACAATTAAGGTGCATGAACGGCTCGGGCTTACCCCGCTTTACGCCATAAAATTGCATCCAACTGGTGCATTGGG
>NZ_JBPJZE010000040.1:0-503 GCF_051216695.1 Variovorax glucosi
CAGGCCGCGCGCGAAATCAAAGAGCCAGAAGAGATCAGGAAGGCGCAGCGAACCAGCGGCTCGGTGAAGGGCTTTCGCAGGTCGAATTGATAGACACGCTTGCCCTCCAGGCCGAATTGCGGAATCAGTGCGTCCAGGTTCGTGTCGTGGACGAGCGGGCCGATCAGGAAGGCAGCGTCTTCTTCACTCACGCCGTCATCGCCCGTGTCGCGATCGTGTTTCCTGCCCTGCGCCGCTACCGCGGCCTGGCACATGGCATCGAAGTAGCCGGCCGGCAGCTCCGAATCCTGATCGAGCAGAAAGAAGAGTTCAACGCCCCGCGCTTCGAGCTCGACGATGCCGCAGTTGAAGGCACCCGCGATGCCGCCACGGTTGCCGTTGTGCAGCACGGCGATCCCCGCGTCGACAAGCGTGCGATGCCAGTCGCCCACTTCTGGCGTGTTGTCGACCACGCAAAGGCGCGGGCACGCCTCTGCAAGCGAATGGAGGTTCGTCAGTTGCCC
>NZ_JBPJZE010000040.1:513-1733 GCF_051216695.1 Variovorax glucosi
GGTGGGGAAATAAGTGACGACAACGGCACCGAACGAAAAGGACATCGCGATCTATCCAGAGTGACAGGCGTTCGGAGTGTGGGCCCGAACCGATGACAATTTCAAGCGTTGTTACGGGCTCGGGCCGACATGCAGTCCTGGCGGTTGGTTTTGCGCAAAAGCGATGCGTGATCGAGCTGACTGAAGTACTAGTCTGGTGCGGTGAATGGCCAGGAGAGGCTGCGAGAGTTCTTGCCTGCGTTCATAACAAAGTATGAATCTGGCTTGCCTGGGCATCCTGTCGCTCTAGCGAAGTCACGTCTATTTGAAGAATGGTGGCGCGGACAGTAGACGGACACCGATCGGATAGATACGAAGAAAGTTAGTGAAGCAATCGACATCGATACCGGCTTGTGGCCGGAAACGGTAGTTGCGATGCGCGCCCTGACGGACGCCAATCGAGACATTGCCGTCGGCACAGCCTATGCCGCTTTCATGCTCAGCGTGACACGAAACAGCGCGTCGTCCTGAAACTCGTAGTGCCGTGTGTTGGACCCAAAATCGCCTTTGATCCACCATTTCTCCCCAGAGCTTTCTCTGAAAGAAATTCCCTCCCGCATGAAGCCCTGCTTCGCCTCATCGAAGCTCTCATACAAGGGGATGCCCACTTCGTCACGCGCGATAGGCCTGAAACCCTCGCTGGCCGCGATATAGAGAAACACAACGTCCAGCTTCTGGTCTTGGTCGAAGCGGAACTGAAAACCGGACGCTTGTGCTGCAGCCCAATAAACATCCTCAAGATTCTCGTGTGTCCGGTCGAAGTCGTAGACGACTTGCATGTCCTGCACCTCCAACACTTCGACAACCTCGTCATCCTTCAGCTGCCGCCCCAGCAGCGATTCGAAATCCATAGAAGCTCCCTTGCTCGTTCAGTGGAAAAGAAGCCCGACGCCACGACTTCGTTGTACTCAAGCTGCCATTGTGGGCTGAAGAAAAGTTATTCCCGCAAATCGAGACTTCCTAGCGCATTTGCTTTTCCGCACCGCGCCGCTCTTCTCTAAAGTAAATGCCCTCGCAACCAAACACCCCGCTATGCGGGCAAGGAAGACAGCACCAACAGCAAGCCACATAAGCAAACCGCATCGCCTCACGGCGGGCCATCGACGCACCCGCGCATCGATGCAAACGTGAGGCACAAAAGGCGACGGCCAGGGTGCGGAAACACCCCAGCCGTCTAACCA
>NZ_JBPJZE010000410.1:0-1029 GCF_051216695.1 Variovorax glucosi
GCACGAACGCGTCGAGAAGGTGACCGACTATCTGAGCGAAGGCCAGATCGTGAAGGTCAAGGTTCTCGAGACCGACGAAAAGGGCCGCGTCAAGCTGTCCATGAAGGCCCTGACCGAGCGTCCGGCCGGCATGGAATACAGCGAGCGCCCGCCGCGCGAAGACCGCGGCGACCGTGGTGAGCGCCGTGACCGTGGCGATCGCGGCGACCGCGGTGGTGACCGTGGCGAGCGCGCACCGCGCTTCAGCGACCAGCAACAGCAGCCGCGCAACGAGCAGCCGCAGGCTCCGGCCGGCGAGCAGCAGCAACAAGCCCCGCGCGAGCCTCAGGAGTAAGAAGGGCGCAACGGCGGTCTTCCGGCCGCCGTTGCTATCTTTTGAACATCAAGCTTCGCTCCATCTGTGGGCGTTGGAGGCCGAAAGACCATGAAAGCCATTGAAATCACTTCGTACGGCGCCCCTGAGGTGCTGCGCGTTGCGCAGCGTCCCGACCCGGTAGCGGGTGCGGGCGAGCTGCTGATCCGTGTGGCGGCAAGTGGCGTCAATCGCCCGGACGTGCTGCAGCGCAAGGGGCACTATCCGGTGCAGCCGGGCGCTTCTGATCTGCCGGGCCTCGAAGTGGCTGGCGAGATCGTCTCGGGCGATGCCGAGGCGCTGGCCGAGGCGGGCTTCAAGATTGGTGACCGTGTCTGTGCGCTGATCGCCGGTGGCGGCTATGCCGAACTGTGCGTGGCGCCCGTGGCGCAATGCCTGCCGGTGCCCAAGGGCTGGAGCGATATCGATGCAGCCTCGCTGCCCGAGACCTTCTTCGACGACAAGATCGACAAACACATCAGCATGTTTCGTGTGCTGAGCTATCCGCCGCAGCGCGAGCAGCCGCTGCCCGGCCAATTGCGCGCGGGCGCGCACAGCGACTACGGCAGCCTCACCATCGTGCTGCCCGACGACAAGGGCCTGCAGGTGTTCAACAAGGCCGGCCAGTGGGTCGACGTGCCTCAGGTCGAAGGCGGCCTGGTGGTCAACATCGCCGA
>NZ_JBPJZE010000411.1:0-1028 GCF_051216695.1 Variovorax glucosi
TGTCGTACGTCAACGACTACAACTTTGCCCTGTCCGTCTCGCCCGCCCGGCCCGTGCGCGAGCTGAACCACCTGCTGGCCTGGATGCGCGCCAACCCCAAGCAGGCCAACGTCGGCGTGCCGGCCACGGGCAGCCTGCCGCACTTCTTCGGCCTCATGGTCGGCGAAAAGGCCAACGTGCAGACCCAGGTGATCGGCTACCGCGGCTCGGCCCCGCTGCTGAACGACCTGATCGGCGGGCAGGTGCCCATTGCCGTCGACACCGAAGACGTGGTGCTGCCGCAGCACGCCGCGGGCAAGCTGCGCATCCTCGCGCTGTCGGGCACCAAGCGCTCGCCCTTTGCGCCGAACGTGCCCACCTTCAAGGAAGCCGGCCTCGACCTTGCCGCCACCGGCTGGAACACCTTCTTCGCGCCGAACAGCATGCCGAAGGACAAGGTCGAACGCCTGTCCAATCTGATCCGCGAAGTCATGCAAGACCCGGACACGCAACGCAAGTTCAAGGACTCCGGCATGACGCCGGTGGTGAGCACACAGACGCAGACCGCCGCCATGCTCAAAGCCTACCGCGCGCAGTGGGCGCCCGTAGTGCAGAAGTCGGGCTACCAGCCCTGAACCCCTTCAAGAAGAACGTCAAAGAGACATGACCACAAGACCCAACATCATCTTCATCGTTGCCGACGATCTCGGCTATGCAGACCTCGGCTGCTACGGCGGCCGCGACGCCGTGTTCGGCCCCGTGTCGCCCGTGCTCGACGGCTTGGCCGCCAATGGCCTGAAGCTCACGCAGGGCTACGCCAACTCGCCCGTGTGCTCGCCCACGCGCTTCGGCATGATCACCGGCCGCTACCAGTACCGCCTGCGCGGCGCCGCCGAAGAGCCCATCAACAGCAAGAGCCGCGGCAGCACCACCCTCGGCCTGCCCACCGACCACCCCACCCTGCCTTCATTGCTGAAAGCCAGCGGCTACCAGACCGCGCTCATCGGCAAATGGCACCTGGGCTACCCGCCCACCTTCGGCCCGCTGCG
>NZ_JBPJZE010000412.1:0-1026 GCF_051216695.1 Variovorax glucosi
TTCGGCATCGGCCACCGGTTCGATCACGATGAGCGGCAGCGCCACCGCATCGAGCCCTGCGGCGCGCAGATCGCTCACCCATTGCGCCGCTTCGCGCGCTGGCCGCGTGACGATGACGGGGCGGGCGGTCATACGATGACCACCGGTATCAGTGGGCCCCGGCGTCGCGCAGCAGCGCCGCGGCGGGCTCGCCGAGCGCGTCGGCTTGCGCGAAATCGCCGGCCTGCGCCAGCGCATGCACCTTCACCAGCGGCGCGTTGCCTTCCGGGTCGCCCCACGCGGCATCGATGCGCAGCGCGCCGTCGGCCTGCCAGCGTGCATGGGCCGCCAGCGGCATGGAGCAGCTGCCGCCCATCGCGCGGCTCACTGCACGCTCGGCGGCGGTGGAAAGCCAGTCGCTCTGGTGGGCCAGCGAGCGCAGCAGTTCGATGAGTTCGGTGCGGTCCGCGCGCACCTCGATGCCCAATGCGCCCTGCCCCGCGGCCGGCAGCATGGTGTCGGGATCGAAGGCCACGCGGATGCGGCTTTCCAGCCCCAGCCGCTTGAGCCCGGCCGCCGCCAGCACGATGGCGTCGTATTGCCCTTCGTCGAGCTTGCGCAGGCGGGTGTCGAGGTTGCCGCGCAGCGGTTCGATGCGCAGGTCGGGCCGCAGCGCGCGCAGCAGCACCACGCGGCGCAGGCTCGAAGTGCCGACCACCGCACCCTGCGGCAGTGCGTCGAGCGATTCATAGCGGGGGGAGACGAGCGCATCGCGCGGGTCTTCGCGCTCCAGCACGCAGGCCAGCGCAAAGCCTTCTGGCAGGTCCATCGGCACGTCTTTGAGCGAATGGACCGCGATGTCGGCGCGCCCTTCTTCGAGCGCGAGTTCGAGCTCTTTCACGAAGAGCCCCTTGCCGCCCACCTTGCTGAGCGTGCGGTCGAGGATCTGGTCGCCGGTGGTCGTCAGACCGAGCAGGCTGACCGTATGGCCCTTTTCTTGCAAAAGCGCCCGCACGTGTTCGGCTTGCCACAGTGCCAGGCGGCTTT
>NZ_JBPJZE010000413.1:0-1025 GCF_051216695.1 Variovorax glucosi
GTGGCAGGCAAGCTGATGGCCACAGAGGTACAGCACGACGCACTCGGCGATGCGCTCGCCGCGCGCATCCAGGCCCGCCTCGCACCGCGCATGCGCGCCGTGTTGAACCTCACCGGCACCGTCATTCACACCAACCTCGGCCGCGCGCTGCTGGCCGACTCGGCGCTGCAGCGGCTGCTCGCGGTGATGACATCGCCCAACAACCTCGAATACGACCTCGCCACTGGCAGCCGCGGCGACCGCGACTCGCTGGTGGAAGAGCTGCTGTGCAGCATCACCGGCGCCGAGGCGGCCACGGTGGTCAACAACAACGCGGCGGCCGTGCTGCTCACCATCGCGGCACTGGCGCGCGAGCGCGAAGTGATCGTCTCGCGCGGTGAACTCGTCGAGATCGGCGGCGCCTTCCGCATGCCCGACGTGATGGCCAGCGCGGGCGCGCGCATGGTCGAGGTCGGCACCACCAACCGCACGCATCCGCAGGACTACGAGCGCGCCATCAACGAACACACCGCGCTGGTGATGAAGGTGCACACCAGCAACTACGCCGTGCAGGGCTTCACCGCCGCCGTCGACGAAGCCACGCTCGCCGACATCGCGCATGCGCGCGGCGTGCCGCTGGCGACCGACTTGGGCAGCGGCTCGCTGGTCGACCTCGCGCACTACGGCTTGCCGCGCGAGCCGCTGCCGCAGGAGATGCTCGCGGCCGGCTGCGACGTAGTGACCTTCTCGGGCGAGAAGCTGCTGGGCGGGCCGCAGGCCGGCCTCATCGTCGGCAGCAAGGCTGCGGTGGGCCGCATCCGCAAGTTCCCGATGAAGCGCGCGCTGCGCATGAGCAAGCTGCCGCTGGCGGCGCTCGAAGCCACGCTGTCGCTGTACCTGCGGCCCGAGCGTCTTGCGCAAGACCTGCCGACGCTGCGGTTGCTCACGCGGCCCGCCGATGCGATTCGCGAGATAGCCGAGAGCTTGAAGGCGCCGGTGCAGGCGGCCGTCTCTCCTCGCTTCACCGTCGAAGTCGTGCCGCTGCT
>NZ_JBPJZE010000414.1:0-1025 GCF_051216695.1 Variovorax glucosi
GACGACCCAGCGTACCCCGTGCCGGGCTCGCCCCAAAATCCGCGAGCAAGAGTCAATCCTGAAACGGTGCCTTCTTCGCCAGCTTGCGAAACACCAGTCCAGGCAGCCGCAGCACGAACTCCACCATCAGCCGCGCATGCATCCACGTAAGCAGCACGTTGTCGCGCCCATAGCGGAAGTGTGAAATCCCGCCTTCCTCGGCCGTCAGGTACTTCACCGGCGCATCGATGTTCACCGGCTTGACGCCGCGCCAAGCCAGCCGCACGACCGCTTCGGTGTCGAAGTCGAAGCGCCGCATCCAGGGCTGCCGTTCCATGACGGCGATCAGGTCCGTCACCGGATACACGCGAAAGCCGTAGAGCGAATCGCCCACGCCGGCGAACAGCGTCTCGAGCTGCGTCCACCCGTTCGACACACGCCGCCCGCGCACGCGCAGCAGCGGCGCGCTTGCGTCGAACACCGGGCGCCCGAGCACCATCGTCTCGGGGCGGGCCAGCGAAGCTTTCATGAACTCAGGGATCAGGTCCGCCGGGTGTTGTCCGTCGGAATCCATCGTCAGCGCGTGCGTGAAACCGGCCTCCCTGGCGGTGCGCAGGCCGTGCAGCACAGCTGAACCCTTGCCCTGGTTCTGCGGCAGCACCCACACGCGCAGGCCCGGATCGCTGGTCGCCATCTGCTGCAGCCGCTCGCCCGTGCCGTCGTCGCTGCCGTCGACTACCACCCACACCGGGTTCCACTGTGCGCGCGCTGCAGCGACGGTCGAGAACAGGCGCTCGCCGGTGTTGTAGCTGGGGATCAGGACAATGTGGGTGCGCGAGGCGTCTGGCATTCGGGGGACGCTTCGGTGGCGCGCTGTTCCATGTTTTGGCGAAAGTATTGTTCGAGCTCGGCCTGCAGCACGTCGCTGTCCTGCGTGGGCGAGAAGCGCTTGCCGATCCGCAGGGTGAAGACGATGGGCAGCGGTGGCACGCGCCACAGCGGCCAGCCCTTGGCGAGGTAGGGCGAGTCGGTGTCGATGAACACCG
>NZ_JBPJZE010000415.1:0-1025 GCF_051216695.1 Variovorax glucosi
CACGTGGCCGACCGAGTAGCCGCTGATCTTGAATGAGAGGCCTCGTCCGACAAGGTCGGAGCCGTTGCCTATTCCCTTCGGCGCATGCACGCTCTTCGACCGAAGCATCAATGCGGCTGTTTGCACGGCGTTTGCGCAGACGATCACCCTGTCGACCGGGATGCGGATCAGTTCCGATGAGAGCGGCACATAGCACTCAAGGGCTTCCGCCGTGGCGTCGTTGCGCAGCGCGATCCGATTGACAAAACAGCCATACAGAACCGAGATCATTCCCGGCAGGGCGTCGTCGTCCAGGATGTTCCTGGCCAGCACGGATGCTTTCGCCTCCGTGGGGCACACCAGTTCATCGCAGGCTGAACATGCGATGCATCCCTTGCGGGTCCCTGGCGGGCGGATTGCCAGTGGAATACGCTGCGGTCTTATTCCGAGCTCCCGCATCGCGTTGGACAGCATGAGTCCGCGAGGGCTGGCCGGATACGATGGAAATCCGTTCGAACCACTGACCTCCAGGAGATGCTCGATCTCCGCGTAGAAGGGTTCGAGGTCCTGGAGGGCGATGGGCCAGTCGACCTCCATGTCGGTCGCAAGATATCGGGAGGCCGACAGATCCGCCTGCCGGTATCTCAACGTGATCGCGTTGTAGAACTGCATTCCGCCGCCGACACCGCACGCGGTCCATGGATTGCCGTCGGCGGGGCCATCCGAAGAAGTGAATGCGCGGCTGTAGGCTGCTTGATGAGGGCCGTACATGGCGCCCGGGGAAACCAGGCCTCCAAATTCCAGGATGGCCACGCGGTAACCTTTTTCCGCCAGTGTCCGCGCGGCGATCGATCCAGAGGGCCCAGAGCCAACGATGATCGCGTCGAAGTTCGTGTAGTCACAGGAGGCGGCCGAAATATGTCTGATGCTTGTCACAGACAGTGGTCCTCGCCTCTGGGTCTGGGTGTGGCGGGCCAGCAGCCGGTGCTCGCGACGGTGACCAGGAGGTGCTTCGTACGTGCCACGTAGTGGGAAACCGCAATGCC
>NZ_JBPJZE010000416.1:0-1025 GCF_051216695.1 Variovorax glucosi
GCCGCTGGCTGCGCCGGCTGCACGACGAACTGCACGTGACCTCGATCTTCGTCACGCACGACCAGGAAGAAGCGCTCGAGGTGGCCGACCGCGTGGTGGTCATCAACAAGGGGCAGATCGAGCAGGTCGGCTCGCCGCAGGAAGTGTGGGACCAACCGGCCAGCCCGTTCGTCTACGGCTTCCTGGGCGACGTGAACCTGTTCCACGGCCGGGCCGACAACGGCGCGGTGCAGCTCGACGGCATGCGCCTGGATTCGCCCGAACACAGCGGCGCGCGCGACGCCAAGGCACGCGCCTATGTGCGTCCGCATGACATCGATGTGACACGCTACGTGTCCGGCGCATCAGGCATCGTCGCCACGCTGTCGCGCGCAATCGTCGTCGGACCCATCGCGCGGCTGGAACTTGAACCCACCGAAAAGAAACCAGATAATCCGGGCTACGCAACCATCATCGAAGCGCAACTCCCAGCCCAACAGTTCCTTCACCTTGGCTTGAAGGAAGGCGACACCGTCGTCGCCAACCCGCGCAAGGCCAGGGTGTTCGTAGAAGAAGATTGGGTATCTCCTTGATCGATTGGTACTTCGGCGCGCCGCGCCGCGCGTTCGGGCTGATCTGCCTGGCCTGTGTTCTCATGCTGGCCTTCGGGCTCTACCTGCAGCACGTGGTCGGGCTCGAACCCTGTCCCATGTGCATCGTGCAGCGGTATGCGCTGGTGCTGGTGGCACTCTTCACCGGGCTGGCCGGCGTGTTCCGCAACGCGGCCCTTCGGGTCGTGGGTGGATTGCTGGCGCTGGTGGCCGCGGTGGGCGGCGCCTACACGGCGGCCTCGCAAAGCTGGCTGCAGTGGTATCCGCCCGAAGTCGTGTCCTGCGGGCGCGACCTCTACGGGATGATCGAGACCTTTCCATTGAAGCGCGCGCTGCCGATGATCTTCCGCGGCGGCGGCGACTGCTCGAAGATCGACTGGTCGCTGTTCGGCCTGACGCTGGCGAACTGGTCTTTCATCGCCTTCGTGGTTCTCT
>NZ_JBPJZE010000417.1:0-1024 GCF_051216695.1 Variovorax glucosi
GTGCTGCTCGACTGGGTGCCCTCGCACTTTCCGACCGACGAGCATGGGCTCGGATACTTCGACGGCACGCACCTCTACGAACACGCCGATCCGCGCCAGGGCTTCCACCCGGAGTGGAACTCCAGCATCTTCAACTACGGCCGGCCGGAGGTGCGCAGCTTCCTGGTGTCGTCGGGGCTGTTCTGGCTCGAGACGTACCACCTCGACGGGCTGCGCGTGGACGCCGTCGCGTCGATGCTCTACCTCGACTACGCGCGAGAGCACGGCGAGTGGATTCCCAACCGCCACGGCGGCCGCGAGAACCTGGAGGCCATCGACTTCCTGCGGCGCATGAACCGCGTGGTGGGCGTCGAACGGCCGGGGGCGGTGACGCTCGCTGAGGAGTCGACGAGTTTCCCCGGCGTGACCCGTCCGCCTGAAGACGGTGGGCTGGGGTTTCACTACAAGTGGAACATGGGGTGTATGAACGACACGCTGGCGTATGGAGGCACCGATCCGGTCTACCGCAAGCACCATCACCAGCAGATCACCTTCGGGCTGATGTATGCGCACAGCGAGAACTTCGTGCTGCCGCTGTCGCATGACGAGGTGGTGCACGGCAAGGGCTCGCTGATCGGGCGCATGCCCGGGGACGAGTGGCAGAGGTTTGCTGGCTTGCGCAACCTGTACGGGTACCTCTGGGCGTATCCCGGCAA
The DNA here is from genome assembly GCF_051216695.1 of Variovorax glucosi. Classification (NCBI taxonomy): domain Bacteria; kingdom Pseudomonadati; phylum Pseudomonadota; class Betaproteobacteria; order Burkholderiales; family Comamonadaceae; genus Variovorax; species Variovorax glucosi. The sequence goes on from NZ_JBPJZE010000417.1 coordinate 696, forward strand.
GAAGTTGTTGTTCATGGGGGGCGAGTTCGCGCAGTACGCGGAGTGGAATGCGGACCGCGGCCTGGACTGGCATCTGCTGGAGCACGCCTCTCATCAGGGGGTGCGGCGGCTGGTGCGCGACTTGAACAACGTGTATCGGCACTTTCCTGCGTTGCATGAGCTTGACCATGACGGGGCGGGGTTCGAGTGGATCGTGCATGACGATGCGGATCAGTCGGTGTTTGCGTTTGTTCGGCGGGGGCGGGATGGGGCGTTTGTTGTGGCTGTTTGCAACTTCACGCCTGTGCCTCGGCATGGGTATCGGTTGGGGGTGCCTGTTTCGGGTTCCT
>NZ_JBPJZE010000418.1:0-1023 GCF_051216695.1 Variovorax glucosi
CGGTGTTGACGATCTCGATGTTGGGCTTCTCGTTCCAGCCGCCCACGTTGTATGTCTCGCCCAGCCTGCCGGCCTCGAGCACGCGGCGGATGGCGCTGCAGTGGTCCTTCACGTAGAGCCAGTCGCGCACCTGCATGCCGTCGCCGTACACGGGCAGGCTCTTGCCGGCCAGCGCGTTGACGATCATCAGGGGGATGAGCTTCTCGGGGAAGTGGAAGGGGCCGTAGTTGTTGGAGCAGTTGGTGGTCAGCACCGGCAGGCCGTAGGTGTGGTGCCAGGCGCGCACGAGGTGGTCGCTGGCGGCCTTGCTGGCCGAATACGGGCTGTTGGGCTCGTACTTGTGCTCTTCGGTGAAGGCCGCATCGGTCTTGGACAGCGAGCCGTAGACCTCGTCGGTCGATACGTGCAGGAAGCGGAAGGCCGTCTTCTGCTCAGCCGGCAGCGCGTTCCAGTGGCCGCGCACGGATTCGAGCAGGCGGAAGGTGCCCAGCACGTTGGTCTGCACGAAGTCTTCGGGGCCGTGGATGGAGCGGTCCACGTGCGATTCGGCGGCGAAGTTGACCACGGCACGGGGCTTGTGCTCGGCCAGCAGGCGGTCGATGAGGGCGCTGTCGCCGATGTCGCCCTGCACGAAGATGTGCCTCGGGTTGTTCTTGAGCGACGCGAGTGTCTCGAGATTGCCTGCGTAGGTCAGCTTGTCGAGGTTCACGACCGGCTCGTCGCCGTTCGCTAGCCAGTCGAGTACGAAATTGGCGCCGATGAAGCCGGCGCCGCCAGTAACCAGGATCATGAAGTCCCCTGCTGATATTTGGAACGATCGCCTTGCGGCAAATCAACAGGCGATTATCCCATTCGGCCAGAGGAGAGAAATCAAAGGTTGGTGCCCGCGCAAGCCCCGCCTACAATCGCCCCACTGCAGGAGAGCGGGCCACCCCGGTGGCCCTACCGAAGGCGCAAACTCCCATAAACGCTCAGGTCGGTCCGAACAAGGGGCCTGTACTGCACCAACTGAAACGCCGTCTG
>NZ_JBPJZE010000419.1:0-1023 GCF_051216695.1 Variovorax glucosi
CGCTGGCCGGCGTGCCTCCTGGCGCCGCGACGCTGGTCATGATGCACGACCCCTTCAGCTTCGCGACCATGCCGCGCACGCGGGGCCTGGTGGTCGCTTCGCACACGCATGGCGGGCAGATCAGCGTGCCGGGCTATGGCGCACTGATCGTGCCCGGTGCCGCGCCGCGCGAATGGGCCTATGGCTGGATCGCGCACAAGGACAAGCGCATGTACGTGACCAGCGGGCTCGGCGTGAGCATCCTGCCGGTGCGCTTCAACATGCGGCCCGAGTGGGTGATGTTCCAGTAGGGCAACCCTCCTGTCATCGGTTTGGATGACAGACAAGCGGCTCGCGACGGCGCACCATGGCTGCCTCTTTCCCGGAGGCCCGTGCCATGACCGTTCAGAAATTCATCCCCTGTGCCACACGGCTGGCGGCGCTGCCCTTCGTGGCAGCGTTCGGCCTGTCCGCACATGCCCAGCCCGACATTGCCACTCTGACCGCGACCGAAGCCGTGCAGCAGCTGTGCGCCGGCACTATCACCAGCGAGCAACTGGTAACGGCCTACCTCGCCCAAGCCAAGGCCAAAGCCAACCTCAACGCCTTCATCACGCTCGACGAAGCCGGTGCACTGAAGGCCGCGCGCGCCGCTGATGCACTGCGCAAGCGCGGTGGCGCCTGCAAGCCGCTGGCGGGGCTGCCGGTGGCCATCAAGGACAACATCCAGGTGCAGGGCCTGCCCGCAACGGCCGGCACGCCCGCGCTCAAGAGCTTCGTGCCCTTGGCCGATGCACCGGTGGTCGCCAGGCTGCGCGCGGCCGGTGCAGTGGTGCTCGGCAAGACGAACATGCACGAGCTGGACTTCGGTGTCACCGGCTACAACCCCGCGTTCCAGACTGGCCCCGAGGTGGGCGTGCGTAATGCCTACGACCCGACTCGCATCGCGGGCGGCTCGTCGTCGGGCAATGGCGCCGCGCTAGGTGCGCGCATGGCGCCTGCGGCGCTTGGCACCGATACGGGCGGGTCGGTGCGCATCCCGTG
>NZ_JBPJZE010000041.1:0-1717 GCF_051216695.1 Variovorax glucosi
CGATGGCGAAAACGCCCAACTCGACATCGACAACTGGCTGGGCCGCTTCGGCGGCGACCTGCGCTCATGGGGCTACGACAGCTGGGTGCCGTTTCACCAGCACGCCTTCGACAACGCGGCCAACTGGAAGATCCCTTTTGAGGCGAACCTGGAGACGCATCACTTCCAGTACGCGCACCGCAACAGCATCGCCGCACTGTTCTACGACAACCTGCTGATGGCCGACCACGACCGGCAGCACCAGCGCCTCTTCCTGCCCAAGCGCAGCATCGAAGGCCTACGCGGCACACCCACGCAGGCATGGCAGGTGGGGCCGCACTCGAACATCATTTACTACTTCTTCCCGGCGACTTTCATCCTGCACGAGGGCGATCACGCCAACGCGTTCACCGTGCTGCCCGAATCGCCGGGGCGCTCACGCGTGATCGCGAGCACGCTGATTCCCGAACTGCCGAAGACTGAGAAGTCGATGAACTACTGGCGCAAGAACGTCGAATCGTTCTGGGGCGCGCTCGACGAAGACTTCGCACTCGGCGTGTCGGCGCAATCGACGCTTGCGAGCGGTGCGCAGACATCGCTGTACTTCGGCGCGACCGAGTGGTGCTCGGCCAAGTTCCACGCGGACGTGGAAGCGGCACTCGCGGAGTAGCGGCTCAGGCTGCGGCCATCGCGGCCTGTGCCGTCGGGTTCGGCGTGGGCTCGCCGATCTTGCGCAGCGTGTTGCGGTCGGTGTGGCTGAAGGGCTCGGCCTTTCCGAGCACGCTCAGCACCGTTTCCAGCTCATACGACCAGCTGCCGTCGTCGTGGATGGTCACTTGGATGCTGTAGCGCAGCGTCTTGAACGCATGCTCCAGGAACGGGTTGGCCACGATGCCGTTGGTTTCGCCGCCGCGCACTGCTTCGAGCCTGAAGCTGCGGTCATCGGCCTTCGCGTGCCCCGTGGCCATGGCCGTAAGGCCGCGCGGGATCGACAGCGTCTGGATCAGTGCACCCGTGGCGGGCTCCCAGAGCCAATAGCCGACCTGATCGTGAAAAGTCTCCACATCGTCAGGCTTGACGATGCGCAGGTGGTAGCGCAGCCCGTAGAAGATCTGCGGCCCGTTGGTCTGCGCGTCGATGGGCTGGAACTCCGCGTGCTCGATGTAGGCCTCGGCCTCGGGGCCGTCCTCCTTCGGGCTCACGTCGTGGCCGGCCTTGCCGATCCAGAGGCCCGCCAGGCCCGTGAGCGGGCCCAGGTTGGCGAGCGTGTGCGGATCGGGCTCGGGTTCCGTGTAGATGTCGCGGGGAAACTGCTGTTCCATGTTCTTTCTCTTCCTGGAGTCTTCTGGCGTGGGTTGTCGAGAATGTTATTGGTCAAGGCGGATGCCGACCTTGGCAATGATCGCACCCCATTTGCGGCCTTCGCTATCGATGAAGGCCTTGAACTCTTCCGGCGAGCCGCCGCCCGCCACCAGCCCCTGGTTGGCCAGCAACTCGCGCACGGCGGGCTCCTGCAGCACGGCGTTGACGTCGGCGTTGATGCGGCGCACCACCTCGGGCGATGTGCCGCTGGCGGTGAACAAACCGTTCCAGGCCAGCGACTCGAAACCCGGGTAGCCCGACTCAGCCACGGTAGGCAGGTCTTTCATGAGCTCGGAGCGCTTGGCGCTGGTCACGGCGATGAGCTTCACGCGCTGGCCCTGGATCAACGGCAGCAGCGCGGGCGCCACCGTGAACA
>NZ_JBPJZE010000420.1:0-310 GCF_051216695.1 Variovorax glucosi
CGACCCCGACAAGAAGGTGCCCTTCCGCATCGTCCACGAAGGCACCAAGCAGCGCTACCTGACGGGCTCGGACTTCGACCCCGAGAGCTTCCAGTTCGCCGGCGGCGCGCTGTGGATCGGCGAAGAATTCGGCCCCTTCCTCATCAAGGCCGACCTGAAAGGCAAGGTGCTCGCGGTGTTCGACACGCAGGTCGACGGCAAGGCCGTGCGCTCGCCCGATCATCCGGCCGTCACCACGCCGGGCGCACCGGGTGGCGCGGTCGACTTCCAGATCAAGCGCTCCAAGGGTTTCGAAGGCATGGCCACGTCG
>NZ_JBPJZE010000420.1:320-1022 GCF_051216695.1 Variovorax glucosi
CGAAGGACGGCAGCAAGCTCTATGCGCTGCTCGAAGGCCCGGTGTGGAATGCCGAGGCCAAGGACTACGAAAAGGTCGAAGGCAAGGAAGCGCTGCGCGTGCTGGAGTTCGACGTGGCCACCGAGAAGTGGACCGGCCGCCACTGGAAATACGTGCTCGAAGCCAATGGCAACGCCATCGGCGACTTCAACATGATCGACGGCACCACGGGCCTCATCATCGAGCGCGACAACGGCGAAGGCACGAGCGACAAGGCCTGCCCCGAAGGCCAGAAACGCACCGACTGCTTCCACGACATCGCCAAGTTCAAGCGCGTCTACAAGGTCGAGCTGAGCGATGCGAACGTGGGCGGCCCGGTGCGCAAGATCGGCTACATCGACCTGCTGAACATCGCCGACCCCGACAAGCTCGCGCGCAAGCCGTTGAACGACGGCGTGCTCAAGTTCCCGTTCTTCACGATCGAGAACGTCGACGTGGTCGACGCCACGCACATCGTGGTCGGCAACGACAACAACCTGCCCTTCTCGAGCAGCCGCGAGCCGAACAAGGCGGATGACAACGAGCTGGTGTTGCTGGAAGTCGGGGCGTTGCTGCAGGCGAAGTAAGTTGCCATGGCCGGGGCGAAAGCCCCGGCTCGCAGGCTGGGTGGTAGGGAAAAGTTCTCGCCAGATGAGTATCATTCTCATCTTCGCCAGTCCTTTT
>NZ_JBPJZE010000421.1:0-1022 GCF_051216695.1 Variovorax glucosi
CAGGTGCAGTTCGTCTGGCGCAGCGAGCGCAAGGAGCTGCATCTGTTCGCGACGTCGGACGGGCGCAGCTTCCTGGTCCAAGCCGGGCGGCTGGCGACCTACCTGCAGGCGGGCCTGCTGGTGCCGGCGGAAGAAGAGACGCTCACGGTGCGCGCCACGCGTGAAGCGCTGGCGAAGCTCGATGCCAACCCCGAGCGGCTACTGAACTGACTGGCTAGCCCGATGAGGGCGCGGAGTCTAGTGCGCGGTGCGGCCTTCCCGGCTCTCGCAGAGTTCGTCAAGCACCAGCGCATCGGGCTCGATGCCGGTCCTCCAGTGCACCATCAGCACGATGATCTTCAGCTCGTCGAGCGCCACCGGATCGCCGGGCGCCGCCATCGCGCGCTCGACGACGATCTCGCGCAGGCCACAGGGCAGCACGTTTGACGATTCGAGAAAGCGGATGAAGCCGAGGCACTCGGCACCAAGGTGCTCCTGCTCGGCCTGCGAGTAGATGCGCATCGCGTCGTCGGATTGGGGCATTGCCGCTTCGGGTGTGCCCCGAAGAACGACCGTGGCGCTGGCCTCGTCGTTGGCGCTGCGTTCGATCTGCATGCCTTGCGTTGCAAGGCTCAGACCGTCGAGCCAATGAAGGGCCTCGCGGATTTCTTCTGCCTCGAAGCCGTGTGCACTGAGCTTGCGGCCCAGTTGCTCCGGTTCGGGGCAGGCATCGCCGCGCCAATAGTTTTCGTACACAAAAACAAGCACTTCGAACATGAGCCCAATATAGCCGACGTTCGTGCAATCCCGACTAGGTGGAAGCCGCTCGCTGGAAGAGCCCACCCGGCAGGCGTGAGATATGGCCTTCGAGCTCGAGCTCGAGCATCTTCGCCTGCAGCGCGGCCGCACTCCATCCGGTGCGCGCGCTCAATGCGTCGAGGCTGACGGGGTCGAAGCCGAGGGCCTCCAGCAGCGGGTCTTCGGCAGTGGCGGCCGGGTGCCCGTTGCCGGTAGAAGGCGCGGCCGCAGCCGGCGTGCGCAGG
>NZ_JBPJZE010000422.1:0-1021 GCF_051216695.1 Variovorax glucosi
CGCAAAGACGCGCATCAGCGAGCGAGAGAGATCGCTCATCGCCTCGAAGTAGCCTTCGTAGGCTTCGCGGAAGCCCTCGATGGGCGGCCAGCTGTTGGGCTCGAAGTGCGGGCCGGCGGCGGGGCCGCGGTGGTAGTCGTCTTGCGGCACGTTCGACGGGCCGATCGAGAACGATTCCTTCAGGTCGCCGGGAGCGGCTTCTTCGAGGCTGTACGAGAGCCCTTCTTCGCCCACCGCGCTGTAGCCGCGTACCGCGTCTTCGCGCGGGCGGTCGACCTTTCGCTTTTCACCCAGCGGCATGTCGAAGAACCTGCGCGAGAGCGACGACACGCGCGAGATCAGCTCGGGCGCAATGCCGTGGTTCGTGATGACGAGAAAGCCGATGCTGCGGCAGGCCTCGTCGACCTTCTTCGCGACCTCGGCCTTGCCTTCGGCGGTGCCCGCGAAGTAGGGCGCTAGATCGATGATGGGGACGGACAGCAGGGTCATGGCAGGTTCCTCATGCTTGGCATGCCTTTCGCCATGCAACGTCTGTGCCAGTTGGACCAAATGGACAAAACGCATCCGTCGCGTCAGCATGGTGCGCAACGACGCGCCGCGAAGGCGGCTGCGGCGCAAGGCGATGCACCACGGCCTTACAGTGGTGCGCTGTGCTGTCCACCGATTCACTAACGAACGAACAAGAGAAGAGCGAGGGAAGATGCCGAAGACCAAAGCGCTGGCCGCGAGTGCCAGCAGCAAAGAGAAGAGCCCGGCGCGCAAGCGCGCGAAGCCCGCGGTGCGCAGCGCGTCTGCGGTGAGCCGCCGGCTGCGCCAGATCGAGGACAAGCGCAGCGCGATCCTCGGTGCGGCGCTGGGGTTGTTCTCCCGCTTCGGCCTGCACGGCACGTCGATCGACCAGGTGGCGGCACGCGCCGATGTATCGAAGAGCAACCTGCTCTACTACTTCGCGAACAAGGAGGAGCTTTACGTCAACGTGCTGCGCGATCTGCTCGCGCTGTGGCTCGAACCGCTGCGCGGC
>NZ_JBPJZE010000423.1:0-1020 GCF_051216695.1 Variovorax glucosi
CTGTCGATGTGCAGCAGAGCCCAGCCGTCACCCAAGTCCTCGATGACGTGTGCCTGCCAGACCTTGTCGAACAGGGTGGAGGGGGAGCCAGAGGTCACGGCGACACCGCCTCCTGCGGCGCATCGCGAAAGCGGGTGCGGATGTCGTTCCACTCATCCGCGCCGAAACGCCGGAAGCGCTCGGCGACCGGCAGCGCGAGAGCCGAATTCGGCGGCCGGCGCTGTTCGCGCAGTTCCTTCAGTGCCTGGTCGCAGGCGCCCATCACAGTGCCGAACAACAGGCTGGGAAGGATCACGAGGCGGTATCCCATTTCCTGCGCATCGTCCAGGCCGATGTCCGGTGTCTTGCCGGCGCGAACGACGTTCAGGAGACATGGTCCTTCGACGCGTTTCGGAATGAGCGCGAGCTCTTCCAGGCTCTGCGCCGCCTCGACGAAGGCCATGTCGGCGCCGGCGCGAAGAGCGGCGTTGGCGCGTGCGATGGCTTCCTCCATGTCGACCACGGCCCGGGCATCCGTGCGCGCGATGATGAGGAAATCGGGATCCACGCGGGCGGCCACGGCTGCGCGGATCTTCGCCACGAATTCCTCGCGCGAGACGATTTCCTTGCCGTCCAGATGCCCGCAGCGCTTGGGTGCGACCTGGTCCTCGATGTGAAGACCTGCGACGCCTGCGCGCTCGTATTCGCGCACGGTGCGCGTCACGTTGAGTTCGTTGCCATAGCCGGTGTCGGCATCCGCGATCACGGGAATCTTTACCGACTGCGCCATCACGCCGGCCGCCTGTGCCATTTCACCCAGCGTCAATAGCCCGAAGTCGGGGAAGCCGCGCGAAGCGGAGACGGCAGAGCCGGACATATATGCCGCGCGAAAGCCGCCCTGTTCGATCGTACGAGCCGTGATGGCGTCGTAGCCACCCGGGGCGGCAACGATTTCAGGAGCCGACAGCAGGGCCCGCAAATCTTTTCTGGCAGATGACATGAATGGTTCCTTGAGCAGGTGCCGGATCGATCACCGGCGTC
>NZ_JBPJZE010000424.1:0-320 GCF_051216695.1 Variovorax glucosi
AGTCTTCGAGGCCGCCAACGTCGCCGACGCGCTCGCGCTGTACGAAACCCATCAGGCTTCCATCGGCCTCGTGCTGCTCGACCTGGCCCTGCCCGACACGCACGGCCTGAGCGGCGTGGCCGAGTTCCGGCTGCGCTTTCCCGCCGCGCGGATCGTGGTGCTCTCGGGCACCGGCAACAGCACGCTGGCGCAGGGCGTGCTCGCGCTGGGCGCCGCCGCCTTCCTGCCGAAGTCGGCCGACCTGAAGGAAGTGGTGAGCTTCATCCGCGCCTGCGGCCTGCTCGATCCCGGCGCGGCGGAGGTGCCGCCACCGGCCGTGC
>NZ_JBPJZE010000424.1:330-1020 GCF_051216695.1 Variovorax glucosi
ACGCCGAGGCAGATGCAGGCGCTGCAATGGGTGCTAGCAGGCAAGGCGAACAAGGAAATCGCGCAGCTCGCGAACCTGAGCGAAGGCACGGTGAAGAACCATGTCTCGACCATCCTGCTGCTGTTCGGCATGCGCTCGCGCGCCCAGTTGATCAGCACCCTGCATTGAGCGTGCAGCCCGCCGCGTCGAACGACCCGTCCGCCGACCACGCACTCGGCCAACGGGTGCTGCGGGAGCACGTTGCCTCGGTCTACAGCACCTACGGCGTCTCGACGCTGACGCACATGGCCTTCGTGGTGGTGTTCGGCAGCATCATCTATTCGCAGCTGAAGGACCCGAGCCTGCTGTTCTGGCTGGCCGGGCTGCTGATGGCCGACATCTACGTGTTCTTCACGCCGCGCTGGAATCCGTCCCGGCCCGTGCGTGAGAGCGCGTACTGGGCACGCAAGATCTCGCGCATGGTCACGCTGGTGAGCATGGTCACGGCGGTGGTGCCCTGGCTCATCGTGCCGCACGACAACCTGCCCATGACCTCGCTGCTGATGGCCGTGATCGTCGGCAGCTGCGCGCGGGCGGCGCAGTCGCTCTGGCCGCTTAAGCCGGCGCTCTTCGGCTACACGATGCCGATGTCGCTGGGCATGATTACCGCGCTGGCGTGGCAGGGCGACGGGCTGCATCTGTTCCTGGCGG
>NZ_JBPJZE010000425.1:0-1020 GCF_051216695.1 Variovorax glucosi
GACTGGCGCGAGCGGCGCGCCTTGGGTGCCGCCGATGGAATGGGATCCGGATAGCAGTCGGTCACGATTTCACCTCGAAACGCGCCACGCCGCCGCCGCGCGTGACAGGCTTCAGATCGTAAGGCTTGCCGCTTACCTGCACATCGACCACCGACGCACGGCCCACCACCACGGACAGCGGCAGCGTGCCCGACAGACCGACCGTTTCGCCGGCTTGCAGGCTGCGACGCAGCAACTGCTTGCCGCCGGCTTCCGTCACGGTGATCCAGCACTCTTCGCGTGCCACGAAAACGAGTTGTTGGCTGCTGCTTGCGCTTGCGGCAGTCGCCACGGGCGCAGCGGGGGCAACGGCGACCGCTGTGGGGGCAACTGGCGTGGCGGTGGCCGCTGCCGGAACTGGGCTTACCGGAGCACTCGGTGCCACCGCCTGCGAGGGCACGGTTTCGGCCACGGCGCCGGTTGCACCGGACGAAGCAGGTCCGTTCGCAGGCGCCGGCTCAGCATCGGCCTCGCTGCGCGCCGTCAGGCGCGACACGGAAGCACTGATCTGGTCGAACACCGATTGCGGCAACCAGAACAAGGCAGCCGCGCCAACCAGCAGCACCAGCACCACGGTCAGCAATCCGCGCGAAGGCAGTCCGCTGGAGCGACTGCTGCTGTTCCAGCGCGGCGTGCCCGAGGTGATGTTCGTACGGAGGGTGCGATCGGTTTCGGCCAGCGACACCCTTTGCGTGTTGGGCAACTTCGCGAGCACGGGCGCCGGATCGATGCGCAAAGCGCGGCAGACACTGCTCGCCAGGGCGCGAGCAAAGACCGGATCCGGCAGCGAGGCAATGTCGTCCGCTTCAAGCGCCATGAGCTTCTGCGGCGGCACCTTGAGGGCGGCCGCCACCATCTCGATGTGCAGGCCATGGGCCTCGCGGGCCTCGCGCAGCAGATCGCCGGCCGTCTTGTGCGTGATGTCGCCTTCTTCCAGCGGCAGTGCTGCAGAAGTGCCGAACTCCGAAACCCGATCAGTCA
>NZ_JBPJZE010000426.1:0-1019 GCF_051216695.1 Variovorax glucosi
GAAAAGCCGATAAAGAAAACGCCGGCAGGAGCCGGCGTTCTTGCGTCAGATCCGCGAGGGATCAGGGACGGGCGACTTTCCAGGCGCCGCCGGCCACGCCGTCGCCGGTCTTGTCACCGGGCTTGGCATCCTTGGCCCAGTAGTACAGCGGCCAGCCCTTGTAGGCCCACTGGCGCTTGCCGTCTTCGCGAATGATGATGGTGTAGCCGCCGATGGGCTTGGCGGTGTCGGCCACGCCGAGCGCGGGCCAGTTGGCGGCGCACTGGGCGTTGCAGGCGGAGGTGCCGGAACCGGCGGTGTCCTTGGTGAAGGTGTACAGCGTCATCCCGTTCGGTCCGACCAGCACGCCGTCGGCGGTGCGGGTGGGCGTGTCGGGGGCGCTGGCGGTCTTGTTGGACATGCCGCCGCAGCCGGCGAGCAGGGCCGCCGCGAGGATCGAGGCGCTGAGCAATTTCATGCAGTTTCTCCTTCAGTTGAAAAATCGCGAAAACAAGCCTGGTGACGGAAAGCCGGGCAATGTGATTGCGCGACCGGCAGTTTATGCGGTCGCTACGACAAATCGCGGTAGGCCAGCGTCGCAAGTTTGAGCAGAACTTCTCGCGGCAGCTTGCCGGCGAGGGCATAGCCGAAGCCCTGGTCGACCCAGTAGAAGCTGGGCACGGGGCCTTCGGAGGCGAAGCGGAAGGCGGTTTCGCGTGCGGCGGTGGCCCCGGCGGCATTGGCGTCCAGCGTGCCGATGTAGAGCGTCACGCGCTCGCCGGCAGCGTCCTCGAACATGAATTGGGCGCGCGCGCCGGTTTCCCCGGGCAGCAGGCGGCCGCCGACCAGGGTGTAGCCCTGGGTGGAGAGGTCGGGCACCTTCAGCGGCCGGTCAAGGCGCCTGGAGAGCCACTGGACCAGGTGTTGCTGCTCGGAGGCGGCCACTTCGACGGGGTGTCTTTTTTCGGGTGCGTAGACGGCGTGCGCGACCGAGGCGTCGTGCACGAATTCGCGCACCGCCGGCACTTTGGCCAGTTGCG
>NZ_JBPJZE010000427.1:0-1019 GCF_051216695.1 Variovorax glucosi
GTTGGCGAGCTTCAGGCGCCGCTGTACCACCAAGGGCGTCACGCCGAAATCGGCGGCAATGTCGTCCACGGGTCGGCCTTCGGCCACGAGGTCTTTCCAGGCGAACAGTTCCTCGATGGGCGACATGGCCTCGCGCTGCACGTTTTCCGTCAGGCTGACGGTGCGGGCCGCATCGTCCTGCACCAGCAGGCAATGCACCTCATGGTCCTTTGCCAGCTTGCGGCGCTTGACCAGCAGCTTCAACGCGGCCAGACGCCGCCGCCCGGCCACCACGTCGTAGTGCTCGCCGTCGGACGCGGCCACCACGGTGAGGTTTTGCAGCAGTCCCACGCGCGCGATGCTCGCGGCCAGTTCGCGAATCGAGGTGCCGCCGCTCTTGCGCACGTTGCGACTCGAAGGCCGCAGCTTGGACAGCGGGATCAGCAGAAGTTCCTGCGAAGCCGCGACGGTGGCAGCGCCCGCAGCGATGGAGGCGGCTGCGTCGATGGCATTGGTTTCTTGAAAGGTAGCGGTGTTCATGGTGTAGCTCCTATCGGGACAAGATGAAGAAAATGGGGAATGGATGGAGGGACTGCGCGCCCTCCGGACTTGGGGCTCAGGCCTTGAGCTGGCGCATGCCATCGGCCAGCAACCACAGGGCGCGGTTCAGCCGGAGGTTCTGGTCGATACCCTGCACGGGTCGCGTGCTCTGGCGGCGACCGTTGGCGGCGCGGGCGCGCAGGCCGCCCTTGATGAGGTTTTCCTGCGTGCGGTTGAACACGCTCCACAGGTCGCTGCGGGCGTCGTCCGTGCGGCGCGACATCAGGATTTGGGTTTCCGTGACGGGTGCGGGCCTGTCCGGGTCGTCGTACTTGAGGGTCAGCGCGGCGCGGGCGAACACCTCCGACTCTCCGGCGTCCAGCGTGACCGTCTGCATGACTTCGCGCGACTCCTGCGCCCGGTCGAAGCCGCTCAAGACTTCATAGGCGCCTTCGATGACGTGGCCCGCCACATCGCCCTTGTGGGGTACGCGCACGTCC
>NZ_JBPJZE010000428.1:0-1019 GCF_051216695.1 Variovorax glucosi
ATCTTGAAACGAGCCACCGAACGACGCAGTTCTTCGGCCATCTGCGACAGTTCGCGCACCTGCTGGGCGGTGGTGCGCGTACCTTCTCCGGTCTGTTCCGTCACGGCAAAAATGTGCTGGATGTTCGCAGCCACCACGTTGGCCGAATCGGCTTCGCGGGAGGCGGATTGCGAAATCTGCTCAATCAGGTCGGCAAGGCGGCGCGACACGCGGTCGATCTCGGACAGCGCGGTACCCGCGTTGTCGGACAGCTTGGCCCCTTCGACCACACCCTGCGTGGAGCGCTCCATGGCGCCCACGGCATCCTGCGTGTCGGTTTGAATGGCCTTCACCAGCGCCGAGATCTGGCGCGTGGCGTCTGCGGAGCGTTCGGCCAGTCGCTGAACTTCTTCCGCCACCACCGAGAAGCCTCGACCGGCTTCACCGGCCGATGCGGCCTGGATGGCGGCGTTCAGGGCCAGCACGTTCGTCTGTTCGGTAATGTCCGAGATCAGCTCGGTGATTTCGCCAATCTCTTGCGACGATTCACCAAGGCGCTTGATCCGCTTGGAGGTTTCCTGGATCTGGTCGCGGATGGAGTTCATACCGCCGATGGCGTTCTGCACGGCCTGCAGACCCGAGGATGCGGCCTGCAGCGACTGGCGCGCCACCGTGGCGGACTCTTGCGCCTGAGTGGACACGCCGTTGATTCGCTCGGCCATGGTCAGCACCGACTGGCCGGTTTCGCGAATTTCGCGCAGCTGTTCGGTCGAGGCGGCCAGCAGCTCGGTCGAGGTGCTTTCCACCTGCGACGTCGTCTGCGCCACGCGGGTAGCCGTGTTCTGCACGTTGCCCACCAGCAGTCGCAGTTCTTCCACCGTGTAGTTCACCGAGTCGGCGATAGCGCCGGTGATGTCCTCGGTCACGGTTGCTTCCTGCGTCAGGTCGCCTTCGGCCACTGTCTGCAGTTCGTTCATCAGCCGAAGAATGGCGGCCTGGTTGGCGTTGTTGACGCGGCCGGCTTCTTCGGACGTTTGCTC
>NZ_JBPJZE010000429.1:0-1019 GCF_051216695.1 Variovorax glucosi
AGGAGCCGAAGACATTGCCGAAGCTCGTCTGCTCGCTGCGCAGCTCGTAGAGCTCGATGCCCATCCTGAGCAGCTCCTTGCGGTGGCGCGCATAGCCCACGTGCGCCACCGGCGCGTCGTTCGAGGCCAGCGAGTTGGTCAGCACGCGGATGCGCACGCCTCGGGTGCGGGCTGTGGAAAAGGCCTGCAGCATGTCCTTTCCGGGCACGAAGTAGGGCGAGATGACGACCAGGTCGGCGCGCGCCTGGCCGATCAGCTGCAGAAGGCCTTCGACCACGGTGTCGCCGCCGGCGGCCAGGTCGGACGCGGCTGTCAGCGAGGCCGCACCGGGCGAGGTGCCGGCCTTGTCGTTGGGCTGGCTGACCACGAGGCCTGGCGCCTTCGCGCTTTCGGGGCCCGAGTCGGCGGGGATCTTGCCGGGCTTGTCGGCCAGCATCGCGGCCGGCGCCCAGACGAAGGTGGCGGTGCGCAGATCCAGCGGCTTCTCGTCCCACGCGCGGGCGCGCTGGGCGGCGGTGGGAGGCGCGTTGTCCGCATCTTTCTGTTCGCGGGCCGACTCTTCGGTCAACTCTTGGTCGGCTTTTCGGGCGCGGTCGCGCATGGCCTGCAGTTCCTCGCGCGTGACCAGCGACTGCACCGGGTAGGCGCGCTCGTTGTTCCAGTAGCTGTCGAAGCTGCGCGAGAGGTCTTGCACGATCGGGCCGGCCGCCAGCACGTCGACATCGACGAAGTTGCCGTTGGTCGCGTTGCCGAAATACGCATCGCCGAGGTTGCGCCCGCCCGTGACGCCGACCACGTTGTCGGCCAGGAACAGCTTGTTGTGCATGCGCTGCTGGATGCGCGAGGCGTCGTCGATCGAATTGAGCAGGCGGCTGAAGGTGGAGTTGCGCGAGCCGGCCAGCGGGTTGAACAGGCGCATCTCGATGTTCGGGATGAAGGCCAGGCCCAGCACCAGCGCGTCGCGGCCGGTGGTGTGGAAGTCGTCGAGCAGCACGCGCACCCGCACGCCGCGCTCGGCG
>NZ_JBPJZE010000042.1:0-1710 GCF_051216695.1 Variovorax glucosi
TTCGCAGAAATCGAGCTCAATAACTTACAAGTGCTACAAAACGATTCTTCCCATCTGAGACTTGTTATCATTTAGTCATCTACAGGACTAGATCAATCCAAATGCCGTCGTTGACCGTGGTCCCTTCCGAGCCGGGGCAAAGCCGTTATGCCGCGCTCGCGGCGGCCTTGCGGGCACGAGTCATGGCAGGCGAATGGCCACCTGGTGCTGCACTGCCGGCGGAGCAGACGCTGGCCTCCGAACACGGAGTGGCCCTTGGCACCTTGCGTCACGCGCTGGAGCTTCTTGCAAGCGACGGATTGATCGAGCGCATTCAGGGCCGCGGCACATTCGTGCGAGTCGGCATGACCAACGCCGGAACCATGATGCGGTTCTTCCGCTTTGGCGAAGGCACGGGTGAAGTGCCTGTCTCCCGTATCGTCTCGCGCAAGGTGCTGGTTGCGCCTTCGGACGTCGCGCGGCGCCTTCGGCTTGAGTCCGGCAGCACGGCATTGCGCCTGCTGCGCGTGCGCTCCCTGTCGGGGCAGCCATGTGTTGCCGAAGAAATCTGGCTCCCGCTCGATCTGTTCACCTGCCTGGTCGATGACGACCCTGTTCAGTGGGGCGATTTGCTGTACCCCATGTTCGTCGAGCGCTGCGGCGTTGCCGTGCACCGCGCCGTCGACGAAATCGCGTTCGGCACCCTCGCTCGCCTGCATGCGAGCCAATTGGACTTGCCGGCGGGCCACCCCTGCGCTCTGGTGACCCGCAGCGCGTACGACTTCAGCGGCCGGTGCATCGAGGCCCGCTACACGCGGGGCGACGCCTACGCCTTCCACTACACCGTCACGATCACCTGAACCGGTGCGACGCACCACCCCTGCCTTTAACCTTTTGCGAGAGCGCCATGAAAGAAGCATCGATTTCCAGTTTCAGCCAGGTCACGGTTGATCGCTCGCGGCGCCAGTTGCTGCGCGCCGGAGCCGCCGTTGCGGCGGCTCCATGGGCCTTGGCCCGCGCCGCGGGTTAGATTGCAGGCGGAAAGACGATCACGCTGGTCGTGTCCTATGCGGCCGGCGGCGGTGCCGACCTGATGGCACGCCTCATTGCGCCGCGGCTCGCCGACGCACTGGGCCAGACGGTGTTGGTAGACAACAAGCCCGGTGCCAGCGGACAGATTGCCGCCGGGCAGGTGGCCCGTGCCAACCCCGACGGCACGCAACTGCTGGTGGACGCGTCTTCGTTCGCCGTGAACCCTGCGCTCTTCCCCAAGCTCCCCTACGACAACGACAAGTCCTTCACACCGCTCGGCATCCTGGCGCTGTTTCCGAACGTGCTGGTCTGCACGCCAAGCTTCGAAGCCAAGAGCGTCAAGGATCTCGTGCAGATGGCCAAGGCCAAGCCGGGGCAGATCGCCTACGCATCCTCCGGCAACGGCTCTGCCCAGCACCTCGCGGGCGCGCTCTTCGAAGACCGTGCGGGTGTGAGCCTCACGCATGTCCCGTACAAGGGCGGCGGCCCGGCCATGAATGACGTGATGGGCGGGCAAGTGCCGCTCTTCTTTGCCAACGTTGCATCGTCTCTGGGGCAGATCCAGTCTGGCCGGCTGCGTCCGCTTGCCGTGACCACGCGCCGGCGCACTCGGGCACTGCCCACCATACCGACGATGGAAGAAGCCGGTGTGCCGGCCTACGAAGTGCTCGAATGGAACCCCGTGCTGGCGCCCGCCGG
>NZ_JBPJZE010000430.1:0-1019 GCF_051216695.1 Variovorax glucosi
CCCGTCAGCGCGCTGATCGGGTTCACCGTCATGTTGCCCCACAGCTTGAACCACACGTCCTTCTGGATCTGCGGCGACAGCGTGGTGTCGATGCCCGTGCTCTTAAGCAGTTCGACCAGCTTCTGCACGCGCGGCGTGGCCTCGCCCGAGGGCTCGCCCACGATCAGCCCGTTGCCGAAGTGATGCCGCACCACGCCCGGCCCGTCGAGCGAACAGCTTGCGTGCACCACGCAGCCGATCACGTTGCGCGACGGAATGGCCTTGGCAATGGCGCCTTCGGGGTCCACGGCCGCGAGCCGGTGGCCAGTGATCTCGCCGCCGAAGCCGCCTTCGAGGAACCACCACGGCACGCCGTTCATCGCGACCAGCACGATGGTGTCGGCGCCGATCAGCGGCCCGATGCGCTCCGCCACACCGGCTAAAGCCGGCGCCTTGACGGCGATGACCACCAGGTCTTGCACGCCGAGCGACTCGGGGTCGGCCACGGCATTGACGGGCACGCGCGTGCGCACGTCACCGCGCATCAAAGAGAGGCCGTCGCGCTGCAATGCTTCGAGCGTGGCGCCGCGTGCCACCACGTTCAGGCGTTGGCCCGCTTGCGCGAGGCCGACGCCGATCCATCCGCCGATCGCGCCGGCGCCGTAAATACAAATCTTCATGGGGTCCGTCGCTTCGGGTTCAGTTGCGGTACGTAGGGTCGATGCGGTCCACCTGGCGGACGAGCGCATTGAACACATCCTGCCCGGCGCCGTGCTCGGGGCTGAACTGCAGCGCGTCGCGCGTGCAGCGCTGCGCGATTTCCTCGCTCACCGGAATGGCGGCGCCCATCGAGAAGGTCGCCATCTGGATCTCGCAGGCGCGCTGCAGCGTCCACAAAATCGCAAAAGTCTGCGGCAGCGTCTGCCCCCAGGCCAGCAGGCCGTGGTTGCGCAGGATCACCGCGTTGCGGTCGCCAATGCTCTTGAGCAGGCGCGGGCCCTCGTCGGCATGGATGGTGATGCCCTCGAAGTCGTGGTACG
>NZ_JBPJZE010000431.1:0-1018 GCF_051216695.1 Variovorax glucosi
GCGGTGGCCTGGTCGCCCAGCAGCACCGAGACAGGGTCGCCCGAAGCCGCGCGCGTGAGCACGAAGACGAGCACAGCCACGATGGCGAGCACGACGAGCATGCCTGCTGCTCGGGAGGCGATGTAGCGGAACAGCGATTTCTTCATCACGCAGAGAACTCGATGGCCGCCGCGCTGCCCACTGCGACGTACTGGCCGGTGAACTGGATGTCGCCGCCCTTCACGCGGAAGACCGTCACGTTGTCGCCCTGCTTGTTGTGGCACACGTAGAGGAACCTGCCGCTCGGGTCGAGTGTGCAGCTGCGCGGGTAGTTGCCGCGCGACCATTCCTCGCGTACCAGCGTGGGCGCACCAGTGCGTGCGTCGATCCTGAAGAGCGAAATCGAATCGTGCAGCCGGTTGAGCGACACGAAGTGCTGACCGCCCGGCAGCATGCGGATGCCCGATGCGTAGCTGGTGCCCTTGAAGCCCTTGGGCAGCGCTGAGGTTTCGCTCACGAGCGTCAGCACGCCGGTGGCGTTGTCGTAGCGCATGAATGCGATGGTCGATGCCTCTTCGTTCACCAGGTAGAGCCACTTGCCGTTCGGGTGGAACACGAAGTGCCGGGCGCCCGAGCTTTCCGACACGGCCACCGTACTCGGCTGGCTCAGCACGCCGGTGATGCGGTCGAAGCGGTAGGAGATGACGCGATCAAGCCCGAGATCAGCCACCAGCACGAAGTTGCCCTTCGGGTCGGCGTGCACCATGTGCGCGTGCGGGCCATCGTGGTCGCTGGTGGCGAAGCCTTCGTGCGAGCGCGCGGCCGCGGGCACCACGTCGGCGCCGGGCTTGCAGGGCGTGGATGCGCCACAGGCCTCGATGTCCTTGTAGACGACCGCAGGGGTGCCGGCATCGGGCGTGCCGTCGGCGCGCAGCGCGAGCACGCTGACGTCGCCGCTCGCGTAGTTGGCCGTGAAGAGAAAGCGGCCGTCGGGGTGCACGCTGATGTAGGCCGGGTCCTTGCCGCCGCAGGCCGTCTC
>NZ_JBPJZE010000432.1:0-1018 GCF_051216695.1 Variovorax glucosi
TGTACCAGGCCTGGCCGTACAGCGAGGTGTGACCGCCCCAGGCCAGCGCCTCGACGCCCACGCGCAGGTTGCGGCGGGAGGCGCGCTCGGCCAGCTCGTGTAGTTGGGCAGCGGCCAGTGCTGGGTCGTTCACCGACAGCGGCGAGGTGTTGGAGCAGCACAGCACCATCGGCGCGCGCATGGCTTCCATCAGATCGAACTTGCGCTCGGCGCGTTCCAGGCTGCGGCGGAACTGCGGCTCGGGCATGCCTTCGAAATCACGGAACGGCTGGTACAGGTCGATAGACAGGCCCAGGTCGCCCGCGATGCGGCCCAGTTCGGCGGCCGTGCCCTTGAAGTTGATGAAGTCGGCCTCGAACAGCTCGATGCCGTCGAAACCGGCGGCGGCGACGGCTTCGAGCTTCTGGCGGAGTGTGCCGCTGAGCGAGACGGTGGCAATGGAGCGATGCATGGGGGTGGACTTTAGGAACACCCGGCCCCCGCCACAATCAATTCAGGAGGCAAATGATCGATGATCGATCACATACGTGCAGTATTCGCACGAAATACGGGATACACCTAGGCCACCCGCATGGCCTGCAGCCCTCAAAGGCTGCGCCAGAAATCGATCAGCAGCTGTGTGAACTCCACCGGCCGCTCGACCGCGCTCAGATGCGCGGCGTCGATGGTGGCCAGGCGCGCGCCCGGAATGGCCCCGACCATGGCCTGCGACATGGCCATCGGCGTGGCCTCGTCCTGCAGCCCGCCGATCACCAGCGTGGGCACGGCGATGCGGTGGTTGCTCTCGCGGAAATCGATGGCCGCGACGGCGTTGCAGCTTTCGATGTAGCCCTGTGCGTCGGTGTGCACCAGCACGTCGTGCAGCGTCTTCGCAGCGACCGCGCCTTCGGGCGTGCCCACAAAGGCCGGCGTGAGCCAGCGCGCCACGGCGCCGGGGGCGATGGCGGCCACGCCCTTCGCGGCCACCGTCTCGACGCGCGCGCGCCAGGGTGCCTGATCGGGGTAGTAAGCGGCCGAA
>NZ_JBPJZE010000433.1:0-1018 GCF_051216695.1 Variovorax glucosi
ATGCCCGCGCTCGCCCTGATCTTCAACGCCTTCGTCTGGGGCGTTTCATGGTTCCCCTTCCGCCAGATCGCAAGCCACGGCATGCATCCGCTGTGGGCCACCTGCCTCATCTACCTGGCCATCGCGGTCGTGATGGGCCTCATGCGCCGGCACGCGTGGAAGGGCTTTGCGGCCTTTCCGATGCTGGCGGTGCTGGGCTTCGCGGCCGGCTTCACCAACGTGGGTTTCAACTGGGCCGTGACGCAGGGCGACGTGGTGCGCGTGGTGCTGCTGTTCTATCTGATGCCGCTGTGGAGCGTGCTGCTGGGCTGGCTGCTGCTGGGCGAGCGGCCGACCGGCGGCGCGCTCGCGCGCGTGGCGCTGGCGCTGACCGGCGTGGTGGTGGTACTGAAGGCGCCGGGCGCCGACTGGCCGGTGCCGTCGAGCCTGCCCGACTGGCTTGGGGTGGCGGCGGGCTTCGGCTTTGCTGTTACCAACATCGCGCTGCGCCATCTGCGGCAGGCCCCGGGCGAGTCGCGCGCGCTGGCAATGTTCTGCGGCTGCGCCTTCGTGGCCGGCGTCACGGCACTGGGTGGCACCGCGCTCGGCGCATTCGATTCGCCGCTGCACGCCTCGCCGGGCTGGCTTGGCTGGGCGGTGCCGCTGGGCATCGCGTTCGTCTTCGCCAATGTGTGCCTGCAGTACGGCGCAGCCCGGCTCGCGGCTGCCGCAACCTCGGTGATCATGCTGTCGGAGGTGCTGTTCGCGAGCGTGTCGTCGGTGGCGCTGGGCGCGGCCGAGATGAGCCCGCGCATCCTCGCCGGCGGCGCGCTGATCGTGCTGGGCGCCGTCTGGGCGGCGTTTGCACGAACGCCCGCGCGGCGCGATGATCGCGCCTCTTCTCCCATCTGAGGAACAACAGCATGACCAGCGTCTACGACTTCGAGGCCAACCAGATCGACGGCAAGCCGGTGAAGCTTTCCGCCTTCAAGGGCAAGGTGCTGCTGATCGTCAACACCGCCAGCAAATGCGGCTTCAC
>NZ_JBPJZE010000434.1:0-1017 GCF_051216695.1 Variovorax glucosi
GCAGCAGTTGCAGAACCTGCTCGAAAAGAACGATCAGGCCACGCGCAACCAGCTGGCCAACCGCGCCGGCTCGGTGGTGACGGCAGAGATCCGCCGCCTGTGGAAGGACCGCCCGTTGAAGGTGCGCTTCAACCTTGACGGCCAGTACCTCGACACGCTGGTGTCCGACCCGAACAGCGCCTACGACGTGGAAGTGAACCTCGACGAGCGCAGCCGCGGCTTCCAGTGGTTCTTCTCGTTCTACATCGCGTTCTTCGCTGACACGAAGGGCGGACGTGCGGAAGACGCCGTGCTGCTGCTTGACGAACCCGGGCTGCACTTGCACCCCCACTCGCAGGCCGATCTGCTGGCGCACTTCGAGAAAGACTTCGGCAACCAGATCATCTACACCACGCACTCGCCGTTCATGGTGCCGACGCACCGGCTCGACGCTGTGCGCACGGCCAGCCTCGACGAGACCACGGGTACGACGGTGAGCAATGCGGCGCAGGGGGATGCGGCCACGCTGTTCCCGCTGCAGGCGGCGCTGGCGTTGAGCCGGATGGCCAGCGAGCCCGCGAAGCCGGTGGTGCAGGAAGCACGCGTTGAACGCTCCGAAGCGCCGACCAGTGCCATGAACGAAAAGGCAGAGCGCCAACCGGCGCAAGTCGCCTAGCAGGCACGCCAGATCTCAAACGGCGCCGACCAAGCGCCGCATGAGCAGGCCTTTCAAATCTCTTCGTGTGTCGCAGACAACGTGGATGTAGGCGGTGTCCGCTCTCACTTCGTAAATGATGCGATTCATGCCCGAGATGACTTGCCTGTATTGGGCCGTGTTCAGGTTTTCGAGCTCCTCGGGAATCCTGCCTGCCTGTGGATGCGCTTCGATCATCGCGACGGATTTCTTGATCTTCTCGTAGCTGGTCGCCCAAGTGTCCGTGCCGAAGTTCTTGATGACGTAGCGCTTCAGATCTTTCAGGTCGGCTTCGGCGGACCGCAGGAACACAACCTTCATTGCTCGTCTTCTTGGTCCAGATC
>NZ_JBPJZE010000435.1:0-1017 GCF_051216695.1 Variovorax glucosi
CACCGGTGGCTTCTGCGAACCAGCCGGATGCGTCGATGACACACGCCACCAGCGCGACTGGCGCGACCACCTACTGAGCCGCCGTGGTGCCTCGTGCGCCCGGCGTCAATCGCGCGTGAGCACGAAGCGCCTGCGGATGCCGCTCGCGGCCGAAGGCGCCACCCACAGGTCGAACTCGCCGGGCTCGACGGTCGGCTTCATGTCGCGGCCGATGAAGGCGAGGTCGTCGGTCGTGAGCGTGAATTCGACGACCGCTGATGCTCCCGGTGCGATGCCGATCTTGCGAAAGCTCTTCAGCTCGCGCACCGGCCGCGTCACGCTGGCCGCGCGCTGGCTGATGTAGAGCTGCACCACTTCCTCCGCGTCGCGCTGGCCGGTGTTGGTGACTGTGGCGCGCACGCGCAGCGTGCCCGACATCGGCAAGCGCTCCGTACTCAGCTCGACGTTGTCGTAGCGCACCGGCGAATAGCCGATGCCGAAGCCGAAGGGGTAGAGCGCTTCGTTCGTCGCGTCGAGGTAGCGCGTCTTGAATGACGTGCCCGGCGCGTTCTCGGGCGACGGCCTGCCGGTGCGCTTGTGGGCGTAGTAGTAGGGCACTTGGCCGGCCGTTTGCGGAAAACTCACGGGCAGCCGGCCCGAGGGATTGAAGTCGCCGAACACGACGTCGGCGATCGCGTTACCGGTCTGCACGCCGAGGAACCACGTGACGAGGATGGCGCGCGCATTGCGCACCGCGCCCTTCAGCGCCATCGCGCGGCCGTTGCTCAGCAGCACGATCACGGGCTTGCCGGTGGCGGCCACGGCCTCGGCCAGGTCTTGTTGTGCTTGCGGCAGCCCGATGTCGCTGCGCGAGCGAGCCTCGCCCGACATCTTCTCGCTCTCGCCGATGGCCAGCACCACCACGTCGGCATCGCGCGCGGCCGCCACCGCGGCGTCGATGCCGCCGGACAGCTGCGACTCGATGCCCGAGCCGCGCACCACGTTCACCGATGAGTTGGGGCCCAGCGCCGCGCGCAG
>NZ_JBPJZE010000436.1:0-1016 GCF_051216695.1 Variovorax glucosi
TGGGTGCTCAGCGACGATCCGCGCTTTCAGTACGGCAAGGGCCTGGCCGAAATAGACGGCCTCACGCGCGAGGCCAACGGCCACACCAGCAGCGTCGTGCTGCCAGGGCAGGAGAGGCCGTTTCGCACGCTGTCCGTGCACATCGAGCCCCACGCGCAGCGGCCGGCCGTGCGGTTGATCGTCGGGCGCAACACCGAGCCTTATGCGCGCACGCGCCAGACCTTTCTGACCGCGCTGGCCGCGCTTGGGCTGGGGTCGGTGCTGGTGGTGGCCATTGCCGGCTACTGGATCGCGCGGGTGGGGTTGCGGCCGCTGGAGCGGCTTTCGGCCGAGGCGCAGGCGCTGCGGCCCAAGACCTTGTCGCAGCGGCTGCAGTCAGGGGCCTTGCCGGTCGAGCTCTCGGCGCTGGCCGAGGCCTTCAATGGCGCACTGAACCGGCTCGAAGAGGCCTACGGCCAGCTCGAATCGTTCAATGCCGACGTGGCGCACGAACTGCGCACGCCGCTGGCCAACCTCATCGGCAGCACGCAGGTGGCGCTGTCGCGCCAGCGCAGCGCGGGCGAGTTCCAGGAGGTGCTGCAGGCCAACCTCGAAGACCTGGAACGCGTGCGCTCCATCGTCAACGACATGCTGTTCCTCGCGCGCGCCGACCGCGGCGAAGTGGCGACCGGGCTGGTGCTAACGCCCGTGGCGCAGGAAGTGCGCAAGACCATCGAGTTCTTCGAGTTCGTGCTCGACGAGACGCGTGCGCAGGTCGCCATCGAAGGCGACGTGCTGGCCGAGGCGCGGCTTGAGAGCGCGCTGTTCCGCCGAGCCATGTCGAACCTGCTGCAGAACGCCATCGAGCATTCGAAGCCGGGGGCGCAGATCGCCGTCACGCTGCGCGAAGAAGCCGCCTCGACGTGGATCACCGTGTCGAACCCGGGCGCGCCCATCGACGAGCAGCATCTGCAGCACCTGTTCGACCGGTTCTACCGCGTCGATGCCGCGCGCAACGACGGCGGCGAGCACCATGG
>NZ_JBPJZE010000437.1:0-1016 GCF_051216695.1 Variovorax glucosi
AGACTTGCGCGCGACGGACGTGCTCTTTGACGAATCGATGCGAACCTTCTTCATGGTGCTGCTCGCTTTGAGTTGATGTTTGGGGTTCTTGAGAAAGAGCAACGCCCGCATTGGCGGGCGTTGTCTGGAGATGCCACGGGTTGCCCGTGGCCGTTAGGCGGCGTGGCCTACTGCCGGCGCGTGTGTGCGCGCGGCGTACTCACCACCACCGTCAGATACGCCGTCCGATCCCCCACGACCGGCCGGCTGCGCAGCCGGATGGTCAAGTGCATCGCGCCTGCCCCCAGCGCTTCGCCCAGGCTGCGCCCCAACCCGCGCACCACCCGCACAGTGAGTTGGTACTCCGAAGGCACCCACAGCACCAGGACCGCGCCCAGCGCCTGCTCCAGCCAGACCCCGCGGTGCCTGAACGCCTCCAGAACCTCCACCATCGCCGCATCCAGCTGCGCGGGCTCGTCCAGCGGCTGCGTGAAGAGTTCCAACTGCACCTGGCCGAAGTCCAAGGTTTCAACGACATCCGAGTGGTCCCAGGCGGCCTCCAGAACCGACAGGCCCTCCAGCACCGAGCGCTGTAGTGCCACATAGAACCATTGCAAAGGTGCCAATTCGGCGGGTTCGCTTGGGCTCGCAATATCGACGCGCGCATCGATCGACTCGCAGAGGATGCCGAGCATCGACTCGCTCTCTGGCGGTGGATGGTTGTGGGCTCTGAGCACAACACCGATGACATGAGCATCCTGGCCCCACATGCGCCAGATCAAAAGCATGGCCGCTTCGATCTCCGCGGGAGCGGCGTCGAAGCCGTAGGCCAGGCACAGGATGCACGTGTCCTTGAGATCGACCCGCTCGACCAGGGTGTCGACTTCGCCCTTGTCGATTTCGATATAGTGCGGCGCCTGCGTCAGAAGGTCCGCCAGCGGCGTGTGCGGTGGTGCATCGATCTGGGTGTGAAACTGCTGAACAAAGAGTCGGCCCGAGGCGCCGATGCCGATCATGCGAACAGCCGTGCTCGGCCC
>NZ_JBPJZE010000438.1:0-1016 GCF_051216695.1 Variovorax glucosi
GTCGCCGCTCTGGCCGTTGCTTCACTGGCAGTGCCTTCCTGGGCGCAGTCCGGCTGGCCAAGCAAGCCGATCCGCATCGTCGTGCCGTACACGCCGGGCGGTTTCACCGACCAGATGGCGCGGCTGGTGCAGATCGGCCTGCAGACGAAGCTCGGCCAGCCGGTGCTGATCGACAACAAGCCCGGCGCCAACAGCTTGATAGGTGTCGACGCGATCGCCAAGGCGGCGCCCGACGGCACGACCTTCGGCGTAGTCATTGCCGCCTACGCGGCCAACACCACGCTGTACCCCAAGCTGCCCTACGACCCGCGTAAGGATTTGACGGGCGTGTCGCTGATGGGGGTGTCGCCGCTGCTGGCCGCGGTGAATGTCGATGCGCCGTTCAAGACGGCTCGAGAACTCATCGACTATGCGCGCGCCAACCCGGGCAAGGTGAGCTTCGGCTCGTCGGGCAACGGCTCGGCCGCGCACCTCACCACCGAGCTGTGGAAATCGCTGACGCAGACTTTCATGATCCACATCCCGTACCGGGGCGCGGTGCCGGCGTTGACCGACCTGATGGGCGGGCAGATTCAGCTTTTCTTCGATGCGCCCACGGGCCTCATCAACCAGGCGAAGGCAGGCAAGGTGCGGCTGATTGGCGTGGCGGGCGACAAGCGACTGGCGGCGGCGCCCGAGGTGCCGACCTTCATCGAGCAGGGTTTCGCGGGCTTCACCGGCAGCACCTGGGCCGGCATGCTGGCGCCGGCCGCTACGCCGCGCGACGTCGTCAAGCGGATGTCGGAGGAGGTGGCGCGCATCGTCAGGAGCGACGAGACGCGTGCGAAGCTCGACGCGATGGGCACGATTCCGGCAGGCGGCACGCCAGAGGAGTTCGATGCCTTCATCACTGCGGAGACTGCCAAATGGGGCAAGGTCATCCGTACGGCGGGCGTGAAAGCGGAGTAGCGCTTCGGACCAGGCATTGAGCGCCTGGAAGTGCATCGCGCCCCTCTGACCCTCGAGTCAGGCCGCCA
>NZ_JBPJZE010000439.1:0-1016 GCF_051216695.1 Variovorax glucosi
GGCGCGGTTCACGACCAACGAGATCGCGGCCGTCGCGGGCGTCAGCGTCGGTTCGCTCTACCAGTACTTTCCGAACAAGCTGGCGATTGCCGAGGCGATCCGGCAGCGCCATCTCGACGAGGTGCTCGTGGCGTTGTCCAGCGCTGGGGATGACAACGAGGCCATTCCGCTCGACCAGCGGGTGGCGCGGTTTGCCGACGGTGTCATTGCCGCCCATTCGGTCGATGAGGCGCTGCACCGGGTTTTGCTCGACGAGGTGCCGCTCGTGGCACGGTCGAGCTATGCGGAGTTCGAGGCGGAATACCAGCGACGCTATCGGGTGCTGATCGCAACGACCGCGAACACGAGCGGTGGCGCCGGTGACGACGAGACGGCAGCGCGCGTGCTCTCATCTGCCGTCGAAGGGGTTGTCCACGCGGCGGCGCATCGTGGCGACCTGGGCTTGCCCGCGCTCAGAAGCGAACTTGTCAGACTGATCCTTGCCTACCTGCGCGACCGCCAGCAGGCAGCGTGAACGCTCAGGCGTAGGCCTTGGTCGAGCGCAATTGCAGCAAGGCCAGCATGCGCGCTTCCTCCGCATCCCGCAGGCTCTTGGCGGCCCGGCTGGCCGAGTACGACACGGAAAGCGTCTCGATCGCTTTCTCCCAGCACTGGGCCGTCTGGTAGATGCTGTCGGCACTTCCCGGCCTGGCTGGCACGGTGTATCCGGCCTTGTGGAGGATGTTGGCTTTGTGGTCGGTGCTGAGCATGACGTGGTCCCCCCAGTCGATGGTGTGAGGAGCACGATATCCGCGATGCGCCGTGTGCGCTATTGGCCACACGACGTATCGAGATGTAGGAAAAACCCGCCCTCAAGGGGCTTTGGCGGCCAGAAACTAGGCCATAAGGCTTAGGTCATGTCTCTCGATTGCCACACGAGGGTGGCGGCGGTCAGGTCTTCCAGGGCGCTGCCGACGGCCTTGAACACGGTGCGTTCTTCGCTGGTCGAGCGGCCCGGGCACTCCGCGCGGCACAGC
>NZ_JBPJZE010000043.1:0-1708 GCF_051216695.1 Variovorax glucosi
CATCGCTTCGGCTGGGAGCGCGCGACGCCGTTGTCCTCAAACCACCGCGTCCACGTCAGCCACTCGAGATGGGTGCGGTGCGCGTCGCCGGCCTCGATCAGCGTGAACTGGGTGATGTCGGCGGGTGTCTTGATGGGCGGGCTGCTCTTCAGCAGCCAGGGGCTGGCCACCGGCGTCAGAGTTTCTCCGAACAGGCGCACGGCGCCGGCCGTCATGGACTCGCGCGGGCCGTAGCGCAGGGCGATGTCGACGTCGGCCACTTCGAGGTCTACCGCCACGTCGCTGGCGTCGATGCGGATGTCGATCTCGGGGTTGTCGCGCTGGAAGGCCTCCAGCCGCGGGATCAGCCACATCGAGGCGAACGAGGCAAAAGTGGTCAGCGACACGCTCTGCCGCCCCGCGCTCTGGCGGATCTGGCGCACCGCCGTGTCGATGCGCGGCAGCGATTGCTGCACCGCCAGCAGCAGCAGCGCCCCTGCGCTCGTGAGCTCCACCGCGCGCGTGTGGCGCAGGAACAGGGCCACGCCCACCTCTTCTTCCAGCGACTGGATCTGGCGGCTCACGGCCGACTGGGTCAGTGCCATTTCTTCAGCTGCTGCGCGGAAGTTCAGGTGCCGGGCCACCGCCTCGAAGGCGCGCAGGTGCCCGGCGGAGATCGGACGGGAGCGCAGATGGGTTTGCGAATGTTGCATGGATATGACTTTGGAGGACTGGTCGGCGTTCAGATCGATTGATGCGAAACACGCATCAGTAGGCTACCTCGTTTTCATTGGACCGCCAACGCCATAGAAACGATCATTCATTCCCGAACTGCGCTATTGCCACTTTCTGACAAGCGCTTCGGCAAAGCCAAGGAGTTACATCATGTCCACCGCCGTCTGCACCACCCAATCGCTCTCGTCCCTGTCCGTTCCCGCCCGCACCGCCGCCGTTCCGCCGGCCGTTCGCCGCGGTGCCTGGCAGATCGCGCCCGGCGAGGCGATGAGCCTGAAGGCGCGGGCGGCCAGCATTCTGCGGGTCAAGCAGGGCCGGGTGTGGATCACGCCTGATGCCACGCTCCAGAACCCCAGCGAAGACCTGGTGCTCGCACCCGGCGAATCGCTGACGGTGGCCGCGGGCCAGCGCATCGTCATGGAGGCGTGGGACGGCTACGGCGCGACCTACAGCTGGGACAACGCCTGAGCGATTGTTTTCCCTCCATGTGCTGAAAAGGCGGCCTCGGCCGCCTTTTTCTTTTTGAAGCGTCTTTTGGGGTAGGGCCGCCGGGCCGCCGCCCATTCAGTTCAATTCAACCGTTGATGTCGAAGCTGGGAACCAGCGCCAGGAAGTGCCGCAGCGCCGCCTCGCCGTCCAGCGCATGCACGCCGGCCATCAGGTCGGGGCCCTCGCATTCGGCCAGCCCCATGCCAAAGCCGCTGTAGCGGCGGGCTGCCAGCGGGGCCTGGTAGACGACCCTGACGCCGACATGGCGCGGATCGCTCTCGATCTGCTGCATCAGCGCGTCGATGGCTTCGGGCGGGCCTTCCAGGTGCTGGCAGAAACGCATGCCGTCGAACACCAGCAGGCCGGTGATGTCGCGCTCCGCATTGCGCATGCGTGCCCGGGAAGCGATCGAACCCACCGTGTCCGGGGGCAGGCCTTGGGCGAGCGTGCTGCAGTAGAGGACTTCGTAGAGCGGGAGCGTTGGTTCTGCTGTCATGCGTCTTGG
>NZ_JBPJZE010000440.1:0-594 GCF_051216695.1 Variovorax glucosi
CGGCGACTGCAGCACGCCGACCTGAAGCGTCACCACCGGTATCGGCCATGCCGGCTCGTGCGGGCACAGCAGCGACATCGGCGAGAACACGCCGTGGTCCAGCGCCCGGTCCTGGAAGAAGGACATGTCGAACTCGTCGGCCACCAGTGAGCGGCCGATGTGCCGCGCCAGTGCTGGATGCCCCGACAGCGGCGGCAGGTCGCGTGCGCCGCCGCCTTCGTCGGCCACCTCGTGCCGCTCGCCCACGCCAAGGGAGAACGCCGAGTAGTGGTCGAAAAAGAACGAGCTGACGTGATCGTTGTAGATGAAGAACAGCACGTCGGGCTTGGAGGCCTTCAGCTTGGTCAGGATGGCGTTGAAGTCGGTCGACTTGTCGGTGGTGAACTCGTGGCCCACGATGGTGGCGCCAGCGGCCTTGGCCGACTTCTCGAACTCTTCGGCAACGCCCTGGCCGTAAGCGGTACGGTCGTCGATCACGGCAATGTTCTTGCCCTTGAGCGTTTCGACTGCGTACTTGCCCAGCGTGCCGCCGAGTTGCGTGTCGTCAGCCACCACGCGGAACGTGGTCTTGAAGCCTTGACGCGTGTACTTCGG
>NZ_JBPJZE010000440.1:604-1015 GCF_051216695.1 Variovorax glucosi
TTCGGGTTGGTGGCCGAAGGCGAGATCTGCGGAATGCCGGCGTCGCTGTAGAGCTTCGAGGCGGGGATGGTGGTGCCCGAGTTCAGGTGACCGACCACGCCGTTGACCTT
The DNA here is from genome assembly GCF_051216695.1 of Variovorax glucosi. NCBI lineage: Bacteria > Pseudomonadati > Pseudomonadota > Betaproteobacteria > Burkholderiales > Comamonadaceae > Variovorax > Variovorax glucosi. The sequence continues at coordinate 715 of NZ_JBPJZE010000440.1, forward strand.
TTCGTCCACGAGCTTCTGGGCCACGGCCGTGCCCTGCTTCGGATCGCCTGCGTCGTCTTCGGCGATCAGTTCGAACTTGGCAACCTTGTCGCCGATCTTGAGGCCCTTTGCATTCAGGTCTTCGATGGCCATCCTGGCGCCGAACTCGTTGTCCTTGCCGAGGTGGGCGATGGCACCGCTGGTAGGTCCAACGTGACCGATCTTGACGACCAGGGTTTCTCCGGCAGGTGCGGGTGCAGGTGCAGCCGGGGCCGCAGCCGTTGGCGCGGGCGCTGCAGCGGGAGCAGCAGCTTCTTCCTTC
>NZ_JBPJZE010000441.1:0-1015 GCF_051216695.1 Variovorax glucosi
CCGCGCATGCGATGTCGCCGGTGGGCGGCGTCGGCATCAACCTCGCCGTGCAAGATGCCGTGGCTGCCGCGAATCTGCTGGCCACGGCGCTGGCCGGCACCGCGACCGAGAAGGAGATCGACACCCTGCTGCCCCAGCTGCAGCGCCGCAGGGAATGGCCTGTGCGCATAACGCAGGCCGTACAGCGCTTCATACAAGACCGCGTGCTGATGAGCGTGCTCGACGGCGAGCTGACGGCCAAGACTGGGCACGTGCCCTGGCCGCTGCGGCTGCTGGCACGCTGGCCGCTGCTGCGCCGGCTACCGGCGCGACCCGTGGGAATGGGCGTGCGGCCCGAGCACGTGTCATCGCCGCGCGCGCCGTGATGTAACTGGCAATTCGTTACACAGCCGAGGCCCAGCAGGGCGGCCAGGGAGGCCGTGAAGAGGGGCCCCTGTTGTAGACTGCCAGGTTTTTCGGAGAGGCGCGTTCAAGCGGTATGGGGCAAGTTTCACAGCGCACAGGTTTCAATAGCTCAGCGCTCATTCGCTTGCTCTCCCGACTGGCCGACATCAACGCTCGCGAACCCGCGCAACCCACCGCTGACCGATTGAGCCAGTGGTTCGGCTGGACCGATGCCATCTCGCTGTCCGCAGCGCTCGATGGCACACCGGCAACGACACAGGCCAGCACGCGCGCTCCCCGCAACACCGAAGAAAGCGAATGCCAACGCGTGCGAACCGCGCTGGCAAACGCCACCGTCGAAGACATCACCTTCGGCACCAGCAAGGACGCAACGCCCGACTTCACCCCCTACCGCCGACGCTACCTCGCCCGGCAACAGGCGATGGAAGCAGGCGTCGGCTCGCTGCGCAGCCGGCTGCGCTCGGCGCTGGCGGCAAAGTCGCCGTCCATGGCCCGGCTCGCGTCCGTGGACGTGGTCATGGCACAGGTGTTGGAGGCGCGCGAGCAAAGCCTGCTCTCGGCCGTGCCGGGCATTCTCGTAAAGCATTTCGAGCGCCTCCGCAAGGCCAGC
>NZ_JBPJZE010000442.1:0-1014 GCF_051216695.1 Variovorax glucosi
CGATGGTCTGCCAGGCGGCATTGCCGGCGGCATCCAGTACAGCACCGACCTGTTCGACCGCGGCACCGTCGAAGCCATTGCGGCGCGACTGGTGCGCTTGCTGGAGCAGGCTTGCGATGCGCCAGACGCCGCGCTGGGCAGCCTAGACATCCTGAGCGAAGAGGAAAACCGGCGCCTGCTCGCCGACTGGAGCGGCAGCACGCTCGACATCGCGCCGCTCTCGCTGGCCGCCATGGTGGAGTCGCATGCCGCCGCGCGTCCGCATGCAGCTGCGGTGGTGCTCGACGACGCGACGGTCAGCTACGCCGCGCTCGACGTGCGGGCCAACCGGCTTGCGCACCTGCTGCGGGGCCGGGGCATCGGTGCCGGTGCCATCGTCGCGACGGTGCTGCCGCGTTCGCTCGACCTTGTCGTGGCGCACTTGGCCATCGTGAAGGCAGGCGCGGCCTACCTGCCCATCGACCCGAACCACATGGCAGGGCGCAGCACCTTCGTGTTCGCGGAGGCGGCGCCTGCGGGCGTGCTGACCCATGCATCGCTGCTGCCGGAGCTGGCCGGCATTCCGCATTGCCTGGCGCTCGACAGCGACGAAACGGTCGCCGCGCTGGCGATCCAGTCGGACGACCCGGTGGCGCAGTCGCGAGCGGTCGATCCGCGCGATGCCGCCTACGTCATCTACACCTCCGGCTCCACGGGTCTGCCCAAGGGCGTGGTGGTGCCGCATGCGGGCCTGAGCAGTCTTGGCGCTTCAATGGCGCAGCGCTTCGCCATCGGCGACGACTCGCGTGTGCTGCAGTTTTCTTCCAGCGGCTTCGACGCTTCGGTGATGGACCTGCTGATGGCCTTCCACGCCGGAGCCGCGCTGGTGGTGCCGGGCGCGCAGCAACTGCTGGGCACGGACCTGGCCGAGCTGCTCGACAGGCAGGCCGTGAGCCATGCGCTGATTCCGCCGGCCGCGCTGGCCACCCTGCCGCACGGCGAATTCCCGCACCTGCAGACGCTGGTGGTGGGTGG
>NZ_JBPJZE010000443.1:0-1013 GCF_051216695.1 Variovorax glucosi
ATGCCGCGAGCATCGGTCAGCATGATGGGGTCGCGCGCGAAGGTCCAGGCTTCCTGCAACTGGCTCAGGCTGACCTTGACCGTCACCACGCCCAGCACCGCGCCGCCGTCCGGCCGCACCGGCACCGAGATGAAGAGCCCAGGCTCGCCGGTCGTCTGGCCCACGCCGTAGAACAGGCCGTTGTGCCCCGCGCGAGCGTCGATGAAGTAGGGCCGGTTGGCATACGACTGGCCGACGAAGGTCTGCGGCGTTGCCCAGTTGCTGGCTGCCAGAGTGAGGCCTTGCAGGTCGATGAGGTAGAGCACGTCGGAGCCCGCCTGGCGGTTCACTTCCTCGATGTAGCGGTTGGCGCGCTGCTTCACCGCCGCGTCTTGCGGATGAGTCAGCGCGGCCAGCACGTCCGGATGCAGGCTCGCCGTGAACGGCAGATAGCTGTACTTGCCGGCGGCGTCGCGCAGGCCCAGCACGTGGACTTCCATGGCGCGGCGGATCGAGTCGGCCTGGAAGTTCGCCTCGCGGTTCGCGGCCCATTGGGCTGCGAGGCCGATCAACAGCAGCGCCAGTGCGAGTGCGGCCGCCCATGCGGCTGCAGCGCGGTAGCGGCGGCGCGGGCGGGTTGGGGGTGGCGGCGGAGCGGGCGTGATTGGCGGCATGGAAGACAGGGGCCGACCGGCGCGGCGATCAGAATTTTGCCCTGATCGCCGGAAGGCCCCCGAATGCCGCTAGCGCTTGGCTCAGGCCGCCACGGGTTGCGCCTGCTCCGTGGCCCGCGCGCGGGCGGCGGGCGCCGCGTCCAGTTGCTTTGCCAGCGCGCCCCATCGCACGCGCGCCGACACCACGCTCTCTTCCTTCACATGCCCGAAGCCGCGGATCTGCTCGGGCAGCCGTGCCAGCGACAGCGCGGTGTCGAAGTCGATGCGATCGAAGCGCGCGAGCAGGTCTTCGACCATCGCGCGGTAGTCAGCGATCAGCTGCCGCTCCATGCGCCGTTCGGCCGTGCGGCCGAACACATC
>NZ_JBPJZE010000444.1:0-1012 GCF_051216695.1 Variovorax glucosi
GTGGTCTACCACGCGCTTTTGCTCTCACTCCTCGTGACGGGTCTTACCTGGGCGGTGCGATGCCGGCAGGTCTGATGGTCAGCGAGGTCATCCGCCATTTCCTTGCCAGGAGGCACAATCCCGCCATGCCGCGCATCCTGCTGATCGACGACGACGAACACCTCGCCGCGCCGCTGACAACCTACTTCGCACGCTTCGGCTGCACGCTCGAGAGCGCCGTGCGCCCGAGCGAAGGCCTCGCCAAGCTGCGCGCCGGCACCTACGACGCGGCCATCCTCGACGTCATGCTGCCCGAGATGGACGGCTTCGAGCTGTGCCGCGAGATCCGCAAGGAAAGCGACATTCCCATCGTCATGCTCACCGCCCGCGGCGAAGTGATGGACCGCGTGGTCGGCCTCGAGCTTGGCGCCGACGACTACGTGCCCAAGCCCTTCGAGCCGCGCGAGCTGCTGGCGCGCATCCGCGCCGTGCTGCGCCGCCGCAGCGAGAACGCCACCGAGGCCGAAGCCTCCACGGTGATGCGCTTCGGCACGCTGGAAATCGACCGCAATGCACGCACCGTGTCTGTGGCCGGCGCGCTGGCCGACCTGACCTCCTACCAGTTCGACCTGCTGGTGGCGATGGCCGAGCGCGCGGGCCGCGTGCTCACGCGCGACCAGATCATGGAGGCCGTGCGCGGCCGCGAACTCGAAGCCTTCGATCGCTCCATCGACGTGCACATGGGCCGCATCCGCGCGGCCATAGAAGTCGACGCGAAGAACCCCAAGCGCATCCTCACGGTGCGTGGCGTGGGCTACGTCTTTGCCAAGCAGCAAGACTGAGCGGCTGCCGATGCTGCGCAGCCTCTACTCACGCCACCTCTACGTCCGCATCTGGCTCGCGGTGGTGGGCGGCGTCGTCATCCTCACGCTGATGGCGAACTGGATCGTGCGCGAAGCAGCGGAGGCCGAGCGCGAGCGCCTGGCGCCGGTGCCGCGCAACGTGGTCGTGCTGGACGCACAAGACAAGCCGA
>NZ_JBPJZE010000445.1:0-1011 GCF_051216695.1 Variovorax glucosi
GCGATCTGCTCGGCGCGACGGCGCGGCATCCGGCCATGCTGCGCTATCTCGACAACGCGCAGAACGCGGCCAACCGCATCAACGAGAACTACGCACGCGAGCTGATGGAGCTGCACACGCTGGGCGTGGGCGGTGGCTATTCGCAGGCCGACGTGCAGGAGTTGGCACGCGTGCTCACCGGCGTGGGCGTGAGCAATCAGCCGCTCGATGCGCCGCCGCCGAACGTGCGGCCGGCCGTGCGCGCCGACTATGTGCGCAAGGGCCTGTTCGAGTTCAACCCCAACCGGCACGACTACGGGCCGAAGACGCTGCTGGGCCAGCCCATCAAGAGCAGCGGCCTGGCCGAGGCCGACGAAGCGCTCGATCGCCTGGCGCGTGCGCCGGCCACCGCGCGCTTCATCTCGCGCAAGCTCGCCGTGTACTTCGTCTCCGACGATCCGCCGCAGGCGTTGGTCGACCGCATGGCCGCTGCCTTCACGCGCAGCGACGGCGACATCGCCATCACCCTGAAGGCGCTGTTCGAGTCGCCCGAGTTCGCCGCCTCGCTGGGCCGCAAGTTCCGCGACCCGGTGCACTACGTGATGGCTGGCGTGCGGCTCGCGTACGACGACCGCGTGGTGTCGAACGTGAACCCGATGCTCGGCTGGATCAACCGCATGGGCGAGCAGTTGTACGGCCACGAGACGCCCGACGGTTATCCGCTCAACGAGGCAGCCTGGGCGAGCGCGGGGCAGATGAACACGCGCTTCGAGATCGCGCGTGCCATCGGTGCGAACGGAGCAGTGCTGTTCCGCACGGACGACAAGGCGCCGCTGGAAAAGCCCGCGTTCCCGCAACTGGCCGATTCGCACGCGGTGCGCGCAATGCAGGTCGGCATGAGCGCGGACACGCGCGAGGCGCTGGCACAGGCGAAGAACCCGCAGGAGTGGAACACCTTCCTGCTGGCGTCGCCGGAGCTGATGCGCCGTTGATCAAGAAGAAGGACACACCGTCATGCAACGTCGAGAACTC
>NZ_JBPJZE010000446.1:0-1011 GCF_051216695.1 Variovorax glucosi
AGCGGCTCGCGCAGCGTATAGACCTTGCGGCTCTTGCCGTGGTGCGTGAGGTCGCACGAGAACACCTGGCCGTCGTCCACCAGCGCCTGGTTGGCCGCGAACAGCAGCACGTCGGAAGCGCGGCCCACCTCGTACAGCGAGTCCTTGCGGCACAGGCCCGACTCCATCGTGATCACGCGCGAGATCTCGTCCAGGCGCGAGGCGATGAGTTCGCCCGCGCGCATCAGGATCTTGTAGCGCTCGTAGCGCGTGAGGGTGGGCTTGTAGTCGCGCGCGATCTTGTAGGCCACCCGCACGTCTTCCAGCGCGGCCTTGGGCACGGTGGCGATCACTTCGCCGGTGTAGGGGTAGGTGACTTCGATCGTGCGGTCGCGCCAGACTTTCTCTCCGGCGATGCGCAGCGCTTCCTTGTGGACGGTGCCTGGCTTCAACGACATGGCTTGGCTCATGGGAACTCCGGGTTTACTGGGCGTGGTTCAGCGCGAGGTCGAGCGCATCGAAGTTGCGCAGCCGGCGGCCAGCGGCAATGCCGGTGACGGGCCGGTTGCAGATCAGCGGCACGCGCTGCTCCGACACCCCGCCGTGCGAGCGCAGCGGCACTTCCAGCGCCGACAGGTCATGCCGGCTGGCCGAGGTGCCGATGACCGTGCTCTGCTCGCTCACCACCACGATGTCGCCGATGCGGTCGGGCGGCAGCTCGAAGCGCGCGGCCGCGTCCTTGCGCGAGAGCACCAGCTCCATGCCCGGCAGGCGCTGGATGCGGTCGATCCAGCCCGGCACGCGGGCCTCGTCGGGCGCGTACACGGTGGCGAAGGAGCCCAGCGCACCGTGGTGCACCACGTACGGGTCGGTGATCGGCAGGATCACGCGGGCCTGGCCGGTGCCGTACCAATCGTCGAGCACGTCCTGCAGGTAGATGACCTTGGGCGCGCCGTCCGCGTCGTGCTTGTCGTTCATGCCGTGGTCGGCCGTGAGCACGATGGTGGCGCCCAGCGCATCGAGCTGCGCGAG
>NZ_JBPJZE010000447.1:0-1010 GCF_051216695.1 Variovorax glucosi
GGCGAGCCGGGCGCCCAGGGCGCGGCCGTTACCGGAATGCAGGGCATCGGCGTGAAGGCGCCGAGCGCGGCGGCGGTGGCTGCGGCCACCATCGGGTTCGACATGCTGTTGCAGGTGCCGAAGGGCAAGATGTTGGCGATCGGCTTGTTGTCCATGATGGTGGCCGCCGGCACGCCGCTGGTGACCACGGCGTTCACGGGCAGCACCACGAGGTTGGAAGGCGCGGCGCCGAAGCTGCACTGCAGCGTGGCTCCCATGCAGACGTGCATGCCCATGGCTCAGCCCCCCCTCACGAGTTTTTCCAGGCTCTTCATGAAGCCCGGCGATGCGGCTGTCTCCACAACCTCGTGGCCGGCCTGGTCGAAGCGGCGCGGGTTGCCGTGCGACTTGCCCTGGCGGTACGCGATTTCTTCCATCAGCTGGCCGTTGGGCCAGAAGCGCCGCAGCGGGCCGTGCAGCACGCTGGCCACGTAGGTGGACGACTGCGCCACGCCGCCGCTTGCCAGGTAGTCGAGCACTTCACCATCGAGCAGGCCGGCGCGGTACTGCTCGCGCCGCACCATGCGGCCTTCGTTGTAGTAGGTGGCTTCGCCTTCGAGGCGGCCGGCCACGTAGCGCAGCCGTGCCGTGACGTCGCCCGATTCGGCGTATGCCACGGCATCGCCATGCAGCGTGCCGCGCACGTGCTGATGCGTCTGCACGAGCATGCCGCTGGAGTAGTAGCTGCGCGTGGTGCCTTCGGCCACGCCGCCGAAGCGCTGCGTTTCCTGCAGCAGCTGGCCGCGTTCGTCGAACAGGCGCATGGCGCCGTGCGGCACGCCGGCCTGGTAAGAGGCCTCCATCGCGGGCTTGCCCGCGGCCGAGTAAACCTGCATCGGCCCGTGCGGCACGTCGCCGAGGAACGACGCGCGCACCACCGTCTGGCCAGCGCCGTCGAGGGCTTCGCGCACCGCGGCCTCGGGCACCGAGGCCAGGTCTTTTGTTGGGAGGGAAGAAAGTGCCATGGCGTT
>NZ_JBPJZE010000448.1:0-1010 GCF_051216695.1 Variovorax glucosi
TGGTGAAGGCCGGTTCGTCCGACCCCGCCAAGTACCTGCCTGAAGTCGGCAAGGTGCAATACAAGGGCGTGACCGGCCCGATCGCCTTCGACGAAAAGGGCGACATCAAGAATGGTGCCCTGACGCTGTACACCTACAAGGGTGGTGCACGCACGCAGATCGCCGTGGTGCGCTGATTCGTTTCGGCAAACCTGCGGTTGTCCGCAAAAGAGAAAAGGGCCTTCGGGCCCTTTTCTTTTTCTATTTCTATTTCTGCAGCGCCTTCGCCCGCGCCACTCCGTAGCGCTGCAACGTCTTCTCGCGCGCCTCGGCATGGTCCACCACCGGCTTCGGGTACGTCTCGCCCAGCTTGATGCCGGCCGCCTCCAGCTCCACCGGCGACGCCATCCACGGTGCATGGATCGCCGCGTTCGACAGCCCCGCCAGCTTCGTCGCCAGCACCGCGCCCAGCACGCCCAGCGGCACCACCAGAATCACCGAGAACGGCACCGACCAGCTCTCGTACAGCGCCGCGAGGCACAGGAACACGAACAAAATCGACACCGCGTAGAGCAGCGGCGCCTGCGAGCCCGACAGGCGTTCCTGATACGAGCTGCCGGCCCATTCGTAGCCGATGCCCTGCGGCAGCTGCTTCATGATGTTTTCCACCGCATCCATCGCCGCGCCCGAGCTCACACCCGCGGCAGGGTCGCCGATCAGCTCGAACGACGACATGCCGTTGTAGCGCGACAGCTGCGGCGAGCCATACGTCCAGCGGCTGCTGGCGAAGGCCGAGAACGGCACCATCTCGCTGCTTGCATTGCGCACGTACCAGCTGTTTACGCTGTCAGGCTGCATGCGGAAGGGCGCGTCGGCCTGCACATAGACCTTCTTCACGCGACCGTTGCTGATGAAGTCGTTCACATAGCTGCCGCCCATGGCGCTGGACAGCGTGTCGTTGATGTCCGAAGTCGACAGGCCCAGCGCCGAGGCCTTGCGGTCGTCGATGTCGATGGCGAACTGCGGCGTGT
>NZ_JBPJZE010000449.1:0-1008 GCF_051216695.1 Variovorax glucosi
GTCGCTCGCGCGGGCGTGCAGGCGTTCCACGTCCGCCGCGCGTCGCGTGAGCACGGCGCGCTGGTTGATGTAGCCCTTGTCGGTGATCTCGCCCGCATCGAGGCTCGGCGGCTCGGCCAACACCAGTGCGCAGGCCGGGCATTGCGAAGAGCCCGCGCCTTCGTCGCGCAGCGAACGCAACACCCCGGCGATGCGTTCGCCCATGGCTTCCGGTGACAGCGCGGCGCCTTGTGGGCTCGCGAACACCAGCATGCCGATCTCGTCGCGGTCGTGGCCGGTGAGCACCACGTCTTGCGCATGCGGCGCGAGCATCGACACCAGCTTCACGCGCAGCGTTCCCACCGACACCCAGGTGCCGGTGGAGAGCTTGAAGTCTTCCGCCACGCGGCCGTTGAAGATCACGCCCTGCGCGGGCTGCGCCGGGTTCGCGAGAAAGCCGGCATCGCCGATGCGGTAGTAGCCCTCTTCGTCGAAAGCCTGCGCCGTTTCGCGCGGTGCATCGCGGTATCCGGGGAACACCGAGACGCCCTTGACGCGCATCTCCAGCTTCTCGCCGTTGGGCACGAACTTCAGCTCCAGCCCCGGCAGCGGCGCGCCGATGCAGCCGGCGCCGTCGAGCTTCCAGTGCGCGGAGGTGATGGCGGGCGAAGTCTCTGTCGCGCCCCAAGAGGTGGTGAGCCACAGCGGCCGCGTGGGTCGCACCCGTTTGGCTACCGCTTCGAGCCGCTGCCAGGTGGAGGGTGCCAGCGCCGCCGCCGCGTAGAAGGCAAGCCGCAGCCGCGAGAACACCTCGGTGGCCAACGCGTCGTCGGCTTCGAGAAAGGGCAGCAGCATGTCGAAGCCGCGCGGCACGTTGAATAGCAGCGTGGGCTTCACCTCGCGCAGGTTGCGCACCGTCTTCTCGATCAGGCCCGGCGCGGGCCGGCCCTCGTCGATGTAGAGAGCGCCGCCGTGGCACAGCACCATGTGCAGGTTGTGGTTCGCACCGACGGTGTGGCTCCAGGGCAG
>NZ_JBPJZE010000044.1:0-1690 GCF_051216695.1 Variovorax glucosi
GCAGGCACTGCTGCCGCACCTGCAGCGCATCGGCGTGCTCGACGGGCGCCGCGTCACCGTGCTGGCCAGCGCGTTGCCGATGGCGGGGATCGAGCAGCGGCTCGATGCCGCGGCCAGTCACTGGCCCGGCGATGCGACGCTGCGCGACTTCCGTGCCGATCCCGTGCTTGTGCATGCCGAGACGCTGGCGTTTGCCCGTGCGAAGGCCGTGGTCACGCCGCACGCGGAGATCGCCCGGCAACTCGCGAAGTCGGCGCCGCATGCGGCATTGATGCGGCTCGACTGGATGCTGCCCCCGGTCAAGGCTGCTGCGGCCGTCGAACGCAAGGGGCCGCCGCTCGTCGTGTTCGCCGCAAGCGCACTGGCACGCAAGGGCGCGCGCGAGCTTGCCGCTGCACTGCAAGACTGGCCGTACCGGCTGCGTGTGATGGGTTCGCCTTCGGACGACAAGCAGCTCTGGCGTGGCATCGCGCACATCGAACACATGAACTGGCAAGGCGACTGGCTGGCCGGCGCCAGCGTCGTCGTGCTGCCTGCGCACGTCGAGCACGCGCCGCGCGCGGTACTGCGCGCCGTGGCGGCGGGCGTGCCCGTGGTCGCCTCGACCGCTTGTGGCCTCGCCAACCTGCCCGGCGTGCGCGAGGTGGCGCCGGGCGACGTGGAGGCCCTGCGCGCCGCATTGCAGGCCGCCTGCATCCCCTGAACGGAGAAGACACGTGGCATCGATCGAACAGGCTCGCGCAGCGCTGGCTCCCCATGGTGCGCTGGCGTCGCAATCCGCCGCCGAGCATTGGCGCGGAGAGATCCCTCTGCCGGCCGCCGTCGAAACCTTCTACGCACAGGTCGGCCCGCTCGGCGAGTGGATCAACGACCGCGTGGGTCATGAGGGCCTCACGGTGCCGACCGCCGGCAACCCCTTCAGCATTCCGCCGCTCGCGCGCCTGTGGGAACTGCAGGCCGGCTACCGTTGGCATGGCATCACCGGCGAGCGCATTGCCGAATGGCCCGATCACTGGCTGGTGGTGGCCGACCAGGGAGCGGACCCCTTCATCTTCGACCTGAACACAGGCGCGATACAGTTCGCCCGGCACGGCGAGGGTGCATGGAAAGACGATGCACCGATCTTTGCCGACATCCTCGAGATGGCCGTGTGCCTCGGCACCATCGGCCAGGTCTGGGACGAGGCGGGCGACGACATCTTCATGGACGACTGTTCCGTCAACCCGGTGCACCGCGCGCGCCTGATCGAGCGGCTCACGCCGCTGATCGGTGCCAGCGAGGCCGGCGACATCGCGGACCTGTTCGACTGGTAGTCAGCTGGCGCGCGGCAAGAAAAAATAACACGGAAGCAGCACTGCAATGACCATCGACCTCCAGACGCTCAAGTGCGGCGAATGCGGCAGCAGCGTGCTCAAGCGCACCGGCCTCAACGAATACACCTGCGACCACTGCGGCTCGGTCACGCTGGTGGAAGACAACGTGTCCGACCGGCTGGAGCGTGTGCTCAACCAGGTGAAGAGCGAAGCCGGCCGCCAGCTCGCGGCCGAAGAGGCGCTGAGGCAGAAGCTGGTGCTGCGCAAGGTCGGCATAGCCGTGGCCATCCTGCTGGGCGTGGTGCTGGTGTTTCGCGTGGTGGGCTTGTTCTTCTTCGACTCCCGCGATGCCACGTCCGGTGCGCCGCGCTCCGTGG
>NZ_JBPJZE010000450.1:0-1008 GCF_051216695.1 Variovorax glucosi
GCTTTCCTCGCCGAAGGTGAAGATCGTCAACACAGACGCCTTCCAGTGGCTGCAGCAGCCCGGCGACATGTTCGACGTGATCGTGGTCGACTTTCCCGATCCGACCAACTTCGCCATCGGCAAGCTCTACACCAACAGCTTCTATGCGCTGCTCGAAAAGCGCCTGTCGGCCAGCGGCTACGCTGTGATCCAGACGACTTCGCCGCTGGTGGCGCGCAAGAGCTATTGGACCGTGGCGACCACTATCGAGTCAGTGGGCCTGCGCGCCACGCCGTACCACGCACACGTGCCGAGCTTTGGCGAGTGGGGCTACATCATCGCGAGCCGCCGGCCGTACCGCATGCCCGATGCGCTGCCTTCGGGCCTGCGTTTCCTGTCGCCTTCCACGCTGCCGCTGATGTTCGACTTTCCGCTGGACATGGCGCGCGTGCCGGCTGAAGTGAACCGGCTGTCGAACCAGATCCTTGTCACCACTTACGAGCAGGAGTGGGGCAAGGTGATGGCGCACTAGCCAACCATGCAACGGCGCGAATTCCTCGGCGTGGCGGCGGGTGCGGCGGGCGCCCTCGCGCTCGGTGGCTGCGAGGCGCCGACACCGCCCATCGAAGGCGGCTTCACCGGCATCGACGTCACGCGCGGCCATGCAATGCGCGATGGCACGCTCAAGAGCCAGGCGCCGGCGGTCGTGAAGCGCACGCGCGTCGTCATTGCTGGCGGCGGCGTCGCGGGCCTCGCTGCCGCACGCGCCCTGCGGCTTTCAGGCATCGACGACTTCACGCTGCTCGAACTCGAAGACACCGCTGGCGGCAACGCGCGCGGCGGCATCGTCAACGGCATCGCCTGCCCGCTCGGCGCGCACTACCTGCCCGTGCCCGGCGACGATGCGCGCGAGGTGCAGGATCTGCTTGAAGAGCTCGGCCTGCGCCGCCGCGTGGCGGGCCGCTGGGAATACGACGAGGTCACCCTCTGCCACAGCCCGCAGGAGCGCCTGTTCATCCACGGTGAGTG
>NZ_JBPJZE010000451.1:0-1008 GCF_051216695.1 Variovorax glucosi
CGGCATCGTGGCGCTGCCGCTGGCCATGGCCTTCGCCATCGCCTCGGGGCTCAAGCCCGAGGCGGGCATCTGGACGGCGATCATCGCGGGCTTCCTGATCTCGCTGCTGGGCGGCTCGGCGGTGCAGATCGGCGGGCCGGCGGGGGCGTTCATCGTGATCGTCTACGGCATCGTCGAGCGCTACGGCGTGGCGAACCTGCTGATCTCCACTGCCTGCGCGGGCGTGCTGCTGTTCATGGCGGGGCTGTTCGGGCTGGGGCGGCTGGTGCGCTTCGTGCCGCTGTCGATCGTGGTGGGCTTCACCAACGGCATCGCGGTGCTGATATTGCTGTCGCAGCTGAAAGACCTGCTCGGGCTGACGGTGGCGAAGATGCCGGCCGACGTGTTCTCGCAGCTGCACGCGATGGCGCTGCAGATCGGCACCTTCAATCCCTATGCCTTCGGGCTCGGCATCGCCTGCGTGGCCGGGCTGCTGCTGTGGCCGCTGCTGCTGAGTGGTGACTCGAAGGTGGGCACAGCGGTGCTGCGCGTTGCTGGCCGCGTGGCGCGCACGCGTGCCGTGCAGGTGGGCTCGCGCATGCCGGGGCCCATCGTGGCGCTGGTCACGCTCACGCTGGTGTCATGGGGCTTCGAGCTGCCGGTGGAAACCATCGGCACGCGCTTCGGCGGTATTCCCGAAGGCGTGCCGGCTTTTGCGCTGCCCGATTTTTCATGGGAGACGGTGAAGCAGCTCGTGACGCCCACGCTGACCATCGCGCTGCTCGGCGCCATCGAATCGCTGCTGTGCGCGCGCGTGTCCGACCAGCTCAGCGGCCAGCCGCGCCACGACCCCAACCAGGAGCTGATGGCGCAGGGCATTGCGAACGTCGTCACGCCCTTCTTCGGCGGCATGCCGGCCACCGGCACCATCGCACGCACCGTCACCAACATCCGTTCGGGCGGCACCTCGCCGATCGCGGGCATCGTGCATGCGATCACGCTGCTGGCCGTGGTTCTGCTGGCCGCGCC
>NZ_JBPJZE010000452.1:0-1008 GCF_051216695.1 Variovorax glucosi
GCTACAAAAAAAGTAGCGATCTATTCAGTGATGCCCGTGCGTGCGAGCAGATCGCTGACCAGCTCCAGCCGCATCAATGGGCTGTCGAGCTCCATCAGGCGCTGGCGCAGTTCGAGTTGCATTGGCACCAGCTCGCACCAGCGGTTGGCCACCCAGCCGCAATCGTTGAGCTGGTAGGGCGCGCCGATGGGTAGCCGCACCGCTTCGCCTTGCGCACGCCGGCGTTCTTTCAGCGTGTCGATCAAACGCTGCAGCGCGGTGGCGGTATGGCGCAGGTCGTCGGGAATTTCGAGCGCGACGTCGTCGTTCACGGCCTCAACCTCGGCGACCCACAGGCCATGCTTCTGCAGCTCATTGCTGCGAACCCGAAAGCGTTGTGTGCCCACGCATTCGATCTGCAGCAGGCCGCTCTGCGGCGATTCGAACTCGCGGATCATGGCCAGCGTGCCGATGGCGGCGAAGCTCTCCGCATCCGCACCGGCCTTGCGCACTTCGCTGCCGCTGGTGAGGCTCACCACACCGAAGGGTGCGTCGGCCTTGCGGCACTTGCCGATCATGTCGAGATAACGAACCTCGAAGATGCGCAGTGGAAGAAGACCTCCCGGAAACAGGACCGTACCGAGCGGGAACAATGGCAGTGAATGCAAAAAGGGTTGTGTCGTCATCGAAGAGCCTTGCGTGGCTATCATCGCATTCCCCTCACGGCCGCGTCCCATGCTCTATCAGATTCCCTCGTTCCTTCTCGACGTGATCGTCGGCCTCCTCGGCGGCGCCTGCCTGCTGCGGCTCTACATGCAATACCACCGCGTGCCGTTCGGCAATCCGCTCGGGCGCTTCGTGTTCGCCATTACCGACTGGATCGTGCTGCCGCTGCGGCGCATCGTGCCCGCGGTGAAGCGCTGGGACCTGGCGAGCCTGATCGCGGCCTGGCTGCTGGTGATGCTGAAGTTCCTGCTGCTCTGGCTGCTGGTCGGCAACCTTGGGCGCATCGCGACCTTGCCGCTGGTG
>NZ_JBPJZE010000453.1:0-1008 GCF_051216695.1 Variovorax glucosi
AGCTCGACAAGAACGTGGCCAAGGGCGAGGACCCCGATGCCGACGTGACGGCCGGCCTCTTCATGTACCCGGTGCTCATGGGCGCGGACATCCTGATGTTCAACGCCCACAAGGTGCCCGTGGGCCGCGACCAGGTGCAGCACATCGAGATGGCGCGCGACATGGCGCAGCGCTTCAACCACCTGTACGGCGATCACTTCACGCTGCCCGAGGCCGAGATCGACGACGCTGTGGCCACCCTGCCCGGCCTCGACGGCCGCAAGATGAGCAAGAGCTACGGCAACACGATCCCGCTGTTCGCGCCGCGCGCGCAGCTGCAAAAGCAGATCTCCAGCATCGTGACCGACTCGCGCGCCCCCGGCGAGCCCAAGGACACCGAGGGCTCTGCCCTGTTCCAGATCTACCAGGCCTTTGCCAGCGCCGAGGAAACCGAGTCGCTGCCCAAGGAGTACGCCAATGGCATTAGCTGGGGCGACGCCAAGCAGCTGCTGTTCGAGCGCATCGACCATGAAGTGGCGCCGCTGCGCGCGCGCTACGACGCGCTCATGAACGACCCGGCGCAGATCGAGCGCACGCTGCTCATCGGCGCCGAGAAGGCGCAAGCCCTGTCGAAGCCGTTCATGGCCAGCCTGCGCCACGCGGTCGGCCTGCGCAATCTCGCGGCCGGCAAGGACAAGGGCTCAGCCAAGGCGGCCAAGGTCGCGAAGCCAAGTTTCAAGCAGTACCGCGAGAAGGCGGACGGGCTTTTCTATTTCAAGCTGTTGGATGCGCGCGGCGAAACCCTGCTGCAAAGCCGTGGATTCACATCGCCGCAGGAAGCGGGCCGTACCATCGCGGTCTTGCAGGCGCAGCGCGGCGAAGCATTGACCACGCTGGCCAGCCAGCTGGAACCCATCGACACAGAAGGAACACGCGCCGTCACCGAGGCGCTGGAGGCCCTGACGGAGGCAACACCCACAACAAGCGGGAGTTGATCCGGCAAAGCCCATCGGCTTATCCGCCGATGAG
>NZ_JBPJZE010000454.1:0-1007 GCF_051216695.1 Variovorax glucosi
AGTTGCCGCTTTCGAGCGGCTCGTCGGTACCTTCCCAGCCTACGCGGGTGGAGCCCTTCGGGCCACTGTGGCCGAGCTGCATGGCGATCTTCGCGCTCGATTGCGTGTGCACGAAATCGACGATGCGTTTGAACGCGGCCTGCTGCGTGTCGTTGTACAGGCCCGTGCAGGCCGGCGTGATGCGACCTTCGGGCGTCGGGCTCGTCATCTCGACGAACACCATCGCGGCCCCGCCGAGCGCGCGTGCACCCAGGTGCACGAGCAGAAAGTCTTGCGGCACGCCGTCGACCGCGCTGTAGGTGGCCATCGGCGACACCAGGATGCGGTTCTTCAGCGTGAGCCCGCGCACCTTGGGTGCGTAGTCGTGCGCCCAGGTGGAGATCAGCACCGCGCCCACGCTCTGCGCGACCACGTGGATGTCCTGCTCGGCCACGCCGTGCGCCGTTCCGATGTGCTGCACGAATGTCTGCACGTCGCGCACCGAGGTACCGAAGCTCGGGCTGTAGCCGCGCTGCCCGGGCGAGCGGCCATGGCCGCGGGCGTCCCAGGCGAAGAAGTCGAACTCGGGCAGGTTCAGCTCGTCGACCAGGTGCGGCATGCGCGCACCGTGCTCATGGCCGCGATGGAACAGCACGATGGCGCCGCGCCGCGTGGCACCGGTGGCCGGCCAGTGGCGGTAGAAAAGCGATTCGCCGTCGTGCGTCTGGAAGTGCAGTTCGTTCGGAGCGCGTGGGGTGGTGTCGTTCATTGAATCCCTGTGAAATCTTGTAGGAGCTTGTTCAGTGGCGGCCGGCGGCGTCGGCTTCAGCCAGCGCGCAGCGGATGCGGTTGACGGTGGTCCAGGCCACCAGCGCCGCCAGCAGCGGCATCAGCCAGGCCGTCCAGCCCGGCAGCGGCAGGCCCAGCGCCACGTAGAGGCCGAGCGCGCCGAACACGAAGGCCCGGTCGCTCTTGCCCAGCGGGCCGTCGTAGCGGCGCGAGGCGCCCACCGTGGGGCCCAGAGCGCC
>NZ_JBPJZE010000455.1:0-1006 GCF_051216695.1 Variovorax glucosi
CAAGCTCCAGCCGACGTTGCCCAGGCCTTGCACCGCCACCGTCAGCCCGCGCAGGTCGCGATCCAGTCGATGTGCGACGCTGGCCACGATGCCGTGATAGACGCCTAATGCCGTGGTCGGCGAAGGATCTCCGGTGCCGCCCAGTTCTTCCGGCAACCCGACCACGTGCCGGGTGTTTTGTCGTACCCAGGCGAAGTCGGCGACAGTGGTGCCAACGTCCTCGGCGGTGATGTAGCGGCCCCCCAGGCGGTTGACCGCCACGCCCATCGCCCGCAGCAGTTCGGGCGTCTTGCTCTTGCGCGGGTCGCCGAGGATCACCGACTTTCCGCCGCCCAGGCCGAGTCCCGCGGCCGCGGCCTTGAAAGTCATTCCACGCGACAGGCGAAGCACGTCGCGCAGGGCGGAGGCTTCGTCGGCGTAGGGATACATGCGGCATCCGCCCAGGGCCGGCCCGAGCCGGGTGCTGTGGATGGCGATGATGGCCCGGAGCCCGACCCGATCGTCGGATACGAAGACGACCTGTTCGTGGTCCGCAAAAGACTCGGTAGAGAAGACTGTCATTTATTTATCTGTTTTTTAAGTTTCGATGTGAACGAATGCGGACGCGGCCTGCTCCAGGGCCGCTGCCGCATCAATGCCCGGGAGTGCAGGCTAGAAACAGCAGCAAGCGGTGTAGATATAGCGTCATGTGATGGCCTCGCTGTTGGGCACAGCACGACATCGGGGGACGCAGTGATATTGGTGAAAATTTGGCGCCGCAAGATCAGGCGCGGGACGGCTGCAATGCGGGTGCCGTCGTGATCAATCCCATCTCTCCGAACAGCCTTTGGTACTCGTTCAGCGTGAGATCCTGCAGCGATTGGTGATGCTCGGGATCGATTGTTATCTCACCGTTGGAGAATTCAAATTTCGCCACACCCATCCAATCTTCATATTGAAGTTTGATTGGCGATGCCGGACGCTCCACGTAAGAAGCTTCAATCGTCGACTGAATATCCGATATTCC
>NZ_JBPJZE010000456.1:0-1005 GCF_051216695.1 Variovorax glucosi
CCTGTCGCGCTCATCGAGCGAAGCTGGTAGGCAATGGTGTCCGGGCCAGCCACGACGGGACTCATAAAGCCGGCGCCGGAGGTGCCGGTGGCGGCGGTGCTCGCGGGCAGCAGGCCGATGTTGTAGGGCGTCGACTTGGAGCAGGTCACGCTGATGTTGCTGCTGGCCGACAGGGCGGTGGCGGAGGAAAGCTGCGAGCCGAAGTCGATGTTCGATGCCGTACCTGCCGTGACCGAGCAGGCCTTGGTCACGGTGATGAGGACCTGGAACGTGGAGGTGGCCGTTGCGGCTACCGCCGCGCTGGTGGCCATGGCGGCAAGGACGGCTGCAACGATGAGGGAAGGTTTTTTCATGAGGAATGCCTACAGGTGTAAGTAAGACGAAGCTCTTGGTGAATCGAACAGAAAATGAAGTCCAAAGTTCACAACCTTGGAAGTGTGAATTTTAGTTAACAATTAGAAGAAAGGGTGTGTGAGTGTTACGTAAAGCGTAGGAACTACGCCCTTCTCGTTGCGTTTTTGCAGATTTCCGTGACTTTTGTTACGGAATTCAGTCGAGCCAGGGCGAGCTTTTCAGCCGTCGTGTCGCCCCACAACCACGTAGACCCAAACCGGTGCACCCGCACTGGCACGTCGCTTGCATAACCTGACCACTTGCTCTGATTAAGCGGTCAAACACACCATGCGCGTGCTCGTCGTCTACTGCCACCCGGTCGAAACCAGCTTCCACGCCGCCCTGCATCAGGAGGTGCTGAAGAACCTGCGCGCCGCCGGGCACGAGGTGGACGACTGCGACCTTTACGCCGAGGGCTTCAACCCGGTGCTGTCGCGCGAGGAACGGCTGGGCTACCACGACGTGCCGGCCAACCAGTTGCCGCTGAAGCCTTACGTGGATCGGCTGCAATGGGCCGAGGGCATCGTGTTCTGCTTTCCGACCTGGTGCTTCGGCCTGCCGGCGATGCTCAAGGGCTACTTCGACCGGCTCTTCATGCCGGGCGTGGCCTTC
>NZ_JBPJZE010000457.1:0-1004 GCF_051216695.1 Variovorax glucosi
GCTCAATGGTGGTTTCCCAGGTCATCTGAAAGCCATCGTTGGCAATCGCTTCAGAGGTCAGCAGCTTCATGCGGGCCCGCAGGCGCTTGCCCACAGGCACTGGCGACATGAAGCGCACCTTGTTCAGGCCGTAGTTCACGCCCATGCGCGACTCGACCACGTCAAGCGCCGTCTCGTAGAAGCGCGGCAGCAGCGACAGCGTGAGAAAGCCGTGGGCAATCGGTCCGCCGAAGGGGCCGGCCTTGGCCCGTTCGATATCGACATGGATCCACTGGTGGTCGCCCGTCGCCTCGGCGAACTGGTTGACCTGCTCCTGCGTGATGGTGATCCAGTCGCTCACGGCGACTTCCTGGCCGACGCAGGCGGCAAGATCCTGAAGGGTCTGGAATGTCTTTTTTGTCATGCGAGGCATTCTGGCGTCTGGGGCGCCCGCACGACTGTCGGGCGGGCGACAACCAGGCTCAGGGAAAACCGGGAGCAGGCTGGCGGCTCAGGCGTCGAGCCACACGCAGATCGGCTGCCACTGCTCCAGGTCGCGCTGCACGCGGCCGGGCGCGATGTCGAACAGCGTGAGCCCGCGCGCCGCGAGCTGCACGTAGTTCTGCGTGTCGCGCAGTTCGCCGATCACCGGCACGCCGAGCCCGGCGATGAACTCGTGGAGCCGGTCGGCCGCCAGCGTGCGGGCGTTCACGCGCATGCCGACGAGGCCGATCTTCGTTTTCTCGGCGCGGCGCTGCTCCATCAGCCGGTCGAGGAAATCGCGCGTCGCGTAGATGTCGAAGATGCTCGGCTGCAGCGGCACGATCACCCGGTCGGCCAGCGCCAGCACTTCCTTGAAGCGCCAGCCGTGCAGGCCGGCCGGCGTGTCGAGCACCGCGTGCGTGGTGCCGCGCGGCGGCCGCACCACCGTGCTCTCGCCCGTGGCTTCCCAGGTGGCGATGGGCCGGGCCAGTGGCGGGCGCAGGCCCAGCCAGAGCCGCGAAGACTGCTGGCGATCCACGTCG
>NZ_JBPJZE010000458.1:0-1004 GCF_051216695.1 Variovorax glucosi
CTCGCCCTGGCGCACCGACAGGTCGATGCCGGTCAACACCTGGAATTCACCGTACCACTTGTTGACCGCTTCCATGCGGATGATCGATTCCGTCGTCATGCCAGGATTCCTTCAGCCTCGGGGGTTGCTTATTGCATCTTGGGCAGGTCGGCCTGCAGCCACTTCTGGTAGAGCTTGTTGAGCTCGCCGTTGGCGGTGTTCTTCTGCACGAACTCGTTCACCGCCTTGTGCAGCTCTTCCTGGCCCGGACGCATCGCGATGCCCATCGACTGCTGCACGAGCGTGAACTTGTTTTCGAAGGTGTTGGCGGGCACGCGCTTGGCGATCTGCGCCGCCACGGTCACCGAGCAGCCGATGGCATCGACCTGGCCCGAGATCAGCGCCTGCATGGCCGAGGCGTCGTCGTCGAAGCGGCGGATTTCGGTGCCTTCCGGTGCGGCCTTGGTCACGGCCACGTCTTGCGTCGATGCGCGGGCCACGCCCACGCGCAGGCCCTTCAGGTCGGCTGCCGCCTTGATAGGGGCCTTGGTCGCGCCGTACAGCACGATGGTGGCGGCCGCATAGGGCTGCGAGAACTGCACCTGCTTCGCGCGCTCGGGCGTCACGGCCAGCGAAGCCACCAGCAGGTCGACCTTGTTGGTCAGCAGGAAGGGAATGCGGTTCGGGCCAGTCACCGGCACGATGTTGGCCTTGACGCCCCAGTCCTTGGCCAGCAGCTTGGCCACGTCGGCGTCGTAGCCGTCGGGCTGGTTCTTCGCGTCGGTGGTGCCGTAGGGCGGGAAGTCGACCAGCATGCCGATGGTGATCTCGCCCTTCTTCTTGATGTCGGCCACGGTCTGTGCCGAGGCGAAGGGTGCGAACACGGTGAGGGCGGCGCCGAGGCCGAGGGCTGCAAGCGCTGTGCGGCGGGAGGTGATGACGGTCATTGGATGTGTCTCCTGAATAAAGGAAGGAAGCGACGAGAGAGAAAGAAAACGGAAAGGGTCAGCGCGCGAGCGCCCGGG
>NZ_JBPJZE010000459.1:0-1003 GCF_051216695.1 Variovorax glucosi
AGCACGGCGCCGACATCGTGGTGCATTCGCTCACCAAGTACCTGGGCGGCCACGGCACCAGCATCGGCGGCGCCATCGTCGATTCGGGCAAGTTCCCGTGGGCCGAGCACAAGCAGCGCTTCAGGCGCCTGAACGAGCCCGACGTGAGCTACCACGGCGTGGTCTACACCGAGGCGCTGGGCCCGGCCGCCTACATCGGCCGTGCGCGCGTGGTGCCGCTGCGCAATACCGGCGCGGCCATCTCGCCGTTCAACGCCTTCCTGATCCTGCAGGGCATCGAGACGCTGGCACTGCGCATGGACCGCATCAGCAGCAACGCACTCGCGGTGGCGCAGCACTTGAAGCAGAGCAAGGCCGTGAACTGGGTGAACTACGCGGCGCTCGAAGACCACCCCGACTACCCGCTGGCGAAGAAATACTTCGGCGGCCGCTCCAGCGGCGTGCTGACCTTCGGCATCGGCGCGGGTCGCGAGGGTGGGGCGAAGTTCCTCGATGCGCTGAAGCTCTTCACGCGCCTCGTGAACATCGGCGACGTGCGCTCGCTGGCCACACACCCCGCTTCGACCACGCACCGGCAGTTGTCGCCCGAAGAGCTGGCCAAGGCCGGCGTGACCGAAGACACGGTGCGCCTGTCGGTCGGCATCGAGCACATCGATGACCTGATCGCCGACCTCGATCAGGCCCTTGCAGCCGCATCGAACTGAAAGACCTTTTGAAGAAATGACCACACTGCAATCCATTCCCGAAGCCGCGCTGGACCAGCTGTTCCGCAAGGCCCGCACCGTGCACGCCTTCAAGCCCGTGCCCGTGACCGACGAGCTGATCCACAAGCTCTACGACCTGCTGAAGTGGGGCCCGACCGCCTACAACGCCCAGCCGGCGCGCTACGTGTTCGTGCGAAGCGAAGAAGCCAAGGCGAAGCTGAAGCCGGCCGTGTCTTCTGGCAACACGGCGCAAACGCTGGCGGCCGGCGTCACGGTGATCGTGGCGCACGACACGCGCT
>NZ_JBPJZE010000045.1:0-1661 GCF_051216695.1 Variovorax glucosi
AACGAAATCTCGAAAGAAAAGAACTGATGGCGACCAAGAAACCCAAGGGCCTGGGCCGCGGCCGCGAAGCGCTGCTCGGCCCGACGGCCGCGCCTTCCTCCGACAACAACGGCAACGGCGGCGTCTCGGGCACGGAAGAGGGCGGCGCGCAAAGGAACCCGACGACGCTGATGCTCGACCAGATGGTCGCCGGCGTCTACCAGCCGCGCACGCGCATGGACGAAGGCGCGCTCTACGAACTGGCCGAGAGCATCAAGGCGCAGGGCATCATGCAGCCGATCCTGGTCCGCCGGCTCGATGCCGAATCGGCTGAAGCCAAGAACGCCGAGTACGAAATCATCGCGGGCGAACGCCGCTTTCGCGCCGCCAGGCTCGCGGGCCTCGACAGCGTGCCGGTGCTGGTGCGCGACGTGCCCAACGAAGCCGCCGCGGCGATGTCGCTCATCGAGAACATTCAGCGCGAAGACCTCAACCCGCTGGAAGAAGCCCAAGGCCTGCAACGCCTGGTGAACGAGTTTGGGCTCACTCACGAACAGGCCGCACAGGCCGTGGGCCGTTCGCGCAGCGCGGCCAGCAATCTGCTGCGCCTGCTGAACCTCGCCGAGCCCGCGCAGCAGATGCTGATGGCCGGCGACATCGACATGGGCCACGCCCGCGCGCTGCTGTCGCTCGACCGCGGTACGCAGATCACGGCCGCCAACCACATCGCCCCCAAGAAGATGTCGGTGCGCGAAGCCGAGGCGCTGGTGAAGAAGCTCGCGGCCGAGTTCACGCTCACGCCAACGCGCCGCGGCAACGACGGCGAGAAGTCGCGCGACCTGCAGCGCGTGGAAGAAGAACTGGCCGACCTGCTCACTGCCGAGGTCGAGGTGCGCATCAAGAAGCGCAGCAAGCGCGGCGGTCGCATCGAGGAAAGCGGCGAGCTCGCCATTCACTTCGGCTCCATCGAAGCACTCAACGGATTGATCGAGCGCATCCGCCGAACGGCCTAGTGTTGTGAACTCGGGGGCTGGCGTTCGTTTGATTGATTCCTGCAATCCTTTGCGCGTATCCTCGACCGCTAGTTTTTTCACTCACAGATCTCTGAACAAACAGAGGGAGTCCACCATGCAGCTCACCACGTTCCCGCTCGCGGCCATCGCCGTCGGCGCAGTTCTACTCACCGGTTGCGCCACGACCGACATGCAAATGGGCAGCCAGTCGGCTAAGACCATGGCCACCGGCAGCGCCGCAGGTGGTGCCACCGACAACGCGAGCAGCCAGCTCGAGCGCTGCGAATCGCCGCTCGGCACCGTCTCGCTGATCGAGAACGTGAATGCGGGCTGGTACACCATCCTCACCGGCGAATACCGCCTGCCGCCCACGGCCAACCTGCTGCGCTTGCTGGTGCAGCAATCGAACTGCTTCATCGTGGTCGAGCGCGGCGCGGCCGGCATGAACGCCATGACGCGTGAACGCGCGCTGCAGCAGTCGGGTGAAATGCGCGGCGGCAGCAACTTCGGCCGGGGCCAGATGGTGGCTTCGGACTACGGCCTGTCGCCCGAAATCGTGTTCAGCAACAGCGATGCTGGCGGTGTCGGCGGCGCACTCGGCGGCCTCGTGGGCGGTGGCCGTGGCCGTGCCCTCGCTGCCATCGGCGGCAGCATGCAGACCAAGGAAGC
>NZ_JBPJZE010000460.1:0-1002 GCF_051216695.1 Variovorax glucosi
CATCACAGTAACGCGATCGGCCGACGCATCAGGCGTCAGTTCGGCTTCGAGCATGGCAGCGCTCAACCTCCAGAAGTGGTTCGCGCCCATTTCAGTGAAACGACTGTCCGTCAGAGTTCTATCCAAGGGCAGATTGCGCCTCCACCCCCCAAAGGCGGTAACGCCAGTGACATCCCTGACTACATCGGCAAACTGCCGACTCTGAATCATCCGCCCCGCGCCGTCATAGCTGTTTCGCGTTACGCCGCCTTCGGCATCCACGGAATAGGTCAGGCGCCCCGCCGCGTCATATACGAAATAGTTGCTGCGATCAGCCTGGTGCGTCTGACCGGTCGACGCCTTCCATGGCAAAGTCGCGTGCACTGTTTGCCGCAGCAAATGGCCTGCCCCGTCGTAGTCGTACGATATTTCCTCGCGGCTATCGAGCGAAGGGCCGTATGGCCCTCCCATTGAACTTCTTCCCTGCCACTTCGACCGGTACGACACACGATTGGCTGCGTCGTAGATGTAGTGGGTGACCAGATCCTGATAGTTGTCCTGCACGCTGTCCGGCGATGCGTCGCGCCCAACGGTGTCGACGAACCGGGTGCGGTATGTGACATTGCCATTGGCATCGTATTCATTCGACGTCACGGACCCTTCGCCATCTACGCTCCATGTCAGCCGACCCGCAGCGTCGTAGATGTTGCGAACATGTTGATCGAGCTCGTCATCGGCCTGCGGCAACGGCGGGGTTTTTCCGTCCCACGCGGCTAGCGCCAAGGCGTCGAGGCGGTTGGCATAGGCTCGCCGCTCGAGAGCATTACCGTTGCCGTCATATGCAATGCGGAGTACGCCTCCAACGCCATCGACCTGCCAGGCGGCACGATTCGCGGCATCAAAGACGGTACGCAAACGCTGGTCCCGCGTGTCGTCGGCCATGACAGTCGGTACGGAGCGACCGTCCCATGCATCGAACGCCGCACCGGTCAGGGCATTCGCATAGGTGCGGACTTCGGTGAT
>NZ_JBPJZE010000461.1:0-1001 GCF_051216695.1 Variovorax glucosi
CCATCCGCATCGCATGCTGTCGTTCACCAGCATCATGTCGACCACCGGCGCTCCGGGCCTGCCGCCACCCACGCCCGAGGCAATGGCCGTGCTGTTCACGCCTTCGCCGACCACCTTCGAGGCCTACCTGCCGCACTACGCCAAGGTGTGGCGCGTGCTGCGCGGCCCGTCCGACTTTCCGCTCGACGAGGCGCGCGACGCCGAAAAGGCCCAGCTCGTGTTCCTGCGCGGACTCAACCCGGCCGGCGTGGCGCGGCAGCTCGCGGCCATCCTGGCCTCGGGCAATCGCAAACCCGCGCTGCGCGACGTGCGCGTGCCCACGCTGGTGATCCACGGCGACGCCGATCCGCTGGTGCCGGTGGCCTGCGGCGTGGACGTGGCCGATGCCATTCCGGGCGCGCAGCTGCTGCGCATTCCGCGCATGGGCCACGCACTGCCCATTCCGATGTGGCCGCAGATCGTCGATGCCATTGCCGCGCACACGGCGCACACGGCGCACACGACGCGACACGCGAACACCTGAGACGACAACGACAAACAAGGGAGCACCAGCCATGAACAAGTTCTCCCCGCTCGACCCGATGGCGATGTGGCGCGAGCTCACTGCCCAGTGGGAAAAGAGCACCAACGAATTCGCCAACGAAGCCATGTCCTCGGACCCGTTCCGCCAGGGCATGCACGGCGGCATGAACGCCTCGCTCACCGCGCAGAAAGCGCTGGGCGACGTGATGGCGCGCTACCTGACGCTGCTGAACCTGCCCACGCGCGCCGACCTCCAGGTGCTGGGCGAGCAACTGCAACGCATCGACGACCATCTCGCGCGCATCGCCCGCGCGGTGGAAGGCGGTGCCGGCCCCGCGCCGACCGCGCAAGCCGCTGCGCCGAAGCCGCGACGCACGCGCCAGCCGCCGAGCCCGCCGCCGGCCGCAACGGCGAAGCCGGCCCGCACGCGCAAGCCAGCAGCAGGAAAGCGCCCCACATGACCACCGCCCTCGATGCCT
>NZ_JBPJZE010000462.1:0-1000 GCF_051216695.1 Variovorax glucosi
CAGGCTTGGCCTTTGCCTTGGCCACGAGGTCCTGCACGTTCGTGAAGTGCGAAGGCGCGGTCACCAGCACGTTGGGCAGGCTCGCCATCGGCGTGATGCCGGTGAAGTCCTAGATCGTGTCGTACGACAGGCCCTTGTATATCCACGGGTTCACGAGATGGCCCGCCGAATGCACCAGCAGTGTGTAGCCGTCGGCTGGCGATTTGGCCGTGATGGCCGCGCCCAGCGTGCCGCCCGCGCCGGGCTTGTTGTCGACGATCACGCTCGTGCCCAGCGCGGGCCCGAGCTTTTCGGCCACGAGGCGCGCGACGATGTCGGTGCCGCTGCCTGCCGTGAAGGGCACCACCAGCTTGATCGGTTGCGTGCCTGGCCACGCGCCCTGCGCCAGCGCGCCGCTGCTGCCCAGCGTGCAGGCCGCGAATGCCGCGGCCACGGTAAGGGCCTGCCGGCGGCTCCAGGGGAATGTCTTGTTCTTCATGCGTCTTGTCTCCGTTGATTTGTTCGATGAGCGATGAATGACCGAAGGGCGCGCGAGCGCTAGGCCGGTGGCGCGTTCGGCATCACCAGCGCCACCAGCACCGGCCGGTTGCTGCGGTTTTCCAACTGGCGCTTCTCGCCGGGCGCGAAGCGGCAGCTGTCGTACTGCTCGAGCACGTCTTCCTGGTGTGCGCCGTCGAGTTCGCCGACCACATGGAGCTGGCCTTCGAGCACGAGGTAGAGCTTTTCCATTGGTGAGCCATCGAGGCCTGTGTGGCCGCCGGGAAGAATCTGGCTCATGCCCATCCACATCTGCGTGGAGGGGCCGGCTTCCTTGCCCTGCAGGCGCAGGCAGCGCATGTCGAAGTGGTTGGGCGCTTCGTAGTGCGGCGCTTCGTTGAAACGGGTCACGTGCATGGCGGGGGTTCCTCGCGGTTTCAGGGGTGCAGCACGACGCGGTCGGTGCTGCCCGACAGCACCAGCCGGTAGGCCTCGATGGCTTCTTCGAGCGCGAAGTGGCGCG
>NZ_JBPJZE010000046.1:0-772 GCF_051216695.1 Variovorax glucosi
AACAACGACGAAGCCGTCACCGTGCGCGGTGACCTGAAGGGCGATTCGGGCTTCATCGAGTTCGACATGAGCGCACTGGCAGGCCTGCCGGCTGCCCGCTCGGCCGAAACCGCAAGGCCTGCGGCTACCGCGCCCGACGATGAAGGCGACGACAGCCCGCACGCCGTCAAGCTGTCGCTCGCTCGCGAACTGCAAGCCATCGGCGACGTCGAAGGCGCCCGCTCGCTGGTCGAGGAAGTCGAAGCCGAAAGCGCTGGCGACCTCAAGTCGCAAGCCCGTCAACTGCTCGCAGAACTGCGCTGAGCGGTTGCTCCTGTCGTTCTTCCTGAATTCGTGAGGCTGGCGCTCGGTATCCGGTACAACGGCCAAGCGTACGAGGGCTGGCAAAGCCAGCGCTCGGGCCGCACGGTGCAGGACAAGCTCGAAGCGGCCCTCACGAAGTTCGCCGCGCAGCCATCCGGCACGATAGGCACGCTGTCCGCCGGTCGCACCGACGCTGGCGTGCACGCCCTGATGCAGGTGGTGCACTTCGACACCACCGTCGAGCGCGAACCCTTCTCCTGGATGCGCGGCACCAACCGCTTCCTGCCCGACGACATCGCGGTGCAGTGGGCGCATCCGGTGCCCGACGAATTCCATTGCCGCGCCAGCGCCCTGGCGCGCCGCTATCTCTACGTGCTTTCTCAATCGCCGGTGCGGCCCAGCCTCGATTCGGGCCGGGTCGGCTGGTCGATGCATGCGCTAGACGGCGATGCGATGCGCGCTGCTGCGG
>NZ_JBPJZE010000046.1:782-1658 GCF_051216695.1 Variovorax glucosi
CGGACAGCACGATTTCAGCTCGTTCCGCGCCTCGGCCTGCCAGGCTCGTTCGCCGGTCAAGGACCTGCGGCGCATCGAGATCACGCGCGTGGGCGACGGCGAGCGCTGCCGCTGGCATTTCGAATTCGAGGCCGACGCGTTCCTGCACCACATGATCCGCAACCTGATGGGTTGCCTGGTGCGCATCGGCCGCGGCGACGAGCGGCCCGCGTGGATTTCTGAAGTGCTCGAGGCGCGCAGCCGCAAGGTGGCGGCACCCACCTTCTCCGCGGACGGCCTGTACTTCCTGGGCCCGTTGTACGACGCCAAGTGGGGTCTGCCGGCGGAAGCCACGCTGCAGGCCGGCGGGGCTCCGTATGATGGCCCGCCATGACCGCGCTTTCCGTTCCCCGCACACGCATCAAGATCTGTGGCCTGACACGTGAGGCCGACGTGGATGCGGCAATCGAAGCCGGTGCCGATGCCATCGGCTTCGTGCTCTACGCGAAGAGCCCCCGCGCCGTGACGCCCGAGCGCGCCGCCGAACTGGCCTCGCGCCTGCCCCCGTTCATCACGCCGGTGCTGCTGTTCGTGAACGAGGATGCTCCGAAAGTCATAGCAGCACTCACACATATGAAGGGCGCCATCGCCCAATTCCACGGCGAGGAAACGCCCGAACAGTGCGAAGAAGCCAGCGGCCCGGGCCGCTTTCGCTACATGCGCGCCGCCCGAATCCCGCTGGGGGCTGCCGGGGCCGGCTTCGACCTCGTAAAATACGCGTCCGATTACTCCCACGCCCAGGCCATCCTGCTCGACGCCCATGTCGAAGGTTATGGCGGTGGCGGCAAGGCATTCGATTGGTCACTTCTTCCACCCGCCGTCGACGCTCACCTCGTC
>NZ_JBPJZE010000047.1:0-1655 GCF_051216695.1 Variovorax glucosi
ACGCCGACATTGGCGCGGTGCAGATGAGCCTCACGGCGTTCTTCCTGTCGCTCGGTGCTGGGCAGCTGCTGTACGGCCCGATCTCCGACATGGTGGGCCGCAAGCCGCCGCTGTATGCGGGGCTGCTGCTGTTCGCGCTCGCCAGCGTGGGCTGCGCAATGGCGACCGACATCCAGACGCTGATCGTGCTGCGCTTCATCCAGGGCTTGGGCGCCGCGGCCGGCATGGCGATTCCGCGCGCCGTGGTGCGCGATCTGCACACGGGCACCGATGCCGCGCGGCTGATGTCGCTGCTGATGCTGGTGTTCAGTGTGTCGCCGATCCTCGCGCCGCTCGCGGGCAGCGCGGTGATCGCGGTGGCCGGCTGGCGCGGTGTGTTCTGGGCCGTGACCATCGCGGCCGTCGCGGGCCTGGCGATGATGGTCAAGCTGCTCGATGAAACACGCCCCGCCTCGGAGCGCGTCGAAAGCAGTCTTGGCAGTGCGCTGTCGGCCTACTGGCTGTTGCTGCGCGACAAGCATTACCTCGGGCTGGTGTTCATCGGCAGCTTCGCGATGGCGGGCTTCTTCACCTACCTGGCGAATTCGTCGTTCGTAATGATCGACCACTACGGCCTGTCGCCTGCGCTCTACAGCGTGGCCTTCGGCGTGAATGCGGCGGCCTTCATCGCGGCCTCGCAGTTCACCGGCTCGCTGGGCGAGCGCTACGGGCTGGTCAACCTCGTCAAGTTCGGCGTGGTGTGCTGCGGTGTGGCAATGGTCGCGATGTTTGTCTACTTTGCGATGGGCGGCGACAACATCTGGGTGCTCATCGTCCTGTACTTCATCGCCTCCGGCTTCATGGGCCTGGTGATTCCGACCACCGGCGTGCTGGCGCTCGAGATGCACGGCGCCATCGCCGGCACGGCCTCGGCGTTGCTGGGCACGCTGCAGATGCTGACGGGCGCATTGGCGATGGCGGTGGTTGGCCTCTTCACTGATGGCCGACCGCTGCCAATGGTGGCCGGCATGGCTGGCGGCGCACTCATCGCGCTGGTGCTGACCTGGCTCACGCTGGGCGGCGTGCGCTCCGAACCCACCAGCAAGACGGGAAGGGCGCAAGAAGCCTGATGAACACGGTACGAGCAGGCGCCGCGCTCACGGCGGCCGGAGACAACGACAGCGGCAATGCAACCCACAAGCCCATCGACGGGCTGGCCCAGCCGGAGCGCGGCTGGGCGATGCTGGTCATCATCCTCGGGCTGATCGTGGCGGTGCTCGACGGCACCATCGTCAACCTGGCGCTGCCGGGCATTGCGCGCGAGCTGCAGGCCAGCCCGTCGCAGGCGATCTGGGTGGTCAATGCGTACCAGATCGCCACGCTGGTGATGCTGCTGCCACTGGCTTCGCTGGGCGATCTCGTGGGCTACCGGCGCGTGTATCTGGTGGGGATGGCGGTGTTCACGCTGTCGTCGCTGGCCGCCACCTTTGCCAATTCGCTGGGCACGCTGATCGCTGCGCGCGCCTTCCAGGGGCTGGGGGCGGCCGGCATCATGAGCGTGAACGCGGCGCTGGTGCGGCTGACGTATCCGTCGTCGCAACTGGGCAAGGGCATGGCCATCAACTAGCTGGTGGTCGCGACTTCTTCGGTGGCCGGGCCTTCGGTGGCGGCGGCCA
>NZ_JBPJZE010000048.1:0-1651 GCF_051216695.1 Variovorax glucosi
AGAAAGTGATTGCCACGCGCGGCACCACCAACGACCAGGAACTGACCAAGGTGCTGCCGGCCGGCGCGCAGGTGATTCGCTTCGACGACGACGCCACCTCCATCACCGCCGTGGTGAGCGGCCAGGCCGACATCTTCGCGACCGCACCGCCGCTCTTGAAGACCATCAACGAGAAGAACCCGGCCAAGCAGATGGAGCCGAAGTTCACGATGAAGGTCAACTTCCTGGCCATCGGCATGCGCAAGAACGAGCCGCGCCTGAAGGCCAAACTCGACGAGTTCGTGAAGGCGCAGCTCAAGAGCGGTGAGCTCAACACCATCTACAAGAAGTTCCACGGCGCCGACCTGCCCGCGGACGTGACGCGCAACGCAGGCTGAGCACGATGGCGAAGATCGACCAGGTCGAAATCGCGCAGATCGACATTGCGCCCAAGGTCAAGCGTACCGACGCCATCCAGTCATTCGTGACGCAGGAGACCGTGATGGTCACCGTGCGCTGCGACGACGGCTCGGCGGGCACGGGCTACACGTACACCATCGGCACGGGCGGCTCGTCCATCGTGGCGCTGCTGAACGACCACCTCGCGCCGCGCCTGATCGGGCGCGACCCGCAGCAGTACGAAGCCATCTGGCGCGACCTGTTCTTCCACACGCACGCGACCGCCGTGGGCGCCATCACCAGCCTGGCGCTGGCCGCCATCGACACCGCGCTGTGGGACCGCAACGCGCGCGCTGTAGGGCTGCCGCTGTGGCGGCTGGCCGGTGGCGCGCAGTCGCGCGTGCCGGTCTACACCACGGAGGGCGGCTGGCTGCACATCGAGCCCGCACAGCTGGTGGAGCAGACGCTCGCTGCGAAGGCCGACGGCTTTCTCGGCGCGAAGATCAAGGTCGGTAAGCCACATGTGGCACAAGACATCGCGCGCCTCTCGGCGGTGCGCGAAGCGGTGGGTGCGGACTTCGAGCTGATGGTCGATGCCAACCAGAGCTTCACCGCGGCCGAGGCCATTCGTCGCGCGCACCAGTACGCGCCGCTCGACCTCGCATGGTTCGAGGAGCCGATGCCGGCCGAGCACGTGCGCGCGCATGCGCAGCTGCTGGCGAGCACCAGCGTGCCGATCGCGGTGGGCGAGTCGATGTACCACCCGTCGCAGTTCGCGGAATACATCCAGCAGGGCGCCTGCTCCATCGTGCAGGCCGACGTGGCGCGCGTGGGCGGCATCACGCCGTGGCTGAAGATCGCGCACCTCGCGGAAGCGCACAACATCGCGATGTGCCCGCACTTCCTGATGGAGCTGCACGTGAGCCTGTGCGCTGCGGTGCCGAATGCGCGCTGGGTGGAATACATCCCGCAGCTCGACGACCTGACGACGAGCCGGCTGCGCATCGAAGGCGGCCACGCGGTGGCGCCGGAGACGCCGGGGCTGGGCATCGAGTGGGATGCCGACCAGCTGAAGGCGCGGCGCAAGTTCACGCCGATCGTGGTGCGCGGCTGAGCCAGCCGGTCAGTCTGCTTCGAGCAGGTTGCGCAGCGCCTGCAGGTCGCGGGCGATCCACTGCGCATCGCGCTCGAAGGCCGCATCGTCCATGTGCGGCTGGCGCAGCAGCGTGAACTGCAGCTCGCAGGCGTCCGGCGCAACGCCGATCACGCGGAA
>NZ_JBPJZE010000049.1:0-1639 GCF_051216695.1 Variovorax glucosi
GGCCCAGCGCCGACGAGCCGGGCGTGGCGCCGAGCGCCAGCAGCTTCTGGTTGGCGTTGGCCACGGCGATCTGCGCCTCCTGCATGGCCTGCTGGGCCTGCAGGTAGTCCTGCTGCGGCGAGATCTTTTCTTCCCACAGCTTCTTCTCGCGCTCGTAGGTGGAGCGGGCCAGCTCCAGCCGGCGCTGCGCCGATTGCAGCGCGCTGCGCTGCTCCGACAACGAGGGGCTTGAAAGCACCGCCAGCACCTGGCCGCGCTTGACCTCCTGGCCAAGGTCGGCCGACACGCTATCGACCACGCCCGCCACGCGCGGCACCACGTGGGCCGTGCGGTCTTCGTTGAACTTGATTTCGCCGGGCAGTTGCAGCGAGGTCCTGATGCGCGCGGGGCCGGCGCTCTCGATGGTCATGTCGGCAGCCTTGACCTGCTCGTCAGTGAAGGCGATTTTTTCTTCGTCTTCCTTGTGGCCGGCGGGCTCCTTCTTTTCCCCTGCCACTGCAGTCTTTTCCTCGCCCTTGCCCTCTTCGTGGTGCTCGTTGTCGGCATGGCCCTTGGCCTCACCGTGGCTGTGGTCGTGGTCCTTGCCCTCTTCCTTGGCTTCCTTGCCGCCTTCTTCGTGATGCTCGCCGTCTCCATGCCCGGCAGCCTCCGAATGGCCGGCCGCCTCGGGCTTGGCCGGCGAGGTGCGCAGGATCAGCGCGCCCGCGCCAAGGCCTAGCGCCAGGACGACCGCGATGGCGATCCACTGCTTCTTGCCGACGCCCTCGGCGAAAGGTTTACGTTCTTCGGTGTTCATGATCTGTGGAGTTCCTTGCTTGCTTGTCAGCGCACGACGGGTGGCGTCGCGGCAGAGATGTCGTTGCCTTCGTAGCCGAGGAGCCGGTCGAGGTCGCCGGCGGCGCGGTGCGCGTCGGCCAGTGCTAGCAGGTATTGCGCGCGCACCTGGAACAGCGTGCGCTGCGCATCGAGTGCTTCCAGGAAGCTGAACTTGCCCAGCTCGAAGCCCTTGGTGGCGGCCTTGTAGGCCGTCTCGGCACCGGGCAGCGCGTCGCGCTGCAGCGTCTCGGCGGTGGCGCGGGCAGAGCGCAGGCGCTCGGAAGCCTGCGCGACGTCGGTGCCCAGTTGCAGCTCGGCGGCAGCGAGGCGGCCGACCTCGCGCACTGCGCGAAGCTCGGCGAAGAGTGGGGCTACGACGAGATCAACCTCAACTGCGGCTGCCCGAGCGAGCGCGTGCAGCGCGGCGCGTTCGGCGCCTGCCTGATGAACGAGCCGCAACTGGTGGCCGACTGCGTGAAGGCGATGGTCGATGTGGTGAGCGTGCCCGTTACGGTCAAGCACCGCATCGGCATCGACAAGATCGAGAGCTACGAATTCGTGCGCGACTTCGTCGGCCAGGTGAGCGAGGCCGGCTGCCAGACTTTCATCGTGCATGCGCGCAATGCGTGGCTGCAGGGCCTGAGCCCGAAGCAGAACCGCGAGATTCCGCCGCTGCGCTACGAGCTGGTGCACCGGCTGAAGCACGAGTTTCCGGAGCTGCGCTTTGCCATCAACGGTGGCATCTCTGTCAACGCGCAGGTGCATGAACACCTGCGTCTGCTCGACGGCGTGATGGTCGGGCGCGAGGCGTATCACAACCCCT
>NZ_JBPJZE010000004.1:0-131639 GCF_051216695.1 Variovorax glucosi
GTCAGCATCACCGTGAAGCTGATCAACCCGATCGCCATGGAAGAAGGCCTGCGCTTCGCCATCCGCGAAGGCGGCAAGACCGTCGGCTCCGGCGTCGTGGCCAAGGTTCTCGCTTAATTCATACGGCTAAGGACATAACACCATGGCAACGAAGCAAAAGATCCGTATCCGCCTGAAGGCTTTCGATTACAAGTTGATCGACCAGTCCGCCGCGGAAATCGTCGACACCGCCAAGCGCACCGGCGCGATCGTCAAGGGCCCCGTGCCACTGCCGACCCGCATGAAG
Source organism: Variovorax glucosi (assembly GCF_051216695.1). Lineage (NCBI taxonomy): Bacteria > Pseudomonadati > Pseudomonadota > Betaproteobacteria > Burkholderiales > Comamonadaceae > Variovorax > Variovorax glucosi. The sequence continues at coordinate 287 of NZ_JBPJZE010000004.1, forward strand.
CGTTTCGACATCCTGCGTTCGCCGCACGTCAACAAGACGTCGCGCGACCAGCTTGAAATCCGCACGCATCAGCGTCTGATGGACATCGTCGACCCGACCGACAAGACCGTCGACGCGTTGATGAAGCTCGACCTGCCGGCCGGTGTCGACGTCGAGATCAAGCTGCAGTAAGTAATTCGTTTCTGCGCTTTTCCTAAAGCCCATCGGCATCACTGCCGATGGGCTTTGTTTTTTGTTTGGTCGGCTGAATCGCATCACAGCTGTGGCATTCTTTGTGTCGAATCCTTGCAGTCGGTAGCAGGGACTGGACAAGGGGTGACTCATGGAGACTGTGTTTTTTTCCCGGGCGTGCATGCTGGCAACGGTATTTGCCCTGGCCGCATGCGGTGGGGGTGGGGGCGGGGGTGGCAGTGACAGCAGCACCGGTGCTTCGGCCGGTGCCGCCGGAGGCACGACCTTGGCGTCGGCGGCGGATCCCGTCGCGTCGGCGGCGGTGTCCGGTGTGGTCGTTCGAGGTGTCGCGACATTCGACTTCGTACCCAGCGCTGCCAACGGTCGGCTCGACTACGCGGCGATCACGGCCAAGCCGATTCGCGGTGCCACCATCGAATTGATCGGTATTGACGGGTCCGTGCTTGCAAGCGGCAAGACCACCGAGACGGGCAGCTATTCGCTTGCTGTTCCTGCGAACGCACAAATGCAGCTTCGCGTGCGCACTCAATTGTTGCGCAGCGATGCTGTCCAGTGGGATTTCACCGTGCGCGACAACACCGCGTCCGAGGCCATCTACGCGATCGCGTCGTCGACCTTCTCCAGCGGTTCCGCTGCTGCATTGCAACGGGACATCAACGCGCCCTCCGGCTGGAACGGTACGGGCTACAGCGCCACGCGTGCGGCCGGTCCGTTCGCACTGCTGGACACTGTTTACACCAATGCCATGAAGGTGGTCGCGGTGGCGCCGACAGCCAGGTTTCCCGCCTTGCGCGTGTTCTGGAGTCCATCGAACATCGGGGCGTCCGGCGACCGGACGCTGGGGCAGATCGGCACCACGTCGTTTCTCGACAGTGGCAACGGAACGCGATCGATCTATGTGCTCGGCATGGCGGACATCGACACCGATGAGTACGACGCATCGGTGGTTTCTCACGAATGGGGGCACTACTACCAGTCGGCGTTCAGCCGCGACGACTCGCCCGGCGGTGCGCATGGCGAGGTCGATCTGTTGGACCGACGCCTTGCTTTCTCCGAGGGTTGGGGCAATGCGTGGTCGGGCATTGCCCTGGCGCGGTCGACGTACACCGACGCCGTCGGTGCCGGCCAACAGATTGGCTACTCTCTCGATCTGACCACGGGCCCACAGAGCAACCGCGGCTGGTTCAGAGAGACATCGATTCAGGCAATCTTCTGGAACCTGGAGCGGATCGCCGGCTTCGGGCCGATCCATGCAGCCATGACGGGTGCGCTCAAAAGTGGTCTGCCGATGACGTCGATTCACCCTTTCGCCGCAGCCTATGCCGTCGCGACGCCTTCGCAAGCCGGATCGCTTGCCAGCCTGCTCCAGGGCCAGTCGATCAGCACCTCGACCGCCGATCCGTGGGGCGATTCCGAAACCAACAACGGCGGAGTCGCGTTGGCGCTACCCCTCTACCAGCAAACGAACCGCCAGGCATGCGTGACAAGCCAGGCTGGGCAGGGCAACAAGCTGGGGCGTTTTGCCTATGTACGTTTTACGTTGGCCAACAGTGGCAACCATCGCATCACGGTGACCGGACCGGCTTCTGCGGATCCCGATTTCGAGGTCTACCAAGCCGGTCGCACTGCTGGAAGTTACGGCGGTGCCGCGGGAACGGAGAATTCGCTGCTCGCGCTGCCCGCCGGCGAAAGCGTACTGGTGATCTACGACGCAAACGCAACGGCGTCGTGCTTCACGGTATCGATCAACTGAGGAAAGCAGTCATGAACAGTTATTCGACTTCTGCACTGCGCGCATTCACTGCAGCGATCGTGTATGGCGTTGTGGGCGTCCTGCCCGCGTGCGCCGACACCGTAATTTCCCAAGGCACTCGGCCATCGGCTGTTGCGCCTCAATCTCCAATGAAGGTTGCGGCGCCTCGCAAGGTGAACGGATCGGGCATCGAGGTGCAATTCCGTATCGACGGTACGCCGCGTGTCGGCGCAGCCTTGACGGTGTCATTGGGCTTCGAAGGCGTGATTCCGCAAGCAGGGGCCAGCGTACGGTTTGCAGCCGATGCCGGTTTGACTCTTGCCGAGAGCTACAAAGTCGCGTCGGTGTTTCCGGAAGGCGTCTCCGTACCGACCATGACCGTACAGGTCGTTCCAACCTCGGACGGATTGGCTTATCTCCACGTTTTCACGACACAGCGTGGCGTCACGAGCGTCAGTTCGATAGCCATACAGGTCGGAACCCCCGCAGTGGCGAAGCCCCGAGGCGACCTGCAATCGACACCTGATGGCGAGACGATCAGGACCATGCCGGTGAGGTGAACGTCACCGCAGAGGCGGCGACTTGCGCTCATCAAGCGCTGCGGGCTATAATCGTCGGCTCTGCCCGCTTTGCGCGTTCTCGCGTTTCTTGGCTGGAGCTTTATCAACCTTCTTTCGTGGCTTGCACGCTGGGAAACCAGCAGGTTGGCCAACGCTGTCGCCAATTGAAGTGGCAGTGGCGGAAGAAGACTTCCATTTTTTGGAGAAAACATATGAGTCAGAGCAACTCCCTAGGGTTGCTGGGCCGCAAGGTGGGGATGATGCGTCTCTTCACCGATGACGGGGACGCAGTTCCCGTCACGGTGGTGGATGTGTCCAACAACCGTGTGACCCAGATCAAGTCCCAAGAGATCGACGGCTATGTCGCCCTCCAGGTGACGTTCGGCTCGCGCAAAGCATCGCGCGTGACGAAGCCGCAAGCCGGCCACCTTGCCAAGGCAGGTGTAGAAGCAGGTGAAATCATCCAGGAATTCCGTGTGACCGCCGATCTGGCAGGTCAGCACAAGGCTGGCGGCGTCATTGCCGCAGGCAGCGTGTTCGCGGTCGGCCAGAAGGTGGATGTGCAGGGCACTTCCATCGGCAAGGGCTTCGCTGGCACGATCAAGCGTCACAACATGCGGTCGCAGCGCGCGTCGCACGGCAATAGCCGTTCGCACAACGTGCCGGGCTCCATCGGTATGGCGCAGGATCCAGGTCGCGTGTTTCCGGGCAAGCGCATGACGGGCCACCTCGGCGACGTCACCGTGACCACGCAGAACCTCGACGTTTTCCGCATCGACGAAGCACGTCAGCTACTGTTGATCAAGGGTGCGATTCCGGGCTCGAAGGGTGGCTTCGTCACCGTGCGTCCTGCTATCAAGGCCAAGCCGCAAGCGGCTGAAGGAGCGAAGTAATGCAACTCGAACTCCTGAACGAACAAGGTCAGGCCGCGTCGAAGTTCGACGCTCCCGAGACCGTGTTTGGTCGTGACTACAACGAAGATCTGGTTCATCAGGTCGTCGTTGCATTCCAGGCCAACGCACGCCAAGGCACTCGCGCTCAAAAGGACCGCGAACAGGTCCACCACTCGACCAAAAAGCCTTTCAAGCAAAAGGGAACGGGCCGTGCCCGTGCCGGTATGACTTCGTCGCCACTGTGGCGCGGGGGCGGCCGGATTTTCCCGAACATGCCCGACGAAAACTTCTCGCAGAAGATCAACAAGAAGATGTATCGCGCCGGCATGGCGTCCATCTTCTCGCAGCTCGCACGCGAAGGCCGTCTGGCCGTGGTCGAATCGTTTACCGTCGACTCGCCGAAGACCAAGCCGTTGGCAGCCAAGTTCAAGGCGTTGAACCTTGAATCCGTGCTGGTGATCGCCGAAGAAGTCGACGAGAACCTGTATCTTGCCTCGCGCAACCTGGTCAACGTGCTCGTCGTCGAGCCGCGTTATGCAGATCCGGTCTCGCTGGTGCACTACAAGAAGGTGCTCGTCACCAAGGGCGCAGTCGACAAGCTCAAGGAGATGTTCGCATGAGCCGCATGAATCCTACGCCGCTCTCGCGGACCCAGTATGCCGAAGGTCGCCTGATGGCTGTGCTGGTCGCACCCATCGTGTCCGAGAAGGCAACGATGGTCGGCGAGAAGTCGAATGCAGTCACCTTCAAGGTCCTGCAGGACGCCACCAAGCCCGAGATCAAGGCCGCTGTTGAACTGATGTTCAAGGTCGAAGTCCAGGGCGTGTCAGTGCTCAACACCAAGGGCAAGACCAAGCGCTTTGGCAAGTCCATCGGCCGTCGCGACAACGTTCGCAAGGCCTACGTGACGCTGAAGCCGGGTCAAGAGCTCAACCTCGTCGGGGAAGGCGCTTAATCATGGCCGTCATCAAGATGAAACCCACTTCGCCGGGCCAACGTGGCGCGGTGAAGATCTCGCGGGATCACCTGTACAAGGGTGCTCCCCATGCGCCGCTGCTGGAGCCGCAATTCCAGAAGGCCGGCCGCAACAACAACGGTCACATCACGACGCGTCACAAGGGTGGTGGTCACAAGCACCACTACCGTGTCGTCGACTTCGTGCGCAACAAGGACGGCGTGCCGGCCAAGGTCGAACGTATCGAATACGACCCGAACCGTACTGCCCATATTGCACTCGTTTGCTACGCCGATGGCGAGCGCCGCTACATCATCGCCCCGCGCGGTCTCGAAGCCGGTGCAACCCTGATGAGTGGTTCGGAAGCCCCGATCCGCGCCGGTAACACGCTGCCGATCCGCAACATCCCCGTGGGCTCGACCATCCATTGCATCGAACTGCAGCCCGGCAAGGGTGCGCAGATCGCTCGTTCGGCTGGCACCTCGGCAACGTTGCTGGCACGCGAAGGCGTCTACGCCCAGGTGCGCATGCGCTCCGGCGAAGTCCGCCGCGTGCACGTCGAGTGCCGCGCCACGATCGGTGAAGTCGCCAACGAAGAGCACAGCCTGCGCCGTTTGGGCAAGGCCGGTGTGAAGCGTCACATGGGTATCCGTCCGACCGTTCGCGGTGTGGTCATGAACCCGGTGGATCACCCGCACGGTGGTGGTGAAGGCAAGACCGGTGAAGGTCGCCATCCGGTCGACCCGTGGGGCAATCTCACCAAGGGCTATCGCACCCGTAACAACAAGCGCACGCAGGTATTCATCGTGTCGCGTCGCAAGAAATAAGGGGATAGCAAATGACTCGCTCTCTCAAGAAGGGTCCATTCGTCGACCACCATCTGGTGGCCAAGGCCGACAAGGCCGTGACGAACAAGGACAAGAAGCCGATCAAGACCTGGTCGCGTCGCTCCATGGTTCTGCCCGAGTTCATCGGCCTGACCATTGCCGTGCACAACGGCAAGCAGCACGTCCCTGTCTACATTACCGACCAGATGGTTGGCCACAAGCTCGGCGAATTTGCGCTCACCCGCACGTTCAAGGGGCACCCCGCGGACAAGAAAGTCCAGAAGAAGTAAGGAACGACCATGTCTGAAACACGTGCAGTCCTCCGCGGTGTCCGCCTTTCGGTCGACAAAGGCCGTCTGGTCGCTGACCTGATCCGCGGCAAGAAGGTTGATCAAGCGCTGAACGTTCTGCAATTCACGCAGAAAAAAGCCGCTGTGATCATCAAGAAGGTGCTCGAGTCGGCAATCGCCAACGCCGAGCACAACGATGGTGCCGATATCGACGAGCTGAAGGTCAAGACCATCTACGTCGAACAAGGCGCCACGCTCAAGCGCTTCACCGCGCGCGCAAAGGGTCGCGGCAATCGCATCAGCAAGCCCACGTGCCATGTGTACGTGACGGTTGGCAATTAAGAGGCCGGAAGACTATGGGACAAAAAATCCACCCAACCGGTTTCCGCCTCGCGGTCAGCCGTAATTGGTCCAGCCGCTGGTACGCCAGCAACAAAGACTTCGCCGGCATGCTGGCTGAAGACATCAAGGTGCGCGAGTACCTGAAGAAGAAGCTCAAGAACGCATCGGTGTCGCGCGTGCTGATCGAGCGTCCTGCCAAGAATGCCCGTATTACGATCTACTCGGCACGTCCGGGCGTCGTGATCGGCAAGAAGGGCGAAGACATCGAGAACCTCAAGCGCGAACTCGGCAAGCAGCTGGGTGTGCCGGTCGCAGTAAACATCGAAGAAGTGCGCAAGCCCGAAATCGATGCTCAACTGATCGCCGACAGCATCACGCAGCAGCTCGAGAAGCGGATCATGTTCCGCCGCGCCATGAAGCGTGCGATGCAAAACGCCATGCGCCTAGGTGCCCTCGGCATCAAGATCATGTCGTCGGGTCGTCTCAACGGTATCGAAATCGCTCGTTGCGAGTGGTATCGCGAGGGCCGCGTGCCACTTCACACCTTGCGCGCCGACATCGACTACGGCACCTCGGAAGCCAAGACCACTTACGGCGTCATCGGCGTCAAGGTCTGGGTCTACAAGGGCGATACGCTGGGTCGCAACGACCTGCCGGCCGTCGAAACGCCGCGTCCTGACGACGAGCGTCGTCCACGTGGCCCGCGTCGCGATGGTCGTCCGGGTGGCGATCGTCCAGGTGGCGATCGTCGTGGTCCGAGCTCAGGCCCGCGCGCCGGTGCCCGTGGCCCGATCGGTGGCAACACCGCGCCGGCCGATGGCAGCGACAAGCCCACAGAAGCGACCGGTGGTGCGCCAGCAGCACCGGGTGCAGACTCGAAACCCGCCGTTAAGCGCGTCCGCAAAGCCGCGCCAGCTGCAGCAGCTGACGGTGCCAAGACCGAGTAATCGGTCTTTCCCGGACGCGAAAGCGTCTGGGGCAGTCCTCACGGAGTAAACAAACATGCTGCAACCTGCACGCAGGAAGTTCCGCAAGGAACAAAAAGGCCGTAACACCGGCATCGCAACCCGGGGCAACTCGGTTGCCTTCGGTGATTTCGGTCTGAAATGTACCGACCGCGGCCGTCTGACGGCCCGTCAACTGGAAGCCGCTCGTCGCGCGATCTCGCGTCATGTGAAGCGCGGTGGCCGTATCTGGATTCGTGTATTTCCCGACAAGCCGATCTCCCACAAGCCTGCTGAAGTGCGGATGGGTAACGGCAAGGGCAATCCCGAGTACTACGTCGCCGAAATCCAGCCTGGCAAGATCGTGTTCGAGATCGTCGGTGTGACTGAAGAGCTCGCCCGCGAAGCGTTCCGCCTGGCCGCTGCCAAGCTTCCGCTGCGTACGACATTCGTCGCTCGCCAGCTCGGCGCCTGATCGGAGAACACTGATGGCAACACGTAAGAACAAGGACGCCGCGGCCAAGCCGGTCAAGGTGTCGAAGGCTGCAACGCTGCGCGACAAGGATGTCGCCGGTCTGCAAACCGAAGTCAAGGATCTGCAGAAGGCCCATTTCGGCCTGCGCATGCAGAAGGCGACTCAACAGCTGTCGAATACGTCGACGTTGCGCGTGACCCGCCGCGACATCGCTCGTGCGAAGACGATCCTTGCTCAGAAGCAGCAAGAAACCCAAGCCGCCACTAAGGAGTGAACATGACGGAAGCTAAAAAATCCCTCAAGCGCACCTTGATCGGCAAGGTTGTAAGCGACAAGCGTGAGAAGACCGTGACCGTGCTGGTCGAGCGTCGTGTGAAGCACGAGCTCTACGGCAAGATCGTGGCGAAGACGAGCAAGTACCACGCCCATGATGAAAATGGCGAATACAAGCTCGGCGATACCATCGAGATCACCGAAAGCCGGCCGATCTCCAAGACCAAGAACTGGGTCGTGACCCGCTTGGTCCAAAAGGCCGTTCTGGTCTGACGAGGCGCTGGCGCTGATTCAGCGCTGACATTGCGCTGACAGCACCTCCGATAACGGCCCACAATGTGGGCCGTTTCTCTTTGTGCGCGGCATGCTTCATTTAGCTGTTTGGCAGGCAGCCGATCAGCTTGTGTTTTTTCTCAAACCCTGGAGTTCTTCATGATCAAAGTCGGCGATTCGCTTCCCTCTGTCACGTTGCAGGAATATTCGGATGTGGAGGGCGAGGCTTGCAGCATCGGCCCCAACCCGGTCGACGTTGCCAAGTCGACGGCCGGCAAGACGATCGCGTTGTTCGCGCTGCCTGGTGCGTTCACGCCGACCTGCTCCGCGAAGCACGTCCCGGGCTACGTCGATCAGGTGGAAGAGTTCAAGGCTGCCGGCGTGGACGAGATCTGGTGCCTGAGCGTGAACGATGCGTTCGTGATGGGTGCCTGGGCGCGCGACCAGAAGACTGACGGCAAGGTGCGGATGCTTGCCGATGGCAGCGCCGATTTTGCCAAGGCTACCGGTCTGACACTCGATCTGACGGGGCGCGGCATGGGTTTGCGCAGCAGCCGCTATTCGATGCTGGTGAAAGACGGAAAAGTCATGACGTTGAATGTCGAGGCGCCAGGCAAGTTCGAGGTAAGCGGTGCCGACACGTTGCTGACCCAGGTACGAGGCTGAAAAGCTGAGAGGTTTTTGAAGCGGGCAGGCTAGAGGTCCGCCTTGAGATAGTGCGAGCTGGCGATCGGGCTGTGATAGTAGGGTGGGATTTCCAAGAATCCCAGTTCCTCGTACAGCGTCCGGGCAGCTTGCATATCGTCCAGGGTGTCGAGCAGCACGTGGGAGTAGCCGGCATGGCGGGCTGCATCGAGGATCGCGTCGGCAAGCTGTCGACCAAGGCCCATTCCACGAAAAGCCGGTCGAACGTAAAGACGTTTCATTTCCGCCGAGTTGGGACTGTCGGCGGAATCCAGCGGTCGCAGCGCGCAGCATCCTGCGACTTGGGCGATGCTTCCATCGCGGAGCATCAGACCGTTTTCAGGATCGCTCGTTGCACTCTGCTCCTGCCGTACCAGCGCAAGGAACAAGGTGCCACGCGGTGCAGCGTAATCGCCGGGCAGCATCGCAAGCTCATCGTCGAAGTTCTGGAAGCCGAGATCGACGCCGAGCGTTTCCGCGTAATCCAGAAAGATCTTGCGTACCGCTTCGATTTCGGCGCTTCTCTCCGGAATCAGCAGCAGGGCCACCCTGTCACCAGTCAGCGGCATGGGTCCGGAATCGCGGAAGCCCGTGGCCATGGTCGTGCGGATGGGTAATGCGCTTCAGGCCTCGGCCAGCAGCGATTCGATGAGCTTGTGGAGTTCGGCGAAATCCGGCTCGCCGACATAGCGCTTCACGATCTGTCCGCGCTTGTTCACCAGATACGTGGTCGGCGTCAGCGCGACATCCCCCCAGGCTTTTGCAACGGCGCCGGTGTTGTCGATTGCGACCTTGAAAGGAAGTTTTCGTGTTTCCGCGAAGTTCACCACGTAGCTGGGTGGGTCGTAGCTCATGGCGATGGCCAGCGTGTCGTAGCCTTGCGCCTTGTACTTGTCGTAGGTGGCGATCACCTTGGGCATCTCGGCGACACAGGTCACGCAGCTGGTGGCCCAGAAATTCACCAGCGTGACCTTGCCCCTGAGGCCATCCGTCGTCTGCTTGCTGCCATCGAGCAGGACGAAGGTGGATACAGGTGCCGCGGTCGCCCCCGTGCTCACATAAGCTGCAGCACCTACAGCCAGGGCGACGGCGAGAGCTGCGACAGGGATGATTTTTTTCATGGGAGACCGATCGATGGACCGCCGCAATTTTACTTCCGCCTGCCTGGCATTGCCGGGCGCCTGGGTGCTGCTGGCGACGCAACAGGCTTACGCATTGTCGCTCGGCGACCTGAGTGCCGGGGATGCGTCCAGTGGCGTCAAGGCCGCACTCGAAAAAGGTGCGAATGTCGCCGTCGATCTGCTGGGTCGGCCGGACGGGTTTCTCGGCAATCCGAGGGTGAGAATTCCGCTGCCGGGCTCGCTGGAGAAAGGCGTCAAGATGCTGCGGATGGTCGGGCAGGGCGACCGCATCGACGAATTGGTGACCGCGATGAACCGCGCTGCCGAACAGGCGGTGCCGGCATCGAAAGACCTGCTGCTCGGTGCCGTGCGCAGCATGAGCGTATTCGACGCCAAGGGCATCCTCACCGGCGGCGAGACGTCTGTCACGCAGTTCTTCGTCGGCAAGACCCGCACACCGCTCACCGAGCGCTTCCTGCCGATCGTCACGACGGCAACCGCACGCGTCCAGCTGGCCGACAAGTACAACAAGATTGCCGGCAAGGCCGCGGGCATGGGCTTGATGAAAGCGGACGATGCCAACATCCAGCGCTATGTCACCGGCAAATCGCTCGACGGCCTCTACCTCGTGATCGGCGACGAGGAACGCAAGATACGGCAGGATCCGGTGGGCAGCGGCAGTGCCATCCTGCAGAAGGTTTTTGGCGCACTGCGCTGAAAAGGGTCGGGGTGCGATTCGATAATCGCGCATCCATGCCGACTTTTTTTCTGCTGCCGATACGGCAAACAACAGCTCATACCGCGATCGCTCTCGCGCTGACGGCTGTGCTCGGCGCCTGCACGCCGACCTTCAACTGGCGAGACGTTCGTATCGCCGACAAGGGTCTCGTCGCGTTGCTGCCATGCAAGGCGGACCGCGCCACACGGGCCCTGCCGCTAGGCATCGAATCGGTCGAGGTCGAGATGGCGGGTTGCGAAGCCGGTGGCGCGACCTTCGCCGTCGCACATGCCGCTGCTGCCGATGCCGCACAGGCCGAGGCCTGGCTTCGTGCCTGGCGTGCGGCGACGCGCGCTCAGCTGGTCGGTGGCGAAGTCGCAGAGCTGGCCGGTACGATTCCACGCTCACTGGCGGTGCCGGCGCCGTGGCGACTCGAGACGCAGCACAACGGCTCGGCGACGGCCGCAGCGCCGGCGCGCGTGTTGTGGTTCGCCCAACGTACGGCCAGCGGCGTCTCTCTCTATCAGGCGACCGTGCTCGGAACGCCTTCGTCCCCGGAAGTCTTCAAGACCTTCTTCGAAGGCCTGCGCCTGCCGTAAGCGTGCAAACTTCGGCGGTTTCCAACGTCTTGCATGGGGCCGTATGCTCTGCTGTGGTGGACGCGCTCGCATAATCGACGCCCACTTCCCCGTACTGCATGAACAGCATCCTCCTCATCGCCCACGCGCCGCTGGCCAACGCCTTGCGTCAATGTGCGCTTCATGTCTTTCCGGACAGCGAGCACGTCGTGACTGCCTTCGACGTGCTCCCCAACGTTTCGCCGGAGGAGACCCTTGCTGCGGCCCGGATCACATTGGAGATGGCGCTGCGGACACCGCGTTCGCATGTGCTGGTGCTGACCGATATCTTCGGCGCGACGCCCTGCAACGTCGCTCAAAAACTGGTCGACGGCACGCGCTCGAGGCTCGTGGCGGGCGTCAGTCTTCCTATGCTGCTGCGCGCGCTGAGCTATCGTAAGGAACCGCTCGATGAATTGGTGCATCGCGCGGTGGCCGGCGGTACGGCGGGCGTCATGCAGGTCGCAGTATCGGCACCTCAAAACCAGGCGAGAAGAAAACACAGTGATCAAGACATCCGTGACCATCAGCAATAAGCTGGGTCTGCACGCGCGCGCATCGGCCAAGCTGACCAAGCTGGCCGGAAGCTTTCCGTGCGAAGTATGGCTCGCGCGCGGCGATCGCCGCGTCAACGCCAAGAGCATCATGGGCGTGATGATGCTGGCCGCCGGCATCGGCGTCACGGTGGCTGTCGAGACCGACGGCGACCGTGAGCAACAGGCAATGGATGCGCTGCTGGCCCTCATAAACGACAAGTTCGGCGAAGGCGAGTGACAGCGTCATGACGTTCGCGGTCCACGGTCTTCCTGTCGCACGCGGGATCGCCATCGGGCGGGCGGTGCTGGTGGTGTCGAGCCGCATCGACGTGGCGCATTACTTCATCAAGCCGGAGCAGGTGGAGACCGAGATCGATCGCGTGCGCAGTGCCCGCAACGCCGTTTCCGACGAACTGACGAAGCTGCAGGCCAGCGTTGCGCTGATGGGGCCGAACGACGCGCCGCACGAGCTTGCGGCGCTGCTCGAAGTGCACCAGATGCTGCTGCAGGACGAGGCGCTCTCGACCGGCGTCAAGCAGTGGATCACCAGCCGGCTCTACAACGCCGAGTGGGCGCTGACGACCCAGCTGGAAGTTATCGCTCGGCAGTTCGACGAGATGGAGGACGAGTACCTGCGCGAGCGCAAGGCCGACCTCGAGCAGGTCGTCGAGCGCGTGCTGCATCGAATGAAGGGCACGGCCGCCGTGCTGGCGCCGAGTCCGCCGCGACGCAAGCGCGCTGCCGCGCATGACGACGAGGACCAGGCCGACCCGACTTCCGGCGACGGCATCGACATGCCGCTGGTGCTGATCGCACACGACCTGTCGCCGGCCGACATGCTGCAGTTCAAGAAGAGCGTGTTCGCAGGCTTCGTGACGGATGTCGGTGGGCGCACGTCGCACACCGCCATCGTTGCACGCAGCATGGACATTCCGGCGGTGGTCGGCGCGCGCACTGCGAGCCAGCTGGTGCGGCAGGACGACTGGGTCATCATCGACGGCGATGCCGGCGTGGTGATCGTCGATCCGTCTCCGATCATCCTGGCCGAATACGGTTTCAAGCAGCGGCAGGGCGACCTGGAACGCGGACGTCTTGCACGCCTGCGGCACAAGCCGGCGGTCACGCTGGACGGTGAACGTGTCGATCTTCTCGCCAATATCGAAATGCCTGAGGACACTGTCGGCGCGGTCAAGGCCGGTGCCGTCGGCGTCGGACTGTTCCGCAGCGAGTTTCTCTTCATGGGTCGCGAGGCGCAGCGTCTGACGCGTCTGCCGGACGAAGAGGAGCAGTACAGCGCCTACCGCCGTGCGGTCGAGGGCATGCAGGGCATGCCGGTGACGGTTCGCACGATCGACATCGGGGCGGACAAGCCGCTGGACGCCAAGTCATCGCGTCAGGAGCACCTGAATCCTGCGCTGGGGCTGCGTGCCATCCGCTGGAGTCTGGCCGATCCGGCGATGTTCCTGACGCAATTGCGCGCGATTCTTCGTGCCGCGGCGCATGGCGAAATCCATCTGCTGATCCCGATGCTCGCGCACGCCAGCGAGATCCGCCAGACGCTGGCGCTGATCGCCCAGGCGCGCGAGCAACTCGACCAGCGCGGTGTCGCGTACGGCCACGTCAAGATGGGCGCGATGATCGAGATCCCAGCGGCTGCGCTCACGCTCAAGACCTTCCTGAAGCACTTCGATTTCCTGTCGATCGGCACCAACGACCTGATCCAGTACACGCTGGCGATCGACCGCGCCGACGAAGCCGTCGCCCATCTCTACGATCCGGCGCATCCGGCGGTGTTGCGGCTGGTGGCGGACACGATCGCCGAATGCGTTCGCCAAGGAAAAGGAGTGAGCGTCTGCGGCGAAATGGCCGGTGACGTGATGTTCACGCGCCTATTGCTGGGCCTCGGATTGCGCAGTTTCTCGATGCATCCGTCGCAGATCCTGGCTGTGAAGCAGGAAGTGTTGCGTGCCGACACCGGCAAGCTGAAAGCTTGGGCGCAGGAAGTGCTGCAAGCCGAAGAGCCTGCGGCGCTGATGGCGGCGCCGCGCTAGCTCAAGCCCGACGCTTCAAACGCCCGCAGCGTGCGCCTGTTCGTCGGCGTGATAGCTCGAACGCACCATCGCGCCGACGGCCGCATGCGTGAAACCCATCTTGTAGGCTTCTTCCTCGAACATCTTGAAGGTGTCGGGATGCACGTAGCGCTTGACCGGCAAGTGCGAATTCGAAGGCGACAGGTACTGGCCGATGGTCAGCATGTCGATGTCGTGCGCACGCATGTCGCGCATGATCTGCAAGATCTCTTCATCGGTTTCGCCGAGGCCGACCATGATGCCGCTCTTGGTCGGCACGGACGGGTGCAGCGCCTTGAACTTCTTGAGCAGATTGAGGCTGAACAGATAGTCGCTGCCGGGCCGCGCTTCCTTGTACAGGCGCGGCGCGGTTTCGAGGTTGTGGTTCATCACGTCCGGCGGTGCGAGCTTGAGGATTTCGAGTGCGCGGTCGTCGCGGCCGCGAAAGTCGGGTACCAGGATCTCGATCTGCGTCATCGGCGACAGCTCGCGGATATTGCGGATGCATTCGACGAAATGGCCGCTGCCGCCATCGCGCAGATCATCGCGGTCGACGCTGGTGATCACCACATACTTCAGGCGCAGCTTGGCAATGGTGCGTGCCAGATTTAGCGGCTCGTCCTTGTCGAGCGGATCGGGCCGGCCGTGGCCGACGTCGCAGAACGGGCAGCGCCGCGTGCATTTGTCGCCCATGATCATGAACGTTGCCGTGCCCTTGCCGAAGCATTCGCCGATGTTCGGGCACGACGCTTCCTCGCACACGGTGTGCAGGTTGTTCTCGCGCAGGATCTGCTTGATCTCGTAGAAACGCGTGGTCGGCGAGCCGGCCTTGACGCGGATCCAATCCGGTTTCTTGAGCACCTCGCCCTGGATCACCTTGACCGGGATGCGCGACAACTTGGCGCCGGCCTTTTGCTTGGCGAGCGGGTTGTAGTTCTCGGCGCTCTGGCTTTCGCGGACGACTTCGGAGGTGCTCATAAGGATGGTGCTTCTGGAGGGTGGTCGCAGCTCAAGCGCTAGGGCGCCAGATGCACGACGAGCTTCTGGCCCAGCACGTGCGCTGCTTCTTCCCAGGTGGTCTGGACCCCGATTGTAGAAAGGTCGACCGTTTGCAGGCCCGCGTAACCGCATGGGTTGATACGTGAAAAGGGTTCGAGGTCCATTGCGACGTTCAGCGACAGGCCGTGATACGTGCCGCGGCGACCGACCTTGATGCCGAGCGCGGCGATCTTTCCGAGTCCGTCGAACAGCGTGCCGGATGCGGATTGGCCGGACAGCGCCGAATGAGAAAACGGGTCGTCGAGCCGCACGTAGATTCCGGGCGCGCCGACTACGCGATGGCCGGTGACGCCGAAGTGCATCAGCGTCCGCAGCACCGACTCTTCGAGCCGATAGACGTATTCCTTGACGAAATACCCGGCACGCCGGATGTCGAGCAGCGGATAGGCGACAACCTGTCCCGGTCCATGAAAGGTCACCTGCCCGCCGCGATCGGTCTGCACGACCGGAATCTCGCCGGGGTTCAGGATGTGCGCACTTTTGCCCGCCAATCCCTGTGTGTAAACAGGCGGATGCTCGCAAATCCACATCACGTCAGCCGCGTCGGGCGTCCGCTCGGCGGTGAATTGCCGCATCGCGTCGTAGCTTTCCGCATAGTCGATGTGGCCCAGCAACAACGGTGCGGCCAGCGTCAAAGAACCACCTTGACCATCGGATGCGACGACAACGCACGGTAGAGGTCGTCGAGCTGCTCCCTGCTCGTCGCCATCACGGTGATGGTCACGCCGAGATAATTGCCGGCCTTGCTCGGTCGCAGTTCGATCGTGCTCGCGTCGAAGGCTGGGTCGAAACGCTCTGCGGTCTGCGTGATCGCATGAACGAAACCGTCTGTCTTGACGCCCATCACCTTGATCGGAAACAGCGACGGATAGTCGATCAGCGACTCTTTGCGGGTGTCCGCAACAGGGTCGAGCGGCTTGTCGGCGGGCGGAGTTGTGGATGTCATGAGGTGGTGGATGTGTACAACAAATGGAGGAAGTTCCCTGCCGGGCTGCTCAGTCATTCGGTATCGCAGGGGTTTTTACTTATAATCAATGGCTTTGTAAATTTCGACAGCTTTCACGGAACTTTCAATAGTTCCTGCAGCTTCGGTTAGATTCGGGAGGCGGTGCTATTCCAATGACAACAAGCGCTTCCATCAACCCCGACTCGACCGAGATGGATGTCGAAGACTCTGATTTCAAGCCGCTGAGCGCCGAACAGGCACAGCAGCTGCGCGAGGCAAATCCCGAACCGTCGCCCTGGTGGGTGATCGTGGCCCAAGTGGTTGCAGGATTGGTCGCGGCTGGAATCGCTTGGGTCTGGACGGGCCGGCTTGTTGCTGGCGTGTCCGCACTTTATGGAGCACTGGCAGTGGCAATTCCGGCGGCATTGTTTGTCCGGGGTGCCATGAGGGTTGCAAAACGGGGAACGCAATATGCGGGCCTCGCCTCTGCAGCCATGCTGAGATTTTTTGTCTGGGAGCTGATCAAGCTGGGACTGACCATCGCCTTTCTGGCGTCGGCGCCATGGCTGGTCGGCGGCCTAAACTGGCTGGCGATGCTGGCTGGCGTCGTGGCAGCGATGAAGATGTACTGGGTTGCCCTTGTGGTGCGTCCCAGGTTGTTGAACCGGATTTGATTCATTTAAAGAGACGTTGAAAGATGGCCGCAGAAGGACACGCACCGACCGCGAGTGAATACATCGTTCACCATTTGCAGCATTGGCAGGTGAACTGGGGTCTTGAACCCGTCACTCAAAAAGCCATTGTCGATTTCAACGTCATCAATCTCGATTCGGTGCTGTACGCATTGGCGATCGGCGTGATCGGTTGCTTCGTGCTGTGGCTTGCCGCACGCAAGGCGACTTCCGGCGTGCCGGGTCGTTTCCAGGCGGCTGTCGAAATCCTGGTGGAAATGGTCGACGGCCAGGCCAAGGCGACCATCCACAATGCTAAGAGCCGCAAGTTCATTGCACCGCTCGCACTCACCGTGTTCGTCTGGATCTTTCTGCTGAACGCGATGGACATGCTGCCGGTCGATCTGTTGCCGGCATTGTGGGCCAAGTTCCACGGCGCAACGGGTGGCGATCCGGCACACGCCTACATGCGCGTCGTACCGACCGCCGATCTCTCGACCACGCTCGGCCTGTCGACCTCGGTGCTGCTGCTCTGCCTTTTCTACAGCATCAAGATCAAGGGTCTCGGCGGCTGGGGTCACGAGCTGATCACCGCGCCTTTCGGTGCGCACCCCGTGCTCTGGCCCATCAATCTGCTGATGCAGATCATCGAATACGTAGCCAAGACCGTCTCTCACGGCATGCGGCTGTTCGGCAACATGTATGCCGGCGAACTCGTTTTTATGCTGATCGCGCTGATGGGTGGTGCGATGGCGGCCTCGTTCTCGGGAGTGCTGTTGCCTATCGGGCACATCATTGCCGGAACCGTCTGGGCGATCTTCCATATCTTGGTGATCACGCTCCAGGCATTCATTTTCATGATGTTGACGCTCATTTATCTGGGCCAGGCTCATGAAGGCCACTAGGCCTGGTATTCAACGCTTCAGTTCGCTTTCGTCTTATCTTTTCGCTTTCAATCAGTAATCTAAGGAAACATCATGGAAAACATTCTCGGTCTCGTCGCACTGGCTAGTGGTTTGATCGTCGGTCTCGGCGCGATCGGTGCTTCCATCGGTATCGCATTGATGGGCGGCAAGTTCCTCGAAGCTTCGGCTCGCCAGCCTGAACTCATGAACGACCTGCAAACCAAGATGTTCATCTTGGCCGGTCTGATCGACGCGGCTTTCCTGATCGGCGTGGCCATTGCCCTGCTGTTCGCGTTCGCCAACCCGTTCGCAGCGACTTTCCTGGCCAACCTGCCCAAGTAAGCCCGTTCAACGCCACTCTAGAAAGGTGTTGCCGTGAGTATCAACGCGACCCTGTTCGTTCAGGCCATCGTCTTCCTGCTGCTGGTGCTGTTCACGATGAAATTCGTGTGGCCGCCCATCGCAAAGGCGCTGGACGAACGCGCACAAAAGATCGCCGCGGGCCTGGCGGCCTCCGACAAGGCCAAAGCGGAACTCGCTTCGGCCAACCAACGCGTCGAGCAAGAACTGGTGAAGTCCCGCAACGAGACGACCACCTTGCTGGCCGATGCAGAGCGCCGTGCCCAGCAAATCGTCGAAGAGGCCAAGGGCCGTGCCACAGAGGAGGCCAACAAGATCGTGGTCGCCGCGCACGCCGAAGCCGAGCAGCAATCCGTGCGTGCCCGCGAGGTGCTGCGCGAGCAGGTTGCCGCGCTGGCCGTCAAGGGCGCTGAGCAGATTCTCCGCAAGGAAGTCGATGCCGGCGTTCACGCCGACCTGCTCAACCGCCTGAAGACCGAGCTCTGAGGACGACATGGCCGAACTCGCCACCATTGCCCGTCCGTACGCCGATGCGCTGTTCAAGGCATCTTCGAGTGATCTCGAAGGCACGGCCGGCTGGATCGAGCAACTCGCCACCATCGCCGCCACGCCGCAGCTGCAGCAGTTCGCGTCCGATCCGAAGGTGTCGTCCGAACAGGTCTTCGACCTGATCTCGGGCCTCACCACGCATGTTCTGCCGGAATCCGGCAAGAACTTCCTGCGTACCGTGATCGACAACGGCCGCATCGCCGCACTGCCAGAGGTCGCGGTCCAGTACCGCGCCCTGCAAAACGCAAGTGCCGGTGCTTCCGACGCCGTGATCTACAGCGCCTTCCCGATCACGGACGCCGAACTGAGCGACGTGAGCGTGGCGCTGGAACGCCGTTTCGGCCGCAAGCTGACGACGCGTGTCGAAGAAGACACGTCGTTGATCGGCGGCATTCGCGTCGTGGTGGGTGACGAAGTCCTCGACACCTCCGTGAAGGCTCGTCTCGAGCAAATGAAAGCAGCGCTCACCGCTTGATGCGGCGAGGCGGTCGGCCCCCATTTATTGAAAGAAGGAAAGAGTCATGCAACTCAATCCCGCAGAAATTTCCGAACTGATCAAGAGCCGTATCGAAGGCCTTGGCGTCAGCGCCGACATTCGCAATCAGGGCACCGTGGTGTCGGTGACGGACGGTATCGTGCGCGTGCACGGTCTGTCCGATGCGATGCAGGGCGAAATGCTGGAGTTCACCCCGACCGCCGACGGCACGCCGTCGTACGGCCTGGCGCTGAACCTCGAGCGAGACTCCGTCGGCGCCGTGATCCTGGGCGAGTACGAGCACATCTCCGAAGGCGACACCGTGAAGTGCACGGGCCGCATCCTGGAAGTGCCGGTCGGCCGCGAACTCATCGGTCGCGTCGTGAACGCACTGGGCCAGCCGATCGACGGCAAGGGTCCGATCAACGCCACCATGACCGACGTGATCGAAAAGGTCGCACCGGGCGTGATCGCACGGAAGTCCGTCGACCAGCCGCTGCAGACCGGCCTGAAGGCCATCGACTCGATGGTGCCGATTGGCCGTGGCCAGCGCGAGCTGATCATCGGCGACCGCCAGACCGGCAAGACCGCCGTGGCGATCGACGCGATCATCAACCAGAAGGGTCAGAACGTGACCTGCGTCTACGTCGCGATCGGCCAGAAGGCCTCGTCGATCAAGAACGTGGTGCGCGCGCTGGAACAAGCCGGTGCGATGGACTACACGATCGTGGTTGCCGCTTCCGCTTCGGAATCGGCCGCGATGCAGTACGTGTCGGCCTATTCCGGCTGCACGATGGGCGAGTACTTCCGCGATCGCGGCGAAGACGCTCTGATCGTGTATGACGATCTCTCGAAGCAAGCCGTCGCGTACCGCCAGGTTTCGTTGCTGCTGCGCCGCCCGCCGGGCCGCGAAGCCTATCCCGGCGACGTGTTCTATCTCCACAGCCGCCTGCTCGAGCGCGCCGCACGTGTGAATGCCGACTATGTCGAAGCCTTCACCAAGGGTGAAGTCAAGGGCAAGACCGGCTCGCTGACCGCGCTCCCGATCATCGAAACGCAAGCCGGCGACGTGTCCGCCTTCGTTCCGACGAACGTGATCTCGATCACCGACGGTCAGATCTTCCTGGAAACCAACCTGTTCAACGCCGGCATCCGTCCCGCCATCAACGCCGGTATCTCGGTGTCGCGCGTGGGTTCGGCTGCACAGACGAAGATCATCAAGGGCCTGTCGGGCGGCATCCGTACCGACCTCGCCCAGTACCGTGAACTGGCTGCGTTCGCGCAGTTCGCTTCCGATCTGGACGAAGCCACCCGCAAGCAGCTCGACCGCGGTGCCCGCGTGACCGAACTGCTCAAGCAGGCGCAATACAGCCCGCTGCCCGTCTCGCTGATGGGTGCCACGCTATTCGCGGTGAACAAGGGCTTCATGGACGATCTGGAAGTCAAGAAGGTTCTGGCCTTCGAACACGGCCTGCATCAGTTCCTGAAGACCAGCCATGTCGCGCTGCTCGACAAGATCGAAAAGGCCAAGGCGCTCGACAAGGAAGCCGAA
Source organism: Variovorax glucosi (assembly GCF_051216695.1). Taxonomy (NCBI): domain Bacteria; kingdom Pseudomonadati; phylum Pseudomonadota; class Betaproteobacteria; order Burkholderiales; family Comamonadaceae; genus Variovorax; species Variovorax glucosi. Next base: position 20,326 of record NZ_JBPJZE010000004.1, read on the forward strand.
GCCGAACTGACCGCTGCGATCACGACGTTCAAGAAGTCCTTCGCCTGATGGCGATCGACAACAAGGCTTAAGGAGCACCTATGGCAGCCGGCAAGGAAATCCGCGGCAAGATCAAATCGGTGGAGAACACCAAGAAGATCACCAAGGCCATGGAAATGGTGGCCGCGTCGAAGATGCGCAAGGCGCAGGAGCGCATGCGCGCGGCGCGTCCGTACAGCGAGAAGATCCGCACCATCGCGGCGAATCTCGGCAAGGCCAACCCCGAGTACACGCACGCGTTCATGCAGACGAACGAGGCGAAGGCGGCCGGGTACATCCTGGTGACGACCGACAAGGGCCTGTGCGGCGGCATGAACACCAACGTGCTGCGCGCGTTGACGACCAAGCTGCGCGAAGAGCAGGCTGCCGGCGTGACCGTCGAAGCGGTCGCCATCGGCAACAAGGGCTTCAGCTTCCTGAACCGCATCGGCGCGCGCGTCGTGTCGCATGTCACCCAGCTGGGTGACACGCCGCACCTCGAAAAGCTGATCGGTCCGGTCAAGGTGCTGCTCGACGCTTATGCCGAAGGCAAGGTCAACGCCGTCTACCTCTGCTACACCAAGTTCATCAACACGATGCGCCAGGAGTCCGTGGTCGAACAGCTGTTGCCGCTCGCTTCGGATTCGCTGAAGGTGGAAGCCGGCGAGCATGCGTGGGACTACATCTACGAGCCAGACGCCGCGAGCGTGATCGACGAATTGCTGGTGCGCTATGTCGAGTCGCTGGTCTATCAGGCCGTTGCGGAGAACATGGCTTCGGAGCAGTCGGCCCGCATGGTGGCCATGAAGGCTGCTACCGACAACGCAGGCAACGTGATCGGCGAACTCAAGCTGATCTACAACAAGACCCGTCAGGCCGGCATCACCAAAGAGCTGTCTGAAATCGTGTCGGGCGCTGCCGCGGCCGCCGGCGTCTAAGCGTCTTCCGACGTCAACAGATTCAAATTTTTATCGGAGCAGATATGGCTCAAGCCAATGCAGTGCAAGGCAAGATCGTTCAATGTATCGGTGCCGTGGTCGACGTGGAATTCCCGCGCAGCCAGATGCCGAAGATCTATGACGCCCTCAAGTTTGAAGGCAGCGCGCTGACGCTCGAAGTTCAGCAGCAACTCGGCGACGGCGTGGTGCGCACGATTGCGCTCGGTTCGTCCGACGGCCTGCGCCGCGGCCTGATGGTCACCAACACCCATGCGCCGATCACCGTGCCCGTCGGCAAGGCGACGCTCGGCCGGATCATGGACGTGCTCGGCGCGCCCATCGACGAGCGTGGCCCGGTCAGCCAGGAACTCACCGCTTCGATCCACCGCAAGGCGCCCGCGTACGACGATCTGTCGCCGTCGCAGGAACTGCTGGAAACCGGCATCAAGGTGATCGACCTGGTTTGCCCGTTCGCCAAGGGCGGCAAGGTCGGCCTGTTCGGCGGCGCCGGCGTGGGCAAGACCGTGAACATGATGGAACTCATCAACAACATCGCCAAGGCCCACTCGGGCGTGTCGGTGTTCGCCGGTGTGGGCGAGCGGACCCGCGAAGGGAACGACTTCTATCACGAGATGGCCGACTCCGGCGTCGTGAACCTCGAGAACCTCGAGGACTCGAAAGTCGCGATGGTCTACGGGCAGATGAACGAGCCACCGGGTAACCGTCTGCGCGTCGCGCTGACCGGCCTGACCATTGCCGAGTCGTTCCGCGACGAAGGCAAGGACGTGCTGTTCTTCGTGGACAACATCTATCGCTACACGCTGGCCGGTACCGAAGTGTCGGCGCTGCTGGGCCGGATGCCTTCCGCCGTGGGCTACCAGCCGACGCTGGCCGAGGAAATGGGCCGTCTGCAGGAGCGGATCACGTCGACCAAGGTCGGCTCGATCACCTCGATCCAGGCCGTCTACGTGCCAGCCGACGATTACACCGATCCGTCGCCTGCCACCACCTTCGCCCATCTGGATTCGACCGTTGCGCTGTCGCGCGAAATCGCATCGCTGGGCATCTACCCGGCTGTGGATCCGCTGGATTCGACCTCGCGTCAGCTGTCGCCGGCCGTCGTCGGTGAAGAGCACTACAACGTGGCCCGCGCCGTGCAAGGCACGCTGCAGCGCTACAAGGAACTGCGCGACATCATCGCGATTCTGGGCATGGACGAACTGGCGCCGGACGACAAGCTGGCCGTGGCCCGCGCTCGCAAAATCCAGCGTTTCCTGTCGCAGCCGTTCCACGTGGCCGAAGTGTTCACCGGCTCGCCGGGCAAGTACGTTCCGCTGTCGGAAACCATCCGTGGTTTCAAGATGATCGTGAACGGCGAGTGCGACCACCTGCCGGAGCAGTCGTTCTACATGGTCGGCACCATCGACGAAGCCTTCGAGAAGGCCAAGAAGGTCGCCTGATATGGCAAACACCATTCATGTCGACGTGGTGAGCGCGGAAGAGTCGATCTTCTCCGGCGAAGCCAGGTTCGTTGCGCTCCCGGGTGAAACCGGCGAGCTGGGCATCTTCCCGCGCCACACGCCGCTCATCACGCGCATCCGCCCGGGTGCGGTGCGCATCGAGATGGCCGATGGCGGCGAGGAGTTCGTGTTCGTGGCCGGTGGCATTCTCGAAGTGCAGCCGAACAGCGTGACCGTGCTGTCCGACACCGCCATCCGCGGCAAGGATCTGGACGACGAGAAGGCCAATGCGGCCAAGTCGGCTGCCGAAGAAGCGCTGAAGAATGCCAAGAGCGACATCGACATCGCGATGGCGCAATCCGAGCTGGCCGTGATGGCCGCACAGATCGCTGCGCTTCGCAAGTACCGCCAGAAGCGCTGAGCGTCTTCGTTTCTCACCTATGGTCATGAAGCCGCTTTCGAGCGGCTTCATGCTTTTTGACGCTGCCCTTGCGTTCTTTTCACCGTCCGGCGGATTGCACGGTTCCGCGGCCGGCTGCCTTGGCCGCATAGCAAGCGGCGTCCGCCGCCGCCAGCCATTCCGCTACGCTGCGCGTCTCGGCCGTGAGGCTTGCGACGCCCAGGCTGGCACCGACGCGCAGCGTGCCTTCTTCCCAGGGCAGCGTCACGCCGGCCACCGCGTCGCGCACTTCTTCCGCAATCCGCAAAGCGCTTTCATGGCTGCAGCGTTCGAGCACCAGCGCAAATTCGTCGCCACCGAGCCGCACCACGAGATCTGTCGAGCGCGTATGTGCGGAGATGGCCGTGGCGACCGTCAGCAGCATGAGGTCGCCTGCCAGGTGGCCGGCCGTGTCGTTGACCGGCTTGAAGTTGTCCAGATCGATGAATACCAGCGCGGTCGGTAGCGTATGCGGAAGACCGGCGACCATCTGCTCGGCCTTGTCGGTGAAAGCCAGGCGATTGGAGAGGCCGGTGAGCGGATCGTGCGTGGCCGACCATTCGAGCTGCTCGCGCTGCGCCCGCTGCTCGTCGATATTGCTGACGATCCATATCGCGCCCATTGAAGCGTCGCTGCCGTCGACCATCTTGCTGCGCAGCCGAGCCCAGAACTGGGTGCCGTCGCTTCTCCGCATCCGCCATTCCCCGGCGTAGACGCCGCCGATGGCGAACGCCTCGCGTTCCTGCTCGGTGAAAGCGGCGTGGTCTTCGGCGGAAGCGAAGATCAGGCGTGTCGATCGATCGAGCAGATCGCGTTCGGTGCAGCAAAACAGCTGGCAGAAGGTGTCGCCCGCGAGTTCGAAGTGATCCTGCCGAGCGATGGCGATGCCGACCGGCGCGGCGCTCATCACCGAACGCAGGCGACCGAGCATCTGGGCGTTCAGGTTTTCCAGCCGCGCGCGTTCGATGGCGACGCGTCGCAGCACGCGGCCCAGGCTGCCGATTTCGCCGCTGGCAGCCGGCCACCCTTCCTGCGGCTGGACTTCTCCGTCGAACAGATGCTGCGCACGATTCTTCAGCAGTGTCAGCGGAGCCAGCAGCCAGCCGAGCCACGCGAACATCGCTACGGAAAGCACGATGACGAGCGCGCCGGCGATGATTAGCGCGTGCCGCCTGGCATCGCGCAACGGCGCGAGCAGTTGTGCCTCGTCGCGGACGCGCCAGACCACCCAGTCGGGCCCGGGCACGCCGGCGACGCTGACCACTTCGCCGGCCTGCGCGAGCAGCAGTCCCTGGGGTTCGACCGGCGAACCACTGTCGGTCCAGACCCGGAATGCATCCTCGAGATGCGGTTCGGTCGCCAGTGACTGCGCGACGCGGTGCTTGTCCGGATGGGCCAGGATCGTCCCGTCGGCATTCGTCACGACCACGGTCACGCTCGATGTATAGCCAGACTGTGTCGTGACCACGCTGTCGAGCAGACCGCGGCTGTTCAGGCGGACCGAGCCGGCCAGCATCCCGTAAATGCCGGCTTCGTTGCGTATCGGCTGCGTGAAGACGACACCGGTCGTACCGTCGAGTCGACTGTAGATGACGTCTGAGATCTGCGGCTTTCCGTCGCTCAGCGTCTTGCGGAAGTAAGGGCGATCCGAAATATCGATGTTGGGATGCTGCACGCCCTTGTCGTCGACGTAGACGCGCACGCGCCCCTCTTTCGACGTCATGAAGAGCAATGCGAAGATGTCTTTCAGCAGCGGCGTGCTCTGTATGAAGCGCTCCAGCGTAGCCGGGTCTTCGAGCGATCCGCCTTCAGCTTGCATTGCGAGCGCCTGAAGCGTGCGCTGCACTTCGATCACCCGGTGGGACAGGACCGTGGCGGTTCGCACGGCCTCTCCGATTTCGCGCTCTCGCTCCACCGCCAGCATGTCGCGCTCGGCCCGTCCGACCAGCAGGAACGCGATCAGTCCGATGCCGAGCGCCAGCGCCGCGACGCCGCTCAGCGTCATTCGCAACCTCAGCGAGCTGGCGGCGTCTCGCATCCTGCGGTTGATGTTTGGCTTGCGTCCGCCAGTTCTCATCGATCGTTCAAGGGGCGTGCACATCGCGCGAATCGATATGCGTCAGGGCTTTCGGGCCAGGTCGCGAAGCCGGTTCGGGCGCGCGGGCAAGGTTCTTATTGTGGCGCGCTTCGCCAACAAATGTTAAAGATCCTTAAGCCAAGCGGCCTCTCCGTGCCAGGTTGCGCATCAAGGCTTCGATGCCGAATGTCCATGGCGGTATGCGGTCGCTGTGATCGACCCAGTTCACCAGCGCGCCGAGGCGTTCGGACGCAATCGTGACGCGGTCGCCGATGTGGTGGGTGAAGCCGGCGCCGGGCGCATCCCGGTCCTGGATCGGCGCGAACATCGTGCCGCAGAACAACAGGATGCCGTCCGGATACTGGTGATGACCACCCATCGCGTGGCCGACGAGTTCGAGCGGATCGCGGCTGATGCGCGACATCGAGCTCGATCCTTCGAGGGTGAAACCATCCTCGCCCTCGACATGCAGGCTGACAACCGCGTTGCGCACGTCGTCGATGCCGAAATGTTCGTCGAACAGCCGGATGAACGGGCCGATGGCGCAGGAGCCGTTGTTGTCCTTGGCCTTGCCGAGCAGCAGGGCGCTGCGGCCCTCGAAGTCGCGCAGGTTCACGTCGTTGCCGAGCGCCGCGCCGACGATCTCGCCGCTCGGCGAAACCGCCAGCACGATCTCGGGCTCCGGGTTGTTCCAGGTCGATTTCGGATGCAGCCCGACCTGCACGCCGGTGCCGACCGACGCCAGCGGCGCGGCCTTGGTGAAGATTTCCGCATCCGGGCCGATGCCGACTTCGAGGTATTGCGACCACAGCTTCTGCGCGACCAGCACTTCCTTCAGTTGCATCGCGCGCTCGGAGCCGGGCCTGATCGCAGCGAGGTTGTCGCCCACGGCTGCAGTCACTTCGCGCCGCACGGCCTGGGCGCGGGACGCATCGCCGCGCGCCTGCTCCTCGATCACCCGCTCGACCATGCTGTCGACGAAGGTGACGCCGGCTGCCTTCACGACCTGCAGATCGTTGGGCGACAGCAGGCGGGCCCGTGTCTGATCGCCGAGGTTGGCGCAGGTCGAATCCAGCCAGCCGGAAAGCGGGCCGAGCGGTATGCCGTGGCCGGAATCGACGAAGGCGCGAACGCGTGCGGCGACATCGGGCATGGCGAGCAGCGTGGCTGTGGTCGGGGCGAGGGCGCCTATGTCGATCAGCGTGCCGTCGCGCACGGTGACGAGCGTCGGGCCGCCGGCTGCATCGGTGTCCGCGCTGCGTTCGGCGCTGACGGCCAGCCAGGCTCGGCCGACGAGAACGGCCCGGTCGGCGTCGTGGGGCAGCGTCTGCTGTGGATCGAGGGTGCGAGAGCGATCGGTCATCTGAATGTGTGGCAATTGGCAGTGAACACCCGATATTCAACAATCGCAAGGCCGCTGCAAGTCCGGCCAACGGCTGCTATTTGCTCGGTGTAAACCCTGAAAACGCCGATCAACCATGCGTAGTCCCGTGCTCACAGTGGTTTGCGGTGCTGTTTGTGCGCGTGTCGGCCGCGCGCTGGCTACTATCTTTTCACATGCATGTGCCACACACACCCGTCAGTTTTGCTTCACGCGCGGACGATCTGGTCGTTGCGCGACCCGAAGGCCTGTACTGCCCGGCCGGCGATTTCTACATCGATCCGTGGCGACCGGTCGACCGGGCCGTCATCACGCATGCGCACTCCGATCACGCCCGGATCGGCCACGATCACTACCTTGCGCACACCGACAGCGAAGGCACGCTGCGCACGCGTCTTGGCGCCGGCATCACGCTGCAGACGCTGCCGTACGGCGAGGCCATCGTGCACAACGGCGTTCAGATTTCGCTGCATCCGGCCGGCCACGTACTCGGCTCGGCGCAGGTGCGGCTCGAACACGGTGGCCGCGTCTGGGTGGCATCGGGCGACTACAAGACCGAGCCCGATGGCACCTGCGCGCCCTTCGAACCGGTGCCGTGCGACACCTTCATCACCGAATCGACCTTCGGCCTGCCGATCTACCGCTGGCCGACGCAGGCAGCGCTGTTCGAGGACATCAACGGATGGTGGCGACGCAATGCAGACGACGGCCGGACGTCGGTGATGCTCTGCTATTCGTTCGGCAAGGCGCAGCGCGTGCTGCACGGTGTCGAGGCTGACATCGGGCCTATCGTCGTGCACGGAGCGGTCGAGCCGCTGAACGCCGTGTATCGCGCGGCGGGCGTCAGGCTGCCGCCGACATTCCGGGTGAGCGATCCGGAAGTCAACCCGCAGATGCTGAAGCGCGCACTTGTGCTGGCGCCGCCTTCGGCGCAGGGCACGCCGTGGATGAAGCGTTTCGGCAACTACGCGGACGCGTTTGCGAGCGGCTGGATGCAGCTGCGAGGCACGCGGAGGCGGCGCGGCGTCGACCGCGGGTTCGTAATGTCGGACCATGCGGACTGGCCGGGGTTGCAAAAGGCGATTTCGGGGACGGGTGCCGAGCGGGTATTCGTCACGCACGGGAGCATCGCCGTGCTTGTACGGTGGCTGACGGACAACGGGCTGGAGGCGCAGGGGTTCAAGACGGAGTACGGGGATGAGGATGTGGCGGACAGGGCGGAGGCTCCTGCTGTGGCCACCGCCGTCGGCCCCCCTCCCAGCCTCCCCCCGGAAGGGGGAGGAGAAATGCAGTGAAAGCTTTCGCCGCCCTCTACCGCGAGCTCGACGCCACCACGTCCAGCCTAGCCAAACAAGCCGCCCTCCAGCGTTATCTCCGCGCCGCCGAGCCACGTGATGCCGCGTGGGCCGTCTATTTCCTGGCTGGCGGCAAACCGCGCCAACTCGTCCCCACCAAGGTCCTGCGCCTGCTTGCCCAGGAAGCAGCCGGTCTGCCCGAATGGCTCTTCGACGAAAGCTACGAAGCCGTCGGCGACCTGGCCGAAACGATCTCCCTGCTGCTCCCGCCGCCGACCGAGCAGCACGACCTCGGCCTCGCCGTCTGGATCGAAGACCACCTGCTCCCGTTGCGTAAAACCCCGCCCGAAACGCTCGCCGACACGTTGCGCACGCAGTGGCGGCAGCTTGCGCCCGACGAGCGGCTGGTCTACTTCAAGCTCATGACCGGCAGCTTTCGCGTCGGCGTCTCGCGGCTGCAGGTCACGCAGGCGCTGGCGGCGGTCGGCGGCGTCGATCCAAAACGCGTGGCGCAACGGCTCATGGGCTACACGCACATCAGCGGCAAGCCGTCGGCCGACGATTACGGCGGCCTGATCGCGCCGGAGAGCGACGGCGAACTCGATTTCAAGACCAGCGGCCAGCCCTATCCGTTCTTTCTTGCGCATCCTTTCAACGTGCCGGTCGAGCAGTTTGATGCGCTGCTGGGACCGCCGTCGGACTGGATCATCGAGTGGAAGTGGGACGGCATCCGCGCGCAGATCGTCAAGCGCGCGGGTACCGTGTCGCTCTGGTCGCGCGGCGAGGAACTGGTGACCGACCGCTTCCCGGAACTTGCAGCGATGGGCGAGGCGCTTCCCGACGGCACGGTCATCGACGGCGAAATCGTCGTCTGGCGCAAGGACGAGGCGCTGCCCGAAAGCATCGGACTGGTGCAGCCCTTCGCCGAACTCCAGCGCCGGATCGGCCGCAAGACACTCGGCCCGAAGCTGCTGCGAGAAATCCCGGTCGTGCTGCTCGGCTACGACCTGCTCGAATGGCAGGGCCGCGATCTGCGCACCATGCCGCAGCAGCAGCGTCGTGCGCTGCTGGACGATCTGGTCGAGCAGGTGCGGCATCCGCAGTTGCTGTCGAGTCCGATGCTGACCGGCGAAAGCTGGCTCGACCTGTCGAAGCAACGCGAGGCCGCGCGGTCGATGGGCGTCGAGGGAATGATGCTGAAGCAGCGCCACGCGCATTACGGCGTCGGTCGCACCAAGGATGTCGGAACCTGGTGGAAATGGAAGATCGATCCGCTGAGCATCGACGCCGTTCTTATATATGCACAGCGTGGTCACGGCCGGCGTGCCAGCCTGTACAGCGACTACACGTTTGCCGTCTGGGAAGGTCCGCCGGGACAGCCGGATCGCAAGCTCGTGCCGTTCGCCAAGGCTTATTCGGGGCTGACGGATGTGGAGATGGGACGGGTCGATGCGGTGATCCGCAAGACGACGATCGAGAGCTTCGGGCCGGTGCGAAGCGTGAAGCCGACGCTGGTGTTCGAACTCGGCTTCGAAGGCATCGCGAAGAGCTCGCGCCACAAGAGCGGGATCGCGGTGCGGTTTCCGCGGATGCTGCGGTGGCGGGAGGACAAGCCGGTGGAGGAGGCGGATACGTTGGAGACGCTGGCTGCGTTGCTGCCGGGATGACTTGTGCTGCTTCAGTTTCGTTGCGATCCAAACGCAGGCGCCAGCCGCTGATGTCGCAGAACCAGAATCCGGATGCCGTCGCCTACAGGTTTGTAGATGATCGAATACGGATAGACGCGCAGGGGAAACGACCGTCGCTCCTCGCTGGTCGGTGTGCCAAAACCTGGATTGGCGTCGAGCAACGCCGCGACGCGTTCGAATTCGTCCAGAAACCGCGATGCGACTTTGGCGCCGGCATTTGTCCGGTAGTAGACAAAGGCAATTTCGATGTCTTGCTCGACCTGTAGATGAAGGGAAGAAGTCACCCCAACTCGGCCCTGAGCCGAGTCAGCACGCCACGCCCGGACACGAGTGTCGACGAGCCGTGGTCGATTTCCGTATCCCTGCGAGCAGCTTCGTCGTCCCAAGCTGCGTCAAGCGCCTTGTCGGCGTCAAGACTGGCGACGACGCGATCCAGCAGCTGCGAGCGGTCTGTTGGCGAGAGACGCAGCACTTCGGCTTCAAGGGTTTCCAAAGGAAGGGGCATGTGTTTTCTCCTTGAGTTGGCGAATCAGCAACGTTGGAGCTTCAGTATATGAAGGATGCGCTCAAAAGCTGGTTTGCTGCCAAGGGCTGGAAACCCTTCAAATTCCAGCGCCAGGTCTGGAAAGCCATCGCCGCAGGCCAGTCCGGCCTGCTCCACGCCACGACCGGCGCCGGCAAGACCTACGCGGTCTGGCTCGGTGCCTTGATGGCGTTCCCGGCCAAGGCGACGATGTCCAGCAACCGGGCAACGGCCAGGAAGATCGCGCCGCCGCTCACCGTCCTCTGGATCACCCCCATGCGCGCGCTGGCAGCCGACACGCTCCGCGCGCTCCAGCAACCGCTCGACTCTCTCGCCCCCGGCTGGTCCGCTGGCGCGCGCAGCGGCGACACCACCTCCGGCGAGCGCAGCGCGCAGAACACGCGCCTGCCGACCGTGCTCGTCACCACGCCCGAGAGCCTGTCCGTCATGCTCGCGCGCGCCGATGCAAGCGAAGTGCTCGGCACGGTCAGGATGGTCGTCGTCGACGAATGGCACGAGCTGCTCGGCAACAAGCGCGGCGTGCAGGTACAGCTTGCATTGGCGCGGCTGCGCAAGTGGAATCCGGCGCTGTGCATCTGGGGCATGTCTGCCACGCTCGGCAATCTGGACGAGGCGATGCACACGTTGCTGGGCCATCGCGACGGGACGATGGTGCAGGGCGAGGTGCCGAAGGAACTGGTGATCGATTCGCTGCTGCCCGGCCGCGCCGAGCGCTTTCCCTGGGCTGGCCATCTGGGCCTGACGATGTTGCCGCAGGTGGTCGCCGAGATCGCATCGAGCCCGACGACGCTGGTCTTCACCAACACGCGCTCGCAGGCCGAGATCTGGTATCACGCGATCCTCGAAGCGAAGCCCGAATGGGCCGGGGTGATCGCGCTGCACCACGGCTCGCTCGACCGCGCCGTGCGCGAGTGGGTCGAGGCGGGGCTCAAGAGCGGCGCGTTGCGGGCGGTGGTCTGCACGTCGAGTCTGGACCTGGGCGTCGATTTCCTGCCGGTCGAGCGCGTGCTGCAGATCGGCTCGCCCAAGGGCGTGGCGCGGTTGCTGCAGCGGGCCGGACGATCGGGCCATGCGCCGGGGCGTCCGTCGCGGATCACGCTGGTGCCGACGCACAGCATCGAGATGGTCGAGGGCGCTGCGGCGCGCGCGGCGATCAAGGCCGGGCACATCGAGGCGCGCTCGACGCCGGAGCAACCGCTCGACGTGCTGGTGCAGCACCTGGTGACGGTCGCGCTCGGCGGCGGCTTCACGCCGGATGCGCTGTACGACGAAGTGCGCACCACGGCCGCCTTCGCCAACCTGTCGCGGGACAGCTGGGACTGGTGCCTGGCTTTCGTGCGGCAGGGCGGGCAGTCGCTGTCGGCGTATCCGGATTTCCAGCGCGCGGTGCCCGATGCCGAGGGCGTCTGGCGCGTGCCGGATGCGCGGCTCGCACGCCGGCACCGCATGAACATCGGCACCATCGTGAGCGATGCGAGCATGTCGGTGCAGTACGTCGGCGGCGCGAAGATCGGCACGGTCGAGGAAAGCTTCGCGGCGCGCATGAAGCCCGGCGACTGCTTCCTGTTCGGCGGTCGTCCGCTCGAACTGGTGCGCATCCGCGAGATGACCGCGTGGGTGCGGCGCGCCAGCGGCAAGCGCCCGGCCATCGCGCGCTGGGGCGGCAGCAAGTTTCCGATGTCGGCGACGCTGGCCGCCGCCTTCGTGCAGCAGCTCGCGCTGGCCGAGGAAGGCCGCTACGACACGCCGGAGCTTCGCTGCGTGCGGCCTCTGCTCGAAATCCAGCAGAAGTGGTCGTCGCTGCCGACGCCGCAGACGCTGCTGGCGGAAGTGCTGAAGACGCGCGAAGGCTGGCATCTGTTCCTGTATCCGTTCGCCGGCCGGCATGTCCATCTCGGCATCGCCAATCTGCTGGCGTGGCGGGTCGCGCAGCATGCGCCGCGCACGTTTTCTATTGCGGTGAACGACTATGGTTTCGAGCTGCTGAGCGCGACCGAGGTCGACTGGCCGACGCTGCTGCCGCAGGTACTGCGTCCCGGCCACGATGCGCAATCGCTCGACGCGATGGCGCACGGCACGCAGGAGGAGGGCGAACGCGTCGCTCTGCTGCACGAGGTGCTCGAAAGCCTCAATGCCAGCGAACTCGCGCGGCGGCGTTTCCGCGAGATCGCGCGCGTGTCGGGTTTGATTTCGCAGGGTTTTCCGGGCGAGAAGCGCAGCAACAAGCAGCTGCAGGCGTCGTCGTCGCTGTTCTGGGAGGTGTTCCGCAAATACGACCCGGAGAACAAGCTGCTGCTGCAGGCCGAGCAGGAACTTCTGGCTCAGGAGCTGGAAATCGGCCGCTTGCGCGCAAGTCTCCAGTACATGAATGCGCAGCGACTGGTGATCAACACCATCGCGCGGCCGACGCCGTTCGGATTTCCGCTGATCGTCGAGCGCTTCCGCGAGCAACTCAGCAACGAGAGCGTGGCCGACCGCATCGCGCGGATGGTCGAGCACCTGGAGAAAGCGGCGGGTGGCGAGGCGCCGGTCGGCGATGTCAGGGCCGGCATGGTTTTCGGCCGGGATCGGGGCGATCTTCCTTCTTCGACCGGCGCATCCAGAACGACTGAGCGACGGAGTGCGAGACGCCGCTCCTGAGAAAATTCTTGCTGCCTGGAAGCTGACCGAAAAGTCAACGATTGATTCCTGTTGCGGCTAGCAAACGTTCGGCTAATTTTTATGTAAAGAAGAACGATTCGTATTTAATCTCACGGCTTTTCCGGGTGCCACCGGAGAGGTCAGCAGGTGGCGCTCGCTTTCATTCGCTGTCCGCTCCGAGAAATTTCATGAACCGCATTCAACGTGCCGCTGGTCGCCGCACAACGCCTCGCAGTACCCGTATCGCTTCCCGCACAGCATCCGGCACCTCGCTTTCTTCACTGTCGTCGCTTTCTCTGGCCTTGCTGAGCCTGCTGCCCGCGACCGGCGCGCTGGCGCAGACGGCGCCTTCCGCGCAGTCCGTTCCGGCGACGACCGGCATCTCGGCACCGGCGACGCTGCGCGAAGTGCAGGTCGACGATGCACAGGACAAGACCGGTTTCGGCGCCAATCCGGTGTCGATCAGCCGCCTGCCGCAGGAACTGCGCGACATTCCGCAGTCGGTCACGGTGATCGATCAGGCGCTGATGCAGTCGCAGGGCGCGACATCGCTGGCGAGCGCCCTGCGCAACGTGCCGGGCCTGACCATCGGCGGCGCCGAGGGCGGGCAGATCGGCACCAACATCTATCTGAACGGCTTCTCGGCCCGCACCGACATCTACCTCGACGGCGTCCGCGACCGTGCGCAGTACTACCGCGACATCTTCGCGCTGGAATCCGTGGAAGTGCTGATGGGCCCGTCGTCGATGCTGTTCGGCCGCGGCTCCACCGGCGGCGTGATCAACCAGGTCAGCAAGCGGCCGACGCTGGTCGCGGCGAGTGAAGTCGGCGTTTCGGCCAGCAGCACCGGGCTCGTGCGTTCGACACTCGACATCAACCGGCCGCTGTCGGAAACCTCCGCCGTCCGCATTGCCGCGATGGTGCAGGACGGCGATGCCACGACGCGCGACCAGACGAAGCTGCGCGATGCGGGGCTCAATGCCGCGCTTAAGTTCGGCATCGGCACGCCGACGCGCGTCACGCTCACGGCGCTGGCGCAGCACAACCGCGACCAGCCCGACTACGGCGTGCCGCCGCTCAACGGCCGGCCGTCGAATGTCGGCCGCAACACGGCCTACGGGCTCGACAGCGACCGCACCATTTCCGACATCCATGCGTTCGGCGCACTGGTCGAGCACAGGCTGACGCCGACCACGTCGATCCGCAACCAGACGCAATACAACCAGGTGACGACCGACGCGCGCGAAACTGCCGCCCAAGGCATCGGCACCATTGCGGCGAACGGTGCCTACACCGCGTTGTCCACGGGAACCACGGCATTCCCGCTGGCCGCCGCCAGCAACCTGCCGCTGAGCGCGCTGTGGGTGCGCCAGCAGAGCCACGACCGCACGATCCACGACAAATCGCTCTTCAACCTGACCGAACTCAGCACGAAGTTCGAGACCGGCTCGCTCAGGCATTCGCTGATCGCGGGACTGGAACTTGGCCGCGACACCTACGACAACCAGAACTATTACCGCAACGGCACCTGCAACGGTCGCGCGCTCAACGCCGTCGGCGCCACCACCGGCTACGTTGCATGCACGCCGCTGCTCAACCCGTCGGCCAACGCGAACGTCGCGAGCACGCCAGGCAACCGCGCGACCGCCGACGCCAACACCGTCGCCGCCTACGTGAACGACACGCTGGAGATCACGCCCGAATTCAAGCTCGTCGCCGGCGTCCGCCAGGATCATTACCGCGCCAATATCGGCAACTCGCTGCCGACCGCGACGCTGCTCGGTGCGGAGAGCCAGACGGTCAATTTCACCAGCGTTCGCACCGGCGCCCTCTGGCAGCCGACGAAGGAACAGGCGTACTACGTGTCGTACAGCACGTCGTTCAACCCGTCGCTGGAGCAGCTCGTCGCGACCACTGGTGCCTCGCAGCCGCTGCCGCCGCAGGAAAACAAATCCTACGAAGTCGGCGGCAAGTGGGACCTGAGCGGCGGCAACCTGTCGTTCACGGCAGCGGCATTCCAGATCACGCAGGACAACGCCCGCTCGCAGAATGCCGACGGCACCTACGTCGCCACCGGCACGGTGCGCGTGAACGGCGCTCGCGCGGGCGTAGCGGGCCGCATCACCGACCGGCTGCAGATCTTCGGCGCCTACACGCATCTGGACGCGACCATCATCAACGGCATCGCGCCGGGCACGCTCGGCAAGACACCGCTCAACACGCCCAAGGACGCGGCAAGCGTCTGGGCGACCTACGCCATCACGCCGCAATGGGAGATCGGCGGCGGCAGCACGTATGCGGGCAGGCGTTTCGCGAACAACACCAATCTCGTGCAGGTCGGCAGCTATGTCCGCTTCGACGCGCTGCTGGCTTACCACCAGCCGAACTACGACATCCGCCTGAACGTGTTCAACCTGTTCGACCGCCGCTATTACGATGCGCTGATCCCGTCGGACGGTGGCCGCGCGGTGCCCGGTTCGGGCCGCTCGGCGACGGTGTCGCTCAACTACCGCTTCTGACACGACGCAACCTGCCTATGCCCGAATCATGCTGATCTGCATTCCCCGCGTCCTCGACGCCGATGCGCTCGCCGATGTCCGCTCGCGCCTGGACGCGGCCGGCGACGCCTGGGTCGACGGCCGGGTGACCGCCGGCCACCAGGGTGCGCCGGTCAAGCTGAACCAGCAGGTCGACGAGTTCTCGCGGGTCGCGCAGGAATGCCAGTCGGTCATTGCCGGCGCGCTCGAGCGTCATCCGACGTTCATCAGCGCGGCATTGCCCAATCTGCTGTATCCGCCGATGTTCAACCGCTACAGCGAGGGGATGCACTTCGGCCTGCACGTCGACGGCGGCGTGCGCATCGATCCACGCACCGGCCGCAAGCTGCGAACCGATCTTTCCGCGACGCTGTTCCTTTCGGACCCCGCCAGCTACGACGGCGGCGAACTGCAGATGGAAGACACGCTCGGCATGCAGACCGTGAAGCTGGCTGCCGGCGACATGGTGCTGTATCCCGCGACCAGCGTGCACCGCGTGACGCCGATCACGCGCGGCGTGCGGGTGGCGTGTTTCTTCTGGGTGCAGAGCCTCGTGCGCGATGCCGGCGACCGCGCGCTGCTGTTTGACATGGACAACGCCATCCAGCGCCTGAACCAGAGCGGCGCCGACGAGACCGCGCGCCGCACCCTGACGGGCACGTATCACAACCTGCTGCGCAAGTGGAGCGACACCTGAGTTGGCTTTAAGCTGTCGTCCCATGACCAGCACCAACCCCAAGACATACGATTCCGTCCCGTCCCGCAAAGTGGCCTTTCTCGGCCTCGGCGTGATGGGTTTCCCCATGGCGGGCCATTTGGCCAAGGCCGGCCACAGCGTGACGGTCTACAACCGCTCGCCGGCAAAAGCGACGGCATGGGCGGCCGAATTCGGCGGCAAGAGCGCCGCCACGCCACGTGAGGCGGCAGCCGGCGCCGAGATCGTTTTCTGCTGCGTCGGCAACGACGACGACCTGCGCTCGGTGGTGCTCGGCGATGACGGTGCGTTTGCCGGCATGGCGAAGGGCACCGTCTTCGTCGACCACACGACCGCTTCGGCAGACGTGGCGCGCGAACTTGCGGCGCTCGCCATCGAACACGGCCTGCAGTTCATCGATGCACCGGTTTCCGGCGGACAGGCCGGCGCGCAGAACGGCGCGCTGACGGTGATGTGCGGCGGCGACGCGGCAACCTTCGACGCCATCAAGCCGGCGGCAACCGCTTTCTCCCGCGCGATCCTGCTGCTGGGCGCCAGCGGATCGGGTCAGCTGGCCAAGATGGTCAACCAGATCTGCATCGCCGGCGTGGTGCAGGGCTTGAGCGAGGCGGTGGCTTTCGGTCAGCGCGCGGGGCTCGACATGGAAGCCGTGCTCGGCGTCATCAGCAAGGGCGCGGCGCAGAGCTGGCAGATGGAAAACCGCGGCAAGACCATGATCGAAGGCAAGTTCGATTTCGGCTTCGCGGTCGACTGGATGCGCAAGGACCTGGGCCTGGTCCTCGGCGAAGCGAACCGAAACGGCGCGCGCCTGCCGATGACCGCGCTGGTCGACCAGTTCTATGCCGACGTGCAGCAGGCCGGCGGCGCCCGCTGGGACACGTCGAGCCTGATCACCCGACTCAAGTAACCAGAAAGATCAGCGGATCGGCGTCGCGACTGCGCCGCCGCTGGACGGCAGCGGTGCCATCGGCGGCAGCGGCACGTTGGAGGTCGAAGACGACGACGATGGCGCCACCGTCTCGGCAGAACCCGACGACTCGGGCGACGGCGTCTGGCGCTGCTGGCTGGCGAGTTCGGCTTCGGTGATCACCTCGACCACGCGCACCACCTTGTTCACGCCCTGAACGCCGCGTGCGATGTCGGTGGCGCGGTCGGTTTCGCGGCGGGTCGCGAGACCCATGATGTAGACCACGTTGCGCTCGGTCACGACCTTGAACGACGTGGCGAAGATGTCCTTGGCATCGAGCAGCGAGGCCTTGACCTTGCCGGTGATGAATGTGTCGCTGGAACGCTGCTGGAACGAGCTGGAGAAGCCGACCGACAGTTCGTTGACGACAGAACGCACGTTGTCCACGCGGCGGACCACCTCTTCGGCGCGTCGCTTGTCGGCCTCGCTGCCGACGCTGCCGGTCAGCAGCACCTGGCGATTGAAGCTGGTGAGGCTCACGTACATCTGGTCGTTGGCGATTTCGCGGATGCGGGCTGCGCCGCGCAGTTCGATGCCTTGGTCGTCGAGCTGTGCACCGGAGGTGCGGCGGTCGGTCGCGACCAGGCCCGCGCCGCCTGCGGCACCGGCCACGACGAGCGGCACGCAGGCCGTGAGTGCGCCGCACAGTGCGGCCACGGCGGTGATCGCCAGCGTGAAACGTCGGATTGAAAGAATCGTTGTCATGTGGAACCTTCCTGTTCGCCAAGTAACTGGGCGTCCACCCCATCGCACAGGCAGTGCAGCGTGAGCAGGTGGACTTCGTGGATGCGAGCGGCGCGTTCGTGCGGCACGTTGACCTGGACATCGGTTTCGCGAAGCGCGCGGCCGGCCGATCCGCCGTTGCCGGCCAGCAGGGCGACGACCGTCATGTCGCGCTCGTGCGCAGCCTCTATCGCGCCGAGCACCGATGCAGCCTGGCCGCTGACGCTCAGCACCAGCAGCACGTCGCCGGCCTGGCCGAGCGCGCGCACCTGGCGGGCGAAGCGGTCGCGGTCGATGGCGTCGGAGCGGTCGGCTGAAGGATCGGTGGGGTCGCCGGGCAGGGCGATGGCGGCGAGTTCGGGTCGTTCGCGTTCGAACCGGCTGACGAACTGGGCCGCGAACTGTGCAGCCAGCAGACCCGAGACGCCCGAGCCGCATGCCAGGATCTTGCCGCCGCTGGTGACGCAGGCCAGCATCGCCTGCATGGCCTGGGATATGGGTTTGCTGAGGGCCGGGCCTGCCTGGTAGTTGAGGTCGGCACTGTCGATGAAGTGCTGCTGAATCCGTTGCTCTAGCATGGGCGGCGATGATAACCGGCACTAACGCACGGCATCGAATGCGCCCTGCAGCCATTCGATGCCGTCTTCGACCAGCACGACGTCGAAACGACACGGCGGCAGCGCCTTCAAGCCCAGCAGGTAATGCCGCGCAGCGAAGACGATGCGGCGCTGCTTGGCGCCCGTGATGCTGCCGCCCGCGCCGCCGTGCGTGCCGGCTGTGCGCTGCCGCACCTCGACGAAGACCAGCGTGTCGTCACGCGGATCGCGCGAGTCGCGCATCACCAGGTCGATCTCGCCGCCGCCGCGGCCCGGGGTTTGATAATTGCGCGTCACCAGCTGCAGGCCTGCCGCCTCCAGATGCGCCAGCGCAGCGTCCTCGGCCGCATCGCCGCGCTGCTTGGTCGTTCTAGATACCGTCGTCTCGTCGTCCCGAAGGAAATCCATTGAATTCACTCGCCCCTGCCACGTTTGGCGCCGCCCTGTCGGCCGCGCGCGATGCCGCGGGTGCGCAGCATTATCCGCAGGCGACGTTGTACGTCGTCGCCACCCCGATCGGCAATCTGGCCGACATCACCTTGCGCGCTCTGCATGTGCTGCAACTGGTCGATGTGGTCGCCTGCGAGGACACGCGCCATACGCAAGGCATGTTGCGCGCCTACGGCATCGACCGGCCGCATGCGCAGTTGCTGGCGCTGCACCAGCACAACGAGGCCGAGGCCGCGCAGTCGGTGGTGGCGCGGCTGTCGCGCGGCGATCGCATCGCCTATGTGAGCGATGCGGGCACACCGGGCGTGAGCGATCCGGGTGCGCGGCTGGTGGCTGCCGTGCGCGAAGCCGGCTATCGGGTGTTGCCGCTGCCCGGCGCCAGCAGCGTGACGACCTTGCTCGGCGCGGCTGGGCTGGTGGCGACGGGCGATGAAAGCAGCGCCTTCGTCTTCGCCGGCTTCCTGCCGACCAAGACCGGCGAGCGCGATACCGCCGTGCAGGCGCTTGCGGGCGAGCCGCGAAGCGTCGTGATGCTGGAAGCGCCGCATCGCATCGAGGCGCTGGCGCGCGCGCTGGCTGTTCTGGGCGAGCGTCGCATAACGGTCGGTCGCGAACTCACGAAGCAGTTCGAGGAGATCGCGACGGTGGCGTCGAGCGAGCTGGCCGAATGGTTTGCCGCAGGACGCGACCGCACGCGGGGCGAGTTTGCGCTGGTGCTGCATCCGGTCGCCGTGAAAGCCGACGATGTCGCCGAAGCCGACCGCGTGTTGCGGCTGTTGCTCGCCGAACTGCCGGTGAAGACCGCGGTGAAGCTGGCTGCGGAGATCAGCGGAGGATCTCGCAATGTGCTCTACGACGCGGCGTTGCGTATTCGCAGCGAAGGCGGCGTCGAGTAGCCGTCTGCTCAGCGCCCGTCGATCCGGAACAGCATCGTCGGCAACGCAGCCGGGCTTGCCGGGTTGAACCAGTTCATGTCCTGAATCCGCGAACTGGTTACATAGACTGCACCGTCCGGGCCTTCGGCCATCGTGTCGGGCCAGCGCAGGCGGGCATCGCGCACCAGCGTGCGCAGCGGCGCGTTCACGTTGTCGCGCACCTTCACCGCATCGTCTTCGGGCGCGGTGACGTACATGCGTCCATCCCGGCCAATCAGCAGGCCATCGGCCACGCCGTTCTCGCCGACGCGTACGACACGGCTCGCGAGCTGCTGCGGCGTCAGTGCCGCATCGACGAGCGCGGCCGTCGGCAGGCTGTAAAGCGTCCTGCCCTTGATCGCCTGCCAGTACAGCGTCGCGCCGTCCGGCGAGAGCGCGATGCCGTCGGCCGAAAACCCGACGCCACGGCCGTCGGTCTGGCGCAGTACCTTGCCGTCCGCCTTCACCTGCACGTCTTTTTCGACCTGCGTGCTGGGATGGCCGTCGAGCACGCGGCGCGAGCGGCCGGTCGTCAGGTCGACGACGACCAGCGCGCCCTTCGCGCCCGAATCGGTGATGTAGGCGAAGCGACCGTCGGGGCTGAAGCGGACATCGTTCAGGTAGCTGCCCTGCGGCGCGATGGTTTCGTCGAAAGTCACGGTCTGCACGGCAGCGTTCGTCGTCATGTCGAACCTGACCATCTTGGCACCCATCGGCACCAGCAGGCTCTGTGCGGGCGCGGCGGGGTCCAGCACCCAGAGGTTGCCCTGGCGGTCGGCAACGACGCTCTGCACGCAGACCCAGTGCTCGCGCGGGTTCAGTTCGTCCTTGCGGGCGTTGCGCCAGGCATTCCAGCGGTCGTCGGGAAAGGCACGGATCGATCCGTCCTTCAGCACTTCGGCCACCGACACCGGCGAGTCTTCCGTCCAGCGCGGGAAGTTGACGAAGATGCGGCCACCCTTGGCGACGGTGACGCCGGTGACCTGATGGTCGAAGCGGGCCACGGTCTGGAGCGTGGCGCTGCCGGAGGCGGGGTAGGTCGGGTTCTGGGCGCAGGCTGCAAGCAGCACCGCAACGCCAATGGCGCCGATCGCTGCGAGGGATCGAGGAAGTCGCATGGGGAGTGTCGAGACAGTTGAAAAGCCAACGAACTTCGCTGCACCGCTCGCGAGGCGCTGTAGGTCTTGATGCGCAGTGCGGGTCGTCGTCGGCGCGACGACCGCACCCACAATGGAGGGACGCCACTTCCGCCAGACGCCATGACCGAATCTTCCGCCGACCGTCCGCCCGATACCGATTTCCATGCGCTTCTCGACACGCGATTCAGCTGCCGGGGCTACCTGCCGGACCCGGTGCCGCGCAGCACCGTCGACGCGATCCTCGCGCTCGCGCAGCGCACGCCGTCCTGGTGCAATTCCCAGCCTTGGCAGATCGCCGTCACGGGCGCGGTGGCCACGAACCGCCTGCGCGATGCGCTGCAGCAACCCGACGCCACCGAAGACACCTCGCACGACATCGCGCCGCCGCAGGCCTACGATGGGCGCTTCCGCGACCGGCGCCGGGAATGCGGTTTCCAGCTCTACGACAGCGTCGGCATCGCGCATGGCGACCGGGCGGCGTCGGCGGCGCAGGCAGCCGAGAACTTCCGCTTCTTCGGCGCGCCGCACTTCGCGCTGGTCACCACCGAAGCCGTGCTCGGCACTTACGGCGTGCTGGATTGCGGCGCCTACGTCAACAACTTCATGCTGGCCGCGCGCAGCTTCGGCGTCGCCAGCATCGCGCAGGGCGCGCTGGCCGCGCGTTCGAAGTTCCTGCGACGATGGTTCGAGCTGCCGCCGGAATGGCTGGTGCTGTGCGGGATTTCGTTCGGCTACGAAGACCCGGGCCATCCGGCCAACGGCTTCCGCACGACACGTGCACCGCTCGCCGAAGTGGCGCGATGGATCGAAGAATGATCGAACTCGACGCCACCGAAACCGATGCCCGCATCGCGCACGACGCCCTCATGCGCGCTCTCGACCGCATGCTTGCACTGCGCACCGACGGTCTCGTGCACTGCCCGACGCGCGGCGTGCTGCCGCTGGCAGCGGGCGGGCGTCTGCTGTCGATGCTGGCCGGCGACGGCACGCATGCGCTGACCAAGACCGTCACCGTGCATCCCGACAACGCGCGCTTCTCGCTGCCGCGCGTGCAGGCCGAAGCGGTGGTGATGCGGTCCGACAACGGCCAGCGCATCGCTTTGCTCGATGGCGATGTGCTGACGCTGCGACGCACTGCTGCGCTGTCGGTGCTGGCGGCGACCAAGCTGGCGCCGTCGACCGCGTTGCGCGCGACGCCCGGGCTGCGCCTGGTCATCATCGGTGCCGGCGTGCAGGCCAGGGCGCATGCGGAAGCCTTCATCGCGCAGGGCGAAGTGGCGTCGATCCGCATTCACGCGCGCAACGAGGCGTCCGCTCTCGGCCTCGCCGAGGAGCTGGCGCCGTCGGCGCAAAACGCCGGCGTCGAGATTTCCTGGGTCGACGACCTCGCCGCGGCACTGGCATCGGCGGACATCGTCGTCACCGCCACCAACAGCATGGAGCCGGTGATGTCCGACGAAGCGGCCGACGCGATAGCGGATGGCACCGTCGTCTGCGCGGTCGGCGCCTTCACCGCGCAGATGAGCGAGCTGCCGCCTTCGCTGGTGCGGCGCTCTTTCGTCGTCGTCGATGCGCTGACCGCCTGCCTCGCCGAGGCCGGCGACCTGATCAAGGCCGGCGTCGACTGGGATGCCGTTCAGGAACTGGCCGTCGACACCGGCGCGCCGGCGGATGCCGATTCGAATCAGCGGCCCATCGTCTTTAAGTCGGTCGGATGTGCGCTGTGGGACCTGGCCGCGGCGAACTGCGTGCTGGAATCGCTACAGCTTTCGGTTACTGAGGAATCAGCCCCGACGCCTTGACCAGTTCCGCGTGCAGCTTGATCTCCTGCGCGATCGTCTGCCTGAACTGCTCCGGCGTGGTCGGCGCCACGTCCATGCCGGCGTCGCGCAACTGCGCTTTCACGTCCTCGCTTTGAAGGATTGCGTGGACCTGGCGGTTGAGCTGGTCGACGATGGGGCGCGGCGTACCGGCCGGTGCCAGCATGCCGATCCAGGTGATCATGGTCATGTTGGCGATGCCGCCTTCGCGCATCGTCGGCACTTCGGCGATCAGCGGCGAGCGCTTGTCGTCCATGATCGCCAGCGCCGCGAGCTTGCCGGACTTGATGTGCGGCAGCGCCTCGGGCAGGGGCGCGAAAAGCAGGTCAACGTTGCCGCCCAGCATGTCGTTGATGGCCAGCGCACCGCCCTTGTAGGGCACGTGCACCATGCGCACCTTCATGCGCGATTCGAACATCAGCCCCGCCAGATGCTGCGGACTGCCGTCGCCCGACGATGCGTAGGTCAGGCCTTCGGGCTTGGCTTTTGCTGCGGCCAGCACGGCGGCGGCGTTCGGGAATTTGTCCTTGTCCTTCACCACCAGCACCATCGACTGGTTCGCGAGCTTGGTGATGGGCGCGAAGTCGGTTTCCGGGTCGTAAGGGAGCGTCTTGAAGATGCTCTTGTTGGTGGTGAGGAAGGACGCGGGAGAGACGGTCAGCATGTAGCCGTCGGCCGGCGCCTTGGTCACCAGCGGCAGGCCGATGCGGCCGGAGGCGCCGGCCTTGTTGTCGATCAGGAAAGGCTGGCCAGTCTGCGTGGCGAGTTTCTGCCCGACCAGGCGGGCGATCATGTCGACGCCGCCGCCGGCGGGCAGGGCGACCATGACCTTGACCGGATGGTCGGGGTATTTGTCGGCGGCGATGGCGAGCGCCGGAACTGCGACCGCCAGGGCGCCGAGGGCTGCTGCGAGACAGGCGTGCCTGCGTTGGATGTTCATTTCGGTGCTCCAGATGGGTGAACGGCTTGCCCTCTTCGGGGGCAGAGACGACCAGGAAGCAATTCCTGCGCCCAATTCCTGTGCCGTCGCTCGTGCCTGCAGTCTTTCAGGCGGGGCGGAGCAGCTGCTGGTACAGCGTGTTGGCGCGCGTCAGATGCGCATGCATCGCCGCTGCGGCCGCATCGGGATCGCGTGAGGCAATGGCATCGACGATGCGCTGGTGCTCGGCCAGCGTCAGTTCCTCGGCACCCGGCGCGCGCACCAGCGACTGGTAATACTCGCCGGCCCAGCCGAAAAGCGCCTCGACGGTTGACGGAAAGATCGGATTCCGGCTGATCGACGCGATCTCGCGGTGAAAGGCCATGTCGAGTTCGATGAACCGGTCCAAGTCGACCATCGACGCGCGGTGCGTGGCGATCGCCAGCTGTAGTCGGGCGATGTCTTCCTCTGTTGCGCGTTCCGCCGCCATGCGCGCCGTCCCCGTTTCCAGGAACACCCGCACCTCCTTGAGATGTTCGAGCGTCCCGGGCTGAGTGCGCAGCATGTGCATGGCGCCACCCGCGAACTGCGAAATCAGCTGCGCTGCCGTCGGTACCACGACCCGCGCACGCTCGCCGTGCGCAATCTCGACGATGCCCGACCGTTCGAGCGACTGAAGCGCCTCGCGTACAGCCGGCCTGCCGACGCCGAATTCCTCCATCAGTTCGCGTTCCGAAGGCAGGTGCGTGTTCGGCGCGATCGCGCCCGATCGGATCCTTTCCATCAACCGGTCCAGGACCTCCTGATAAAGCTTGCGGCGCGGAATGGTCTCGGGCATCAGATCGGCCCGACGAGGGCGGTTTTGAAAGGTTCCGATGACGTTAACACGGTGTCTGAAGGCCCCGATCAGGCCCTGTCGACGCCGCTCACGTTAACCCCGATGACGATAGATCACACCAAATGGTGTACTCATCATACCAGTTGACTCGGCGGCAGAAAGCTGGTGCCGACATCCCATGCCAAGTGAACGGCCCGATCACGCGTCCCATCCAACTCCAAGGAAACTCACCATGAAAGAAAAAAGAATTGCATTGTTCGGCGCCGGCGGAAAGATGGGCGTTCGCCTGTCGAAGAACCTGCTCAAGTCCGACTATCGCGTCAGCCACATCGAGCCCAGCCCGGTGGGCCGCGCGCGCCTGAAGGACGAGCTCGGCGTCGAATGCGTCGACATGGATGCGGCGCTCGACAACGCCGACGTCGTCATCCTCGCGATCCCCGACACGCTGATCGGCAAGGTAGTCCACGAGATCGCGCCCCGCCTCAGGCCCGGCACGATGGTGATGACGCTCGACGCCGCAGCGCCGTTCGCCGGCCATCTGCCCGACCGCGCCGACCTGACCTATTTCGTTGCCCATCCCTGCCATCCGACGATCTTCAACGACGAAACCAAGCCCGAGGCGCGCAAGGATCATTTCGGTGGCGGTGCGGCGAAGCAATCGATCACCAGCGCCCTGATGCAGGGGCCGGCCGAAGCCTTCGATCTGGGCGAGGACATCGCGAAGGTGATCTACGCGCCCATCCTGCGTTCGTACCGGCTGACGGTCGACCAGATGGCGATCCTGGAGCCGGGCCTGTCGGAAACCGTCTGCGCGACGCTGCTCGACGTCATGCGCGAGGCCATGGAAGAAACCGTCAGGCGCGGGGTTCCGGAGCAATGCGCGCGCGATTTCCTGCTCGGCCACATGAACATCCTCGCCGCCGTGATCTTCAAGGAGATTCCGGGCGCGTTCTCCGACGCCTGCAACAAGGCCATCACCTTCGGCAAGCCGCGCCTGATGCGAGACGACTGGCTGAAGGTGTTCGATCGCGCGGAGATTGCCGAGAGCATCCGCCGGATCACCTGAGCACGAAAGCCGAGGACCTATCGATGGGCGAACGAATCCATGCGACCTACTGGCTGGAGACCGGCGATGAGCCGGCGCGCGCGGCCGAGGTAATTGCGGGCGAGCAATCGAGCGGCACCTTCGTCGCGCTGGCGACCGAGACGCCCGAACTCAAGGCCCGCGCCGGTGCGCGGATCGAGCGCCTCGAAGTGCTCGACAGCTCGGCCACGCCGAGCCTGCCCACGCCGAAGGTATCGCCGCGCTACACGCGCTGCCTGCTGGAGCTGTCGTGGCCCATCGAGAATCTCGGCCCCTGCCTGCCGACGCTGATGGCGACCGTGGCGGGCAACCTCTACGAGCTTCGCGCCGTCACCGGGCTCCGGCTGTTGGACCTGCAGCTGCCGCCGTCGTTCGCAACGGCCTACCAGGGGCCGGCTTTCGGTGTCGACGGCACGCGCAGGCTGGCCGGCGTCGCTCGCGGGCCGCTGATCGGCACGATCATCAAACCCAGCGTCGGGCTGTCGGCGGAAGAAACGGCTTTCCAGGTCCGCGAACTGGTGGCCGGCGGCATCGATTTCATCAAGGACGACGAGCTGCAGGCCGACGGTCCGAACTGCCCGTTCGACGAACGCGTGCGCGCGGTGATGCGCGTCGTCAACGATGCGGCCGAGCGGACCGGCAAGAAAGCAATGGTCGCGTTCAACCTCACGGGCGACCTGGACCGGATGCGCCGACGCCACGATCTCGTCGTGGCCGAAGGCGGAACCTGCGTGATGGCGTGCCTCAACGCGATTGGCCTCGTCGGGCTGACCGAGCTGAGGCGCCATTCGCAACTGCCCATCCACGCGCACCGTGCCGGCTGGGGCTACCTCAGCCGGTCGCCGGCGCTGGGATTCGACTTCGCGCCGCTGCAGAAGATCTGGCGGCTCGCCGGTGCCGATCACCTGCACGTCAACGGCCTGCGCAACAAGTTCAGCGAGTCCGACGAGAGCGTGATCGCCGCGGCGCGTTCCGTGCTGGCGCCGGTGATGCCCGGTGCGGCGTTGCCTGCGATGCCGGTCTTCAGCTCGGGCCAGACCGGGCTTCAGGCGTACGACACCTTCGCCGCGCTGGGCTCGGCGGACCTGATCCATACGGCGGGCGGCGGCATCTTCGGCCACCCGGGCGGCGTTTCCGCGGGTGTCGAGGCGCTGCGCGCAGCCTGGGATGCCGCGATGTCGGGCGAATCTCTTGAAGCCCATGCCGAACGCGTGCCGGCCCTGGCGCAGGCGCTCGGATTCTGGCGATGAACGCGCCAGACATCTGGCCGGATGGCCCGTTGCTGACCTACTACGGCGACGATTTCACCGGCTCGACCGATGCGATGGAGGCGATGACGGCGGCCGGTGTGCCGACCGTGCTGTTTCTCGCGACGCCGACGGCCGACATGGTCGCGCGCTTTCCCGAAGCGAGGTGCATCGGCATCGCCGGATCTTCCCGCGGACGCAGCCCGGCCTGGATGGATGCCGAGTTGCCGCAGGTCTTCGCCGCCCTCGCTGCGCTGGGCGCGCCGATCCTGCATTACAAGGTCTGCTCGACCTTCGACTCGTCCCCCGAGACCGGTTCCATCGGCCGTGCGATCGACATCGGCACGCGCGCGATGCCGGGGCGATGGTCGCCGACCCTCGTCGGCGCGCCGCGTCTCGGGCGCTACCAGGTCTTCGGCAACCTGTTCGCGGCGGTCGACGGGGTCGGTTACCGGCTCGACCGGCATCCGACGATGTCGCGGCATCCGGTCACGCCGATGGGCGAATCCGATCTGCGCCTGCACCTGGCTGCACAGACGACGCGCCGTATCGAGCTGATCGATCTGCTGCAGCTGCGCCAGGGCACGGCGGACGGACGCGCCGCTGCAATGGCAGGCGACGATGTGCCCATCGTGCTGATCGACTTGCTCGACGACGAGACGCTTGCTGCGGCCGGCCGGCTGGTCTGGGAGCGCCGTGGCGACGGGCTGTTCAGTGCATCGTCGTCCGGCCTGCAATACGCTCTGGCAGCTCATTGGCGCGAGCTCGGATTGCTGCCGAAAACGCCCTCGTTGCCGGCGCGATCGGCCGTGGATGCGATCGCTGCGGTCAGCGGCAGTTGCTCGCCGGTGACGGCGGCGCAGATCGCATGGGCGCGCGCCAACGGCTTCCATGTCGAACGTATGCATGTCGCGCAGGCCTTGGACCCTGACACGTGCGAAGCGGAAATCGAGCGCGTAGTGGGGATCGCAGCCGGTGCCTTGCGGCGCGGCATCTCTCCTCTGGTCTTCAGCGCGGAGGGGCCGGAAGACGAGGCCGTGAAATGCTTCGACCGGCTGGCCCTTGACGCGCGGCTTTCGCGGCCTGAAGCGGCGCGGCGCATCGGGGCGTCGCTGGCTTTGGTAATGAAGCGGTTGCTCGATCGGGCGTCGCCGCCACGGATCGTGATCGCGGGCGGCGACAGCTCCGGCGAGGTCGCGAGTGCACTCGATATCGACGCGCTCACGGTCAGTGCCGCCTTGTCTCCCGGCGCGCCGCTGTGCCGGGCCTGGTCGACGAATCCGAGCCGCGACGGCCTGGAGATCGTGCTGAAGGGCGGCCAGATCGGGCTTGAGGATTTCTTCGGTCTTGCGCGGGGCGGCGCGGGGACCTGAAGCGGGCTTTCCGCCTTCCGCCGAACGACTTCTTCTACAGCTTCGCGATCGACACCTCCGTCGACTTCACCAGCGCGACCACTTCCGTGCCCACCACCAGGCTCAGGTCGTCGACCGACCTTGTCGTGATCACGGAAGTGACGATGCCCCATGGCGTTTCCACGTCGATCTCCGAGACGACATCCCCGCGGATGATCTCGCGGATCTTGCCTTTGAACTGATTGCGCACGTTGATGGCTTGAATGCTCATGATGGTTTCTTGAATAGGTTGGTGGGAGGGGCGCGCTGGCTCATGGCGGCAACTTGCAAAAATGCATGAGGAGGCGCAGGTTATGCAGACTGCGGTTATTTGCGAACGAAGAAAACTGCAGTTGCTTCATCGTTTTCCGCACGCAGCGTGGCGCATGACAATCGATAGCCGAGAACCGTTACTGACATTCAGACGCACAGATGCCGCTCAATTCCAATTCGCCACTGCCTCCCGACCCGGCAGCCGCCCCCGTTCGTACCCCCCAGAGCGCCGGCAAGGCCCGCCGCCTGCGCACCGAAGCCGACAAGCTGGCCGCGTTCTGCCTCGTCGTGCGTGCAGCGTCGACTGCAGCGGATCAGGCGGCGTTTGCCGAAGTCGGACGCGCCGCATCGAAAGCGCTGCGCGCGAGCTTCGGCGGCGGATCGATCACATCGGCCTTTGCCTGGGTGGCGGGGCGCAGCGGGCAGGAAGCGCTGGACAGCGTCGTCGCCGGCGACGTGTCGCTGACCGGGCCGCTGACGCTGGAGCAGGTCGTCGAAGCGGTTGCACTGGCGCGAGAGGCAGAGCGGCTGCGGGAGAAGAACGAGAGCCCGCAGCGCTGATCCGAGGTCCTGCCGCTGCTTATCGCGGCATGGTCGGCACGTTGAGTGCGGGTGGCTGACGCGTTTATCGATCGGGACGAGCGCTTAAAACAATACAAGCTGCGGCGAGACCCTGCTGTTCTTGTTCCATTTCGCTTTTGCGTCACGCAATGCTGCACGGTGATCCACGATGGGCGGCGAGAGGGGGTTGCAGTCAAGCATCCACGGCTCGTGACCAAGTCCTTTGGGAACATCCGACAGTTCCGGAATCCAATGCCGAACATAAACTTCGTCAGGATCCAGATCGTGCCCCTGCTTCACCGGGTTCAGTATTCGGGGACCGCGCTCCTCACCAAGCGTGCCCTCGTTGATCGCAACCTGAAGCCAGGTAATGCCGGGCTCGTAGTCGTCGAACATTTCGGCAAGTGCAACGCCGACCTCGTCGGGATGCAGACCGAGCAGCTGAATGCCGTAGGAAGCAGCAAGCTGTCGCAATCTGAAGTTGATCCAGCCAGTCGCTGCAAGCTCGCGCATCGCAGCGTCAGGCATGGGGATTCCCGTTTGACCGAGTCGCCATAAATTTGCTGTGGCTGCCGTAGGGCTGTCACGAGGTGCCGCGAGCGGTTGCAGATATTTCGAACATCGTTTCGAGTAGCTCGCGAGAAATCCTTTCCGCATATTCACTCGGCGATGGAAAGCGCCGAAAGACTTACCGGCAACCGTGCCCGCCTGACCCGGGTGATGCGCCAGCCACAGTGCCTTGGCCCTCATGGTCTCCAGACAGGCCCGGTCGCTCGACAGCACACCAGCGGCAAAGTGGGTGGAAAGCTGGCTCGTGCTCGACCGGTCATTTGCGGGCATCCACATGCCGGCCTCGTAGTCGCTGTCGGGCAGACGCTTCAGGAACGCGCGCAGCAAAGCAATCGGATGGTCTGCGGCGATTCGCGACGGAGCAACGCTTTCGTCGTCCGACAGATGAGGTACATCGGGTCGATCACCTCCTGGACCTGAACGCCTGATGAGTTCGCCGTTGACGATCAGGAGCGGAATTCCCTCGTCTGCAAGTTCGCGTTCCAATCGATCGCGGCATTCGGCCTCTGCTGGAGACCCATCCGCCGCGTTCCGAATCACGACGCTGCAGCCAGACTCACGGCACAGCCGCACAAGTGAAAGCTCGTCGCCATTGCCCAGCAACGACAAGTGAACCCCAAGCACGGAAAGGCTTCGGATCAGGGCCGACTCCGCTGCATCTTCCAAGGCGCGCCGGTTTGCCGTGCGTCGAGGCCGGCCTCTGGCCTCGGGCTGAATCCGCACCGCCATGCAACCAGAGTACGCAGCACTCAATCCCAAGTCGAGTGCCAGGTTGTCTTCCATTCTCAGGTCGTCGGCCAGCCACAAAAGTGCTTTGGTCATTCGCGAAATCCGCCCACGACGGGTCCTGGTGTCCTGATGAGCGCTGGCATTCAGACTGCCGGGTAGTCGATGTAGCCTTCTGCACCAAGACCGTAATAGGTCTTGGGATTGCCGGGAGCAACTTTTTTTCCAGCCTTGAAAGCTTCGGGCAGGTTGGGCGTGCTGATGAACGGTCGCCCATACGACACTGCATCGGCTTCGCCCTTTTGCAGGATATCCTGGCCGCGCTCGAAGTCGAAGTCGCTGTTCATGATGAACGTGCCACCGAAAGCTTCGCGCATGGCCGGATGCACCTGTTCGGTGTCCGAGGACAGCATGTACTTGCCAGCCGGTGCCTCGCGCACTTCGAGATAAGCGACGCCGAGTTCGCGCAAACGCGTAGCTGCCGCCGGAAACAGCACATGCGGATCGGTGTCGTTCACGCCGAGGATTTCGCCATTCGGCGACAAGCGCACGCCAACCTGATCGGCACCGACTGCTCCCACGACGCCTTCGACGACCTCGCTGAGAAAGCGGATGCGGTTTTCGACCCTGCCACCATATCGGTCCTTCCGGAAATTCGAATAGTTGCGAAGGAACTGGTCGACGAGATAGCCGTTGGCGGCATGTACCTGCACGCCGTCGAAGCCGACCTCCATCCCATTGCGGGCAGCGACACCGTACTGTCTGACTATGTCCGCGATTTCGCCGATTTCCAGAGCGCGTGCGGTCTCGTACTCCTCATTGCCGTGGTACGTGTGACCATGGCCCGGCGAAGTCGTCGCGGATGCCGACACGGGCCGGCAGCCAGCGTTGAACGACGAGTGCACCACGCGTCCCATATGCCAGAGCTGCAGGACGATCTTGCCTCCGGCCTCGTGAACCGCAGCGGTGACCTTCTTCCAGCCGGCCATCTGCTCCTCGTTCCAGATTCCGGGCGCATACGGAACGCCCAGGCCTTGCTGGGAAATGCCGGTGGCCTCGCTGAGGATCAGGCCAGCGGACGCACGCTGGCGATAGTGCTCCACCATAAGGTCGGTCGGAATGTGGGTGTGCGTGCCGCGCCCGCGTGTCAGCGGCGCCATGAAGATGCGGTTCTTGCAGTCGATGCTGCCGAGGCGAATGGGGTCGAAGAGAGTAGGCATTTTCTGGGTCTTGGAAAGTCAGGGGGCAATCTCGGCATTGGCCGCGCGGCTCTTCAGCGGTTCGTGCTGCTTGAACCAGTCGCAGTACTTCGTCACCATGCATTCGCCGCACTTCGGCATTCGAGCCACGCACACTTTCATGCCGTGCTGGATCAGCCATTCGTGGGCGTGGCGCTTGTATCGCTTGGGCGTCTGCGCGTTGATGGCCTCCGTCGCCTTCTCCGCGGACGTGGTCTCGACAAAACCCAGGCGATTCCACAGCCGCAGGATGTGCGTGTCCACTGCGATGCGCTCTTCGGAAAACAGGAAATTCATCATGAGATCGGCGACCTTGTTGCCGACGCCATGCAGCTTCAGCAGGTCGTCTCTGTTGTCCGGAATCCTGCCGTCGAAGTCTTCGATGATCTGGCGAGCCATGATCTTCAATCCCTCGGTTTTGCGGTTGTAGTGCGCAACCGGCTTGATGATTTCTCTCAGCTCCTCGTCATCCAGCGCAAGCAGCTGTTCGAAGGTCGAAACCTTCTTGTAGAGCGGCACGCAGGCGCTGACCACCCGCGTGGTGACGGTCACGGTCGAGAGGCAGCCAGACACCAGGCTCCGGAAAGGCGTGGAGGAAAGGCCGTTGGTCATCCATGGATCGTCCGTCTTGTCGAACGTGGTGTAGGCCTTGCTCATCAGCTCGTAGACAGCCGACAACTTGCGTCTTTCCGTCTTGGATGCAAGTCCGGCAGTCACGCTTCGGTCGCAGCTTTTTCGCGGATCGTGTCGGCTGCATCGGCAAATCGATCGCGCAACTGTTGAGCCGCTTCGCTCAGCGACGACAGCTTCCGCGCCTGATCCGCGTAGCCCAGCTTGGCCGACAACGCACTCTGGTCGGTGAAAGCGCCGATGTAGTAATCGAGGCCCGACATGGCGCCGCGTACCGCGCTCATGTCCACAAGGTCCTGATCCGGTGCCGCCTTGACCATCTCGCTGATGCCCTTGTTGGTGCCTTCCATGATCCGATCCTTGAAGTCGTTCGGCTCGGCGTCCAATTCCTTCAGAAAGCCGACGAACGCTTCTTGCTGTCTGGCTGCTGTCGCAGCGTACGCTTCGAGCAACGACCTGACATCCGCGCTGCCGGCCTTTGCATGCAGTTCGTGAGCGGCTTCGACGCCCTGTTCGCTGGCGGAGCGCAGGGCGTGAAGGCCGGCGATGTGCCACTTGATGAAATTCTCTTTTGCCATGGTGATGGTCCCGGTTGACTCGGTTGAGGGTTGCGGTGGCACTACCGAACGACGTCGCAGTGCTCAGGCGCATTATTGAACGATTTCGTCCATTAACGAGTTTACAGTGCTGAATCGAAGGCGCCATCGCCAATGGCGCCTTCGGACGTAGGACCAGGCTTTCTCCATGAGGACGAGTCGTTTGACCAAGGCAAACGAGTCAATCGTCCAGCCACCCTTTGGTTCTGAGCAGCAGCAAGGCGTCTTCGACGTCGAGAGCGCAACGTTGGCGCAACGCTTCGATCGGAGCACCATAAGCCGCCTGAAACGACACGGGTTGAAATACCAGTTCGACGAACCGGCGCGCAATGTCCAGATCCCGTTTCGAGGGCTTTGCCGTGCGTTTCTTCATCGCGGCCAGGACACAGCGCATGGAACCCTCGAAGCTGACCTGATAAGCCATCGTCGCCAGGTCCGGGAAGTTGATTGCCTCCGCCGCAGTGATGCGCATGAGCGAGATGCAACGGGGAACGAGCAGGCTTTTGGCCAGCTCTAGGCCCACGTGCCTCAGGCGGTCGCTGGTGCTGCCGCCTGCCGGTGGTGCCTTGACCTCGGAAAACATGGTCTGGATCGAACGATTGGTCACGGCGGCGAACAACGCCTGCTTGTCGGGATAACGGCCGTAAAGCGTCGATTTGCCAGCTTTGGAAATCTGTGACACCTGGTCGAGTGTGGTCCGTCCGAAACCTTGCTCGAGGAAAAGCGCGGTTGCTGCGTCGAGTATTCGTTGCTCGACCAGTCCTGCTTCCAGCAGGGGAGGACGGCCTCTCCGGCGCGGTGGCGGTGTTTCCGGGGGCGAGTTCTGGTTGTGCATGTCGACCAGAGCATAGGTGTGCGCTGGCTCTGTCGCATGTCACATGTCACATGTCACATGGCGAGTGCGGGGTGGTCGAAGATCAGGCAGGTCGTGGTCGCATGGGCGAAGAGCTTGCCATCGGGACCGACGATGCGTCCTTCGGCCGTGGCGACCTGGCGTCCCACGTGGATCACCTTGCCCTCCGCGCGCACCAGCGACACGTTGTCGCTCAGGGCACGCACCATGTTCACCTTGAGTTCCAGCGTCGTGAACGCCTTGCCTGCAGCCAGGGTGGAATGAACGGCGCACCCGACGGCGGAGTCGAGCAAGGTCGCGAACCAGCCGCCGTGCACCGTGCCCATCGGGTTGTAGTGCCGGCGTTGCGGTCGTCCCTGGAATACGGCCTCTCCTGGCGCCACGTGAATCGGCCAGAAGTCGAGCGTGTCGCCGATCGGCGGCGGCGGAAGTTCGCCGGAGAAGATCCCTTCGAAGATCTCCATGCCCGACCGCCCGACGATTTCTTTCTGCGATGCCGTGCCGGCTACTCGCAGACGGGCGCGCACCGCGGCCTCGTCGGCCTCCCAGCGCTCGATGACTGACTCGACTGTCATGGTCGTCTCCTGGTGGTTCGGGTTAAAGGTGGGTGCGTTTGCTCGGCGCCGTGGTCGCCGGCGGATTCAGCGAGGCGAGGATCCTGTCGCTGCATGCCGCCAGGATCTCGTCGGCCAACGATGAATCGTCCGGACAGGCGCGCGACATGACGATGGCGCCGACCGCATGTGCCAGCAGGTCGAGCGAATCGATCCGTCTTCGACCGGCGTCCGCTTCGTCGGTCGAAACGTTTTCGGGTTCGAGGGCAGCGAGCAGGCTTTCGATGCCGGCGGCGAAGGCGGTCCGGACCGCATCGGGTTGTCGCGCTGCGTCCGCGCCCAGCGCAGCCATCGTGCAACCGGCCGCGCGCGCGTCGCGGTGACTGCGCGAAAGGTAGTGCCGCACGAACGTCGACATGTCCACGCCGGCGCTCAACGCTGCGGTCTGCGCGATGCCGCAGGCGGCGGACTCCGCCATCAAGTCCGTTTTCGAGCCGAACTGTTTGTAGAAGCCGCCGTGAGTGAAGCCGGCGGCAGCCATCAGATCGGCGACACCGACCCCGTCGTAGCCGCGCTCCCGAAACAGGGCGGACGCCGTCTCGACCACATGGGCACGGTTGGCCTGTGCTTTCGCCTTGGTGACTTTCATCGTTCCTTCCAGATAAATGGCTTCGCGTCGTAGCACGCATGAGATATTGATGTCGATCGTCATCATAAATCCCAATTTAGATTATCATCGTAATCATTAATCCAGGAGTGCACATGACCATCCATCCGACCGTTCTCATCACCGGCGCTTCCAGCGGCATCGGCGCCGTCTACGCCGAGCGCTTCGCGCGCCGCGGCCACCCTCTCGTACTGGTCGCGCGCGACAAGGTCCGCCTGGACTCACTGGCCGCGCGCCTGCGAGAGTCCGCCGGCGTGGACGTCGACGTGCTGCAGGCCGACCTCACCCAGCTTGCCGACATCGCACTGGTGGAGGCGCGCCTGCGCGACGACGCCCGCATCGGCGTACTGATCAACAACGCCGGCATGGCCCAGTCGGGCGACATCCTGCAGCAGACCGGCGAAAGCATCGACCGCCTGATCACGCTCAACACCACGGCACTGACGCGTCTCGCGACCGCGGTGGCACCGCGCTTCGTGCAGTCCGGCACGGGCGCGATCGTCAACATCGGCTCGGTGGTGGGCCTCGCGCCCGAATTCAACATGACGGTCTACGGCGCGACCAAGGCCTTCGTGCTGTTCCTGTCGCAAGGGCTGCACCTCGAACTGTCGCCCAAGGGGGTCTACGTGCAAGCCGTTCTGCCTGCCGGCACACGGACCGAGATCTGGGAGCGAGCGGGCATTGACATCGATTCGCTCTCCGACCTGATGGACGTGAATGAACTGGTCGATGCAGCGCTGGTCGGCTTCGACCGTCAAGAATCGGTCACGATTCCGCCGCTGCATGTCGCAGCGCGCTGGGATGCGCTGGACGGTGCCCGTCAAGGGCTGCTCTCCGACATTCGGCAGGCACACGCGGCCGCGCGTTACCTGGCGTGAAAGCCTTTCTCATTGATCGCTACGGCAAGAAGGAAATCGGCCGGATGGCCCAGGTTCCGGAGCCCGAGCTGCAGGACGATGACGTCCTGATCAAGATCCACGCGGCGGCCGTCAATGTGCTCGACGTCAAGATCAGGAGAGGGGAATTCAAGCTCGTCCTGCCCTATCGCATGCCGCTGGTGCTCGGCCACGACGTGGCCGGCGAGGTGGTCGCGGTCGGCACACGCGTCACGCGTTTCGAGGTGGGCGACGAGGTCTATGCGCGGCCGGACGATCTCCGGATCGGCACGTTCGCCGAATACATCGCGGTCAAGGAAGACTCGGTGGCGCGCAAGCCTGCCAACCTAAGCATGGAAGAGGCGGCATCGATTCCGCTGGTCGCGCTGACATCGTGGCAGGCGCTCGTCGAGATCGCCAGGCTCGAGAAGGGGCAAAAGGTCTTCATCCAGGCGGGCTCGGGTGGCGTCGGCGCGATCGCCATCCAGTTGGCGAAGCATCTGGGCGCGTTCGTCGCCACGACCACCAGCACGGCCAATGTCGATTGGGTCAGGTCGCTCGGCGCCGATCTCGTCATCGACTACAGGAAGCAGGACTTCGCCACGGAGTTGCGCGACTACGACGTCGTGCTGAACAGTCTGGGCAGCGACGAGTTGAAGAAGTCGCTCCGGATACTCAGGCCGGGCGGTCATCTCGTTTCCATCTCCGGTCCGCCAACGCCAGACTACGGAGCCGAACAAGGCTTCGCCTGGCCGTTGCGACTGGTTCTGCGCCTGCTCAGCCACGGCATCCGCAAGAAGGCCGGGCAGCGTGGCGTTGCCTACTCGTTTCTGTTCATGCACGCCGACGGAGGCCAGCTTGGCGAGATCGCTTCGCTGATCGAATCGGGCGCGATCCGCCCGGTCGTCGATCGGGTGTTTTCGTTTGCCGACACAGCCAGGGCTTTGGCGTACGTCGAGAGTGGACGTGCCAAGGGCAAGGTCGTGGTGAAGGTGATCTAGCGGCCGCGCATGCGCACACACACGACGAGGGCAGACGTGCGAGGCAACAAAAAACCCGCGATGCCTTGCAGCATGCGGGTTTTGAGGCTTTCTGGGACTACCGGAAAACAGTGTCTGGTCCCGCCGCCTGGAATCGAACCAGGATCTCAGCCTTCGGAGGGCCGAATTCTATCCGTTGAAATACAGCGAGAGAGGGTTCCCCGTCGATGCGGGAAGCTTTCCATTATCGCCTAACTCCGAAGCTTCGGATCGCTCGAACCCCAGCCCGGCCACATAGACGCCGAAAGCCTGCCGTCCCGTTTCGATCAGATCGAAGGCTTCGGGGTCCAGCAACCAGTTCTGGATCAGCCCGCACACGAGCGCATGCAGGCCCTGCGCCGCCACGGACGCCGGAACGGCCAGGGTCACGCGATGTCGGTTCGCGGCGTGGTGCAGTGCTTTCTCGTAGTCGGCCACGCAGGCATTGAGCGACGCCAGATGACGGTGATGCACCGACTGCATATCCTGCGTGTACTCGACCTTCTGGGTCGCCACTTCGAACACGCGACGCATCTGCGGATCGGTGGTCATGAGTTCGAGCGCCGCAACCAGCATGCCGACGACGGCTCTCAGCGGTTCCTCGTCGACTGCCGCCGATTTCTGCAGCGCGGCTTCGAGCGGCAGAGTGACGCGCTCCATCATCGCGTTGAAGAGATCTGCCTTGTCCTTGAAATGCCAGTAGATCGCGCCGCGCGTCGCGCTCGCCTGCACCGCGATCTGCTGCAGCGAGGTCTGGGAAACGCCCTGCGCCTGGAACAGCAATTCAGCCGCGTCAAGCAACCTGTTGCGTGTGGCGAGCGCCTCTTCCTTCGTGTGACGAGCCAATGGGTCTCCTGCAGAAATGCGACAAGTTCTTGAAAGGGTTGACTATACATCCATGAATGTATGTAAACTTGCCGACTCTTCGATGTCTCTTGCGGGTATATCGCCTTGACGGCGATCGAGTTATCCACATCAGACCCCCGTTTCTGCTTCTAAGGACTCACATGCCGCATTCGCATGCCTCTTCGCGCCGCTTCCTGTCTCCCGGGCGTCTGGCTTTCGCCGGCGTCGCCGTCGTGGTCATGGCCACCCTCGCGGCTTGCGGCAAAGGCAAGGAGCCGGCTGCCGCTGCGCCTGCCGCAGCCCGTCCGCCGACCGAAGTGGGTGTCGTCGTCGCGACTCCGACCAACATCGGTCTGGTGACGGAATTGCCGGGCCGGCTCGAAGCTTCCCGGATCGCCCAGGTGCGAGCGCGCGCCGCCGGCATCCTGCAGCAGCGTCTGTTCAAGGAAGGCAGCGATGTGAAGGCCGGACAACCGTTGTTCCGCATCGATCCCGCAACGCTGACGGCAGCGTCTTCGAGCGCCCAGGCCGGTCTTGCGCGCGCCGAAGCCAATGCCGTGCAGGCCAAGGCGCTGGCCGACCGCTACAAGCCGCTGGTCGAGGCCAACGCGGTGAGCAAGCAGGAATACGCCAATGCCGTGGCTTCCCAGAAGGCCGCCGAAGCCGACGTCGCCGTGAGCCGTGCTTCGCTGCAGACCGCGAAGATCAGTCTCGGCTACGCCACCGTGACGGCGCCCATATCGGGCCGCATCGGTCGCGCGCTGGTCACCGAAGGTGCGCTGGTCGGGCAGGGCGACGTGACCGAGATGGCCGTCGTCCAGCAGGTCAATCCGCTGTATGTGAACTTCACGCAGTCGGCCAATGACGTGCTAAAGCTGCGCCGCGCCATGCAGGAAGGCAAGTTCAAGCGCGCCGACGACAGCGGTGCCGCCAGCGTGCGCCTGGTGATGGAAGACGGCTCCGAATATCCGACGCCGGGCAAGCTGCTTTTCACCGACCTGACCGTCGACCAGACCACTGGCCAGGTCACGCTGCGTGCCGAGGTGCCGAATCCGAAGGGCGATCTGTTGCCCGGCCTGTACGTGCGCGTGCGCATCGAGCAGGCGCAGGTCGAGAACGCGATCACGCTGCCGCAGCAGGCCGTGACGCGCAGCCAGAAGGGCGACACCGTGACGGTGGTCGACGCCGAAGGCAAGATGAGCCAGCGCACGGTCAAGATCAGCGCGGCGAAGGACAACCAGTGGGTGGTGCTCGACGGCCTGAAGGCCGGCGAGCAGGTGATGGTCGACGGCTTCCAGAAGCTGCAGATGCTGCCGCCGGGTTCCGCCGTGAAGGCCGTGCCGTGGACCAAGCCCGCCGCCGCCGCGCCCGCTGCTTCGGCATCGGCTGCCAAGTAAGGAGCCCGCCGCATGGCAAAGTTCTTCATCGATCGGCCCATCTTCGCGTGGGTGATCGCACTCTTCATCATCGTGATGGGCGGCGTGGCGATCACGCAGCTGCCGATCGCGCAGTACCCGCCGGTCGCACCGCCCGCGATCGTCATCAACACCGCCTATCCGGGCGCATCGGCGCAGACGCTCGAGGAGAGCGTGCTGTCGGTGATCGAGCGCGAGATGAACGGCTCGCCGGGAATGATCTACGTCGAGTCGGTCGCTCAGGCGGACGGTACCGGCACCATCACCGTCACCTTCGAGCCCGGCACCAACGCCGATCTGGCGCAGGTGGACGTGCAGAACCGGTTGTCGCGCGCCACGCCGCGGCTGCCCGCCGCGGTGACGCAGCAGGGCGTGCGGGTCGACAAGTCGCGTGCCAACTTCCTGGCGTTCGTGATCCTGTCGTCCACCAATCCAGCCTACGACCCGATCGCGCTGGGCGACTACGCCTCGCGCAACGTGCTGCCCGAACTGCAGCGCGTGCCCGGCATCGGCCAAGCGCAGCTTTTCGGCACCGAGCGTGCCATGCGGATCTGGATCGACCCGGTCAAGATGCGCGGTTACAACATCTCGTCCGCCGAAGTCAGCGCGGCGATCAAGGCGCAGAACGCTCAAGTGTCGTCGGGCACGATCGGCGACCTGCCGAACATCAGCGGCCAGGGCATTTCCGCCACGGTCGTGGTCACCGGGCAGCTTTCCACCGTCGAGCAGTTCGGCAACATTGCCCTGCGCGCCAATACCGACGGCTCGACCGTGCGGTTGCGCGACGTCGCTCGCATCGAGCTGGGCGGCCAGTCGTACTCGACTTCAGCGCGCCTGAACGGCCAGCCAGCCATCGGCATCGGCGTCCAGCTGTCGCCGAGCGGCAATGCGCTGAACGCAGCCAAGTCCGTGCGCACCAAGATGGCCGAACTGGAAAAATTCTTTCCTGAGGGCGTGAAATGGAACATGCCTTACGACAGCTCGAACTTCGTGAAGATTTCGATCACGCAGGTGGCCGAAACGCTGCTCGAGGCCGTGGCGCTGGTGTTCGTCGTGATGTTCCTGTTCCTGCAGAACTGGCGCTACACGATCATCCCGACCATCGTGGTGCCGATCGCGCTGCTGGGCACTTTCGCGGTATTGCTGGCGCTTGGGTTCTCGATCAACGTGCTGACCATGTTCGGCATGGTGCTGGTGATCGGCATCGTGGTGGACGATGCGATCGTGGTGGTAGAGAACGTCGAGCGGATCATGACCGAGGAAGGCCTGTCGCCGATCGAGGCGACGCGCAAGGCCATGAAGCAGATCTCCGGCGCCATCATCGGCGTGACGGTGGTGCTGATCTCGGTGTTCGTACCGCTGGCTTTCTTCTCCGGCTCGACCGGCAGCATCTACCGCCAGTTCTCGGCGGTGATGGTGTCGTCGATCGCGTTTTCTGCCTTCATGGCGCTTTCGCTGACGCCGGCGCTCTGCGCCACGTTGCTGAAGCCCGTCGAAGCGGGCGGTCACCACGAGAAGAAGGGCTTCTTCGGCTGGTTCAACCGCAGCTTCACGCGCACGGCCAAGGGCTATGAGGGATTCGTCAAGCGCATCCTTCGCCGCGCCGGCCGCTACCTGATCATCTATGCGGTGCTGATCGGCGTGGTCGCCTTCGCCTACATGCGCCTGCCGACGTCGTTCCTGCCGCAGGAAGACCAGGGCAACGTTCTGGTCAACGTGCAGCTGCCGCCCGGCGCGACGCAGGAGCGCACGCTCTCGGTGATCCAGAAGGTCGAGGAATTCATGCTCAAGCAGCCTGAAGTGCAGAGCATGGTGGGCGTGCTGGGTTTCAGCTTCTCCGGTCTCGGCCAGAACGCAGCGCTCGCTTTCGTGACGCTGAAGAACTGGGACGAGCGCAAGGGCGCCGGCGAAACGGCCGATGCGGTCGCCGGCCGTGCGTTCGGCGGCCTGTCGGGCATCCGCGATGCGTTCATCTATCCGCTGAGCCCGCCGCCGATTCCCGAACTGGGCAACGCCAGCGGCTTCACGTTCCGGCTGCAGGACCGTGCCGGCCTGGGTCACGACGCCCTGGTCAATGCCCGCAACCAGCTGCTCGGCCTTGCGAGCAAGAGCCCGATCCTGGCCCAGGTCCGCCCGAACGGCCTCGAAGACGCGCCGCAGCTGCAGATCGACATCGACCGCGACAAGGCCAGCGCGCTGGGCGTGACGTTCGACGCGATAAACAGCGCGTTGTCGAATTCGCTCGGTTCGAGCTACGTGAACGACTTCCCGAACCAGGGCCGTCTGCAGCGCGTGGTCGTGCAGGCCGATGCGCCGGCGCGGATGCAGCCCGACGACCTGCTGAAGCTCAACGCAGCCAACATGCAGGGCCAGGCGGTGCCGCTGTCGGCCTTCGCGACGACGCGCTGGGTCACCGGCCCGACACAGACCGTGCGCTACAACGGCTATCCGGCCATGCGCATCGACGGCTCCCCGGCGACCGGTTCCAGCAGCGGTGCCGCCATTGCCGAGATGGAGAAGCTCGCATCGCAACTGCCGCCAGGTTTCGGCTACGAATGGACCGGTCAGACGCGCGAGGAAAAACTCGCCGGCTCGCAGGCCGTGATCCTTTATGGTTTCGCGATCCTGGCGGTGTTCCTGTGCCTGGCCGCGCTCTACGAGAGCTGGTCGATTCCGCTGTCGGTGATCCTGGTGGTGCCGCTGGGCGTCCTCGGCGTGCTGATCGCGACGCATCTGCGCGGCTTCTCGAACGACGTGTATTTCCAGGTCGGCCTGATCACCATCATCGGCCTGTCGGCGAAGAACGCGATTCTGATCATCGAGTTCGCGAAGGACCTGCAGGCGCAGGGCAAGAGCGCGGTCGAAGCGGCGCTCGAGGCCGCGCATCTGCGCTTCCGGCCGATCATCATGACCTCGCTGGCCTTCGGCCTGGGTGTCGTGCCGCTGGTGCTTGCATCCGGCGCCGGTTCGGCGAGCCAGCGTGCCATCGGCACCGGCGTTCTCGGCGGCATGATCACCGGCACCATCCTGGCGGTGTTCTTCGTGCCGGTGTTTTTCGTCGTCGTGCGCGGACTGTTCAAGAGCAGCGCGCGCCAGCAGGAGGCCGAGCGGCGACATGCCGAAGCGGCAGGAATCGAGATGGACAAGAGCCATGAATAAGACCATCCACGGATTCGGGCTGCGCGTCGCGCGCCCTGCGCTGACGGCGCTCGTCGCCAGCATGGTGCTGGCCGGCTGCTCCCTCATCCCGACCTACGAGCGTCCGGCGGCCCCCGTGCCGTCGATCTTCCCGAACGATCCGGTGCAGCCGACCGGTGCCGCTCCGGCCACGGTGGCCTGGCAGGACTTCTTCACCGACACGCGTCTTCGCGGGCTGATCGAGACGGCGCTCGCCAACAACCGCGATCTGCGCGTTTCGGTGCTCAACATCGAGCAGGCGCGCGCGCAGTTCCAGATCCAGCGCGCGGCGCAGTTTCCGGCGGTCGGCCTCAACGGCAGCGGCTCGCGTTCGAGCCCGAACATCTACCAGGCCTTCGGCGGCGGCAGCGTGTCGTCGAGCTATGCGGTCAATCTGGGCGTCACGGCCTGGGAGCTTGACTTCTTCGGCCGTATCGCCAGCCTGAAGGAGCAGGCGCTCGCGCAATACCTGGCCACCGAAGAATCGCGCAAGGCGACGCAGATCAGCCTGATCGCCGCCGTCGCGAACGGCTGGCTCACCGTCCTGGCCGACGACGAGCTGCTAGAGATCACGCGCCAGACGCTCGGCACGCGCGACGAGTCCGTGCGGCTCACGAAGCTGCGTTTCGAGAACGGCGTCTCGTCGGAAATCGACTTCCAGCTCGCCAATTCGCTTGCGGAAACCGCCCGCGCTTCCTATGCGCAACTGCAGCGCCAGCGTGCGCAGGACGAAAACGCGCTGGCCCTGCTGGTCGGCGCACCGGTGCCGTCGACGTCGCTCACCGGCATCGAGCGCGGACTGTCGACCGCCGCGGTCATGGCCGACGTGCCCGCCGGCCTCCCATCGGACCTGCTGACCGAGCGGCCGGACGTCCGCGCCGCCGAGCAGCAACTCATCGCGGCCAACGCGAACATCGGCGCGGCGCGTGCGGCCTTCTTCCCGCGCATCTCCCTGACCGGCGCGATCGGCACGCAGAGCACGGAGTTCTCGAACCTGTTCTCGGCCGGCACCAAGGCATGGTCCTTTTCGCCGTCGATCACGCTGCCGATCTTCAACGCCGGTCTGAACCGAGCCAACCTCGACATCTCGCGGGCCAACCAGCAGATCGCGGTGGCCCAGTACGAGAAAACCATCCAGACCGCATTCCGAGAAGTGGCCGACGCCCTTGCCGGCCGTTCGACCTATGGTGAGCAGGTGCGGGCATTGCGCGCACAGACCGATGCCGAGGCGACCCGCTTCCGGCTGCAGGACCTGCGTTACCGCAACGGCATTTCGAGCTCGCTCGACCTTCTCGACGCCCAGCGCTCTCTGTTCACCGCACAGCAGGCGGCGACGCAGGCGCGGCTGCAGCAACTGCAGAACCAGGTCACGCTCTACAAGGCGCTCGGCGGCGGCTGGACGGACAGGTAGGCGACAAGGGGCAGATCGACGCGCTCCCTATAATTGCGCGTTGATTTGAAGCCCCCCGAGCAGCCCCGAAGCCCCGAATAGAGGACGCCATGAGCGCAGACCCGCACTACCAGGCCACCCAAGACGCCCATACCGGCCCGATCAAGAGCCCGAAGCAATTGCTGGTGGCGGTCGGCGTCTTCTTCATCGGGCCCATCCTGATCATCGTCGGGCTCGTGATGTTCGTGGTCTCCGGCAACAAGCCGTCGGGAGCGGCGTCCGGCGACGGCATGTCGCTCTACGGCGTGTCTCAAGACAACCGCGACCGTGAACTGGCCGATCGCCTGCGCAAGGTCGGCGCCATCGAAATCCGCGACGCCAATCGCCCGCTGGCGGCCGGCGAAGCGGTTTTCAAGGCGCAGTGCATCGCGTGCCACGGCGTACCGGGCATTCCCGGCGCACCGCATCTCGGCGATGCGGCAGCCTGGGCGCCGCGCATCGGACAAGGCTATGCGACGCTGCTCGAACATGCGCTCAAGGGCAAGGGCGTGATGCCTGCCCAGGGCGGCGGCGACTACGAAGATCTCGAGATCGGCCGTGCGGTGGTCTACATGGCCGATGCGGGCGGTGCGAAGTTCCCGGTGCCAGAGCGCCCGGGGGCCGGCGATGCGGCTGCAGCTCCCGCAGACGGTGCTGCCCCTGCGGCATCGACGGCGCCCATGGCGCCCACGGCGCCCGCAGAATCCGGCGCCGCTATGCCTGCGGCGCCCGCATCGGCTGCTGTCAAGTAGTTTCTTTACGGACGCGCTGGCTGCGCAGACAGCGCAGCCGGGCTCATCACATGACCGAAGCGCTTCGGAAGATCGGCTGCAATCACTGATTCGGGATCTGCCCACAGACCCCGTTCCAGCGCTTCCGCCAGCAAACCGACGTCCTGCGTATGCACCAGCCCGAGCCCGATCGGCGCTGCCAGGAACACCCGCCCGGCCTCGTCCAGCAGGCAAGCCGTCGGTTCTGCCGCAATGCCGGTGTGCGTCCTCACTGAAAAATCGTTGCCGATGCGCCAGACGATCGGCGCCGCCTCAAGCTCCACGTAAACCCGCTGCGGCCCGTTCTGGAAGAACCACTGCCCGGCTGCATCGCATTCGTAGTTGCGCTGGATGAAGTCGATCAGCTTGTCGTGGCGCAACAGCGATCCGCGCTCGGCCGGAAACGGACCTGCAGCCTGCGTGCGGTCGTCGCGCATGTACCAGTTGCCGCGCGCGTCGAGGCCGAGCCAGCCATAGCAATGCGGAACGTTCGGCCACTTCGCGATGGCCTGTCTGACGATTTCATCCATGGTTCATTCTGGCTTGGGTTTCGATTGCGGCGACAGATGCTGCGCGAGCCACCGACCGACGCGCTCGGGCATGGCGCGCACATGGCCGGGCGGCCGGCCGAGC
Source organism: Variovorax glucosi (assembly GCF_051216695.1). NCBI lineage: Bacteria > Pseudomonadati > Pseudomonadota > Betaproteobacteria > Burkholderiales > Comamonadaceae > Variovorax > Variovorax glucosi. Next base: position 64,978 of record NZ_JBPJZE010000004.1, read on the forward strand.
GGAAAGCCCACATGCCCGCCGTGTGCAGGTTGCCAGAGCGTGACGTGTTCGCCGGTCTCGCCGTGGCGCGGCAGGCTCGAAGCAGGTACGAACGGATCGTTGGTCGCATTCACCACCAGCGCCGGGATGCGGATCGCGTGAAGATGCGGCTTTGCAGAGCCGCGCGCCCAATAGTCGTCGGTGTCGCGGAACCCGTGCAGCGGCGCGGTGAAGACGTTGTCGAATTCACGCAGGTTGCGCGCGGCGAGCAGCGTTTCGCGATCGAACAGGCCCGGGTATTGCGCCAGCTTGGCCAGCGCCTTGGGTTTCATGCTGGCCAGGAACATCCGCGTGTAGACCAGCCGGTTGAAACCCCGTCCGATCGCTGCGCCGCCGGCTGCCAGATCCAGCGGCGCCGATACGGAGGCGACGGCGCGCACAGTCCTGTTCGCTTCCTCTCCGGCTTCTTCCGCCCATCGCAGCAGCGCATTGCCGCCCAGCGAAACGCCGACCGCGACGATGCCGGGCGCATCGGCATTCGAGGCCTGCCTTGAGGCGAAGCGACCCAGGATCCAGCCAATCTCCTCGAAATCGCCCGAGTGATAGGCGCGCGGTGCCAGGTTGATCTCGCCGCTGCATCCACGGAAATGCGGCACCGCGAAATCCCAGCCGCGCGCCGCCGCGAAGCCGGCAAACGCTTCGGCGTAATGGCTGCGCGAGGAACCTTCGAGCCCATGGAAAAGCACCAGCAGCGGGCGCGAATTGCTTTCGTTCGTGCCCGGGATCGCGAAATCGACGTCGATGAAGTCGCCGTCCGGCGTGGCCCAGCGTTCCCGGCGATAGGCGGGCGGCGGGCCGTCGACGCGCCGGCCGTAGAGCGCCGGCCAGATCGTCTGGAGATTGCCGCCTGGCAACCAGCGGGGAGCGACGTACTGCATCGGCGCTGCGAGATGTTCCTGCGGGTTCAGTGCAGCGTCTGACGCGCGTCGTTCGCTTCGTCCGGTGCGCGGGAGGTGCCGGGGCTCGCATGGTGCGCGACCATCCGCCAGCCCTGTGCGGTGCGCTGATAGACGTTGGTGGCCAGCACGAAAGCATGCTGCGGCCCGTCGGGCGCGAGCACCTCGATACGCTCCAGCACGCTGTGCACCGCGCTGGTCAGCGAATCGACTTTTCGGACATGCGCCGGTCGTGCGTGGATGGCGCCGTGGCTGAACATCTGCTCGAAAGCGGCCCGGATTGCCGTCGTGCCGACCAGCCGGGGTCCGCCGGGATGCACGCAGAACACGTCGTCCTCGTCGGCCCAGCAGGCCATCAGCGCATCGAGGTCCCCGCGCTGCAGCGCTTCGTAGAAAGCGGCTTCGACGTCGTCGGCGGTGCCGTCGAGGGCGGCGGCGCGAAGCTTGGTCTTGGTGGGCATGGCGATGGAAGGCTGGAGAAGAACGGGGATTTTGCCTGCGACGGAAGACGCGCGAAACTGTCAGGTACCGTGGGCTATGCTCCGCAGCCTCGACCGACTGATCAGTATTTACCAGGGGAATCGACCACCATGAAAAGAATCCATCGCGCGCTGCTTGCATTTTTCGCCGCCGTCTCGATCGCATCGCTCACCGGATGCGGCTACAACGATTTCCAGAAACTTGACGAAGCCAGCAAGTCGGCCTGGAGCGAGGTGCTTAACCAGTATCAGCGCCGCGCCGACCTGGTGCCGAACATCGTCGCCACCGTCAAGGGCGAAGCCGCCTTCGAGCAGGACACGCTGACCAAGGTGATCGAGGCGCGTTCCAAGGCCACATCGATCCAGGTCACGCCCGAGACGCTGAACAATCCTGAAGCATTCAACAAGTTCCAGCAGGCGCAGGGCGAGCTTTCGGGCGCGCTGTCGCGGTTGATGGTCGTGTCGGAGCGCTATCCGCAGCTGCAGGCCAACCAGGCGTTCCGCGACCTTCGCGTGACGCTCGAAGGCACGGAGAACCGTATCACCGTGGCCCGCAACCGCTACATCGAGACCGTGCAGTCGTACAACGTGCTGGCACGCAGTTTCCCGACCAACATCACGGCGAAGGTCTTCAGCTATCCGCCGAAGCCGGTGTTCTCGGTGCAGAACGAGGCGCAGATTTCGGTGCCGCCTTCCGTCGACTTCAACAAGAAGTAAGGCAGTGTCGAATCTGGCGCGCGACTTCCGGCGCATCGCAGGCTTCCTGGCGCTAGGGCTCATGCTCGCGCTCGCGCTCGGCGGCGCGCAGGCGGCGCAGGCACAGGCCGTGCAGGCCGTACCGGCGCTGACTGCGCGCGTGATCGATCGGACGGGCACACTCGACGCATCGCAGCAGCAGGCGCTGGATGCGAAGCTGGCCGCCTTCGAGCAGAAGAAGGGCAGCCAGATCGTGATGCTGCTGGTGCCGAGCACGCAGCCGGAAGACATCGCCAGCTATGCCAACCGCGTTGCCAACGACTGGAAGATCGGTCGCAGGGCGGTCGGCGACGGCGTGCTGGTGATCGTCGCCAAGAACGACCGCCAGATGCGTATTGAGGTCGCCAAGACGCTCGAAGGCGCGGTGCCCGACCTCGCGGCGGCACGCATCATCGATTCGGCGATGGCGCCGCGTTTTCGCAACGGCGACTACGCGGGCGGCCTCGATGCGGCCGCCGACCAGCTGATCGCGCGGATATCCGGCGAGCCGTTGCCTGCAGTGGTCGATGAGCGTCCCGCGCAGCGCGGCCAAGGCGGCTTCGATTGGCAGAACCTCGCGATCTTCTTGTTCGTCGCGGTGATCTTCGGTGCGCCGATCGCGCGTCGAATCTTCGGAGCCAAGCTCGCGCCGGTGGTGATGGGTGTCGGCGTCGGTGCAATCGCCATGGTGCTGACGGCGACGGTCCTGATTGCCGTCGTCGCCGGCATCGTGGCGCTGGTGGTGACCGTGATCTCGGGCGTGAGCGGGATCGGCGGCGGAGGCGGCGGCGCAGGAGGGCGTGGCGGCGGAGGTTTCGGCGGCGGCCTGGGTGGCGGTGCTTTGGGCGGCGCTCTCGGCGGCGGATTCGGCCGGGGCGGAGGCTTCGGGGGCGGTTCTTCGGGCGGTGGATTCAGTTCGGGCGGCGGTGGAAACTTTGGCGGCGGCGGTGCGTCGGGAGGATGGTGATGGCTGCATCGAGCACTGGATTCGGTCGTTTCGGTCGCCTCTGGCGGCATCGCTTCACCGACGAAGCCGACGTTCGTCGCATCCTTCCGTCCGATGTCATGGAACGGCTGACGCGCCGCGTCGCGGCGAGCGAGCATCGGCACACCGGCCAGGTCCGCATCTGCGTCGAAGCCGGATTGCCGACCAGCTACCTCTGGCGCGATGCGCCTGCGCGCGAGCGTGCGGTGATGCTGTTCGGCAAGCTGCGCGTGTGGGACACCGAGCAGAACAACGGCGTGCTGATCTATCTGCTGATCGCCGAGCATGCGATCGAGATCGTTGCCGACCGCGGTATTGATCGCCATGTCGATGCAGAAGAATGGGCGGCGATGACGAAGCGCATGGCCGCCTCCTTCCGCGAAGGCCGTTTCGAGGACGGCGTCACGCAGGCGCTGGAAGAAGTCTCCGCGTTGCTGGTGACGTACTTCCCGCGCGACGGCTCGCAGCCGTCAGGCAACGAACTGCCTGACGCGCCGGTCGTGATCTAGACGCTGCCGACGGGCCCTGGAGTCGCTCAGCGCGAGTCGTCCAGCAAGCGCCTGTTCACCGCATGCGTCGCATCGAGTTCGCGGTGCATCGCCTTCGTCACCTGCGAGAGCAGATGAAGGCGACGATTGTTCTCGCGGATGCGGTCGCAGAGCACGCGCGACACCGACAGCAGCAGCCGGGAAGCCACGCCGGGCTGAACCTCGATCAGCCCGCGCAAAGCGCTGCGGGACAACACGGCCAGCTTGAGATCGGTCAGTGCGGTGCAGGTGGCCGAGCGCGGCGAGCCGTCGATCAGGCCCATTTCGCCGATCATCGCGCCGGGATCGAAGATCGAGATGACGACGTCGACATCTTTGCCGGAAGCCGCCGGACCGAAATCGGCGCCGCGGCTCTCGGCACGCACCTGCCCTTCCAGCAGCAGCGCAGCATCGTCCCGCAGGTTCTGTTCGGGCTGGAGGTCCGCCGGACTCATGCAACCAGACGCTCCGGCAATGCCCAGACTGCCGCGCCCCCGACACCGTAGAAGCGTCGGCCCGGAGCCGGCGGCATCAGCCAGCCACCAGTGAATTCGCCGAAGGCCGGCAGGATGGCTTGTTCGCCGTCCTGCACGAAGCACGGCATCCGCAGCCGGTCGCGGCCCGGTCCGACGAGTCGGCAAGCCGGATGCAGATGACCGGCGAGCACGAAATGCGTCGGATGAATCTGCGGATGATGGCAGCACGCGAACGGGCCGACGAGATGCGGTTCGTCGACCACTGCGATGCCGAGAGCGGCCGGTGGATCGCCGGCGCGACTGTCGTGATTGCCGCGCACCAGTGTCATCTGCAGGCCGGGATGACGTTCGCGCCAGTCGGCCAGCAGCCCCAGGACCTGGGGCGTTCTGGCCTGCGCGGCGTGAAGGAAGTCACCCAGGAAGACGATGCGAACTGGCGACCACGCAGCGATCAGCGCATCGATCCGGCGCAGGTTCTCCTCCGTCGTACCGCCCGGAACCGGCTGCCCGAGCGCCCGAAAGGTTGCAGCCTTGCCGATGTGCAGATCGGCGATGAACAGCGTGCGCTCCGCCGGCCACCAGAGCGCACGCTCGGGCAGCAAGGCCAGCGACTGGCCGGCCCATTCGACGGTGCAGACAGGAGAAGAGGATGTAGCAGGTAAGGACACGGCGGGAGTGTCGTCGAACTCGAAAAGCGCATACCAGCGGGGGTCTTGCATTGCCAGAAACACCGCGGAACCGGCTCTGCCGGGCCGCTGGTGTTGCCCCCGGCAGGGGGTAGGCGCTGCGACACGAAGTGCGCAAGCCTGGGGGCGAGCTAAACAATACTGAAGTGCTCGGTGCCGGCAGAGAGATCGGTCGAGCGCGCGCGGCGGCTGTTGAGTTTCACCTGCAGGCGCAGGTCGTTGGCCGAATCGGCGTTGCGCAGCGCGTCGTCGAGCGAAATCGAGTGCATCTCGAACAGGTCGAACAGCGCCTGGTCGAAAGTCTGCATGCCGAGGTTGCGGCTCTTCTTCATGATCTCCTTGATCTCGCCGACCTCGCCCTTGAAGATCAGGTCGGCGATCAGCGGCGTGTTCAGCAGCACCTCGACCGCCGCGACGCGACCCAGCCCGTCCTCGGTCGGTATCAGGCGTTGCGAGACCAGCGAGCGCAGATTGAGCGACAGGTCCATCAGCAACTGCGTGCGTCGTTCCTCGGGGAAGAAATTGATGATGCGGTCGAGCGCCTGGTTGGCGCTGTTGGCATGCAGCGTCGCCATGCACAGATGGCCGGTCTCGGCGAAGGCGACTGCATGCTCCATCGTCTCGCGGTCGCGGATCTCGCCCATCAGGATCACGTCCGGCGCCTGGCGCAGGGTGTTCTTGAGCGCGGCCTCCCAGCTGTCGGTGTCGATTCCGACCTCGCGCTGGGTCACGACGCAGTTCTTGTGCGCGTGAACGAACTCGATCGGGTCCTCGATCGTCACGATGTGGCCGTAGGAGTTCTCGTTGCGCCAGTCGACCATCGAGGCCAGCGTGGTCGACTTGCCCGATCCGGTGGCGCCGACCAGGATCACCAGGCCGCGCTTCGTCATCGACACTTCCTTGAGCGCCTGCGGCATGTTGAGTCCGTCGATCGTCGGCACGACCGCCGGAATCGTCCGCAGCACCATCCCTACCTTGCCCTGCTGCACGAAGGCGTTGACGCGAAACCGCCCGATGGCCGTCGGCGAGATAGCGAAGTTGCATTCCTTGGTGCGCTCGAATTCGGCCACCTGCCGGTCGTTCATGATCGATCGCGTCAGCGCCATCGTGTGCGATGCACCAAGCGACTGCGCCGACACCTTGGTGATCTTGCCGTCGACCTTGATGGCCGGCGGGAATTCGGCGGTGATGAACAGGTCGCTGCCGTTGCGGCTCACCATGAGCTTCAGCAGATCGTTGATGAACTGGCTGGCTTGATCGCGTTCCATGAGGTGCTCCGGCGTCTGCTGTGGATCGGGGCTGGTCAGCCTGGGAAGTTTTCCGGCGTCTTGGCTTTTCCGCGCGCTTCGGCCGCGGAAATGACGCCACGGCGAACGAGGTCGGTGAGGTTCTGGTCGAGCGTCTGCATGCCTTGGCCGCTGCCGGTCTGGATCGACGAGTACATCTGCGCGACCTTGCCTTCGCGGATCAGGTTCCGGATGGCTGCCGTGCCCAGCATGATCTCGTGCGCCGCGACACGACCCTGTCCGTCCTTGGTCTTGCAAAGCGTCTGCGAGATCACGGCCTGCAGGGATTCGGACAGCATCGCGCGGATCATGTCTTTTTCTTCGCCCGGGAACACGTCGATGATCCGGTCGATGGTCTTGGCCGCCGACGAGGTGTGCAGCGTGCCGAACACCAGATGGCCGGTTTCGGCCGCTGTCATCGCCAGGCGGATGGTTTCGAGGTCGCGCATTTCGCCGACGAGGATCGCGTCGGGGTCTTCGCGCAGCGCGGAACGCAGCGCCGCGGCGAAGCTGAGCGTCATCGGCCCGACTTCGCGCTGGTTGATCAGGCACTTCTTGGATTCGTGGACGAACTCGATCGGGTCCTCGACCGTGAGGATGTGGCCGTACTCGGTTTCGTTCAGGTAGTTGACCATCGCGGCCAGCGTGGTCGACTTGCCGGAGCCAGTCGGGCCGGTGACAAGCACCAGGCCGCGCGGCTTGAGCGCGAGGTCGGCGAAGATCTTCGGTGCGTTGAGCTGCTCCAGCGTGAGGATCTTCGAAGGAATGGTCCGAAACACCGCCGCCGCGCCGCGCGCCTGGTTGAAGGCGTTCACGCGGAAGCGCGCCAGGCCGTCGATCTCGAAAGAGAAGTCGACCTCCAGGAATTCTTCGTAATGCTTGCGATGGGTGTCGCTCATGATGTCGTACACCATCGCATGCACCGCCTTGTGGTCCAGCGCATCGACGTTGATGCGCCGCACGTCGCCGTGAACCCGGATCATGGGCGGAAGACCGGCCGACAGATGCAGGTCGGAAGCCTTGTTCTTGACGCTGAATGCCAGCAGTTGGGTGATGTCCACGAAATTCCTCTGTGACGTTTTGATACGCTTTGAATGATTATGACGATGATTACCGCCAATCTCCAGCAAATCCAGTCCCGTGTCGCGGCGGCTTGTGCGTCCGCGGGACGCCTGGAAGAAAGTGTGCGCCTGCTGGCGGTGTCGAAGACCTTCGGCGCCGATGCGGTGCGTGAGGCGTTCGAGGCTGGTCAGCGGGCGTTCGGCGAAAACTATGTACAGGAAGGCGTTGACAAGATTGCGACGCTGCAAGATCTGCGCGCCGACGGTGACGGCATCGAATGGCACATGATCGGCCCGCTGCAATCGAACAAGACGCGCGTGGTCGCCGAGCATTTCGACTGGGTGCACTCGGTCGACCGCCTGAAGATCGCCCAGCGCCTAAGCGAACAGCGGCCTGCGCACCTGCCGCCGCTGCAGCTGTGCCTGCAGGTCAACATCAGCGGCGAGGCGACGAAGAGCGGGCTGCTGCCTGCCGATGTGGCCGACATCGCACGCACGGTTTCCAAATTGCCGCGCGTGGTGCTTCGCGGGCTGATGGCGATTCCCGAACCCGCCGACACGCTCGAAGCCCAGCGCGCACCGCACCGGGCGCTGCACGCGCTGATGCAGTCGCTGCAGGAAGCCGGCCTGCAGCTAGACACGCTGTCGATCGGCATGAGCGCGGATCTGGAGGCTGCGGTGATGGAAGGCGCGACGATGGTGCGCATCGGCAGCGCGATCTTCGGCAGCCGGCCGTCAGCGCGGTAGCGACCGCCGACCGCCGACGGCCTGCGCATGACCGCTTGTGCATAACGCCAGACTGCGCCGCGCATAACCCTTGGCATGGCGTGTGCACGCGGCTATCGTCCACCCGTCTCTATCACCAGGGTTCCAACGTCATGATCGAAAAGCTGTCCTTCGTCCACCCCACCGCGAACAGTCCGTGGGGCACTTATCTGTCGCAGGTCGACCGGGTGATTCCGTACCTCGGCGATCTCGGACGTTGGGCCGAGACGCTCAAGCGCCCCAAGCGCGCGCTGATCGTCGACGTGCCGATCGAGATGGACGACGGCAGCATCGCGCATTTCGAGGGCTACCGCGTGCAGCACAACATGTCGCGCGGCCCGGGCAAGGGCGGCGTGCGCTTCCATCCCGACGTCACGCTGGAAGAAGTCATGGCGCTGTCGGCATGGATGACGATCAAGACGGCGGCAGTGAACCTGCCGTACGGCGGCGCCAAGGGCGGCGTGCGCGTCGACCCCAAGAAGCTGTCGATGAAGGAACTGGAGAAGGTCACCCGCCGCTACACCAGCGAGATCGGCATCATCATCGGCCCGCAGCAGGACATTCCGGCGCCCGACGTGAACACCAACGGCCAGATCATGGCCTGGATGATGGACACCTATTCCATGAACGTCGGCGGCACCGCCACCGGCGTCGTCACCGGCAAGCCCTTGCATCTGGGCGGATCGCTGGGCCGCGTCAAGGCGACCGGCCGCGGCGTGTTCGTGACCGGCCGCGAAGCGGCGCGCCGCCTCGGACTCGATCTGCGCGGCGCCAAGGTGGCGGTGCAGGGCTTCGGCAACGTGGGCTCGGTCGCGGCCGAACTGTTCGCCGAGGCGGGCGCGAAGATCGTCGCGGTGCAGGACCACACCGGCACCATCGTGAACGACAACGGCCTCGACCTGGCCACCTTGATCCCGATCGCCAACGCCGAAGGCGTGATCGCCTTCAAGGGCGGCGACGTGGTCGAGAACGAAGCCTTCTGGGACGTCGCCTGCGACATCCTGATCCCCGCCGCGCTCGAGGGCCAGATCACGGCCGACCGCGCGAAGAAGACCAAGGCCAAGCTGGTGCTCGAAGGCGCCAACGGCCCGACCGTGCCGAGCGCCGACGACATCCTGGCCGAGCGCGGCGTGCTGGTGGTGCCCGACGTGATCTGCAATGCCGGCGGCGTGACGGTGAGCTACTTCGAATGGGTACAGGACTTCTCGTCGTTCTTCTGGGACGAGGACGAGATCAACGTGCGCCTCGACCGCATCATGATGAACGCGCTCAACCAGATCTGGGACACCGCCGACAAGCACAAGATCACGCTGCGCACCGCGACGTATGCCGTGGCCTGCGAGCGCATCCTGATGGCGCGCCAGGAGCGTGGCCTGTATCCATGAGTCGCCGTCTGTGAACGGAATCGGCATCGAAGAGCGGCGGCGCATCGAAGCGCTGCTGGCCGACGGCCGGCGCAAGCTGCTCGGACTGGTCGGCGCGCCGGGCGCGGGCAAGTCGACGCTGGCTGCGGCTTTGCTGGCCGCGCTCGGCGAGCGTGCGCAGGTGGTGCCGATGGACGGCTTCCATCTGGCGAACGTCGAGTTGCAGCGGCTCGGTCGGGCGGATCGCAAGGGCGCGCCCGATACCTTCGACAGCGCCGGCTACGTGGCGCTGCTGCAGCGCCTGCGGACACAGAGCGACGACGAAATCGTCTATGCGCCCGAATTCAGGCGCGAGATCGAGGAGCCGGTGGCGGGTGCGATCGCCGTGCTGCCCGCGACGCAACTCGTCATCACCGAGGGCAACTATCTGCTCCACGACGCAGGCGCCTGGGCCCGCGTGGCAGGCTTGCTGGATGAAGTCTGGTACGTGGATGTCGACGACGCGCTGCGCGAAGAGCGCCTCGTGCGACGCCATAGGCAGTTCGGCCGCAGCGAAGAAGCTGCGCGCGCCTGGGTCGAACGGACAGATGCGCCCAACGCGCGTCTAATCGCCGCGACGCGGGTGCGAGCGCATCACATGCTGACGCTGGATTGAGGGTTTGGAGAAGGGGAACGAAGCAGCATGCGGAAGGCTCGAACGGTCGCCGGAACCCGCCGGTTAGGATCCGCCACTTCATGCCTTCCATGCCGACTTCGCTCCCCCCGCATTCAGTTCTTCGATCTCGCGACCGCGCGTGGTGCTTTGCCGCCCTGTTGCTCGCCACTGCGGCGCTCTCAGCTTGTGGCACCGGCACGAAACGCGTGACCTACGACCCCGAAGAGTTCGACTCCACCACCACCCACGCGCGCAGCTACGGCGCCACCGAGGCGCAGACCTGCGAGGCCGCGCGTCGGGCGCTGTTGAGCCAGGGTTACCTGATCAGCGCGGCGAACACTGATCTGGTGACCGGCCGGAAGAGCTTCCAGCCCGCGGCCGAAGTCCATGTGGAGGTGGAATTCCGGGTGGTGTGTGCCAAGGATTCCGCTGGCGGTAGCGCCAGAGGTGCGCCGCAACGGACGATCGCTTTCGTCACCGCGCTCCAGGACCGTTACGGCATCAAGAAGATCAACAATTCGGCCAGCGTCGGGGTGCCGGCGTTCGGTTCGTTGTCGGTGCCTTTTTCTTCGAGCGACGATGCTATGGTGAAGGTCGCCAGCGAGACGCTGACCGACGGGCGCTTCTACGACCGGTTCTTCGCGCTTCTGGATCGTTTTCTCGTCACCGGCGTGACCGGCGGGGCTGGCGAGACGGGCGACGAGCCAGTGGTCGCTTCACCGGTGACACCCGTGCCGCAGATGAAGACGGTGCCGGTCGCACCAGTAGCGCCCGTCGCGCCGATGAGTCCGGCGCCTGCAGGAACCCCCGTGGCGCCTACGCCGGAGCGGGGATGATCAGTCCGAACGCTCTGCAGCCTCCGGCTCGACACCGTGAAGCGCTGCGCTGAGCGCGTCGAGGCCGAATGGTTTCTGTAGCCAGATGGTGCCCGGCATCGGCTCTTCGGGTCGTATTCGACCGGTTGCGAAGATCACGCGGAGCTTGTGATTGGCCTGCAGGATTTCGACCAGATCGAATCCCGAAAGCGCCGGCAGTCCGATGTCGGTCATCAGCACGTCGAAGGCACCTTCGATGAACCGATCGCGTGCCACTTCCGCGCTTTTGACACCGGCCGTCCAGTGGCCGAGTGCCTGAAGCATGTCGACGGTAGCCGCCAGTGCATCGGGATCGTCCTCGACAACCAGAATGCGCAACGGCGCCTGCTGCGCTTCTGCTTCGTCTTGCATGGAGTTGGTGTTGAGTGACATGAAGGCTCGCGCCGCTTTCCGCTGAAATGTTAACTGTATGCGCAATAGTTCCTATTGCTGCTTCCCGCCGGTCACATCCAGACGTAGGAATCTTTCCAGCGTCGACTTCCCGAGCATGCTTTCGATCAGTTCCACCGCGACTTCGGCTGTCCGGTTGCGCAGGTCGAGCGCCGGATTGAGCTCCACGACATCGAGCGAACCCAGTCGACCGGTGTCGGCGATCATTTCCATGCACAGCTGCATCTCGCGGTAGGTCGGTCCGCCGCGGACCGCCGTTCCGACGCCGGGCGCATCGGCCGGATCGAGACAGTCGAGATCGAAACTGATGTGGAGGTGCGTGTCTTCGTCGATGTCCTTGAGCGCTTCGGTCATGGTGTCGCGCATGCCGTGCTCGTCGATGTGGCGCATGTCGAACACGGTGAGGCCGAGTTCGCGTATCGCCTGCTTCTCGGCCGCGTCGACGCTGCGGATGCCGAGGAACTGGATCGCATCGTGCGACAGCGCGGCCTGTTCGCCGCTCCAGCCGGTCAGTGCAGCCGGGCCGTGGCCCAGAAGACACGCGACGGGCATGCCGTGGATGTTGCCGCTCGGGCTGGTGGCGTCGGTGTTCACGTCGGTATGCGCGTCCAGCCACAGCACCCGCAACTTCTGCCCGCGCCGGCGTACATGGCGGGCGACCGCGCTGATCGAGCCTACGGCCAGGCAGTGATCGCCGCCCATCATCAGGGGAACGTGACCGGCTTCGAGCGCCGAATCGACGGCGTCGTACACGGCGCGGTTCCAGGCCACGGCCTCTCCGAGATGGCGCAGGCCGTCGGCTGGCGCAGCCCACGGCGTGGCTGGGCCGGCGAGATTGCCCTTGTCGACGATCTCGAAGCCGAGCCGCGCGAGGGTGGCCGCGATGTCGGCGACGCGCAGCGCGTCCGGCCCCATGCCGGCGCCGCGCACGCTGGCACCGATGTCCGTCGGCGCGCCGATGAGTCGAACGGTGCGCGGGATGTGTGATGAATCGGTCATGTGCGAAGTCCCAGCACGCGCCAGGCCAGTTTGGAGAGTTGGGTGACGACCTCGTCGGGCGGCATGCGGCCGTCCGGGCGGTACCAGGTGAAGAGGAAGCCGGGCAGGCTGCAGGCGGCCAGTGCGGTGATCATGGTGTCGTCGAACTCGAAATCGCCGTCGCGCCGGCCTTCTTCAAGGAGCTTGCAGAGCCGGTTGTAGAAGTGGCGCGCCAGCTTGCGCTGTGCGGCGAGGTACTCGGGACGGTAGACCTGGGGCTCGCGGTAGGGAAAGACGGCGCAAGGATGGTGCGCGATCGTGACGCGCACAAGACGCTCGATGCCTTCGGTCACTTTCTCGCGCGCCGGGCGCTTGTCGGTCGGCTCGAAATCCATCGAGGTGAAGCAGTCGACCGTCGGGCGCCAGGACAGCGTCTCGAAGATTTCCTGCTTGTCGCGGAAGTAGTAATAGACGAAGGGCTTCGTGACGCCGAGCGCGCGCACGATCTGCGCCATCGTGGTGTTCGCGTAGCCCTGCGTCGAGAAAAGCGTGGTCGCGGCCTGCAGGATGCGTTCGCGCTGCAGGTCAGTACTTTCGGTCGCGGCGCGCTGGCGCCCTGTACCTTGCGGCAAGTGTGTGGCGGGTTTGCGCATGGGGGTGGCAGTGTGACACAAGCTTTTGCCTGAGCCTTACATCCGCTTCACACGGCGAGGCCATCATTTGTCGACCCACTATTCCAAAGGAGCAAGCCATGAAGAAGATCGCAATCATCCTGACAACCGGCTTCGCGGCGCTGCTGCCGCTGGCCGCAGTCACCGTCCCGACGGCCGCGCAGGCGCAGGTCGCGGTGTATGTGCAAGGCCCGCCGCCGCCGCCGCGTTACGAGCGGGTGCCGCCGCCGCGTCGAGGCTATGTCTGGGCGCCGGGTCACTACGAATACCGCGGCAACCGGCATGTCTGGATTCGCGGCGACTACATGCGCGCGCGCCCCGGTTACGCCTACCGTGCGCCCGAATGGCGCGAGCGCGGCGGCCGCTGGGAATACGACCGCGGCCGCTGGGACCGGGACGGCGACGGCGTGCCGAACCGCTACGACCGCCGTCCGAACAATCCGTACCGGAACTGAAACCCGGAGTTCTAGAAACGCGGCAGGTCGGCGAAAGGCAGGGTCTTCCCGCCGCGCATGACCTGCTTGCCGTACTCGGCGCAGCGCTGCAGCGTCGGGATCACCTTGCCGGGGTTCAGCATGCCTTCCGGGTCGAACGCACGCTTGACGCCGAACATCATCTCGTTCTCGGCGGCCGTGAACTGGACGCACATGCTGTTCAGCTTTTCGACGCCGACGCCGTGCTCGCCCGACACCGTACCGCCCATCGCCACGCTGGTTTCCAGGATGTCGGCGCCGAAGAGTTCGCAGCGATGCAGCTCGTCCGGGTCGTTGGCATCGAACAGCACCAGCGGATGCAGGTTGCCGTCGCCGGCATGGAACACGTTGCAGCAGCGCAGGTTGTATTTGATCTCCATCTGCTGGATGGCGAGCAGGATGTCGGCCAGGCGCTTGCGCGGGATGGTCGAATCCAGGCACATGTAATCGGGGCTGATACGGCCGGATGCAGGGAATGCGTTCTTGCGGCCGCTCCAGAATTTCAGGCGCTCGTCCTCGTTCTCGCTGATCGAGATGGCGGTGGCGCCGCAGCCGCGCAGCACGGCGGTCATGCGGCCGATCTCTTCCTCGACCTCTTCCGGCGTGCCGTCGGATTCGCACAGCAGGATCGCGGCGGCGTCGAGGTCGTAGCCGGCGCGCACGAAATCTTCCACTGCAGCCGTCATCGGCTTGTCCATCATTTCCAGGCCGGCCGGGATGATGCCGGCCGCGATCACCGCCGCCACTGCGTCGCCGGCTTTGCGAACGTCGTCGAAGCTGGCCATGATGCAGCGCGCCAGTTGAGGTTTGGGCACCAGCTTGACTGTGACTTCGAGCGTCACCGCCAGCATGCCTTCGCTGCCGACGACCAGCGCCAGCAGGTCGAGCCCCGGCGCATCGAGCGCATCGCCGCCGAATTCGATCGGTTCGCCCTCGGCCGTGAATCCACGCACGCGCATCACGTTGTGCAGCGTGAGCCCGTACTTCAGACAGTGCACGCCGCCCGAGTTCTCGGCCACGTTGCCGCCGATGGTGCAGGCGATCTGGCTCGACGGATCGGGCGCGTAGTACAGGTTGAAAGGCGCCGCCGCCTCGCTGATCGCCAGATTGCGCACGCCGCACTGCACGACGGCGGTACGGCTGACCGGGTCGATCTTCAGGATGCGGTTGAACTTGGCCAGCGACATCGTGACGCCCATCGGATCGGGCATCGCACCACCCGACAGCCCGGTGCCCGCGCCGCGCGCCACCACCGGGACGCCGAGCTTGTGGCAGGTTGCCAGCACGGCAGCGACTTGCGCCTCGGTTTCGGGCAATGCCACCACCAGCGGACGCGCCCGGTAGGCCGTGAGGCCGTCGCATTCATAGGGCGTGGTGTCCTCGTCCTGCCAGATCAGCGCATGCGCCGGCAGGTGAGCCTGCAAGGCACGGACGATCTGCGACTGGCGTTCGGAGCGCTGGAGCAGCGCGTGCTGGGTGGGCGTGGCGGGTGCGTTCATGGTGGAACTCTACCGCCGACAGGCATTGGCATGTGTCGCAAGAGTGTTTATACGTTTGTTGACACGAAATACCGTCGTTGATACATTCGTGTCAACTTGGGAGACTTTCAATGAACACATCGATGGGTCAGATCAGCGCTTGGGGCAACGGTCTCGCATTCCGCCTGACAAAGCCTCAGGCAAAGGCCGCTGGCGTGGGCGACGGCTCGCAGGTTCGGGTAACGGTCGAGCCGGGTCGCATCATCATCGAGGTCGAAACCGAGCCGACGCTCGATCAGATGCTGGCGAAGTTCGATCCAGTCAAGCATGGCGGTGAAGTCATGGCCGGCGGCGCAGTGGGCGTCGAGGCCTTTTCCTGATGGTGTCTCGCAAGTCGCCGCTCTGGGTGCCCGAGCGGGCGGAAATCATCTTCATCCAGTACAAGCCGCAAGTCGGCAAGGAAATGCCGGACGATCATCCGATGCTGGTGTTTTCCGCCAGAGCCTTCGCCGACAAGACCGGCATCGTCGTCGGCTTTCCCATGACGCACGCAGCCTTCAATGCCGACAACCCATTCGCCATCGCCACCAAAGGAGAGAAGGACGAAGTCGGTTATGTGCTGATTCACCAGCCGAAGTCGTTCGACTGGCGCCAGCGCAATGCGAGGCCGCACCCGATGGGCGCGGGTCACACGAAGTTGCTGGAATCCGCGCTGAAGCGATTCGATTCGGTCTTCAACGTCTGCAGCCTCTGAAACCCGTTACTTGAACACCACCGTCTTGTGCCCATTCATGAGCACGCGGCGCTCGGCATGCCACTTGACGGCGCGTGCCAGCACCTGGCTTTCCGTATCCCGTCCGCGCGCCGTGAGGTCTTCGACCGTGTCGGTGTGGTCCGCCCGCGTCACGTCCTGCTCGATGATCGGGCCTTCGTCGAGGTCGGCCGTCACGTAGTGCGCTGTCGCGCCGATCAGCTTCACGCCGCGGTCGTGCGCCTGGTAATAAGGCTTGGCGCCCTTGAAGCTGGGCAGGAACGAGTGGTGGATGTTGATGGCGCGGCCGGCCAGCTGCGTGCACATGTCGTTGCTCAGCACCTGCATGTAGCGCGCCAGCACGACCAGTTCCGAGCCTTCGGCTTCGATGATCTCCAGCTGCTTCGCTTCGGCCTGCGCCTTGGTCGCGGCGGTCACCGGGATGTGATGGAACGGAACGTTGTAGCTCGCGGCCAGCTGGTAGAACTCGCGGTGGTTCGAGACGATGGCGCGCACGTCGATGGCCAGCAGGCCGCTCTTCCAGCGGAACAGCAGGTCGTTCAGGCAATGGCCGTCCTTGCTGACCAGGATCACCGTCTTCATCGGCTGCGCGGCGTCGTGCAGCTTCCATTGCATGCCGAACGACTGGCCGAGCGCGGTCATTTCGGTGCAGAGCTGCGCGTGGGTCTGTTGGATATCGGTCTTGCAGTTGAAACGAACCCGCATGAAGAACAGGCCGGTGCCGTGGTCGTTGTACTGCGCTGCCTCTTCGATGTTGCCGCCGCGTTCGAGCAGAAAGCCGGAGACGGCATGCACGATGCCGGTCCGGTCGGGGCAGGAGAGGGTCAGGATGTAGGCGGATGTCATAAGGGCAACGATTGTCGCAGGCCACAAATTGCCGCGTGGCTGCACGCACTTCCGCATGCCTTGCGGTGCCAGAATGACATTTTGCTCAGTGGAGATCCGACATGGCCTTCAAGGAATTCAACATGGACAACCAGTGGTTGCCCTTCACCCCCAACCGTGCCTTCCTGAAAGACCCGCGCGTGTTCGTCGGCGCCGACGGCATGGAATTCAAGACACACGATGGCCGCACCGTCATCGACGGCATTTCGTCGCTCTGGTGCGTGGGTGCCGGCCACAACCGCCGGCCGATCAACGAAGCGATCAAGAAGCAGCTCGACACGCTCGATTACGCAACTGCGTTCCAGGTCAGCAACGACAAGGCCTTCGAAGCTGCGACGCGCATCGCAGCACTGGCGCCGGGCGACCTCAACAAGGTGCTGTTCTGCAATTCGGGCAGCGAGGCGGCCGATACGTCATTGAAAGTGGCGCTGGCGTATCACCGGGCGCGCGGCGAAGGTCATCGCAACGTCTTCATCGGACGCGAGAAGGGCTATCACGGCGTGGGCTTCGGCGGCATGTCGGTGGGCGGCATTCCGGGCAATCGCAAGGCGTTCGGGTCGGCGTTCCTGCCGCGCGTCGATCACATGCGCTTCATCCACGATCCGGTGAATCATGCGTACATCCAGAACGAGGAGCCGATCTGGGCCGAGGATCCGCTGCTGGAGCTCGAGCAGCGCATCCTGCCGCTGCACGATCCGAGCAACGTCGCGGCGATCATCGTGGAGCCGGTTTCCGGCTCGGCCGGCTGGTACCTGCCGCCCCAGGGCTACCTGAAGCGCCTACGCGAAATCTGCGACAAGCACGGCATCCTGCTGATCTTCGACGAGGTCATCACCGGCTTCGGGCGCATGGGCACCAACTTCGCGTCCGATTACTACGGCGTCGTGCCGGACATGCTGAATTTCGCCAAGTGCGTGACCAACGGGCTCATCCCGATGGGCGGCGTGATCTGCCGCGACAAGCTCTACGACCAGATGATGAAGACCGACGCGCCGGAGCACGTGGTCGAGTTCTTCCACGGCTACACCTATTCCGGCCATCCGGTCGCGTGCGCCGCAGCCATCGCGACGCTCGACCTGTTCGAGAACGAACAGCTTTTCTCGCGCGCCGGCGAAATGGGTCCGGTGCTGGGCAATGCGTTCCACAGCGCATTCCGGGGCTTGCCGAACGTGATCGGCATCCGCAGCCTGGGGCTGGCGGCCGCGGTGGAACTGGCTCCGATCGCCGGTTCGCCCGGCAAGCGCGCCTACGACATCTTCGTGGAATGCTTCCACAAGGGCGCGCTGGTGCGGCCGGCCGGCGACGTCGTGGTCATCGCGCCGCCGTACATCGTCGAGAAGTCGCACATCGACACGCTGGTCAACACGCTGGCGGACGCGATCAGGCACGCCGCCTGATAGCTGTAGCGGATCAGCCGGGCTTGCGCAGCGTGTCGCGAAGCTCGGCGCAATGATCCTTGGTCGGCGCGGGCGGTGTGGTCCAGACCGCGTCGAAGCCGGCGTTTCTTTCGTCGGCGCCGGCATCCAGCCTGAGCGTGCGCACACGGACATCCGTTGGAAGATGCTGCGGAACGCCCAGCGTCGGCGCGGTATGTCCGGCGCCCGACACCAGCACTACCGTCTTGCCCGGCATGCGTGCTTCGACCAGCGTGCGCGCCATTTCGCGATCCCGCGCGATCTGGATGCGCGTCATCGGCCCGATCTGCGTTGCCGGCAACAGCCCGCAGTGGCCTTCGCGGATCGCGTCCTGCTGCGTCTGCATGGCGCCCGCCGGCAACTGCGCATCCAGCGAAACATCTGCCATCGCATCCTTCATGCGCGCACGCGGCAGGTTGGCTCCCAGCACCGGAACGCCGGCCCGCACCGCCGCCATGACGACCGGGCCATAGCTCTTCCACGGCCAGGCCTCATCGCTCCATCGAAGAGCAGTCCGAACCTGCGTTTCGGTCGCGGCGGCGGGCAGCTTGCCGGTGTCGTTACCTGATTCGGCCATCTCCACGGCGAGCGCCGCCAGTCGCCCGCGCGAAGCCAGCGATTCGACGATCTCGCGCTCGATCTGCTGGTGCGCTGCGGCGTCGTGCTGCTCGCCGACGAGGAGGATGTCGGCCGGCAGCAATCGATCAACGCGCTGATCGAGCGTTGGCGGCGCCGAAGCGCATCCCGCCAGAAAGATTGCGAGCACGGCGGATGCGGACACGGACGACACGACGGACCGGGCAGGGCGCTTGTTCATGCGCCGATACTATTCGGCGCGGCATCTCTGTAGTGATCACTGAATCGATAGCCGTATTGCCGCGTCTCCCCGGATCCCTTTCGATGTCCTTGCGCTTCCATTCCCGCGTCGTGGTCACCCTGCTTTTCGCAGCGGTCGCCGCCTTTGTCTGCCGGTATTTCCACACGCCGCTTCCCTGGATGATCGGCCCGCTGCTGGCCGTGTCGATCGCATCGGTGTCCGGTGCGCCGACCGCCAGCGCTTCATGGCTGCGCAACATCGGCCAGTGGATCATCGGCGCGGCGCTCGGGCTCTACTTCACGCCGCAGGTCGTGGCGCTGGTCGTCAGCGTCTGGTGGGCGATCGCGCTGGCCATCGGATGGGCGCTGCTGGCTGGCTGGGGTTTCGGTCGCTGGCTGGAGCGGCAGAACGCGCGACGCATGCCGCAGCTTTCCGAAGAGACGATGCGAGCAACCGCTTACTTTTCCGGCGCGATTGGCGGCGCTTCGGAAATGACGTTGCTGGCAGAGCGCGTCGGCGCGCGCACCGATCTGGTGGCTGCCGCGCACAGCCTGCGCCTGATGATCGTCACCATCACGGTGCCGTTCGCGATGCAGTGGAGCGGATTGCACGGGCTCGACCTCCACCCGTCGCCCGTCAGGCTGGTGGATGCGACCGGTCTGGCGCTTCTCGCGGCCGCCACCGGCGCGGGCGCGCGAGTGATGCGCGCGACCGGACGAACCAATCCGTGGTTCATCGGGCCGCTGGTGTTTTCGATCTGCATCACGGCGGCCGGCTGGTCGCTGTCGGCGATACCGCAGTGGCTGACGAATGCGGCGCAGGTCGTGATCGCGGTGAGCCTGGGCGTGCGGTTCAGTCGTGAATTCCTGCATACCGCCCCGCGCTGGATGCTGAGCGTGGCGGGCGGCACCGTCTTCATGATGCTGATCTGCGCGGCCTTCGCGGCTGTGCTGGCCTGGAGCACCGGCTTGCATCCGGCGACGCTGATCCTCGGCACCTCGCCCGGCGGCATTGCCGAAATGTCGATCACGGCCAAGGTGCTGCAGTTGGGTGTGCCGGTCGTGACGGCTTTCCAGGTCTGCCGGCTGATCGCGGTGCTGCTGATCGTCGGGCCGATGTACCGGTGGATCTACGGCAGGCGCAGCGCCTAGCGCCTAGCGCCTGCGCCTCGGCGCGCCGTCCTCAGTGGACCAGAACCGGGTTCTGCGCCAGTTCGGCGTAGCCCTCAAGCGTGTCCTCGACTTCTTCCTGCGTCGGCGTCTTCAGCTGCCATGCCGAAATCTGCTGCTGGAACAGCTCGGCCCAGGAGCCGTCGAGGTACACCTCCTTGCCCGAGCGCTTGTCGACGATCTCGAAGCCGTGCCGCGTCAGCACCGGCAGATGCGGCGCCAGCGGGGCATCGCCCTCGGTCGGCTGCACATGCACGACGACGTACGACTCGGAGTCGTAGAGCATGTTCATTGCGGGGCTGGTGAAGATGTCGATGGCATTCATAAGAAACCTAGATAGCAACCAACGCGCCAGTTTCAAGAACCGCCTTCGATATTGCGCAATTGCATATCGGCGAAGTCGCCGCCCGGTTGCGTAATCTTGATGCGCACCGGCAAATAGCCGTACGCGGGCGCCAGCCAGAGTTCGACCGTGTCGTCGAAGGGCACGCGCGGGTTCCGCGTCAGTTTGCGGGCGGTCAGTTCGCCGGTCGGCAGATCCAGCTTTTCCTCGTCGCCGATCTTGAAGATCCAGATGTCGGCATCGCGCGGGCCGACCGTCTGCACCGCGATGGCGCCGTTGGCCTGGTAGCGCGCCGGATCGCCGGCCAGCAGCGCGCCGAGCTGCAGCATCACGCTCAACCGGTCCTGCGCGCCGGACATCAGCGCCACGGGCGGTGCGTTGCTGCTGAACACCACCTGGCCCTGATCGCGCACGAAATGCGAAGCGACCTCGGTCTTGCGGGTATCGGAAAAGCGCGTCGGCTCGATGCCGGTCGGGCCGATCGCGCCGCTGCTGTGCTGCGTGCGCAGTGTCTTGAACAGAAAGCGCAGCGTGAGCCGCGCGTCGTAGGCATTGCCGTCCTGCGACCAGGCCAGTTCGCCCATGACGCCCTGCAGCGGCACTGCGCCCTGCTGGCCGCTGACGTTGAACTTGAGGTTGACAGACCTGGGCACGTCGAGGGCCAGAGGAATCGGCGCCGAAGCTTCGGCTTGCGCCGGGGCTGGAGCGGAAAGCGGCGCGGCTGGCGTTGCGACCTGCTCGGCCGCGGGCGCCAGTGCGGTTTCGCCGGTGTTCGCCGGCAGGGCAGATTCAGCAGGCGCCGGCGCTTTCGTGCCTGCGTCCGATAACGCTTCGGCGGGAGCGGAAACCGGCGCGGCGACGGGTTTGGGTTTGGGTTTCGCCGTCGGCGTCGGCACCGCTTTCGGTGGCGTCGGTTTGCTGGTGACTGCGGGCATGACAGGTTGCAGCGGCAACGTGGGCGCCGCAGCCACGATCGTCCGAGTTTCAAATCGCGCAGTCACCGGCGAGGGACCTGGCCCGGCGATCATCGGCACGGCGCCCAGCAACATCCCGTGCACCAGCACGACCACCGCAGTCAGCACCGCGATCGGCATCCACGACGCGCGCCGGTTCGCAGGCGTCGGCAGCGCGGCGGAGTCGGAAACGGTGGGGGAAGATGGCGTCATGGAGGATGGATCGAAGCGCGTCGCAGAGGTTCGGCTCGCTACACTGCCGCCCGACCAGTCAGTTTAGTAGCGCCACGATCGAGCCACCATGAAACTCGCCACCCTCAAAGACGGATCGCGCGACGGCCAGCTGGTCGTCGTTTCCCGCGATCTCTCACTCGCCCATTACGCCACCGGCATCGCCGACCGCCTGCAGCAGGCACTCGACGACTGGGGCTTCATCAGCCCGCAGCTGGAAGATCTCTACGACCAGCTCAACTGGGGCAAGGCCCGCCATCCGTTCCCCTTCGACCCGGCGCAGTGCATGGCCCCGTTGCCGCGCGCCTACCAGTGGGCCGACGGCTCCGCTTACATCAATCACGTCGAACTCGTGCGCAAGGCCCGGAATGCCGAAGTGCCCGAAAGCTTCTACTCCGACCCGCTGATGTACCAGGGCGGCAGCGACGATTTCAGCGGTCCGTGCGATCCGGTCGTGGTCGCGAGCGAGGCTTTCGGCATCGACTTCGAGGCCGAGATCGCGGTCGTCACCGGCGACGTGCGCATGGGCGCATCGCCCGAACAGGCGTTGGACGGCATCCGGCTCGTCATGCTGGCAAACGACGTCAGCCTGCGCAACCTGATCCCGGCCGAACTCGCCAAGGGTTTCGGCTTTCTGCAGAGCAAGCCGGCGACAGCCTTCAGCCCGGTCGCCGTGACGCTCGACGAACTCGGCAACGCCTGGCAGCGCGGCCGGCTGCATCTGACGTTGCAAAGCACCTGGAACGGTCGCAAGGTCGGCATGTGCGACGCCGGCGACGACATGACGTTCCATTTCGGCCAGCTGATCGCGCACATCGCGAAGACGCGCAACGTGCGAGCGGGAAGCATCGTCGGCAGCGGGACGGTGAGCAACAAGGGCGTCGAGAAGGACGGGCGGATGGAGTGGCCGAAAGGCTATTCGTGCATCGCCGAGAAACGCTGCATAGAGACGATCCAGGACGGGAAGCCGGCGACGGAATTCATGAAGTTCGGTGACACGGCGCGGATCGAGATGAAGGGGCTGGATGGGAAGTCGGTGTTCGGGGCGATCGAGCAGGAGGTCGTGTCGTCGTCGAACACGGACGCTGACCGGCTAACCGTGTGACCGTTTGAGCGGTCAAAAAATCTAACAACCAAAAGTAGGAGACAAAAAATGCACCGCAGAACTCTCATCGCCTCGCTTGCCGCCCTTGCAGGCGGCGCCGCGCTTGCGCAACCCCAAACCACCTACCCCGACCAGCCCATCCGCTGGGTCGTTCCCTACCCCGCAGGCGGCGGCACCGACGTGCTCGCCCGCGCGGTGGGCGAGGCGATGCGCGAATCGCTCGGGCAGCAGATCGTGGTCGACAACCGGCCCGGCGCGTCGACCAACATCGGCGCGCAGATCGTCGCGACCGCGCGGCCCGACGGCTACACCGTGATCTCCGCCGACAACGCGTTGCTCGCCTTCAACGAGTTCCTGTTCGGCAAGCTGCCGTTCGATCCGACGACCGACTTCACCTACATCGGCGGCATCAGCCGTTTCCCGCTGGCGCTGGTTGTGCATCCGTCGGTGCCGGTGAAGACGGTCGCGGAATTCGTCGCCTTCGCCAAGGCCAATCCGGGCAAGCTGAACTACGCGTCGTCCGGCAACGGCTCGCCGCATCACCTGGCGATGGAGTTGTTCAAGTCGCGTACCGGCATTTTCGTGACGCACATTCCGTACCGCGGCGCGGCGCCGGCCATGCAGGACGTGATGGGCGGTCAGGTGCAGTGCATGTTCCTCGACCTCGCTGCCGGGCTGTCGGTGGTGCAGTCGGGCAAGGTGCGGGCGCTGGGCATCGGTTCGGCGCGTCGCGCGCCGGCCTTGCCCGAACTGCCGACGCTGGCCGAAGCGGGCGTGCCGAACGCGGAGGTGTTCGCGTTCCAGGGTCTGCTCGGTCCGGCGAAGCTGCCGGCTTCCATCGTTCAGCGTCTGAATGCCGAGCTGAACAAGGCGCTCGCGACGCCGGCGGTCATGAAGCGCATGAACGACTTCGGGATGGAGTCGCTGGCAGGCACGCCGGAGCAGTTCCGGATGCTGGCGCGCGTCGAAGCCGGTCGGTGGGGGCCGGTGATCAAGGCGCAGGGCATCAAACTGGACTGAGCATCCCGGCGTCACGCGCCCATCTGCGCGACCAGCGACTTGATGCCGCGGATCATCATCTCGACTGACACCGCGACCAGGATCAGGCCCATCAGCCGCTCCAGCGCGAGCACGACGCGGTCGCCGATGTGGCGCTGGATGCGGTCCGCGAGCACCAGCACGACGGCGCAGACACCCATCGTCACGCTCAGCGCCGCGATCCATTCGAGACGCCGCTCGGGCGCCTGCGACACCAGCAGCATCACGGTGGCCAGCGCCGACGGTCCGGCCAGCGCCGGAATCGCCAGCGGCACGATCAGCGGCTCGCGGGTGTCGGTGCTTTCGTAGGCGGTGTGGTTCGGGAAGATCATGCGCAGTGCGATCAGGAACAGCACCACCGCGCCTGCGATCTGCAGCGAAAGCCCCGAGAGCCCCATCACGCGCAGGAAGCTGTCGCCGATGAACATGAAGCCGAGCAGCAGGCCGAATGCGATCGACACTTCGCGCAGGATCACGCGGGCGCGGCGCTCCGGCGCGACGTTGCGCAGCGCGTTGGCGAAGATCGGTATGTTGCCGAGCGGATCGCAGATCAGGAGCAGCAGGACAGTCGCAGACGCGAAGGTGTAGGTCATTGATCGCGGGGGAAAAAGGCTCTGGGTGGAGAGGGATTATCGGCCGGGGCGTGGAGTAAGCTGACGCCACAAAAACCGATGGAGATAGCCATGAGCGACGCGACCCCACCTTTCGCCTTCAGCCAGTTCGTCCCGGGTTTCGACTTTCTGAAGAACCTCGCAGATGCCGCGGCGGCGACCACTGCGAAGAATCCGGCAGCCGGCGGCATCGCCGGGGCTGCGGCCGGCGCACTGCCGGGCATGCCCAGCCTGTCGAGCTGGGTGGCGCCGACCATCAGCGTCGAAGAAGTCGACAAGCGCATCCAGGAACTCAAGACCGTGCAGTACTGGCTCGAGCAGAACGGCCATGCGCTCAAGGCCACGATCCAGGCGCTGGAGGTGCAGAAGATGACGCTCTCCACGCTGCGCGGCATGAATGTGCGAATGGAAGATCTGGCCAGCGCATTCACGCGCCATGCCACGGCGTCGGCCTCTTCCGCGCCAGCTGCACCTGCCGCACCCACCATGCCTGCCGCGTCTGCCTGGGCATCTTCGCCTGCCCCCGCACCGTCGGCGCCGGCACAAGCTGAAAGCGATGCGGACGCCGGCGATGCTTCCGGCGATGCGTCGCCCGGCGTCGTCGATCCCATGCAGTGGTGGAACGCGCTGACCGACCAGTTCCAGCAGATCGCGACTTCCGCCATCCACGACGCGGCGCAGATCAAGATGCCGGTGATGCCGGTGATGCCCACCTCACAGAAGCCGTCGACGGCGGCCGCCGCTCGCAAGAAGCTGGCATCGAAGACCGGTGGAAAGACCGCCGCGAAGCCGACGGCCAAGGCAACCGCGCCGCGAAAGCGAACTCGCGGCGCCTGAATTTTTTCGGACTCATTCCACCTCAACCCCGACGAACGACACCGTGAAGCTTTTCTCCACCGGGCACGCCACCCATCCGCAATGGCAGATGGCTGCCGGCCTTGTCCTGGCGCAACTGCGCGCACAGATGGCCTTGCCCGAATACGCGCACACGCCGACGCTCGGCCTGCTCTACATCACCGATTACTACGCTTCAGAGGCTCAGGAAATCCTCGATCACCTGAGTGCCGAACTGCCCGAGATCACCGACTGGTCGGGCACGGTGGGCATCGGCGTGGCAGCCAATAACGCCGAGTACTTCGACGAGCCTGCGCTCAGCGTGATGCTGTGCGCTCTGCCCAGCGATCAGTACCGCGTCTTCTCCGGCGTGGCGCCGCTCGGCAGCGCCGAGATGGCAGGCTTCGAGGCGCACACGGCGCTGGTGCATGCCGATCCGGCGACGACCGACCTGTCGGAGCTGATCGGCGAAATGGCCTTCCGCACCGACACCGGTTACCTGTTCGGCGGCCTGACGTCGAGCCGGTCCGAGTCGGTGCAGTTCGCGGTCGGCGGCAACGGCAACATTCGCGGCCACGGCGCGGCGGGCGGCGTGTTCTCGGGTGGACTTTCCGGCGTGGTGTTCGGCGACGGCGTCAAGCTGGTATCTCGCGTCACGCAGGGCTGCCAGCCGGTGTCGCGCGAACGCGAGATCACGTCCGCCGACGGCAACCTGCTGCTCACGCTCGACGGAGAACCGGCGCTCGACGTGCTGCTGGCCGACCTGAAAGTCTCGCTCGACGAACCGCAGGATGCGATCGACGCGGTGCGCGCGACGCTGGTCGGCGTGGTCGCTGCCGGCAGCGACGGCGTCCGCCGCACCGGCGACCTGGGCGCCGACGTACTGGTACGTCACATCATCGGGCTCGACCCGACCCGTCGCGGCGTGGCCATCGCCGACACGGTCGAGGCCGGCATGCGGATGACGTTCTGCCGCCGCAACGCACAGGCTGCGCGTGCCGACCTGATGCGCATCTGCGCCGAAATCCGCGAAGAGCTGGAACCCGAGGAACAGACGCTGGCCACGGCGCGCGCCGTCGCGGCGGGTGAGGCAGAAGCCGCGCCACATCCGGCACGTCGCGTTGCGGGCGCTGTCTACGTGAGTTGTTCGGGACGTGGCGGTCCGCATTTCGGCGCACCGAATGCGGAGATGCAGATCGTCCGACATGCGCTGGGCGATGTGCCGCTGGTCGGCTTCTTCGCCGCTGGCGAAATCGCACGCCACCATGTCTATGCCTACACCGGCGTGCTGACGGTGTTCGTCACCGATCCGGATCTGTGAAAGTGGAGCCGCTGCGCACGCTCTACCCGTCGATCGAGCCTTACGAAACCGGCTTGCTCGATGTCGGCGACGGTCATTCCATCTATTACGAGCGGGTCGGCACGCCCGGCGGTAAGCCGGCCGTGTTTCTGCATGGCGGTCCCGGCGGCGGCATCTCGCCTGCGCATCGACAGCTGTTCGATCCAGCGCGCTACGACGTGTTGCTGTTCGACCAGCGCGGCTGCGGTCGTTCGACGCCGCATGCCGGGCTGGAAGCCAATACCACCTGGCATCTGGTCGACGACATCGAGCGCCTTCGCCGCATCGTCGGTGCCGAGCGCTGGCTGGTGTTCGGCGGCTCCTGGGGCTCGACGCTGGCACTGGCCTACGCGCAGAAGCACCCGGATCGCGTGAGCGCGCTGGTGCTGCGCGGCATCTACACGGTGACCGCGGCCGAGTTGCGCTGGTACTACCAGTTCGGGGTGTCGGAGATGTTTCCCGACAAGTGGGAACGTTTCCAGGCGCCGATTCCCGAAGCGGAACGCGGCGACATGATCGCGGCCTACCACCGCCTGCTCACCGGCGATGACCGGGCGCGTCAGATCGAGGCGGCGAAGGCCTGGAGCCTCTGGGAGGGCGAAACCATCACGCTGCTGCCGGATCCTGCGTTCTCGGCGACGCATGGCGAAGACTATTTCGCGCTCGCTTTCGCGCGGCTCGAGAACCATTACTTCACCCATCGGTGCTGGCTGGAAGAGGGCCAGTTGCTGCGCGACGCGAACCGGCTGCGGCAGATTCCCGGCACGATCGTCCACGGCCGCTACGACATGCCGTGCCCGGCGCGCTTCGCCTGGGCGCTGCACAAGGCCTGGCCGGAGGCCGACTTCCATCTCATCGAAGGCGCGGGCCATGCCTATTCGGAACCTGGCATCCTCGACCAGCTGATCCGCGCAACCGATCGTTTCGCCGCCTGACTGGGGCCGTGCCGCCGGTTAACGGCGAAGTTGAGCGAACAGCGCGAATTCCCAGTTGCGCATACCCAGGAGCAGCGTGTAGCCCTCACGGTCGGATGCAGCCAGCTTCTGGTCGGCCTGGTGCTGTTGCGCAAAGTCCTGTGCGACGCGCTGCAGCCGCTCGACAAAGGAGGGCGCCAGCGTCCGGCTGATCGAGCCGTGCACCAGCAGCAGGCTTTCGCCGGGACCGTCGAAGCCGCCGCCGTAGTAATCGAGCACCACGTTCTCCCGGAAAAATTCCATCACCGGCCCGTTCGGCCGCCAGCTGAAAGTCTTCGCCAGCTTGAATCGATAGCGATTGAGCGGTCGCAATTCGATGATGCCGATGCGGTCGAGTTGCGCAAGACAGGCAATGCATTCGGCCTCGCTGATCCGGTAGGCGCCGGTGATCTGCTCCAGCGTCCACTGGCTCAGCACGTTGATGGCAACCAGCAGCAGCTTCTTGTCGACGACGACCGCTTGCTCCTGCGCGTGCGTCAGTTCGCGCAGCAGCGGCCGTGCGTCGGCCACCCGCTGCGCCAATTCGGCGAAGTCGAGCTTCAGCGCGCGGCAGATGGCGTCGATCCGGCTGAGCGGCATGTCGCCTTTGGCCAGCATCCGTTTGACGGACGACTCGGCCATGCCTAGAGCCTTCGCTAGATCCGCGTAGGTCATATGGGCGCGTTTGAGTTCCTGCTTCAGGACCAGGACGAGATCGATGGATGTGCTCATGGATTACGCGAAAAGTACCTTCAGTCGATACTGCTGGGCTTGATTGGGAGAACTGTATCGATTTTCGATGCTGGATCGGCTTTGCCGCCCCTAGATTCGTGTTCTGAGAAAACTACCGGATCACGTGCCATGAAAATCCTGAACAACGTTTTGACGCGGGAGCGTGCACTTGTTGCCCTGGTGGGGACGCTGTTGCTGGTCGCGCTGTTGGCGCCTGCCGTTCCAGATCCGACCGCCAATGTGCAGTTCGCAGACGCCCGGGCCTGGCTCGGACTTCCGTTCGCGATGGACGTGTCGAGCAACCTGCCGTTCGCCATCTTCGGAATCGGGGGACTCCTCGCGCTGCGCCGCATCGAACTGGCGCCGCCGCCGCTTCCCGACGATGCGTTGCGTTGTGCCCGGCTTTTCTTCGTCGGACTCGTGTGCACGGCGGCGTGTTCGTCGCTCTATCACCTGAGCCCGGACGTGCTGCGACTCGGCATCGACCGCGCAGGCATGGCTGTCGCTTTCGCCGGAATGATCGGCCTTGCCGTCTGCGAACGAGGCAGCCGACGCGCGGGCTGGCCGATCGCCTGTTTCGCGCTCGGCGCCGGCCTGCTTGCGGCAGCCGTCTACATGCGCAGCGGCAATGTGCTGCCGTGGGCGGTCGTGCAATTCGGCGGCATTGCGCTGATACTGGTTCTGGCGCCGTTGCGGCCAGTGCCGGGTGCTGTCGGGCTGAGCCTGGCGGCCGTCATCGGTTTCTATCTGCTGGCCAAACTGCTTGAGCTGGGCGACCACGCCGTATACGAAGCGACGAATCATTGGGTCGCCGGCCACAGCCTGAAACACGTGGTCGCGGCTTGCGCTGCGTGGCCGGTGCTTCGTGTCGTGCGAAGAAGCCGCGACCGAGTGCTGCGGCACAATCCACGCGCTGCCACCGCAACCGCCGTACCTGATGGTCCGAGGAGCCCGACAGGGACATTCGAATGACGAGATCCGACCCCGCCGTTTCGGCCCCCGACGTTCATCCCAACCAGTTCGCGCTGCTCGGCCAGCGCCGCTTCGCACCGTTCTTCTGGACCCAGTTCGCCGGCGCAGCCAACGACAACCTCTTCAAGTTCGCCTTCACCGTGATGGTGACCTACCAGCTCCAGCTCGGCTGGATGCCGCCGTCGATGGCGGGTCTGGTGATCGGCGCACTGTTCATCCTGCCGTTCCTGCTGTTTTCGGCAACGGCCGGCCAGTTCACAGACAAGTTCGACAAGACGAAGATCATCCGCATCGTCAAGAACGCAGAGATCGCCATCATGGCGCTCGCCGCCTGGGGCTTTTTCAGCGCGAATGCAGTGGTGCTGCTGGGCTGCGTATTTCTCATGGGGCTGCATTCCACCTTCTTCGGTCCGGTGAAATTCGCCTATCTGCCGCAGGTGCTCGGCCCGCGCGAGCTCACCGGCGGCACAGGCATGGTCGAGATGGGCACCTTCGTCGCGATCCTGCTGGGGCAGGTGGCTGGCGGATTGCTGGTGGCGCTGCCGCAGGTCGGTCACGCGAGCGTGGCGATCGCCTGCGTGTTGCTGGCGCTGGTCGGGCGCGGCGTGGCGCAGGCGATTCCGCGTGCGCCGGCTACCGATCCGGCGCTGGCCATCAACTGGAATCCGGTCAGCGAAACCTGGCGCAACCTGAAGCTGGCGAACACCAACGTCGTCGTGTTCCGGTCGCTGCTCGGTATTTCTTGGATGTGGTTCTTCGGTGCCGTCTTCCTAAGCCAGTTCCCGAGCTTCGCCAAGGAAGTGCTGCACGGCGACGAACAGGTCGCATCGCTGCTGCTGGTGGTGTTTTCGGTCGGCATCGGCATCGGTTCGCTGCTGTGCGAAGTGCTGGGGCGGCGGCAGGTCGAGATCGGGCTGGTGCCTCTGGGTGCGATCGGCATGAGCGTGTTCGCGATCGACCTGTACTTCGCGGCGCGCGGGCTGCCTGCCGTGGCCGAGATGGGCGTTCGCGCTTTCATGGCTCAGCCGGCGCACTGGCGCGTGATGGCGGACCTCGGCCTGCTGTCGATGTTCGCCGGGCTCTACAGCGTGCCGATGTATGCGCTGATCCAGCTGCGCAGCCAGCCGACGCACCGGGCCCGCATCATCGCGGCGAATAACATTCTCAACGCGCTGTTCATGATCGCCAGCTCGGTGATTGCAGGCGCACTGCTGGGCGCCGGCTTCACCATCCCGCAGATCTTTCTCTTCACCGGCATTGCCAACGCGGTGGTCGCTTTCTACATCTTCATGCTCGTTCCCGAATATTTCCTGCGTTTTATTTCCTGGCTGGCGTCGAACTTCATCTACCGCTTTCGCATCCGCGGCGACGCGCACATCCCGACCGAAGGCCCGGCCGTGCTCGTCTGCAACCACGTCAGCTTCATCGATGCGGTATTGCTGATGGCCGCGAGCCCCCGGCCGATCCGCTTCCTGATGGACCACCGCATCTTCCGCGTGCCGGTGCTCGGCTGGCTTTTCCGGCTGGCGAAGGCGATTCCGATCGCGCCGCAGAAGGACGATCCGGTCGCCTATGCGCGTGCGTTTGCCGAAGCCGCGAAGGTGCTGCGCGACGGCGATCTGCTGGCGATCTTTCCGGAAGGCGCGATCACGCAGGACGGGTCGGTGCAGGTTTTCCGGGGTGGCGTGATGAAGATCCTCGACGACGCGCGCGCCAAAGGCATTGCGCCGCCGGTGGTGCCGATGGCGCTCATCAACCTGTGGGGTTCGTTCTTCAGCCGGATCGAGGTGCGCGGCGGCAAGCGCGTCGCGATGGTGCAGCCGTTCCGTCGCGGTTTCTACAGCCGCGTCGGGCTCCATGTCGGGGCTGCGATCCCGGCCAGCGAAGTGCAGCCCGAGTTGCTGCGTGCCCGCGTCGGCGACCTGCTCGCATCGTGAGGACGGCGAATTCATGAACGGTCTTCGCGACGTTTTCTGGAATTTCCTGGGCGCCGTGCCGCACGGCTATTGGCGCGGCTTCACCTGGCTCGGAGACAGCGGGCTCCTGCTGCCCGCGTCGCTGCTGATCGTGGTGCTGCTCGCGTGGTCGCGCGAAACCAGGGTCACGGCGCTGCTCTGGTGCGTCGTGTTCGGCGTCGGCAGCCTGGTGATCATGGTGTCGAAACTGGCTTTCATGGGCTGGGGCATCGGCAGCCCGCGCCTCAATTTCACTGGTTTCAGCGGCCACACGGCCATCGCGACAAGCGTCTGGCCGGTGCTGCTGTGGCTGGCGAGTTCGCGCTGGACCGCACGCCATCCGCAAGGTCTTTCTTCGAGGCGCGGACTGCAGCTGGCTGCGCTCGCCGGCTGGTCGCTCGGCGCGGGAATCGGTATTTCGCGGCTTGCGCTCTATGCGCATTCGGTGTCCGAAGTTGTCGGCGGCTTCCTGCTGGGCCTTGCGGTCAGTGCGATTTTCCTGGCGCTGGCCCGGCATCGCCCGATGCCGCGCTTCCCTTGGCAGGTCGGCGTCGCCGGGCTGGTTTTGCCGCTGTTCGTCCTGCAGCCCGGAACACCGGCGCCGACCCAGGACCTTCTGGAAGTGATCGCGGTACGGATGGCCGGGACGACGCAGCCCTACACGCGCGCCGAACTGCTGCGCCGACGCTAGAAAAAATACAGTCATGAGCAAGTCCCTGCGCCTCTCCGAAAAATGGTTCCACCGCGGCCTGTGGGTCGTGGCCGCGGTCTTCGCGGCCTTCCTGATCGGACTCGGCGGCACGATCGTCGGCGACCTGCCGAAGGTCGAGCACACGCTCGGTGTCGAGGACTTCATCGACCGAGCGGCAGCCGATCCGCTGCGCGCCAGTCTCAAGCAGGCCAATGTCGTGCAGCAGCGCGCCGAGGACAGCCTGGAACAGGCCGGGCTCAGGCTCGGCGCTGCCCAGCAGGCCAGCCGCAATGCGCGTGAAAGCTTCGGCAACTGGATCGCGACGCGCCGTGCCACCGCACAGCCCGATCAGGACGCCGAGCTGATTGCGCGCACCCGTGCGCTGGATGCTCTCAAACGCGCCGAAGACGCGGCCCAGCAGACCATCGACGCGCAGCAGCAGCTCGCGCTGGACGCCCGTCAGAAGCAGGACGCGGCGCGGCGCGAACTTGCCGTGCTGGAATCGGCAGCCGATGAAAAACTGCAGGCGGAGTACCGCCGTGTCGAACTGCGTGTCTTCGGCTATCGGTTGGCGCTGACCTTGCCGTTGCTGCTTGCCGCCGGCTGGCTGTTCGCGAAAAAGCGCAAGAGCACGTACTGGCCTTTCGTCTGGGGCTTCATCTTCTTCGCGCTGTTCGCGTTCTTCGTCGAGCTGGTGCCCTACCTGCCGAGCTACGGCGGCTATGTGCGCTACGTGGTGGGCATCGTGGTCACGGTGCTGGTAGGGCGCTATGCGATCGTCGCGCTCAACCGCTATCTGGCGCGCCAGAAGCTGGCAGAAGCACAACCCGATCTGGTGCGGCGCGAGGAACTGAGCTACGACACGGCGCTGACGCGGCTATCGAAAGGCGTCTGCCCGGGTTGCGAGCGCCCGGTCGACCTGAAGAATCCGGCGATCGACTTCTGTCCGCACTGCGGTATCGGTCTTTACGACCACTGCGGGCGCTGCGACGCGCGGAAGAGTGCGTTCTCGAAGTTCTGCCACGCCTGCGGGGCGGATTCGAAATCCACGTCGCCGTCGCAGGAAGGTGACCTCAAACCCCTCGCGCCCGATCCTGCTTGAACTGCATCCGGAACTCCGCGAACCGCCCCGCGTCCAGCGCGTCCCGCATTTCCTGCATGAGGTTCAGGTAGTAATGCAGGTTGTGGATCGTGCAGAGCATCGGCCCGAGCATCTCGCCGCAGCGGTCGAGGTGATGCAGATATGCGCGGCTGAAGCCTTCGCGGCCGCCGTCGTTCCATGACACGCCCGACGTGCCCGCGCAGGCGTGGCAGGTGCAGCTCGGATCGACCGGCTGCGGGTCGATCTTGTGGCGGGCATTGCGCATCTTCAGGTCGCCGAAGCGCGTGAACATAGTGCCGTTGCGTGCGTTGCGGGTCGGCATCACGCAGTCGAACATGTCGACGCCGTCGGCCACGCCCTGCACCAGGTCTTCGGGCGTGCCGACGCCCATCAGGTAGCGCGGCTTGTGCGCGGGAAGCTTGTGCGGCGTGTGCGACATGATGCGCAACATTTCGTCCTTCGGCTCGCCGACGCTGACGCCGCCGATGGCGTAGCCGGGAAAATCCATCTCGACCAGCTGCGCCAGCGACTCGCCGCGCAGATGCTCGAACATCCCGCCCTGGACGATGCCGAACAGCGCGTTCGGGTTCTCCAGCTTCTCGAACTCCGTCTTGCAGCGCTTGGCCCAGCGCAGGCTGAGTTCCATCGACGTGCGCGCTTCGGCTTCGGTCGTGATGTGGCCTGCCGTGTCGTAGGGCGTGCATTCGTCGAACTGCATGACGATGTCGCTGTTGAGGATGGTCTGGATCTGCATCGAGACTTCGGGCGTGAGGAACAGCTTGTCGCCATTGACCGGCGACGCGAACTTCACGCCTTCCTCGCTGATCTTGCGCATCGCGCCGAGCGACCACACCTGGAAGCCGCCGGAGTCGGTGAGGATCGGCTTGTCCCATTTCTCGAATCCGTGCAGCCCGCCGAAGCTGGCCATCACGTCGAGGCCGGGACGCATCCACAAATGGAAGGTGTTGCCCAGGATGATCTGCGCGCCCATTTCCTCGAGGCTGCGTGGCATCACGCCCTTGACGGTGCCGTAGGTGCCGACGGGCATGAAGATCGGCGTTTGCACCTTGCCGTGGTTCAGGGTGAGCGTGCCGCGGCGCGCGTGGCTGGCGGGGTCGGTGGCGAGGAGGTCGAAGTTCAGCATGGGCGCGGCGGCTTCAGGATTTAGGGAAGTATTTGACGCCGGGGAGGCCGTCGAAATGCGCGTCCTGGGTCCACAGAATGGCGCTCCGGCTCTGCGCAGTCGCATAGATGAGGCTGTCTGCGAATGGGAGGCCGTTGCCGGCTGCATCGAGGCACAGCTGCAAGTCGATGTCGATGACCTGTCCACGTCGCATCAGTCCGACCGCGTAGCTGGCGACTTCCTGGCCGACTTCGCGCGACATCTTCTTGAAGACTTCGTAGATCGTCAAAACCGGCACGATCAATGCCTCGGGTGCGAGGATCGGATTTGCAAAGGCGTCGGCACGTGGCGTGTCCATGAAGAATTCGAGCCAGCACGACGAGTCGAGCACCAGGGCCGCCGTGTCCGAGGCGACCGGACGCTTTCGGGATATCGGCATCAGAAACGATCGGGCTCGTCGGGGATATCGGTGTCCTTCAGGCCCTTGGCGATGCCACGGTAGGCTTCCGGCGGCAACAGCGGAAGCAGCCGCACCTGACCGTTGATTTCCAGCATCGTCATCTTGCTGCCGGGGCGGATGTTCAACCGCTCGCGCAACTCCATCGGTATGACTACCTGGTATTTGGGCGACACAGTGACGATATTGGTCTTCATATCGATCATTCTACCGTTGCACGGTTTTCTTATCGATGCCATCGACGGGTGCGATCTTCAACAGCATCGCATCGCCGTAACTGAAGAACCGGTAGCGGTTCGCGATCGCATGCGCATACAGCGCCATCACCCGCTCATAGCCCGCCAGCGCGCTCACCAGCATCATCAGCGTGCTCTTCGGCAGGTGGAAGTTGGTCACCAGCAGATCGACATGCGCGAACTCGAATCCCGGCGTGATGAAGATGCGCGTGTCGCCCGACGCCTCGCCGCTCTTCGCCCAAGACTCGAGCGTGCGTACAGTCGTCGTACCGACCGCGACCACCCGCCCCCCGCGCGCCTTGCAGTCGGCGATAGCGCGCTGGGTCGCTTCCGGCACTTCGTAGCGCTCGGCATGCATGGTGTGCTCGGCAATGTTTTCCGTTTTCACCGGCTGGAAGGTGCCGGCGCCGACATGCAGCGTCACGCTGGCGCGCTGCACGCCGCGCGCTTCGAGCTGCGCCAGCAGGCCTTCGTCGAAATGCAGTGCAGCGGTCGGTGCGGCAACGGCACCGGGAACGCGCGCGAAAACCGTCTGGTAGCGGCTTTCGTCGTCGGCCGAATCGGTGTGTTCTATATAGGGGGGCAGCGGAACATGGCCGCAGCGGGCCATCAGCGCGTACGGGTCTTCGCCGCCGCGGCTCTGGAAGGCGAAGCGGAAGAGGGCGCCGTCTTCTTCGGGCCAGCGGCCGAGCAGCGTGGCGGTGAAGCCGCCGATCATGCGCAGCACGGTGCCGACCGGCGGTTTCTTGCTGACCTTCATGTGCGCGACGACCTCCTGGCCTTGCAACACCCGCTCGACCAGCAGTTCGAGCTTGCCGCCGGTCGGCTTCTCGCCGAAGAGCCTCGCCTTGACGACGCGGGTGTCGTTGAAGACCAGCAGGTCGCCGCTGCGGAGCAGGTCGGGCAGGTCGCGGAAGATGCGGTCGACCGGAGCGGCATGCGCGTCAACGGTTCCGTCGAGCAGACGCGAGGACGTGCGCTCGGCGGCGGGATGCTGCGCCACCAGTTCGGGCGGCAGGTCGAAATCGAAATCGGAGAGCGTGAAGGCGCGCATGGTGCTTGAAGGCCGGAAGCGGGCGCGGATTCTCCCATGCGTCCGACGCGGCATTGATCGGGTGCGCGTCAGAATCGGGTCATGAGCAAATCGACCGGTATTCATTCCCTGCACTTCGGCGCCGTTTCAAAGCATGTGCTGGTCACCGGCGCGACCGGATTCATCGGCCGGCAACTGGTGCGCGCGCTGCGAGCGGACGGTCACACGGTCAGCGTGTGGGCGCGCGATCCGAAATCAGCCGCACACAAGCTCGGCGCCGGCGTGCAGTGCGTCGGCCGACTGGAAGATCTGCCGGCGACGCCAACCGTCGATGTCGTCATCAATCTGGCCGGCGCACCGATCTTCGGACCGCGCTGGACCGCCGCGCGCCAGGCCGCATTGCTGCGCAGCCGCGAGGGCACGACGAACACGCTGGTCGACTGGGTCGGCTCTCTGGCCACAAAACCGGCGCTGCTGCTGTCCGGATCGGCCATCGGCTATTACGGCGTGCAGCGGCAGGACGATCCGCAGGCGCTGACCGAAGCCAGTCCGCCGAAGCCCGAATTCATGTCCGAACTCTGCCGCCGCTGGGAGGCCTCCGCCGACGCGGCCACCCGCCACGGCGTGCGCGTGGTCTGCATGCGCTTCGGCGTCGTGTTCGGACGCGGCGGCGGCTCGCTGCCGAAACTGCTGCTGCCGGTGCGCCTGGGGCTCGGCGGGCCGATGGGTGGCGGCAGGCAGGTGCTGTCCTGGATCCATGAGCGCGACGTATTGCGCGCGATGGCGCATGTCTGGGCAGTGGCACTGACGCCGGGCTCGCCGTCGCCGACGCAGGCCCAGGTCTACAACTTCACTGCGCCCGGAGCGCTGACGCAGGAGGCCTTCGCGCGCACCGCTGCGGAGGTGCTGCATCGGCCCTGCCTGCTGCCGACGCCCGGATGGCCGGTGCGGCTGGCGCTGGGCGAACAGTCCGATCTGTTGCTCGAAGGTCAGCGCGTCGCGCCGGCGCATCTCCTGCAGACCGGCTTTCGCTTCGAGTTTCCCGATGCCAAGGGCGCGTTGAAGGATCTGTGCTGACCCAGCCCGCCGAACCCGAACCCGCCGTGCCAGCCGCACCGGCTGCTGCGCCGCCGAAACCGCCCGGCACCGGCCCGAGCCTGGCCCAGCGCGCCTTGCGCAAGCTCGGGCTGGTACGCGACATCGACTTCGCGCTCTACCTGCCGATGCGCTACGAGGACGAAACCCGCGTCGTCCGCTTGGCCGACGTGCGCGACGGCGAACTGGCGCAGATCGAAGCTGTCGTGACGACGTGCGAGGTTTCCTATCGCCCGCGCCGCCAGCTCGTGGTGGATGTGGATGACGGAAGCGACACCTGCCAGTTGCGCTTCTTCAACTTCTACCCGTCGCAGCAGAAGCAGCTGGAAGTCGGCAAACGCGTGCGGCTGCGCGGCGAGGTCCGCGGCGGCTTCATCGGGCGGCAGATGATGCATCCGACCGTGAAGGCGGCCGGCACTTCGTTGCCTGAAGCGCTGACGCCGGTCTATTCGACCATCGCCGGGCTCGCGCAGCCGCAGTTGCGGCGCGAGGTGCGGTCCGGGCTGGCGCGTGCGCCGCTTGAAGAAACCGTGCCCGAACCGGAGGACCTGCGCGGCGCCTGGACGCTGCGCCAGGCGCTCCAGTTCCTGCACTATCCGACGCCCGACGTGTCGATGGCAGCACTCGAGGACCGCAGCCATCCGGCATGGCAACGGCTCAAGGCGGAAGAGCTGCTGGCGCAGCAGTTGTCGCAGCTCCAGGCGCGTCGCGCGCGTGCCGAATTGCGCGCACCCGCCTTGAAACCGTCCGCCGCCGCGACGTCGTTGCATGCGCAGCTGCTGGCGGTGCTGCCGTTCGGGCTGACCGGCGCGCAGCAGCGCGTCGGCCAGGAAATCACGCACGACCTCGCGCGCGACCTGCCGATGCACCGGTTGCTGCAGGGCGATGTCGGTTCCGGCAAGACGGTCGTGGCTGCACTGGCCGCTGCGCGCTGCATCGACGCCGGTTTCCAGTGCGCCCTGATGGCACCGACCGAGATCCTTGCCGCACAGCATTTCAGCAAGCTGGTCGGCTGGCTCGATCCGCTGCTCGCCGCGCGCGGCTTGCGCGTCGCCTGGCTCACCGGCAGCCAGAAGAAGAAGGCGCGAGACGAGATGTCGGCTGCCGTGGAAAGCGGAGAAGCCGCGCTGGTGATCGGCACGCACGCAGTCATTTCGGAGAAAGTGCGCTTCAAGCGATTGGCGCTGGCCATCATCGACGAGCAGCACCGCTTCGGCGTGGCGCAGCGGCTGGCTTTGCGCGGCAAGGCGGTCGGCGACGGTTCGGGCGCCGCACGCGAACCGCACATGCTGATGATGAGCGCGACCCCGATCCCGCGAACGCTGGCGATGAGCTACTACGCCGACCTCGACGTCTCCACGCTCGACGAGTTGCCGCCGGGACGCACGCCCATCGTGACCAAGCTGGTCGCCGAGCACCGCCGCGACGAGGTCATCGACCGCATCCAGTCGCAGCTCGCGCAGGGCCGGCAGGTGTATTGGGTGTGTCCGCTGATCGAGGAGAGCGAGGCGGTCGATCTGCGCAACGCCACCGAAACGCGCGATGAACTCGCCGGCGTGCTGGGCGACGACGTTCAGGTCGGGCTGCTGCACTCGCGCATGCCGACAGCCGAGAAGCAGGCGGTGATGGCGCAGTTCACGGCCAACGAAGTGCAGGTGCTGGTGAGCACGACCGTGATCGAGGTCGGCGTCGACGTGCCGAATGCCTCGCTGATGGTGATCGAGCATGCGGAGCGCTTCGGGCTGTCGCAGCTGCACCAGCTGCGCGGGCGCGTCGGGCGCGGCGCTGCGGCGTCGGCCTGCGTGCTTCTCTATGCGCCGAACGAAGGCGGCCGCGTCGGCGAGACGGCGCGTGCCCGGCTGAAGGCGATGGCGGAGACGGGCGACGGCTTCGAGATCGCGCGGCGCGATCTCGAAATTCGCGGCCCCGGCGAATTTCTGGGTGCCAAGCAATCCGGGGCGCCGCTGCTGCGATTCGCCGATCTCGAAACGGATGCGCTGCTGCTCGACTGGGCCCGGGAACTGGCGCCGCAGATGCTCGACGAGCATCCGGCGATGGCGCAAAAGCATGTCGATCGCTGGCTCGGCACCAAGGCCGAATACCTGAAGGCGTAGATGAAGACGTAAATGAAGGCGTACAGCCCGACAACTTGAAGGTCGGCGGTGAATATTTGTAAGAGTGTGGTGGCGCTTACGCATAATCAGGTCGCGCATGACCCTCACCGAACTCAAATACATCGTCGCAGTCGCTCGGGAGCGGCATTTCGGCAAGGCGGCAGATGCCTGCTACGTGTCTCAACCCACATTGTCGGTGGCCATCAAGAAGCTGGAAGACGAGCTCGAGGTTAAGCTTTTCGAGCGCAGCGCCGGCGAAGTCACGGTGACGCCGCTCGGCGAGCAGATCGTGCAGCAGGCGCAGAGCGTTCTCGATCAGGCCGCGAGCATCAAGGAAATTGCCAAGCGCGGAAAAGATCCGCTGGCCGGTCCTCTCAATCTCGGGATCATCTACACGATCGGGCCCTATCTGCTGCCCGACCTGGTGCGCCAGAACATCGCGCGTACGCCGCAAATGCCTCTGATGCTGCAGGAAAACTTCACCGCCAAGTTGCTGGAGATGCTGCGTGCCGGCGAGGTCGACTGCGCCATCATGGCCGAGCCTTTTCCAGACACCGGCCTGGCGATCGCCCCTTTGTACGATGAGCCCTTCGTCGCGGTCGTGCCGGTGAGCCATCCGCTGGCCGCTCGCCAATCGATCACGTCCGACGAGCTCAAGAGCGAGACCATGCTGCTGCTCGGCACCGGCCACTGCTTTCGGGATCACGTGCTCGAGGTGTGTCCGGAATTCGCGCGCTTCTCCAGCAACGCGGAAGGCATCCGCAAGAGTTTCGAAGGCTCTTCGCTGGAGACCATCAAGCACATGGTGGCCTCGGGCATGGGCGTGACGTTGGTACCGCGCCTGTCGGTGCCCGCGGATGGGCTCAGTCCGAAGGGGAAAAGCCGCAAGGAGCCGGAGCAGCTGGTTCGTTACCTGCCGATCCACGACGGGGAAGGCCGCGAACCGCCCATGCGACGCGTGGTGCTGGCCTGGCGGCGCAGTTTCACGCGCTACGAGGCGATTGCGGCATTGCGCAATGCGATCTATGGTTGCGAATTGCCGGGCGTCAAGCGACTGTCTTGATGTGTTTTTCGCGCACCCGGCTGACGTGGTTTCCCACGAGGGCTGCGCTAGAGTCGTTCATGTTGTTTCAAACCGAAGGATCCGTCGTCATGGCAAAAGAACCCAGCAAATCCCTGAAGAAGACCAAACCCGTTCCGCCGATGTCGTCGTCCGGCGAAGGCAAGGTTCCGACCAAGGGCGATGCACAAGTCGCGCAGGAATCGGGCAGCCGCAACGCACCGATCATCAACATCGGCATCGAGCGCCAGGATCGTGCCGCCATTGCCGAAGGCCTGAGCCGCGTGCTGGCCGATACGTACACGCTGTACCTCACGACCCACAATTTCCACTGGAACGTGACCGGCCCGCATTTCAACTCGCTGCATGCGATGTTCATGGACCAGTACACCGAACTGTGGGGCGCCACCGACGTCATCGCCGAACGCATCCGCGCGCTGGGCCATTACGCGCCAGGTTCGTACGCCGAATTCAGCAAGATCGCGACGGTGCCCGACGTTCCGCAGACGCCACCCAAGGCGATGGAGATGGTCCGCATCCTGGTCAAGGGGCATGAAACCGTCTCGCGCATCTCGCGCGAGTTCATTCCGGTCGCCGAAGAAGCCAGCGACGCCCCGACCGCCGACATGCTCACTGCGCGCTGCACGGTGCACGACCAGACCGCCTGGATGCTGCGCTCGCTCCTCGAGGACTAGGCTCGCCCCAGGCTTGCGCACTTCGTGTCGATGATGGCCGGTGGTCGCGTGGCGCTGTATCTGGACCTGATCCGCTGGAATCGGCCTGCCGGGTGGCTGTTGCTGCTCTGGCCGACGCTCGGGGCTCTATGGTTCGCGGCGGGTGGGTGGCCGGGATGGCATCTGCTGGTGGTGTTCGTGTTCGGCACGATCCTGATGCGCAGCGCGGGTTGTTGCGTCAACGATGTCGCGGATCGCGATTTCGATCGGCATGTCAAACGCACGGCACGACGGCCGGTGACGAGCGGAGCGATTTCGGTCAGGCAGGCACTTGGTTTCGGCGGGCTGCTTGCGCTCGCCGCGTTCGGTCTGGCATTGACGACCAACGCGGCGGTGATCGCCTGGTCGGTCGTAGGGTTGGCAGTGACGCTGGCCTATCCGTTCGCGAAGCGTTTCGTTTCGGTCCCGCAGGCAGTTCTGGGAATCGCGTTCTCGATCGGCATTCCGATGGCTTTCTGCGCCGTCGGCGGTCCGGATGTGGGTGCGGGCGAAATGCTTTCTCGCGTCCCGCCATTGGCCTGGGCACTGCTCGTCGGCAACCTCGCATGGGTGCTGGCCTACGACACCGAATACGCGATGGTCGATCGCGATGACGATCTCAAGATTGGCATGAAGACATCGGCCATCACCTTCGGACGCGCCGATGTCGGCATCGTGATGCTTTGCTATGCGGCGTTCGTGTGCATCTGGGGTGTCGCGGGTTTGAGGGCAGGACTCGGCCTTGTCTTCCTGCTCGGCATGGGAGCCGCCGTTATCCAGGCGCTGTGGCATTGGAAACTGATTCGCGACCGCACCCGCGACGGTTGCTTCAAGGCTTTCCGCCTCAACCACTGGATCGGCATCGCCGTATTCGCCGGAATAGTCGCCGGCTATGCCATCAAAGCCGGGCAAGCGATACGCTGAGTCGTGCGCTTGCGGTTCGTTCAGGCGCGGCCGAATTCGATCGCCAGCTCACGGGCGCGCTGTTCCGCGGCACGAATCGCCACCTTGAATTTCGCTTTGATCTGGTCCGACTCCATGGACGTCAAAG
Organism: Variovorax glucosi; assembly: GCF_051216695.1. Lineage (NCBI taxonomy): Bacteria > Pseudomonadati > Pseudomonadota > Betaproteobacteria > Burkholderiales > Comamonadaceae > Variovorax > Variovorax glucosi. The sequence continues at coordinate 106,596 of NZ_JBPJZE010000004.1, forward strand.
CCGCATGCGTGGTGCCGCCCTTGGAAGTCACCCGCTCGCGCAGCACGGAGGGCGGCTCGCTCGCCGCCTCAGCCAACGCAGAAGCGCCGGTGAAGGTTCCGATGGCCAGTTGTCGCGCCTGCGTAGCGCTCAGGCCCATCTCGGCACCTGCCTCGATCATCGCTTCGATGAAATAGAAGATATACGCGGGGCCGGAGCCCGACATGGCCGTGACGGCGTCCAGGGCACTTTCCGAGTCCACCCAAAGCAGTTCGCCGGTCGGCGACAACAGGCGTTCGACCAGGCTCCGACCCTCGTCCGTGACGTCGGTTCGCGCGAACATTCCGGTTGTGCCCTTGCCGATCAACGCCGGCGTGTTGGGCATGGCGCGCACCACGTTTTCCGTCCCGAGCCAGCGCGCGATGCTGTCAGACGGGATTCCCGCAGCGACGCTCACATGCAGACTGTCGCCGGTCCACTGACGCACCGGCACGGCGGCATCGGCGAAGGTCTGCGGCTTGACCGCCCAGACGACCAGCGCGCAACGCGCAAGCGCTATCCCCGCTTCGGGTTGCGCCGTGATGCCGAAGTCCCGGGCCAGGCGCAGACGCGCCTCTTCATGAGGTTCGACGACTTCCACTGCGGCAGCCGGCAATCCCTCGCGAATCAGCCCGCCGAGAATGGCGCTGGCCATGTTGCCGCCCCCGATGAAGGCAATCGGAGGAAGCGAGGATTCGGCAGAGGTGTCTTGGATCGGCATCGTCGTATTGTCGCTTTTTCAATCCTCTACAAAGATGGTTCCGATCAAGTGTGTTGACACGCCAAAACGCATGTGCAACAATCGCAGGCTTCGCTACAAAACGGCGAAGCTTCTGCCCAGCGGAAGCGCTCCAAGTGGTTTGGGGTGCGGACGACGGGCCCAAGACTGACCGCGATCATGTCTTGCCACAACGGCGAGGCAGATTCGGTACAAGTTGGGAACTAATCAAAATGATCCAAACTGAATCCAGGCTCGAAGTAGCCGACAACACAGGCGCTAAATCCGTCCTGTGTATCAAGGTGCTCGGTGGCTCCAAGCGGCGTTATGCCAGCGTGGGCGACGTCATCAAGGTCAGCATCAAGGAAGCCGCTCCGCGTGGTCGCGTCAAGAAAGGCGAGATCTATAGCGCAGTGGTCGTTCGCACCGCAAAGGGCATCCGTCGCGCAGACGGCTCGCTCGTGAAGTTCGACGGCAATGCCGCAGTGCTCCTCAACGCCAAGCTCGAGCCCATCGGCACGCGCATCTTCGGACCGGTCACGCGCGAACTGCGCACCGAGAAGTTCATGAAGATCGTTTCGCTGGCACCTGAAGTTCTGTAAGGACATACGACATGAACAAGATTCGCAAGGGCGACCAGGTCATCGTACTGACCGGACGCGACAAAGGTAAGCGCGGCACGGTTTCGTTGCGCAAGGACGATTCGCATGTGATCGTCGACGGCATCAACACCGTCAAGAAGCACACCAAGCCGAATCCGCTCAAGGGCACGACCGGTGGCATCGTCGAGAAGACCATGCCCATCCATCAATCCAACGTGGCGATCTTCAATGCTGCGACCGGCAAGGCCGATCGCGTTGGCATCAAGATTACGGACGGTAAGCGCGTGCGCGTTTTCAAGTCCAGCGGCGACGAAATCAAGATCGCCTAAGGAGCATTCAGATGGCACGTCTCCAACAAATCTACCGCGAAAAGATCGCGAAAGACCTGACCGAAAAGTTCGGCTACAAGTCGCCGATGCAGGTTCCACGCATCACCAAGATCACGCTCAACATGGGTGTGGGTGAAGCGGTTGCCGACAAGAAGGTTCTCGACAATGCTGTCGGCGACCTCACGAAGATCGCTGGTCAAAAGCCGGTCGTCACCAAGTCGAAGAAGGCCATCGCGGGTTTCAAGATCCGCGAAATGCAGCCGATCGGCTGCATGGTCACGCTGCGCGGCGTGCAGATGTATGAGTTCCTGGACCGTTTCGTGACCGTGGCTCTGCCGCGCGTTCGTGACTTCCGCGGCATTTCCGGCCGTGCGTTCGATGGTCGTGGCAACTACAACATCGGTGTGAAAGAGCAGATCATTTTCCCCGAGATCGAATACGACAAGGTCGATGCCCTGCGCGGTCTCAACATCAGCATCACGACGACGGCCAAGACCGATGAAGAAGCCAAGGCGCTTCTCGCTGGTTTCCGTTTCCCGTTCAAGAACTGAGGCGCACATGGCTAAACAATCTTTGATCCAACGCGAACTCAAGCGCGACAAGCTGGTTGCCAAGTACGCAGCCAAGCATGCCGAGCTTAAGGCGACTTCCAGCGACATGAGCAAGTCCGACGAAGAGCGTGCTGCTGCACGCCTCGGCCTGCAGAAGCTGCCGCGCAATGCAAACCCGACGCGCCAGCGCAACCGCTGCGCTATCACTGGTCGTCCGCGCGGCACGTTCCGTCAATTCGGTCTGGCCCGCGCCAAGATCCGCGAACTGGCTTTCAATGGCGACATCCCAGGTGTCACCAAGGCCAGCTGGTAAGCCAGGCAGGAGCAAACAACATGAGCATGAGTGATCCTATCGCCGACCTTTTGACGCGTATCCGTAACGCGCAAATGGTGGCAAAGCCCACTGTGTCGATCCCGTCTTCCAAGGTGAAGGTCGCGATTGCACAGGTGCTGAAAGACGAAGGCTACATCGACGGCTTTCAGGTGAAGACCGAGTCCGGCAAGTCCGAGCTCGTCATTGCCTTGAAGTATTACGCCGGTCGCCCTGTCATCGAGCGTATCGAGCGCGTGAGCCGCCCTGGTCTGCGCGTCTACAAGTCGAGCACGACCATTCCGCAAGTCCAGAACGGACTCGGTGTTGCCATCGTCACCACCCCGCAAGGCGTGATGACCGATCGCAAGGCCCGCGCGACCGGTGTCGGTGGCGAAGTTCTGTGCTACGTCGCCTAAACGAGACATCGAGGAGAAACTGAAATGTCCCGAGTAGGAAAAATGCCGGTCGCCATCCCAGCGGGTGTCGACGTGTCGGTCCAGGATCACCAGATCAGCGTCAAGGGTACGGGCGGCACGCTCAACCTCGCACGCAATGCGCTGGTGAAGGTCGTTAGCAACGACGGCAAGCTGAGTTTCGAGCCCGCCAACGATTCGCGTGAAGCGAATGCAATGAGCGGCACGATTCGTCAGTTGGTCAACAACATGGTGGTCGGTGTGACGAAGGGTTTCGAGAAGAAGCTCAACCTCGTCGGCGTCGGCTACAAAGCTGCTGCACAGGGTGCCAAGCTGAACCTGCAAGTGGGTTACTCCCACCCGGTCAACATCGACATGCCCCAGGGCATCACGGTGACGACGCCGACCGCGACGGAAGTCGTGATCAAGGGTGCCGATCGCCAACGCGTCGGCCAGATCGCCGCGGAGATCCGTGCTGTTCGTCCGCCTGAGCCTTACAAGGGCAAGGGCATCCGTTATTCGGACGAAAAGATCGTGATCAAAGAGACCAAGAAGAAATAAGGGCAGCCATGACAACGTTGACCAAAAAAGCACAGCGTCTGCGCCGCTCGCGTCAGACCCGTATCCGCATCGCGACGCAGGGCGTGGCCCGTCTCACGGTGAATCGTACCAATCTGCACATCTATGCCACCGTCATCTCCGACGACGGCACCAAGGTGATCGCAACTGCATCGACGGCGGAAGCCGAATTGCGTACATCCCTCGGCGGTTCGGGCAAGGGCGGCAACGCTGCCGCCGCTACCGCAGTGGGCAAGCGCATCGCCGAGAAGGCCAAGGCCGCTGGCGTCGAGAAGGTCGCTTTCGACCGCGCAGGTTTCGCATACCACGGTCGCGTCAAGGCGCTGGCCGAGGCGGCACGCGAAGCAGGCCTGCAGTTCTAACCGGACACGAGATTCAAAATGGCAAAGATTCAGGCAAGAACGCAGAGCGAAGGCCCAGAAGACGGTCTGCGCGAGAAGATGATCGCGATCAACCGCGTCACCAAGGTGGTGAAGGGTGGTCGTATCCTCGGTTTCGCAGCACTGACCGTGGTCGGTGACGGCGATGGCCGCGTCGGCATGGGCAAGGGCAAGTCGAAAGAGGTGCCCGCCGCTGTCCAGAAGGCGATGGAAGAAGCCCGTCGCAACCTGGCCAAGATTTCCATTAAGAACGGCACGTTGCATCATCGCGTGACCGGCCATCATGGTGCTGCTTCGGTGGTCATGATCCCGGCGCCGAAGGGTACCGGCATCATCGCCGGCGGTCCGATGCGTGCCGTGTTCGAAGTGATGGGCATCACCGACATCGTGGCGAAGAGCCATGGTTCGTCGAATCCATACAACATGGTTCGCGCCACGCTGGACGGCCTCAAGAATTCAACCACCGCCTCGGAAGTTGCTGCAAAGCGCGGCCTGACGGTCGAAGAAATCTTCGCCTGAACGGAAGCAATCAAATGACGACACAACAAAACCTCAAGGTGCAGTTGGTGAAGAGCCCGATCGGTACCAAGGAGTCGCATCGCGCGACCGTCCGCGGCCTGGGTCTTCGCAAAATCAACAGCGTGAGCGAGCTGCAGGACACCCCAGCGGTGCGCGGCATGATCAACAAGATCAGTTATCTGGTCAAAGTTCTGTAAGAGAGACTGATATGGAACTCAATGGCATCAAGCCGGCCGCAGGCGCCAAGCACGCGAAGCGCCGCGTCGGTCGTGGTATCGGCTCCGGCCTTGGCAAGACTGCAGGCCGTGGTCACAAAGGTCAGAAGTCGCGTTCGGGCGGTTTCCACAAGGTGGGCTTCGAAGGCGGTCAAATGCCTTTGCAGCGTCGTCTGCCGAAGCGTGGCTTCAAGTCGCAGACGCTCAAGTACAACGCTGAAGTTACGCTGACGGCGCTGGAAAATCTCGGCTTGGCCGAAGTCGACCTGTTGGCGCTCAAGCAGGCTGGGCTCGTCGGACAGATCGCCAAGGTGGTAAAGATCATCAAGACTGGCGAGCTGACCAAAGCTGTGAAGCTGATCGGTATCGGTGCGACTGCTGGCGCAAAGGCCGTGATCGAAGCTGCCGGCGGCAGCATCGCCTAAAGACCTGTCTGAAAGACAACCTCCGTGGCAACTAAAGCGGCAACGCTCGCAAAAACAGGCAAGTTCGGCGATCTCCGTCGTCGGCTCGTCTTTTTGCTGCTCGCGCTCGTGGTGTACCGGATCGGCGCGCACATTCCTGTGCCCGGCATCAACCCGGACCAGCTTGCGCAGCTTTTCCAGGGGCAGCAGGGCGGCATTCTGAGCTTGTTCAACATGTTCTCGGGCGGAGCGCTTTCGCGTTTCACCGTGTTCGCGTTGGGAATCATGCCGTACATCTCGGCTTCGATCATCATGCAGTTGATGACCTATGTCATCCCGACTTTCGAGCAGTTGAAAAAGGAAGGCGAGGCCGGTCGACGGAAAATCACGCAGTACACGCGTTACGGCACGTTAGGACTGGCAATGTTCCAGTCTTTCAGCATCGCTGTGGCACTGGAATCGTCTGCAGGTCTTGTGACTGCACCGGGCTTCGGCTTCCGGATCACTGCGATGATCAGCCTGACAGCCGGTTCGATGTTCCTGATGTGGCTTGGCGAGCAGATTACAGAGCGTGGCTTGGGCAACGGAATTTCGATCCTTATCTTCTCAGGCATCGCAGCGGGCTTGCCCAATGCGATCGGCGGACTGCTTGAGCTGGTACGTACAGGTGCGATGAACGTGCTAGTTGCAATGTTCGTTGTCGCGGTGGTTGTTTTGGTGACTTACTTCGTCGTATTCGTCGAGCGAGGTCAGCGGAAGATACTGGTCAATTATGCGAGGCGTCAGGTGGGCAACAAGGTGTACGGCGGTCAATCGTCGCATCTCCCCCTGAAGCTGAATATGGCAGGTGTGATTCCTCCCATCTTCGCCTCGTCGATCATTTTGCTTCCTGCGACAGTCGTAGGTTGGTTCAGCACTGGCGAGAGCATGCGCTGGATCAAGGACATCGCAGGTGCACTGACTCCGGGTCAGCCGATCTATGTGATGCTCTACGCTGCGGCGATCATTTTCTTCTGCTTTTTCTACACGGCACTCGTGTTCAATAGCAAAGAAACTGCTGACAACCTCAAGAAGAGCGGTGCTTTCATTCCTGGGATTCGTCCTGGTGATCAGACAGCCCGATACATCGACAAGATATTGGTTCGGCTGACGCTGGCGGGTGCGATCTACATTACCTTCGTTTGCCTGCTGCCCGAGTTCCTGATTCTGAAGTACAACGTGCCGTTCTATTTTGGCGGCACCTCCTTGTTGATCATTGTGGTTGTCACGATGGACTTCATGGCACAGGTACAGAACTACATGATGTCTCAGCAGTATGAATCGCTGTTGAAGAAGGCTAACTTCAAGACATCGTAGCGCTGGTTTGCAGTATTGAGTTCGGGCGGTTGAACGCCACGTTAAACAGTTTTAGGAGAATGAAATGAGAGTTTCGGCTTCGGTCAAAACCATCTGCCGTAATTGCAAGGTCATCCGCCGTAAAGGTGTGGTGCGTGTGATTTGCACCGACCCGCGCCACAAACAGCGCCAGGGTTGATTGAGAGTATTAGAGGACGCACATGGCACGTATTGCTGGCATTAACATTCCGCCGCACAAGCACGCTGAGATTGGCCTGACAGCCATTTTCGGAATCGGTCGCACCCGCGCCCGTCAAATCTGCGAAGCGAGCGGTATCGAATATTCGAAGAAGATCAAAGATCTGACTGACGCCGATCTCGAAAAGATCCGCGACCAGATCGCTCTCTTCACCATCGAAGGCGATCTGCGCCGCGAGACCACGATGAACATCAAGCGTTTGATGGACATCGGCTGCTACCGTGGTTTCCGCCATCGTCGCGGTCTCCCGATGCGCGGTCAGCGCACGCGCACCAATGCACGCACCCGCAAGGGTCCGCGCAAAGCCGCGCAGTCCCTGAAGAAATAAGGATTGAAACAGCATGGCTAAAGCTCCTGCCAATAACGCCGCACAGCGCGTTCGCAAGAAGGTTCGCAAGAACGTTGCGGACGGTATCGCTCACGTGCATGCCTCGTTCAACAATACGATCATCACGATCACGGACCGTCAGGGCAATGCGCTGTCGTGGGCGTCATCGGGTGGCCAGGGTTTCAAGGGTTCGCGTAAGTCGACGCCTTTTGCCGCTCAGGTCGCTTCCGAGGTTGCTGGTCGTGCTGCTGTCGAACAAGGTATCAAGAACCTCGACGTCGAGATCAAGGGCCCAGGCCCGGGTCGCGAGTCGTCAGTGCGTGCCCTGGCCGCACTCGGCATTCGGATCAATTCCATTGCCGACGTGACGCCAGTACCGCATAACGGTTGCCGCCCTCAAAAGCGTCGCCGGATCTGATTTTTCCAGATCGGGCGTTCCTGCGATAATCGCTAGTTCGCCTAGCGCAGTTGCTCAATCGCAGCTGCGCCTTTTGTTTTTCTCAAAAACAAGCCCACCCGCCATTGGCACGCCGCCGATGGCTCCCGCAGTGAAATATTGCGGCAGATGACACAAAGGACGCTCACGTGGCACGCTACCTCGGCCCCAAGGCCAAACTTTCCCGCCGTGAAGGCACCGACCTGTTTCTGAAGAGCGCTCGTCGTTCTATCCAGGATAAGGCGAAGTTCGATTCGAAGCCAGGTCAGCATGGCCGCACTTCCGGTCAACGTACTTCTGACTACGGTCTGCAGTTGCGCGAAAAACAGAAGGTCAAACGCATGTACGGCGTGCTTGAGAAGCAGTTTCGCCGATATTTCGAAGAGGCCGATCGTCGCCGTGGCAACACCGGTGCGAACCTGTTGTTCCTGTTGGAATCGCGTCTGGACAATGTCGTGTTCCGCATGGGCTTCGGTTCGACGCGCGCCGAAGCACGTCAGCTGGTTTCGCACAAGGCGATCACCGTGAATGGTCAGTCGGTGAACATTCCGTCGTATTTGGTCAAGACTGGCGATGTAATTGCTGTTCGTGAAAAGTCGAAGAAGCAGAACCGTATTGTCGAAGCACTCCAACTCGCCCAACAAGTCGGTCTGCCTGCTTGGGTAGACGTCAATGCCGACAAGGGCGAAGGCACCTTCAAGAAGGTCCCAGATCGCGATGAATTCGCAGCCGACATCAACGAATCGCTGATCGTCGAACTGTATTCGCGTTGATTTTCCATACGCGCCGGTCGGCGCGTGTTGTTTTTGTTGTTCCGTTCCTGGCGCGCGTTGTGCGCGCGTTGGGCGCTTCACCAGCCTTACCGGTGTAACGAACCGGGGGTATTGAGAGGAAGTCTGCATGCAAACCACCCTGCTGAAACCTAAGACCATCCAGGTCGAGCAACTCGCCGCAAACAAGGCCAAGGTTACGCTTGAACCTTTCGAGCGCGGCTACGGCCATACGCTCGGCAACGCGCTGCGTCGCGTGCTGCTTTCGTCGATGGTTGGTTATTCCGCCACCGAAGTCACAATCGCCGGCGTGCTCCATGAGTACTCGTCCATCGACGGCGTTCAGGAAGATGTCGTCAACATTCTGTTGAATCTGAAGGGCGTGGTGTTCAAGCTTCATAATCGTGATGAAGTCACTTTGAGCCTGCGTAAAGACGGCGAAGGTCCAGTCTTGGCTTCGGACATTCAGACGCCGCACGACGTCGAGATCATCAATCCGGACCACGTGATTGCGCACTTGTCGCAAGGTGGCAAGCTGGACATGCAGATCAAGGTCGAAAAAGGCCGCGGTTATGTGCCTGGCACGATGCGCCGTTATGCTGACGAGCCGACAAAGTCGATCGGGCGTATTGTTCTCGATGCGTCGTTTTCACCGGTCAAGCGCGTTAGCTACACCGTCGAAAGCGCTCGTGTCGAGCAGCGCACTGACTTGGACAAGCTCCTGATCGAGATTGAGACGAACGGCGCGATTACTGCTGAAGATGCAGTGCGCGCATCGGCCAAGATTCTGGTGGAACAACTCGCCGTGTTTGCGCAGCTCGAAGGTGGCGAACTTGCTGCGTTCGATGCACCGGCACCGCGCAGTGCTCAGCAATTCGATCCGATCCTGCTGCGTCCGGTTGACGAGCTGGAACTCACGGTTCGTTCGGCGAATTGCTTGAAGGCTGAGAACATTTACTATATCGGTGACCTCATCCAGCGCACCGAAAATGAGTTGCTCAAGACCCCAAACCTGGGTCGCAAGTCACTCAACGAAATCAAGGAAGTGCTCGCTTCGCGCGGACTGACCTTGGGTATGAAGCTTGAAAGCTGGCCGCCGGCCGGTCTCGATAAGCGTTGATTTTTTTGATAGCGACCCGATTGGGTTGCAGTGCACCGGGCAGTACCTGACACGGCTGCCTGTTTTAAAAAAGTAAAGGAAAGCACCATGCGTCACGGACACGGACTTCGTAAACTCAATCGCACTAGCTCGCACCGCCTTGCGATGCTGCAGAACATGATGAACTCGCTCATCGAGCATGAAGTCATCAAGACCACCGTTCCAAAAGCAAAGGAACTTCGCCGCGTCATCGAACCGATGATCACTCTGGCCAAGAAGCCGACTCTGGCAAACAAGCGTCTTGCTTTCGACCGCCTTCGCAGCCGCGACAGCGTCGTCAAGCTTTTTGGTGAACTCGGCCCGCGGTATCAGGCACGGCCCGGCGGCTACACGCGTATCCTCAAGATGGGTTTCCGCGTCGGCGACAATGCGCCAATGGCTTTGGTCGAGCTAGTCGACCGCCCTGAAATCACTGAAGAAGTTGGCGAAGAACAAGCCAACGCTGAATAAGTAGTATATAATTCAATCTTACCGCGCGATGGAGCAGCCTGGTAGCTCGTTGGGCTCATAACCCAAAGGTCGCAAGTTCAAATCTTGCTCGCGCAACCAAATTGAGGGCCCTGTTTTTACAGGGCCCTTTTTCTTTGGTCTTTTTTTTCGTTCGGACTATATTTTCCTAATTCGTTTGTTCTTGTTACCTCTGGCCGGCTGGCCAGGGCTAAGGGAGCTGTTGTCCTGCCTGCGCACGAATCTTGTCGGTTGAGTCTGACGGGTCCGATGCTGCAGTTCAACAACGCTGGAAGTGGTTTAAAAAAAGCTTCAAGTGAAGTTGGACCGACACGTAAGAACGTCGCACCGTCTATCGATCTTGACGAACACCGATCCGGTGACGCTCAATACGAGCTTACGTACCATCGTAAGAAATATCAACCAGGACACAAAACATGCTTTACCGATTCAAATCCCAGGCCGCTGCAGACGTGTTGATGCTCGAGCCTAACGCTCGACAGCTGCTTGACATCGTTGGCAAAGCGCCAAGTCCGAAAGGCATTTTTACCGTAGACCAAATTCCGGCTGCTGTCTCGGCACTTGAAGCTGCTGTACACCGAGAAGCAGATCAACATCGTCACAATCACGATTCACTTGCATCTGAAGGTCATGATGAAGTTGCTGAGCGAGAGCACGTTGGTCTGCATCAGCGTGCTGCGCCGCTTCTCGATATGCTGAAACGCTCGTTGGCCGAAGATCGAGATGTCGTCTGGGGCGTTTGAAGTGTGTGATAGAGCACTCGGTGTCTCAAGTGATGCCTTGATGACCAACTCGCGTTGGTCAAGTTTGCATTAATCGGCGTAGACGCCGGCCGCCTTGATAACCGGGCCAAACCTTGCGACCTCGGCTTGAACGAATTTCTTGTGCTCAGCCGGTTCAACGCGTCGATCCGTTACAACGACAGCCCCAAGGCCCTCTTCCTTCTTTATAAATTCAGGATCCTTGAGAGCAACTTTGAGTGCGTCGTTGATGGTCTTCAGGATGGCCGGAGGTGTCCCCTTTGGGGCATACAAACCGTGCCAAATCGTGACCTGAAAGTTCTTCATTCCTGATTCGTCCAAAGTAGGAATATCTTTCAGTGCCGGCGTGGTGAGCCGTTTAAGCGTCGTTACAGCGTATGGCTTGACCTTTTTGGCCTCAATCTGGCTTGTGGTGTTCGTTGTCTGATCGCAAAGCAGATCAATCTGACCACCCAAAAGATCCGCGATCGCCGGCGCAGTGCCCTTGTAGGGCACAGTAGTCATCTCGACCTTCATTTCACTTTGAAAAAGCAGGCCGCACAGGTGAGACGCCGAGCCGATGCCGGCGTTACCAAGGTTGACCTTGGCGCCGTTTTTTCCTACCCATTCGCGAAGATCTTTGAAGTTATTTGACTCGAGTTGCGGCTTTCCAATTAGAGTCATCGGCACATCGTTGATCATGCCTAGATACTCGAAGTCGGTTTCATAGTTATAAGGCAGCTTACGGTACAGGACGGGCGTCGTTGCCATGCCGACGTGCGTCAGGAGGAGTGTGTATCCATCGTTTCGTGCACGTGCAACCTTGGCGTTGCCGATCGTACTTCCGGCCCCTGCAGCATTGTCGATAACGATGCTGATCCCACCGAGCGGCTTGCGCATCGCTTCGGCTACATCGCGCGCCACACGGTCGGTGGGACCACCGGCTGCAAACGGCACAACGATAGTGATGACCTTGTCTTTTCCTGGAAAGTCTTGACCGTGAGCCACGGCGACGACGGTGGTAGCAACGGCGAACGTCGCCAATGTGAACAGTTTTTTCATGAGAGCTTCCGAGTCCAAACCGTCGATCTTATTGTCTGACCAATAGCTGACTTGTACTGATAAGCCCTTAGTGGTGCTCTCCTATCGAAAATTGCTTGATACAAAATTGCAGCGAGTGACCTCATCGTGAACTGCTTGAGCCTAGCTAAGCAGGTGGCGCTACCCAACTCAACGACTTAGTGTGCGCGGCCAGACCATCAGTGATGGCGACTTTGAGATGCGCCTCGAGATGCCCGCCAGCAGGCAGATTCAGGTCGACTTCGCGCATTTGATGGTCGAGTTCACTGGGATCCCGGCATGCAGCATCGCGCTTGGCGCTCCGCCGTCGTGCTTGATCAAAGCCGCTACGTCTGGACTTCACAGCATGACTGATAAAACCACTAGCGCGTTGTAGCGGTGCAGACAATCAATCAACTGCTTGCGCATGCGCGACGTTCATCGACTGATGGCGAGCGGCTCGGCGCTGTGTCAAGTACCGCCACACCTGCCGCGACCTAAGTAGCGTGATGAGCGACGACTCCACCGAGCGCATCAGTAGGTACCTGATCGGGTCGAATAGGCGGCGCGCTGGAGACGATCGAATCGCTGATGGGCGAGCGTCGACGCATCAAGATCGCGTTTCGGCCGGCGCGGCTGCTAATCGTCAGTGCACCGCGTGGCTAGGACTTCTGCTTCGAGCCGAGCGTGAACAGGAATCGGATGCTGCCGCCGGCCGATCTGCACATAGTGGCTCGCCATCAACGCGTTCAGATGATGGAGTTGATGCGGCGTGCCGATCGCAAAGGGCCTGAGCGAGCGGGTGCGCTACTTGGCCCGCCACAGCGTCCTCATCGCAGATGACATCGGCTTTCTGCCCATCGGCCTGGATTGAAGGGTCTCTTCTTCAGGCATGTCAACGCCTGCGACGAGCGTTGCGCAATGCTCATGAACAACAAATGCGGCTTCGGCAAACGGACTGACATTCACCGCCACTCAGCAGTCGCTATCTCGTTGCCGGATCGGCCACTACATCATGCGGTGGTGCCTCTGGTCGACGGAAATTCATATCGCCTGCGCCAGCACGCGAACGTACAGCCCACGCATCTGGGCAACCGCGATGCGCAGCAAGACCACAACTCCTCGGAGACCCGAACGCGACGCAAGTCAGCTGCGAAAGATGCCGCTGCACCAACCTCCGATCAAGCACCGCCACTGATACAGGTTGGGGAAATTACTTCGGCGAATTGGGGAGAGGCACGCTGATGTTGACAGCAAGCCAACTTTCCTTGGGTTGCGCATCCCTCGCGACCCGCGATTCTGCCGAGTTCGGCTCCACTAGCAACTTGGGAGATTGCGTGTAGTGATCACGCAGCAACTCTTGTCCGGGACCGTCGCCGTCAGATCTCCAAGCGCATGTCCAAAGGCAATTCTGCATGCCGTCACCGTACCGCGCGACGGCCTCAAGTGCTGCCAGCCGGCTTATGTAACTAACAATTTGTCGTTGAAAGCTATCAGCTAATTTGAAGACGACATTCCTTCATTTGGTAACCGTTTTTCTATGTTTCGTTCCTTTTTGACTATTTCAAAAAGTAAGTGCATAGACTCGCTCGAAACAGATTCGCAACTGTAAAGAATCTTTCCAATCGATCGCGTTAAAAATCGGAAGTTCAGTGAAAGTCGTTCAACCCATTCCATTGTGCTCGGTAGTAGTGCGAACGCCGATTGGCAAATCGCAGCAGAGAGCAGGAGAGAAGCAGATCATGAAATCTGTCGGGCTGATCGTATTCCTTTGCTTTTCTTGCAAAGTACAAGCGTTGAGTCTTTCTGAAATGCTGCGTGCATCCGTGGAAGCGCACCCCACCATCATGGCAGCGCGTCAGGGTGTAAACGCTGCGAACGATGATGTCGACGTCGCGCGCCGTCGTTATTGGCCGACATTTTCAGCCTCGCTCGAATCGGGAACTACAAATAGCGTAGAGACGCCAACACGTTTATTGCGTGCGGAGCAAACGTTATGGGATTTTGGCCTGACGTCTGCAACGATAAGGGTCTCCGAGCGTGCAGCAGACGTGGCGAGCGCAGCCCTTGATGCACAAAGACAAAATATTGGACTGCAGGTAATCGACGCGCTACGTGCGCTTCAGGCCGGATATGGACGAATACGCGTTTCAGAAGAAATGCTCAAAAGTCTTGAATTAAATGAATCGATGATGATGCGTCGCGTAGCGGGAGAGCTTTCAACAAACATCGACTTGGATCTGGTGCGTTCACGAATTCTTCAGGGTCGCGTTGAGTTGACGCAAGCTCAAACCAGCGTGCAAGTTTCAATCACAAAGCTTCAAAACCTGACAGGGTTGAAAAATCTTAAGACCGTTCTGTCGGAGCCGCCTTTACTACCATCGAAAATACAGCTGGAAAAAAGATCCAGATTGCTTGTTCAAACAGACTGGGATGTGGTGGCCAATCGGCAACCGGCTGTACTACGCGCGGTTGAGGAACTGCGTCAAGGTAACGAGCGTATTAACGTGAAAGTGGCTGAGTCGCGCCCCCAGATATACGCGCGCCTGGATCAGGCTATCAACAATCGACGTGACACCGCAGCCTACATCGGGTTGCGCTACTCAACGGGAGCAGGTTTCGCAAACTTGGTGGAGGAGCGCGCGCTGGCTTCACGCGCATTGGCGCTCGAGCAGATGGCGCAAGCAGCAAGGATCGAGGCACGTCAGGTCCTCGACGTCGATGTCGACGATCTTCGTGACAACGGATTGAGAGCGCAGTCGCTGGACGCTGCAGTCAAGGGCGCGCAGCGTGTCTTCGAATCTTATGAGCGTCAATTTGCGGCTGGACGAAAAACATGGCTCGATCTGATGAATGCCCTCCGCGAGGTTGCGCAGAACTCCTATTCGTTGGTCGATGCAAATGCAGCGCAGGCAGCGGCCTTGTACAGACTTCAACTACGTGTCGATCCTGAACTCATCGATGTCGCCGTCGGAACGGAATCACAACTTTCGGATGTCGCCGAGAAACTCAAGCTTGGAGTTCAAGGCAATGCGGGCTCAGTGTCCAACAGCTTAGTAACAGAGGGTGAGGGCGCAGCTGTATCGCAGCCCGTATCGCAGCCTGTATCGCAATCTGCATTGACGAGCGAGTCGCTTTTTGTTCCGTCTGCTGAAGCAGCGATCTCTTCCCGCTGAAAGTCACAAATTGCAGACGCTTTTCAATTCAATCCCAAAAGCAGAATCTCACGAAAGTCTCAAGTGGGCGCTTGACGCCGCAATGCGGAGTCACGGCGTCGTACTTGACTCCGTGCGAGTACGAGAAAGCTTGGCGAAGGTTACTCCTGCTCAAGGTCTTGCAACCATTGATCGAGTTATGGCTGCACTGGGATATGAGCCGGTAGTACGGCATACATACCCTGATCGGTCTAATTTGCCGCTATTGACATACCTGCCCGACCATGGTTGGGGTTTGCTTGTGGATCGGGAGCCAGATGGACACTGGCGTATAAATTTTCCGCAGGACAGCCAGAGGATCTCAACAGACGCGCTAAGAAACTGCTGTGTGGAACTGCGCCTCTCTAGCGCGCTGCTCGACAACGTAGGGGGTGATGCAACTGCGTATGAGCCGAAAAGTTTTACCGCTGTACTCCATGCAGCCTTGCGTCCTTTTCACTCAAGTATGGCTGAGTCTCTGGTGGCATCCGTCTTTATCGGCATGCTTGCGCTGGTCACTTCATTATTCTCCATGCAAGTGTATGACCGAGTGATTCCTACCAAGGGAGAGTACACATTGGTTGTTCTCAGCATTGGCGTGTCGATTGGAATCGTCTTCGAGCTGGTCATGAAATTTGCTCGCGCGCACATCATGGACCATGTTTCAGTGGGGGTAGATAACCGCCTCTCACCAGCTGTGTTCCAGCGCCTCCTGAAATTGCGAGTCGATCAGGTACCGACATCTGTTGGGAGTTTGGTTTCCCAACTCAGAGGTTATGAACAGGTTCGTAGCTTTTATACCGCAGGGACCTTATTTGCTCTAGTCGATGTACCAATGGGACTGCTGTTCCTGATTGTCATGGCAGTGATCGCCAGCCCCATCGTTGCTCTCGTGCCTTTGCTAATGTCGGTCCTGGCACTCGCTGTAGGCCTGGTCGCGAGAAAAAGAATCATGGCTCTCGCTACCCAAGGTGCTCAATTGAGCAATATGAAGACTGGTCTATTGGTCGAAGCTGTAGAAGGCGCCGAAACCATCAAGGCAGGTTCGGGCGGGTGGAAGTTTCTTTCTCGCTGGACTCGCATAAACGCCACGACAATTCATAACGATCTCAAGCTTCGTCGAGCGAACGAAAGCACGCATTTCATTGCCAGTTCGATTCAGCAAATCGGTTATATGTGCGTCATTGTTGTAGGCGCACTGCTGGTGATGCAAGGAGATATGACGACAGGTGCTCTCATCGCATGTTCGATTCTGAGTGGACGAGTGATATCGCCGATTCTGGCACTACCTGGAGTGATCGTTCAACACGCACATGCACGCGCCGCGCTGGATGGGTTGAACAAGATCTTCGAGTTGAAAGTCGATAACCACGAGGTTGATCGGGTGCTTATTCCTGATCGACTCGTTGGAAATTATCGTTTGGAGGAAATTAAGTTTTCTTATGGAGATAATCCACCTGCTCTAAAAATTCCCAGTCTGAGGATTCTAGCGGGGGAGCAAATCGGAGTGCTCGGTCCAATCGGCTCGGGTAAGTCGACATTACTGCGCTTGCTCAGTGGGATGTATGCCTCCAACGAGGGTCGCGTTTTGATCGATGGGTTGGATATCCTGCATATCAGCCGTGAATCAATAAATCGGCAGATGGGTTATTTACAGCAGGAGCACCGGCTCTTTCAAGGAACGTTGCGTGAGAATTTGTTGATCGGAATGCCCGATCCTGGCGACGAGGCTTTTAGACGTGCAATGAAACGCACCGGAATGGATCAGTTCGTGCAAAGCCATCCTAAAGGCCTTGACCGGCTTATTTCGGAGGGCGGGAAAGGCCTGAGTGGGGGTCAGCGACAACTGCTCGCATTCACGCGTCTTGTGTTGGCAGATACGCCAATCATGTTGCTTGATGAACCGACGGCCAACATGGATCAAGAACAGGAGAAGCACTGCCTGGAGGTTATTGCGCAAGAGGCCAGAGCTGGGAAAACCATTCTGATCGTTACCCACAAGCCAAGTCTTCTGCCGCTTGTTGCACGGCTGATTGTAGTCAATGGAAACCGCATCGTGCTTGACGGACCTCGAGACGACGTTCTTGCCAAGCTTGCGACACCAGCACCTGCACTGCTCACTCAAAACGCTGCTGCAAGACCTGCCTCCATGACTGAGGCGGCTTGACATGAAGGGAAACGCTCAAAACCAGCTGCCAATGTTTGGTGGGCTCAAGGACGATCTTCCTCGGCCTCATGGTTCGCGGCTGGGTATCGCAATCATTGTCGCGGGTTTGCTTGCTCTTTTCATCTGGGCGGCCTTCTCGAAAATCGATCAAGTCACACGCGCGTCGGCCCGCGTTATCGCCGCGGAGCGTACACAAGTGATTCAAACTCCCGATGCTGGGGTGGTGACAAAGCTTCATGTGCGAGAAGGCGACGTAGTCAAGACAGGCCAGTTGCTCGTCACTCTTGAGAAAGAGCGTGCGCAGGCTGCTGTAGACGATAGCAAGGCAAAAGTCGCTGCCTTGCGTATTACGCTCAGCCGGCTCCAAGCAGAGGTTTACGGAAAATCGCTTCGTTTTGATTCCGATTTGCTGCTTTACAGCGACTACATCCGAAATCAGACCGACCTCTACAACCGGCGGCAAACCGCTTTCAACGGCGATATCGGCTCGTTGCAGCGAATGCTGAAGATTGCAGATCGCGAACTGCAGATCAATTCCCGTCTCGTGGCGACCTTCGACGTCAGCGTTGCAGAAGTTTTGCGCCTCGAAAGAGCGGCAGCGGATATCAGCGCACAGATCACTAATCGCCGAAACAAGTATTTTCAGGACTCGCAGACTGAAATGACCAAAGCTCAGGAAGATCTCAACACTCAGCAGGAGTTGTTGCGCGACAGGATTCAGGTGCTCGATCACACCGAATTGCTTGCGCCGACGAACGGAATTGTCAACAACGTTCGAGCTACCACATTGGGTGCAGTTCTTCGCGCAGGGGACACCGTGCTCGAGATATCGCCAACCGACGGGGACCTGATCGCGGAAGCTAAAGTGAACCCCTCTGATATCGCGTTTGTTGAAGTTGGGCAGACGGCTTTTGTAAAACTCGATGCTTATGATTCTTCAATATTTGGCGCTTTGACTGGTCGAGTCACTTATGTGAGTCCAGATTCTCTTACCGAAGACTCTAAGCAAGGACCAACCAGTTTTTACCGGGTGCATGTATTGGTCAAGGAGGCAGAGTTCAAAAGCAGCAAGACCAGAGAGATTCAGATGCGTCCTGGATTGACTGCTACGGTCGAAATTAAAGCGCGCGAACGTACGGTGCTTAGCTACCTGACCAAGCCTATCAGTAAAACCTTGAGCTACTCGATGGGCGAGCGTTAGCCTGCGCCCTCATCTTTCAGCCCCTCTATCTTGATCAGTGATTTAGAAAACTGCTTCCTTGCATCTTCTTTGCCGCAAAGTGTCGTTCATTTTATTTTTTGATGACGTTCTGTGTGTAGCTTATTTCGGTATTGAATAAGTTATCCAGCGACCATCTTTTCAGCTATCTCAAAGGAAAACCATGAGTCAATTAAATTGCACTACCGTGTTTCATCGGCGTGAACCTCGTCTGGCAAATTTAGCACTTGTGCCAGTGCTGGCAGTTGCTGCTTATTTCTGTTCGGCGTTGCCCGCCATTGCACAGGAAAACCAGCAGCCGTGGACGCTACTTGACCAGACCGCTAAGCGACCAACACTGGGTCACGGGTACAGCGCCATAGTCATCATGAAACTACCTAAAGGTGAGGTGGGAGAGAACTCCGAAGAGGCTTTTGCTGCAGCCGCGGCACGTAAAGAAACTGTCAGTGTGTTTATCGATGGGAGCTATCACGCAAGTTTCCCAAGACCGTCTTGGGCTTATGCAGAAGTGTGTCCTGGTGCTCACTTCATGGATGCGGTTCGCGACGGAGGAGCTATGGCTGTTGAGGAAAAAATACCGTATGGACAGCGCTATGAGTTGCAACCGTCGACGACGTTGTATTTTCAGCTGATGGACGACAACAGTGGTGCACCTCGGCTGAAACCTGTAGATGGAACCGCTGCCGATGCGGCGTTAAAGCAAATTCCCAAGGCAGCGCACACGATCTCTCGTCTGGAAACGAAAGGTTGTGCCGTCGAAGTTAATGTCGTAACGCCAGTCAAGTCGCCGCAAATCAGGCCAGCAACAAAGTACACCCTGCAGGGTTCGATGTTGTTTGGTCTTAATAAGTTCGCTTTCGAGGCTTTGCAGAAAGATGGAAAAAACGAACTTGACAAGATTATTCGTGCGTCACGCGCGGAGAACAGCATCATCGAAAGTCTCTCGGTTACTGGATATGCAGATCCCACAGGAAGTTCAGCACACAACTTGAGCTTGTCGAAAAAACGAGCGCAGACGGTTGCGCAGTATCTCGTCAAATCCGGGATCGCCCTATCAACCACCGTTGCAACTGGAAAAGGCGCAGCCGACCTTATCGTCGCCGATTGCGGATTGCGATTTAAAAGCAAATCGCAGATCGATTCTTGCAACGAGCCGAACCGCCGAGTCGAAATTCTTGTGCGTGGGCAGTCCACGAATTGAACCAGTCTTGCATACCTAATCGCCCCAACGCTTTACTGATACCCGCCCGCGACCTCCAAGGAGCAATCAAATGAACAAAACATACGTAATCAAGATCAATTCGGCGACAGCAACAATCCAGAATGTCAAAGTCGTTTCAGGACAAAATCAGCCGACTTCTATCAAGGTCGATGGCAATGTCAATGTAGAGCTGCTCGACACAGCAACTGGCAAAGCGCCGCACAAAATTTCTGTTCGACGCGTCGGGAAAGATCTGCATGTTGCTTTTGAAGGTAGCGATCCGGCTCATTCCGATCTCGTCCTTCAGGACTTCTACGGCGAAAACGATAATCACCTCGTCGGGCTCGCTGAGAATGGTCAATACTTCGAGTACATACCCACGTCTGGCGATGGCGCTTTTTATGTACCACTGCTATCGGATGGTATAGATGGCATTCAGGCGCTAGGTGGCGCGGAATTGGCTGGTGCAGCTTGGGCGCCCATGTTCGCATCGGCTTTTCCGATAGGTGCCGTTTTTGGGGCAATTGGAGCGGTCGGGCTTGCTGGAGTCGCGATTGCAGCCGCTGGCGGTAGCCATAAGGTGGAGCCTCTGAGCACGCCGACGCAACGTCCGAACAGCTATCTGGACAACGTGGGTCTTGTACAGAACCCGAACAGCACGGCGACCCTGACCGACGACACCACCCCCGGTTTGCATATCGGCGCGCTGCCTTCTGGCGCGACTGGTGCGGTGCTTTATGTAGATGGCGTGATCAAGCCAGCAACGTACGATCCAGCCACCGGCACACTGACGCCAAATTCGCCGCTACCGGATGGCGTGCATACCCTCGGCTACGGATTGACCAATTCCGTTGGCACGACGTTATCGAGCCCGACGTTGACCTTGACGGTCGACGCAACTGCACCTGTCGCACCTGTATTGCACGTCGCGGATACGGACGGCAATGGGAAGCCAAATTTGACGGGAACGGGCGAGCCAGGTGGTTTGGTCACCATTACAGATCCGTCAGGCGTCAAACACACCACTATGGTGGACCCGACCGGAAAGTTCGAGCTCGAGATCGACATGCCGAGCAAGCCGCTTGGGGAGTGGATTGCCACTGTCACCGATCCAGCCGACAACATCAGCCTGCCTGGCAAGGCGATCGTTACCGATCTCACGGCACCTACGGCTCCAGTTGCCGGTGTGTACGACAACGTGGGTTCGATACAGGGCCTCGTGCCCAGCAAGGGCGTCACGGACGACGCTACACCAACCGTGAGCGGCACGGCCGAGCCGGGAAGCGTCGTCACCATCATGAATGACGGCAAGCCGGTAGGGTCCGTCGTTGCCGACAGCTCCGGCGTATGGAGCTTCACGCTTGCCCCACTTGTCGACGGCACCTATTCAGTGACGACGACGGCAACGGACAAACAAGGGAATACGGGGCCGACAAGCGTTCCGGTGGTATTCACCGTCGACACGCTCGCACCTTCAGCGACCACCGCCAGCACATTGACGGACGACGTAGGCCGAATTCAAGGTCCGATCGTCAATGGCACCATTACCGACGATGCGACACCGACCTTCACCGGCAAGGCAGAGGCGGGCGCCACAATCACAGTCAGGGATGGCGGCGCCTTGCAAGGTACGGCACTCGTAGACGCAGAAGGAAATTGGACGTATACGTCCACGACACTAGCCCCGGGTGCGCATTCGTTTACTGCAACGGTGAGCGATCCTGCCGGCAACATTTCTCCGGTAACAACGCCGATCGATTTCACAGTCGATCTGACTGTTCCGACGATTGCAGTCAACCAGGTCAAGGACGATATCGGCACCATCATCGGCACGCTGAGGGCGGGTGACGTCACGGACGACAACAAACCCACCGTCACTGGCACTGCCACGCCGGGCGCCGTCGTCAAGCTCTATCTCGACGGCACGACGACGGTGATCGGCACGACAGTCGTGGATGGCACCGGTCAATGGTCCATCACGCCAACAACTCTCCTGGTCGATGGAAAACACGACCTGACTGTCACGGTCACGACCGTTGCAACCGGCGAGAACCCTCCGACCGCACCGTTCTCCTTGACGGTCGACACGACGCCGCCAAGTCCACCGGCGCTCGTCTCGGTCGACGATAACGTGGGCCGAATTCAGGGTCACGTGACCGCTGGCGTGCCCAGTGACGACACGACTCCGCTCCTGACGGGCAAAGCGGAGGCAGGCAGCATCGTCAAGATTTTCGATGGCGGTCAACTCATCGGCACTGTGGTAGCTGACGGCTCAGGCGTCTGGACATTGACGCCATCGCCTGCGCTGGTAAGCGGCGTGCATCCGATTACGATGACGGCCACCGATTCGGCCGGCACCGAGTCGACTCCCTCGGTGCCATGGAACGTGGTGATCGACATCACCGCTCCAACAACACCTACCTTAATCACCAAAGTTGTCGACGACCAAGGCACGTCGCAGGGTGTGGTTGCAAGCGGCGTCGGCACGATCATCGACGACGCCCATCCCGATTTCACTGGTACGGCCGAAGCCGACACCACTGTCATCATCAAGGATGGCGCAGTCGAGATCGGCACTGCTTCAGTGAATGCGTCTGGCACCTGGACGTTCACGCCGCTGGAGCCGATGCGCAACGGCAT
Source organism: Variovorax glucosi (assembly GCF_051216695.1). Lineage (NCBI taxonomy): Bacteria > Pseudomonadati > Pseudomonadota > Betaproteobacteria > Burkholderiales > Comamonadaceae > Variovorax > Variovorax glucosi. The sequence goes on from NZ_JBPJZE010000004.1 coordinate 128,612, forward strand.
TCACCATGTCACGGCATCGGCCATGGACACGGCGGGCAACATCGGTCCGGCTTCCAGTGTTTTCGACTTTCGGCTGATCACCGGCGGCGTGCCTACGGCACCCGCCATCACCGCTGTGATCGATGACGTCGGCACGGTGTCCGTCATCGTTCCGAACGGCGTCACCAATGACCCGACCCCCACGGTCGAAGGCACGGCGGTACCTGGCTCGACTGTAAAGCTTTATAGCGAGGACGGCACGCTGCTCGGCACGACAACGTCCGATGCCTTCGGCCAGTGGTCCATCACCACATTGCCACTGTCGGAAGGCGCGCACAGTCTCATTGCCAAGGCCGTCGACCCGGCGGGCAACCTGAGTGCGCCGACCGGACCTTACCCGATCGTCGTCGACACGCACGCTCCTGCTGTCGCGACTGCATTGCTTTTGACAGACGATGTCGGCCCGGTAGTCGGTGCCATAACCAACGGGATCACCACCGATGACGCCACGCCCACTTTTTCGGGCAAGGCAGAAGCGGGTGCCAAGGTAACGATCAGCGACGGGACGGCTGAACTGGGCACCGCGCTGGTAGATCCGGCCGGCACCTGGACTTTCACCTCGCCACATCTGGAAAACGGCCCGCATACGTTCTCCGCTACCGTCACGGATCCGGCCGGCAACGTCTCTCCGGCCACCACGCCGATCAACTTCACCCTCGATGCGAGCGCGGTGAAGATTTCGATCGACCAAGTGCTCGACGACGTCGCTCCCATCGCTGGCGTGCTGGCGATGAATGCAAGTACGAACGACAGTACCCCTACGATCAGCGGTAGCGCCACACCAGGTGGCACCATCAAGCTCTATCTCGATGGCACCACGACCCTGATCGGTACGGTCACGGCCGACAGCACCGGCCATTGGGTCATGACACCGACGGCGCCATTGGCCGATGGCCTTCACACCCTGACGGCCACGGTGACAACTGCCGCAACCGGCGAGAGCCTGCCGACTTCGGCGTTCACGCTCACGGTCGACACGGTGCTTCCGGCCACACCGACCATCGTGTCGGTCTATGACAACGTGGGCAGGATCCAGGGCAGTGTTGCCGCTGGCGTTCCAAGCGACGACACGACGCCGCGCCTGACAGGCAAGGCCGAGGCGGGCAGCACAGTCGCTGTGTTCGATGGCAGCGTCTATATGGGTGCCACCACGACAGATGCTTCGGGCAATTGGACCTTCACGCCGGTGTCGCCGCTCAACAATGGCACGCACCCGATCACCGTGACAGCCACCGATGCGGCCGGTAACGTATCACTCCCTTCGCTGCCGTGGGCCTTGCTGGTCGACACCATCGCACCGACTGTCGTGCCTGTCATCACCTCGGTCGTCGACGACCAGGGCGCGTCGCAGGGCCTGCTCGTCAACGGAATCAACACCGATGATGCCCGTCCTGATTTCACGGGCACTGCCGGAGCCAACACCACGGTCGTCATCCGGGACGGCACGGTCGAACTCGGTACCGCCCTGACGAACGCGGCCGGCGTCTGGACCTTCACGCCGACGGCACTGCTGTTCAACGGCTTCCACCACGTCACGGCTTCGGAGCTGGATGCGGCCGGCAACGTCGGGCCAGCATCCGTTCCCTTCGATTTCCGCCTTATCTCGGGCGGCGTCCCAACGGCTCCTGCGATCACCAACGTCATCGACGATGTCGGTGCGATCACCAACGTCGAGCCGTTCGGCCATACCAATGACCGAACCCCAACCGTCGAAGGTACTGCGGTGCCCGGCTCGATCGTCAGTCTGTTCAGCGAAGACAGCACGCTTCTCGGCACGACCATGGCCGATGCGAAAGGGCAGTGGAGCATCACCACGCACAGCCTGACTGCAACGGCAACCGACACGACCGGAATCCCCAGCGCCCCAACGGGCCCGTACCAGATCGTCGTCGACGCGACCTTGCCCCAGGTCGCGGCGAATCCCGTGCTGACCGACAACGTCGGCACCGTGGTTGGCCCCATCCTCGACAACGGAGTGACCGACGACGCGACACCTACCTTTACGGGCACGGCCGAAGCGGGTGCCACGGTGTCCGTCAAGGACAACGGTTTAGAGCTAGGCACCGCACTGGTGGATGCAGCAGGCAACTGGACATACACTTCGCCGCACCTCGAGCCAGGCCTACATGCGTTCACTGCCACAGTCATCGACACCGCTGGCAATGCCTCTGCGCCGACAAAGCCGATCAACTTCACGCTGGACACGAGTACTGTGGCGATCGCGATCGACCAGGTGCTCGATGACTTCGGTCCGATCCTCGGCGCCTTGGCCATGAGTGCGAGCACGGATGATCGCAATCCGACCGTCAGCGGCACCGCGACTGCCGGTGGGCTGGTCAAGCTCTACCTCGACGGCACCACCGTCCCGATCGGCACGGCCACTGCCGACAGTGCCGGCCATTGGGTCATCACGCCAGTGACAAGTCTGGCAAACGGCTTGCACAACCTGACCGCCACGGTCACTACAGCAACAGCTGTGGAGAGCCCGGCAACTGCCGCGTTCGCCCTCACGGTCGACTCCATTGCACCGTCGCGTCCCGCGATTCTCTCTGCCATCGACAATGTCGGTTCGATCCAGGGCACCATCCCCGTGGGCAGTGTGGCCCCGACCGACGACACCACGCCGGGCTTGGCGGGTACGGCAGATCCGGGAACCATCGTCACCATCTTCGACGCTGGCCAGCCGATCGGCACAGCGTTGGTCGATGCTGCCGGCGTCTGGAAATTCACACCGGTTTCGCCGCTCAACGATGGTACGCATCCGCTTACTGTCAAGGCCGCCGATACTGCTGGCAATGTTTCCGTGGCTTCGGCGCCGTGGAATCTGTTGATTGATACGACGGCGCCCACCATCGTGCCGTTGATCACCTCGGTCTACGACGACCAGGGCACGACCGTGGGCAACGTGGCCAACAACCCGCTGGGCGTCACCGACGACTCGCTGCCTCTCATCAGCGGCACGTCCGAGCCCAACGGCAGCGTCATCATC
>NZ_JBPJZE010000004.1:131739-505337 GCF_051216695.1 Variovorax glucosi
CAGTGGCTCATCACCTCGCCGGCGCTGGCCGACGGAGCGCACAGCTTCACCGCCACCTCGACCGACCTGGCGGGCAACCTCAGCGCGCCGACGGCGCCCTACCAGATCGTCGTCGACGCGACGGCACCCGCTGCGGCCACCGCTGGGGTGCTCAACGACGACGTCGGCCCGAAGATCGGCCTGATCCTGGACAACGACACCACCGACGATGCCACGCCCACCTACACCGGCAAGGCAGAAGCCGGCGCCACCGTGACCGTCATGGACGGTATCGAAAAGCTGGGCACCACACTGGTGGACCCGGCCGGCAACTGGAGCTTCACCCCCACGAAGCCGCTGGACCCTGGTGCGCATGTGTTCACCGCCATCGTCACCGACCCGGCGGGCAACGTCTCCGTACCGACCGCGCCGCCGATCCACTTCACGCTCGACACGAGCCTCGTGGCGATCGCGATCGACCAGGTGCTCGACGACATCAGCGCCATCACCGGCGTGCTGGCAATGTATGCCAGCACCAACGACACGATGCCCACCGTGAGCGGCACTGCCACGGCAGGCGGTCTGGTCAAGCTGTACCGTGACGGTACGGCCATCGTCATCGGCTCGGCCACCGCAGACAGCGCGGGCCACTGGGTCATCACGCCGACGACGCCACTGGTCGACGGCCTGCACAACCTGACGGCCACGGTCACCACGGCCGCAGCGCCTGAGAGCGCGCCGACGGCAGCCTTCACGCTCACCGTCGACACGGTCAAGCCCATCGCCCCGGTCATCGTCTCGGTGAGCGACGACGTGGGCAGCGTCCGCGGCCTGGAGGTCGCCGGCTCGCCGAGCGACGACACCACACCGACCCTGACGGGCACGGCCGAGCCGCTGAGCACGGTCACCATCCTGGACGGCACCGTGAAGATCGGCACCGCCGCAGTCGACGCCAAGGGCAACTGGACGTTCACGCCCATCTCGCCACTCAACGAAGGCACCCACGCCATCACCGTGACGGCCACCGATGCGGCCGGCAACGAGTCGCCACCCTCGGCACCGTGGAGCCTGCTGATCGACACGATCTCCCCGACCATCGTGCCGGCGATCACCTCGGTCTACGACGACCAGGGCACGACCGTGGGCAACGTGGCCAACAACCCGCTGGGTGTCACCGACGACTCGCTGCCTCTCATCAGCGGCACGTCCGAGCCCAACGGCAGCGTCATCGTCAGGGACGGGCTGACCGTGCTCGGCACCGCTGCGGTCAACGCGGCCGGTGTCTGGAGCTTCATGCCCACCACCGTGCTCTTCAACGGAGCACATGTCATCACCGCTACTGCGGTGGATGCGGCAGGCAATGTAGGTCCGACTTCCGGCACCCACTCGTTCACGCTCGTCACCGGCGGCCTGCCCACTTCGCCGGCCATCACCAACGTCTTTGACGATGTCGGGACTTTGGTCAACATCGAGCCGTACGGCCTTACCAACGACCCGACGCCGACTGTGAAGGGCACGGCGCTCGTCGGCGCCATCGTGAGCCTGTACAGCGAAACCGGACTGCTGCTCGGCACATCGACTGTCGACGTCAACGGACAATGGAGCGTCACTACGCCAAGCCTGGCCAATGGCCCGCACAGCTTCACCGCAACGGCGACGAACGTGGCTGGCAATGTAAGCACACCGACGGATCCTTACCCGATCACCGTCGACATCATTGCGCCTGCAGCTGCCACCGTCCCGGTGCTGACCGACAACGTCGGCCCGGACACCGGGCAGATCCTGGACAACAGCACGACCGACGACGCCACGCCCACCTACACCGGCAAGGCGGAGGCGGGAGCGATCGTGACCGTCATGGACGGCCTCGCGAAGCTGGGCACCACGCTGGTGACCCCGGCTGGCAACTGGGCCTTCCAGTCGCCAAAGCTGGACCCCGGCGCGCATGTGTTCAGCGCCATCGTCACCGACCCGGCAGGCAACGTCTCCGGACCAACGGCGCCGATCCACTTCACGCTCGACACGAGCCTCGTGAAGATCGCGATCGACCAGGTGTTCGACGACGTCAATCCGATCACTGGCGTGCTTGCGATGAATGCGAGCACTGACGACACGAATCCCACCGTCAGCGGCACCGCCACGGCTGGCGGTCTGGTCAAGCTCTACCGTGACGGTACGGCCATCGTCATCGGCTCGGCCACCGCAGACAGCACGGGCTACTGGGTCATCACGCCCACGGTCGCCTTGGTCGACGGTGTGCACAACCTGACTGCCACCGTCACCACGCCTGCCGTGTCCGAGAGCTCGCCTACTGCGGCGTTCGCGATCACCGTCGACACCGCGAAGCCAATCCCGCCGGTCATCGTCTCCTCCACCGACGATGTGGGCCTGCACAAGGGTGCGATCCCCAATGGCGGTCCGTCGGATGACAGCACGCCCACGCTCAAGGGCACGGCTGAAGCGCTCAGCAAGGTCACCGTCTACGACGGTGCCGTGAAGATCGGCACCACCACGGCCGACGCCGCAGGCAACTGGTTCTTCACGCCGGCGTCTCCGCTCAATGACGGCACGCATCCGATCACCGCGACAGCCACCGACGCAGCCGGCAACGTTTCGCCGCCATCGGTGACCTGGAACGAGTTGATCGATACCACCCGCCCGGTTGCGCCGGTCATCGTGACCGTCGAAGACAACGTCGGCATCTACGTGGGCAATCTGACCAGTGGAACCCCGAGCGATGACAGCACGCCAACGCTCACGGGTACCGCAGAACCGTTCAGCACCGTCACCATCAAGGACAATGGCACGCCGATCGGCGTCGTCACGGCAAACGCAGCGGGCATCTGGACGTTCACGCCCCTCGCCGCAAACGCGCTGTTCGACGGTACGCATCCGCTTACCGTCACGTCCACTGACGCTGCTGGCAACGAAAGCCTGCCTGCTTCGTTCGTGAGCCTGATCGATACGACGCCGCCCCCGACGCCGTTCATCGACACCAGCAATGACAACTTCGGCATCTACACGGGAAACATCCCGAGCAACACGCCGACCAACGACACCACGCCGCTGATGTCGGGCAGGGCGGAACCCTTGAGCAAGATCGAGCTTTTCGACGGTCTGACCATCGTCGGAAGCGTGATGACAGATGCTGCGGGCAATTGGAACTTCACACCGACGCTCACTGCACAGGGCGCGCATGCGATGACCGTGACAGCTACCGACGCGGCTGGAAACATATCGCCGCCTTCGGCTGTATGGACCGTGTTGATCGATACCATCTTGCCAATTGCGCCGGTCATCGTTAGTTCTAACGATGACGTTAGTCTTTACTTGGGAAATATTCCAAGAGGTGTATCGACCAACGATCCCACGCCGCTGATATCGGGTACTTCTGAGGCAAATGCACTTATCAATCTTTTCGACAATGGAGTAGCTGCCGGAACCGTGTTTGCCAACGCCTTGGGTAATTGGAGCTATACGCCTACGCTCACAACTCAAGGCATGCATTCAATAACTACGACGGCAACTGATGCGGCTGGAAACACTTCGCCGCCATCTATCATATGGACCGTTAATCTCGACACTATTAAACCTCGGACGCCCGACATCGGAGCGAGTAACGATGGCTTCGGCAGCTTACAAGGCAACGTTGCGGCAGGTATACCGACAAATGACGACACACCGTTGATGTCGGGAACCGCTGAAGCCAATAGTTTGATAAGCGTATTCGACGGCGGTTTGTTTCAGGGCACAACTACAACCGATGCATTGGGTGCATGGAACTTCACGCCAACGCTGATTGGCGACGGTGTTCACGAGATCAAGATCACATCTACTGACGCAGCAGGGAATGTGTCTAGTGATTCGGCAGGTTGGGGTGTCCTGCTGGATACCACTCCACCCGTCTTTACTACCAATTCAAACACTGCGGTAAACAAAAATAGAGTCACAACATCCACGCCTGCAGGTACGGTTGTTTATGTTGCTGGGACGACTGACGCATCGAACGTAACCTACACCATATCTGGAGGCGCGGACGCCGGGCGTTTCAACATCAATGCCACTACAGGGCAGGTGAGCATCAATTTCACGCCTGATTACGAGGCGCCGGCTGATGCTGACGGAAATGATGTCTACGACTATATCGTTACAGCAACGGACGCTGCTGGAAATTCAACGGTGCAAAATGCATCGTTGGCAGTACTTAATGTGCCAGAAGCCCCGGTCCTCACGGTCACTCAACAGAGCGGCGGATATATGTGGGTCATGGCTGCGAGTGCTGGGGCATACATGCAGTACTTCGTTATGGGAAAATTGAGTTCGGACATTCCAGTCACGTATACGACAAACGTCGATTTCATCAAGGTTAGATCTGATGGCGTCATCTACACAGATGGAACTACAAATCCAGCTTACGCTGTGGTCTCGCCGTATCCACATATTGTGACCTATGGCTACCACCCGACCTCGGTGCAAATCGTCGCACATTCGGCTTCCGGAGACACTACTACAATAACAATACCGTTCATCGCATACGCAAATCTCAATAACCCCGGTGGTCCATATCCAAATTACACGCCATATTACGTTTCGCCGTTTGTTCCTCCTGTCGCGCTGGATTTGAGTCGCGACGGAGAAATTACGTATAGCGATGTGGCTGTAAATGTGAGGGGCGATGGGATGACTAAAACTTCAGCATGGGTGGAATCTCGCGATGGCGTTTTAATCTGGGATAAGTACCATGACGGCAAAGTTCATGACAGCAGTCAGTATGCATTTGCGCAATATCTTGCCGGCGCAAAGACCGACCTTGAAGGCTTGACGGCTTTTGATACAAACGGAAATGGCAAACTTGATGCCGGTGACTCAGTGTGGAACGAAATGCGTGTCTGGCAAGATCTCAATGGGAACGGAATTAGCGATGCTGGCGAAGTAAAAACGCTTGCAGCGTGGGGGATGACCTCGATCAATCTGGTATCGGATGGCGTAGTGTCAAATCCAGCAAACGGCGTGCAGGAGGCAGGCAAGTCTTCCGCGACGCTTGAGGACGGCAGTCAAATGGTGGTAGCAGACGTGATATTTGATGCGAACAATGCCGGTGGACAGAATGGAGCGGTCGCCCACCCCTTCGTCCTAGACATGAACCACGACGGCCAAATCACCTACGACAAGGCCCTCATCGACGTCAGCGGCACTGGCTACAAGGAACTCATCGCCTGGGCAGGCAAGGGTGACGGCGTGCTGGTCTGGGACAAATACCAGGACGGCATGGTCCACGACAGCAGCCAGTATTCCTTCACTTCGCTGAAGATCTTCGACACCAACGGCGACAGCAAGCTTGACAAGCTCGATGTGCTGTGGAATCAGTTGTCGGTATGGCAAGACGCCAACGGCGACGGCATCAGCGAAGCGGGCGAGGTCAAGACGCTGACGCAGTTGGGCATCCAGTCCATCGGCCTGACGTCCAACGGCGTGGTGAGTGCACCGGCCGAAGGCGTGACGGAAGCGGGCAAGTCGGCCGCGGTGATGGACAACGGCAGCACGATGGCCGTTGCTCAGGCATCGTTCAGCCATGTCGCGACCGACATGCTGCATCCGCTGAGCTATCTGGATCAGACCTACGCAGTGATCTGATCTGATCTGATCGGTCACTGGTCACTTCGGCTGCCAAACGATTGCCTGGCAGCCGCAAGCGAGTCACTCGAACCGGACCGCCTCACCTTCACTGGTGAGGCGGTCTTTTTTTTCCCAGGTCATTTTTCATCTGTAGCTGCGCGCGTCCTCGATCACCTTGCCGTCATTCGGCAGCGTTCCCACCCCGACGCACATCACGGTGCAACGTAGCTTCGTGATCTCGCGAACCGCGTCTGCAACGCGTTTTGCCAGTGCATCGTCTGCCTTCGCCTCGATGCGAAGGGTCATGCGGTCATCCGCCATTTCACCTTCGACCACAAGCCGCGCGCGCGCCACTTCCGGAAACTGACGCATCACCGCAGCGACCTGACCCGGATGCACGAACATCCCGCGCACTTTCGTCGTCTGGTCGGCGCGACCGAGCCAGCCACGGATGCGGGTATTGGTGCGGCCGGTCGGGCAGGGGCCGGTCAGGACGGCAGAGAGGTCGCCGGTTCCGAATCGCACCAGCGGATAGTCGCGGTTGAAGGTGGTGACGACGACTTCGCCGACTTCGCCATCGGGCAGCACGTCGCCGGTCCCGGGACGGACGATTTCCAGCAACACGCTTTCGTCGAGCACCAGGCCTTCGCGCGCTTCGGTCTCATAAGCGATCAGGCCGAGGTCGGCGGTCGCGTAGCACTGCATGCCGACGATGCCGCGCTCGGCCAGCCAATCCCGCAGGCTGGGTGGAAAGGCTTCGCCAGACAGCAGCGCCTTGCGCAGACTCGGCAGCGCGATGCCCGCCGCGGCGGCTTTCTCCAGGATGATCCGCAGGAAGCTCGGGGTGCCCATGTACCCGGCGGGACGCAGGTCGATCATGGCTTCGAGTTGTTGCTCGGTCTGTCCGGTGCCGCCGGGAAAGACGGTGCAGCCCAGCGCGTGCGCGCCGCTTTCCATGATCGCGCCGGCCGGCGTGAGGTGGTAGCTGAAGCCGTTGTGGATCAACTCGCCTGCGCGAAAGCCCGCTGCGTGAAGCGCTCGCGCGGTGCGCCAGTGGTCGCGGCCAGCGCCTTCGGGTTCGTAGATGGTTCCCGGACTTGCAAAGACACGCGGCATCGCCGGGCCGCGCACGACAGCGCTGAACCCGCCGAAGGGGTCGCTCGCACGCAGGCGTTTCTGCCGATCGAGCAGTTCCGACTTGCGCGTGACCGGCAGGCCTGCGAGCGCTTTACGCGTCGTGACGGTCGTGCAGTCGATGCCGGCAAGAATCTCGGCAAAGGCCTGCGTCGTCGTCTGCGCGTGCAGAAGCTGTCCTGGCAGAGCCTCGAGCAGATATCGCTCCCGTTCAGCCGGGTCGCGAATTTCCAAGGTGTCGTAATGGTGAATCATGGTCAGAGCGCTTTCTTCGATTCCAGAAACACCGCGGAACCGGCTTTGCCGGGCCGCTGGTGTTGCCCCCGGCAGGGGGTAGGCGCTGCCACACGAAGTGGGCAAGCCTGGGGGCGAGCAATTTCAAGCCAGCCAACGTTTACGGCGCTTGTAGCTCTTCACATCCTTGAAGCTCTTCCGGTCCGCGCCGCCGACGCCCAGATAGAACTCCTTCACGTCCTCGTTCTCGCGCAGGCTTTTGGCTTCGCCGTCCATCACGATGCGGCCGTTCTCGAGGATGTAGCCGTAGTCGGCGAAACGCAGCGCCATGTTGGTGTTCTGCTCGGCGAGAAGGAAGGTCACGCGCTCTTTCTCGTTCAGGTCTTTCACGATGGCGAAAACTTCCTCGACGATCTGCGGCGCGAGGCCCATCGACGGCTCGTCGAGCAGCACCATCGTCGGGTTGGCCATCAGCGCACGGCCGATGGCGCACATCTGCTGCTCGCCCCCCGAGGTGTAGGCCGCCTGCGACGTGCGCCGCGTCTTCAGGCGCGGGAAATACGCGTAGACCTTCTCCAGCGTCTGCGCGATGGCGGCCTTGCCGTCGGTGCGGGTGTAGGCGCCGGTCATGAGGTTGTCCTCGATCGTCAGATGCGCGAAGCAATGGCGGCCTTCCATCACCTGGATCAGCCCGCGTCGCACCAGCTCGGCCGGCGACAGCGCCTCGATGCGCTCGCCGCGCAGCTCGATCGTGCCCTTTGTCACCGCGCCGCGCTCGCCGGCGAGCAGGTTCGACACCGCGCGCAGCGTCGTCGTCTTGCCCGCCCCGTTACCGCCGAGCAGCGCGACGATCCCACCCTCGGGCACCGTCAGCGACACGCCCTTGAGCACCAGGATCACGTGGTTGTAGATGACCTCGATGCCGTTGACTTCGAGGAGGTTCTTGGGTTCGCTCATGGTTGAAGATGCTCAGTACGGAGGTTGGTTTTGCTCCTTCCCCTTCCGGGGGAAGGCAGGGATGGGGGTGGCGCCCATTGGTGACGATGTGCCCAACGGTGACGCTGCCGGCCCCCACCCCAACCCTCCCCCGGGAGGGGAGGGAGCAAGGACCGATCAGCTGCAAGTCCGCGGTTTCACGTTCTTTTCCTTGGCGTACTTCGCCGAGTACTCCTTCACCAGCGGATCGATGAATTTCTTGTCCGACTGATACCAGTCCGACTTCACTTCCCACTTGCCGCCGTCCCACTGCACGATGCGCGCCCAGTCGTCGCCCATGTGGTTGCTGCACGAAGTCTTCACCGGTCGCATGATCTCGCCGAAGCCCAGCGCCTTCAGCTTGTCGGCCGTCAGGTCGAGGTTCTCGAAGCCCCAGCGCACCTGTTCCGGCGTCAGCGACTTGCCCTTGCCGTACTTGTCCTGCGCGGCACGGATCGCCTCGACCTGCAGCATCGAGATCATCATCCCGCGTGTGTGCGCCAGCGAGCCGATGCCGGTCGCGGCACCCGTGCCCTGACCCTTGTCGTAGACGAACTTTTTCAGGTCGTCCTGCACCTTGTCCTTGGCCGCGCTGTTGTGGATGGTGATCGCGTTGTATCCCTTGGCGCCCGCGCCGATGTCCTTCACGTCATGGTCCGAGCCGGCCCACCAGATCGCGTAGATCTTCTCGCGCGGATAGCCGCTGGCCTGCGCCTCGCGGATGCCGGCCGGCGTCATCACGCCCGCCGACCAGAACAGCACGTAGTCGGGCTTCTGCTGGCGGATCTGCAACCAGGTCGACTTCTGCTCGACGCCCGGCGGCGTGATCGGGAACAGCGACAGCTCGAAGCCGTCGGCCGCAGCGCGCTTCTGCAGCAGCGGAATCGGCTCCTTGCCGTACGGCGAGTCGTGATAGACCAGCGCGATCTTCTTGCCATTGAGGCTGCCTTTTTCCTTCTTCGTGATGTCCTGGATCATCACGTCAGCGGCGGTCCAGTAGGTGCCGAGCAGCGGGAAGTTCCACTCGAACACCGTGCCGTCGACCGATTGCGAAAGTCCGTAGCCGGGCGTCTCGACGACCACCTTGTCGACGAAGGCCTTGTCGGTCACGGCGAAGGTGATGCCGGTCGATTGCGTGTCGAAGCCCGATGCGCCCGAGCCCTTGCCCTTGAGCCGCTCGTAGCATTCCACGCCCTTGGCCGCGTCGTAGGCCGTCTCGCATTCCTCGTACGTCAGCTTGACGCCGTTGATGCCGCCGTCGCGTGCGTTCACCAGTTTCAGGTAGTCCTGCTTGCCGTCGGCCCACGGGATGCCGAGCGGCGCGAACTGGCCGGTGCGGTAGACCAGCAGCGGCACGAATTGCTCGGCCGCAGCGGCCTGGGCTTGCGCCTGCGTGCCGACGGCGAGTGTCGAAAGTGCGGCAACGGCGAGGGCCGCGGTGCGCGCGAGAGTTCTCAATTGCATGGCTTGTCTCCTTTTTATGGGCACGGGATGTGCGGTGCAGAAATCTTCTGTGAGGGCATCAATGCGGAAAGGGCCAGAGCCGCAGCTTCTGGCGCGCGGTCGACCACAGCTTCGCCAGCCCATGCGGCTCGACGATCAGGAAGAACACGATCAGCGCGCCGAAGATCATGTGTTCGAGGTGCGACGCTGTCGATGTCGACATCGACAGCCCGAGCCAGTGCGGCACGTAGTTCAGCAGCAGCGGCAGCAGCACGATGAAAGCCGCGCCGAAGAAGGCCCCTGCGATCGAGCCGAGCCCGCCGATGATGATCATGAACAGCAGCTGGAACGACTTGTCGATCCCGAAGGCCGCCGGCTCCCACGCGCCCAGATGCACGAAGCCCCACAGCGCGCCCGCCACGCCGACGATGAAGCTGCTCACCGCGAAGGCCGACAGCTTCGCGTAGACCGGGCGGATGCCGATGACTGCCGCAGCCACGTCCATGTCGCGCATCGCCATCCATTCGCGGCCGATGGCGCCGCGCACCAGGTTCTTGGCCAGCAGGCCGAACACCACGACCAGCGTCAGGCAGAGCAGATAGCGCTCGGCCGGTGTGCTGAACTGGTAGCCGAGGATCGACAGCGAATTCACGCTCACCGAGCCCGACGACGAATCGTTGGTGACCCACTTCACGCGGTTGGTGAACCAGTCCATGAAGAACTGCGCCGCCAGCGTCGCAACCGCCAGATACAGCCCGCGGATGCGCAGGCTCGGCAGCCCGAACAGCACGCCGAGGAAAGTAGCAGCCAGCCCGCCGCCGAGGATCGCGAGCAGCAGCGGCATGCCCTCGACGCGCACCTGCAGGTTGTAGGCCGCATACGCACCGACCGCCATGAACGCGCCGGTGCCGAGCGAAATCTGCCCGCAGTAGCCGACCAGGATGTTGAGTCCAATCGCGGCAAGCGACAGGATCAGGAAGGGAATCAGGATCGCGCGGAAGCTGTAGTCGCTTGCCACCAGCGGCACGACGATGAACGCGACGGCGGCGAGCGCGAGCATCGCCCAGCGGTCCTGCGCGATGGGGAACAGCGCCAGGTCGGCCCGGTAGCTGCTCTTGAATTGCCCGTTTTCTCTGTAGAACATGTCGGGCCTTCAGACGCGGTCGATGATCTTGTCGCCGAACAATCCTTGCGGACGGATCAGCAGGACAGCAAGCGCCAAGACGTACGCGAACCAGTTCTCTATACCGCCGCCCAGATACGGCCCCAGATAGATCTCCGACAGCTTTTCGCCGACGCCGATGATCAGCCCGCCCAGAATCGCGCCGGGCACCGATGTCAGCCCGCCGAGGATCACCACCGGAAACGCCTTCAGCGCCACCAGCGAGATCGAGAACTGCACGCCGAGCTTGCTGCCCCAGATCACGCCGGCCACCAGCGCGACGATGCCGCCGACCGCCCACACGATGACCCAGATGCGCCCGAGCGGAATGCCGATCGACTGCGCGGCCTGATGGTCGTCGGCGACGGCGCGGAGTGCGCGTCCGGTGCGCGTCTTCTGGAAGAACAGCGTCAGCAGGCCGACCAGCGCGGCGGCTGCGACCGCAGCGTAGAGGTCTTCCTTGCTCAGCAGCAATCCGCCGTCGAAAGTCTTCTCCAGCACGATGAACGGATCCTTCGGCATGCCGACGTCGATCTTGTAGGTCGCGCTGCCGAAGAGCAGTTGACCGGCACCATCGAGCACGTTGGCGATGCCGAGCGTGGCCATCAGCAGCGTGATGCCTTCCTGGTTGACCAGGTGTCGCAATGCCAGCCGCTCGACCAGCCAGGCGACGACGACCATGCATCCCGCGGCGGCGATAAAAGCCAGCACGTTCGCGAGCAGTAGGCTGTCGAAGCCGAGCCACATCGGTATCCATTCCGCGAATCGCGCCATCGCCAGCGCCGCGAAAAGCACCATTGCCCCCTGCGCGAAGTTGAAGACGCCGGACGCCTTGAAGATCAGCACGAAGCCGAGCGCGACCAGCGCGTAGAGCATGCCGGCCATGAGTCCGCCAAAGACGGTTTCGAGGAAAAAGCCCATGGTCAGTGCTCCACGCCCAGGTACGCCCGGATCACGTCTTCGTTGTTGCGAACTTCGTCCGGCGTGCCGTCGCCGATCTTCTTGCCGTAGTCGAGCACCACCACGCGGTCGCTGATGTCCATCACCACGCCCATGTCGTGCTCGATCAGCACGATGGTCGTTCCGTATTCGTCGTTCACGTCGAGGATGAAGCGACTCATGTCCTGCTTCTCCTCGACATTCATGCCGGCCATCGGCTCGTCGAGCAGCAGCACCTGCGGCTCCATCGCCAGCGCGCGGCCGAGGTCGACGCGCTTCTGCAGGCCGTAGGGCAGCTGGCCGACCGGCGTCTTGCGATACGCCTGGATCTCTAGGAAGTCGATGATCTGCTCGACGAATTCGCGCTGCGCGATCTCTTCCTTTTCGGCGCTGCCCCAGCCGAAAGGATTGCGGAAAGCCTGCGCCAGCAGCCCGCTCTTCATCTTCAGGTTACGCCCGGTCATGATGTTGTCGAGCACGCTCATGCCCTTGAACAACGCCAGGTTCTGGAACGTTCGCGCCACGCCCATCTCGGCCACCTGCCGCGAGTTCATGTGCTTGAAGGTCTGGCCGCGAAAGGTGATCGAACCCTGCTGCGGCGCATAGACGCCGTTGATGCAGTTCAGCATCGAACTCTTGCCCGCGCCGTTCGGCCCGATGATGGCCCGCACCTCGTGTTCGCGCACGTTGAAGCTGATGTCCGTCAGCGCCTTCACGCCGCCGAAGCCGAGCGAGATGTTCTGCACGTCGAGGATGACCTCGCCGATCTTCTTGGTGGTCATGCCGCCGCCTTCACTTCGGGAAACCGCTGCGCTTCGACGATCTTCAGCGTCGCGCTCACCGTGCCGGTGCGCCCGTCCTCGAACTTCACCTGCGTCTCTATGAACTGCTCGGTCTTGCCTCCGTACAGCGCATCGATCAGCACCGCGTACTTCTGCGCGATGAAGCCGCGCCGCACCTTGCGCGTGCGGGTCAGTTCGTCGTCGTCGGGGTCGAGCTCCTTGTGCAGCACCAGGAAGCGCGCGATCTGCGTGTCGGCCATGCCGGGTTCGGCGGCGAGGTCGGCGTTCACCTGTCCGATGCATTCGGCGATCTGCATCAACACCTCCGGCTTGCCGGCCAGGTCGACGTAGCCGCCGTAAGCTAGTCCGCGCCGTTCGGCCCAGTTGCCGATGGCTTCGAAGTCGATGTTGATGAACGCGCAGACCTCGCTGCGCGCATCTCCGAAGCAGACGGCTTCCTTGATCTGCGGGAAGAACTTGAGTTTGTTTTCGATGTAGTTGGGCGCGAACATCGCGCCGCCGGACATCCGACCGACATCCTTGGCGCGGTCGATGATGCGCAGGTGGCCTTCGCTGTCGAGCACGCCGGCGTCGCCGGTATGAAAGTAGCCGTCGGCGTCCAGCACTTCCGCCGTCGCGTCGGGGCGTTTGTAGTATTCCTTCAGCACCGAGACGCCGCGCACCAGCACTTCGCCGTCGGCCGCGATCTTCAGCTCGATGCCAGGCGCCGCAGTACCGACGGTCTGCAGCTTCACCTTGCCGTCCTGCTGCAGGCACACATACGCGCAGGTTTCGGTCTGGCCGTAGAACTGCTTCAGGTTGACGCCGATCGAACGGTAGAAACGGAACAGGTCCGGCCCGATGGCCGCGCCGGCCGTGTATGCCACGCGGATGCGGCTCATGCCCAGCACGTTGCGCAGCGGCCCGTAGACCATCACGTCGCCGAGCCGGTACAGCATCCGGTCGCCGGCAGCGACTGGCACCCCGTTCAGGATGTCCGCACCGACGCGCCGCGCCAGCGCCATGAACTTCGCATACAGCCAGCGCTTGGGCGCGGCAGCGTCCTCCATGCGGATCGACACGGCTGTCAGCAATCCTTCGAAAGTGCGCGGCGGACCGAAGTAGTAGCTCGGACCGATCTCGCGCATGTCGTTCATCACCGTCGCAGCAGACTCCGGGCAATTCAGCGTGAAGCCGCCGACCAGCCACTGCGCGACCGAGAACAGATGGTCGCCGACCCAGGCCATCGGCAGGTAACTCATGATGTTGTCGCCCGGCCCGAGCCTGTCGGTCACGACGCCGCCATGGCCCGAGGCGATGAAGCTCGCATGCGTCTGGCAGACGCCCTTCGGCCGGCCGGTGGTGCCGGACGTATAGAGGATCACGCCGACATCGCCCGGCTTGCCGGCATCGACGCTGACGTTGAAGACGCCCGGATTCGCCGCGTCCCAGGCGCGACCGAGTGCACGCAATTCTTCGTAGCCGATGAGCCCGGGCTGGTCGTAATGGCGCAGGCCGCGCGGGTCGTCGTAGACGATGTGGCGAATGACCGTCGCGCTGCCGGCCTGCCGCTGCAGCTCGCGGCATTCGAGCAATTTGTCGACCTGCTCCTGGTCTTCCGCGATGGCGAATTCGATGCTCGCGTCGTCCAGCATGAAGACCATCTCGCCCGCGACCGCGTCCTGGTAGAGCGGCACAGGCACGCCGCGCAGGCTCTGCGCCGCGACAACCGCGAAGTACAGGTGCGGCCGGTTGGCGCCGACGATGGCCAGGTTGTGGTCGGCTGTGAAGCCGAGGCTCGCCAGCCCGCAAGCCATCTCGCGCACTTCCAGCGCCGCGTCGCGCCAGGTCCAGGTCTGCCAGATGCCGAGGTCCTTCTCGCGCACGGCCGGCGCATCCGGCTGCGTTGCAGCGTGGGCGCGAAGCAGGCGTGGGAAGGTGCTGTCCGGCGGGACGGCCTGGTTGGCGGCAGGGGAAGGGCGGGTTGTGTCGGATGTCACGATGAGCCACTGTAGGACCGACTTTGACGCCAATCTGTCGTTCCAACGACAATCCTAGGGTGAGCACTCCCCCGGACTTTCCCGAATCCTTCGCGCTTCCCCAGATCCAGAAGCAAGCGGGTCCGCGCACGTCGTCGATCCGCGACCGCGTGCGCGCGCCCACTCGCGAAGAACTGCGCAACATTCCGTGGCTGGATGCGCTGCGACCGGACGAGCGCCGCCGCGCCGAGGCGATGGTGGAAGTCGGCGAGGCCGAAGCCGGCGACCTGATCTGCCGCGTCGGCCGCCCGCCGACCTACTGGATCGGCGTCGTCGAAGGCCTGCTGAAGATGAGCAACGACAACGCCGACGGCACTTCGATGACCTACAGCGGCCTGCCGCCCGGCGGCTGGTTCGGAGAAGGCACGGTGCTCAAGCGCGAGCCCTACCGCTACAACATCCAGGCGCTGCGCCGCAGCGTGGTCGCCGGCCTGCCGATCGATGAATTCCACTGGCTGCTCGACCATTCGATCGGTTTCAACCGCTTCGTCATGCACCAGCTCAACGAACGGTTGGCCCAGTTCATCGCCGCTCGCGAGGCCGACCGGCTGAACAACCCGGACGTGCGTGTCGCGCGCAATCTCGCCGCGCTGTTCAATCCGGTGCTTTTTCCCGGCGTCGGCGAACTGCTGCGCATCACGCAGCAGGAGCTGGCCTACCTCATCGGCCTGTCGCGCCAGCGCGTGAACCAGGCGCTCAACATGCTGCAGGCGCAGGGCACGATCCGGGTCGAATACGGCGGACTGCGCGTGCTCGACCTGGCCGCGTTGCGCAGCAGTGCGATCGCATCTCAACCTCTTTCGAGTCCATCCGAATGACCTCCCACCTGACCTTCCTCACCGGCGCTTCACGCGGCATGGGCCGCGCCATGGCCGCGCAACTTCTCGCTGCCGGCGACACGCTGATCTGCATTTCGCGCCAGACCGATGACGCGCTCGCAGCCGAGGCCGAAGCCGCCGGTGCGACGCTCGAACAGTGGTCGCTCGATCTCGCCGCGCCGCAAGTCGCCGCCGAGCGCGTGGGCAGCTGGCTTGCAGCGCGGGACGCGAATGCTTTTGCCAGCGTCACCTTGATCAACAACGCCGGCACCATCGGCCGCATCGGTCCGCTTGCCGAAGCGGACCTCACCGACGTCGCGCAATCGCTGCGCATCGGGCTCGAAGCGCCGATGCTGCTGACCGCCGCTTTCCTGCGCGCCACCGCTGGCTGGCGCGGCGTGCGCAAGGTGCTCAACATCTCTTCCGGCCTCGGCCGCAATGCGATGGCGAGCCAGTCGCCATACTGCGCCGCGAAGGCCGGCATAGACCACTTCTCGCGCGCCGTTGCACTGGAAGAGGCGCTGCAGCCGAACGGCGCGAAGATCGTCTCGCTCGCGCCCGGCGTGATCGACACCGACATGCAGGGCGTCATCCGCGGCACCGACGCGGCGTTGTTCCCGGACCGCGCGCGCTTCGAGAAGCTCAAGTCCGACGGGCTGCTCGATTCGCCGGCCACCGCCGCCGCCAAGGTGCTCGCCTACCTCGCGCGCGCAGACTTCGGCAGCAAGCCGGTCGCCGACGTGCGCACGGACTGAGCCTGCATCCGGCCGTTCCATCACCACATTCAACAATCCGATCGCCATGGCCACCGCTCAAGCTCTTTCCACGTCCGACTACAAGCTCTTCCCGTCGCCGCGCAACCTCCACCGCGTGGTCTTCGAACACCAGGTGTTCGTTCCGTATCCGTACATGCTGATCGAGATGGAAAGCTACTACCTCAAGGGACGCTACAGCCTGTTCGCCGCGCACCGCATCGTCGACAACAAGGCCGGTCAGCTCGTCACTTTTGAAGATGCTGCGGACGAGGCCAAGTTCAAGCTGAAGTTCGTACCCGACTGATGCCGGCGCCCGATCCGTTGCCGGTCCTGTATTCGTTCCGCCGCTGTCCGTACGCGATGCGGGCGCGGCTGGCATTGCTTGCCAGCGACCAGCGCTGCGAACTGCGCGAAGTCTTGCTTCGCGACAAGCCGGCCAAATTGCTGGCGGCATCGCCAAAAGCCACGGTGCCGGTTCTCGTTTTCGACGACGGCAGCGTGATCGCGCAGAGCCTGGACATCATGCTGTGGGCGCTGCGCAGGAGCGATCCGCAACATTGGCTGGTGCCTGCGAACGGCACTCTCGATGAAATGCTGGCGCTGATCGAAGCCTGCGACACCGGCTTCAAGCGCGACCTGGACCGCTACAAGTATCCGGGGCGCCACGAAGCGGAAACCGACGCGGCGGCGGCACGCGACAGCGGCGGGCATTTCCTGTTGCAGCTCGAAGCGAGGTTCGCAAACGGCGCCTTCCTGTTCGGCGACAGAACTGCGCTGGCCGACGCCGCCATCGCACCGTTCGTCCGTCAGTTCGCAGGCGTCGACGCTGTCTGGTTTGCCGCGCAACCGTGGCCGCACCTGCGCAGCTGGCTCGCAGCATGGGAAGCTTCGGCCGCGTTCGCGACCGTCATGCAGCGCCATCCGGCATGGAAATCCGGCGACGTCAGCGTGACGTTTCCGGCAGGCTGACCACGCCGCACCAGCGCGCCATGAACACCGCCAGAACGGCGGCCGTCTGCATCATGCTGTCGATCGACGCCCACTCGTCGATGCCGTGGATGTTCGCGCCGCCCGACGGGCCGTAGCAGACGGCCGGCGTCTCGCCGTACAGGTTGAAGAACTTCGCGTCGGTCGTGCCGGTGAAGGCGACCGGCACGGCATCGATGCCCACGATGTCCTTGTGGCACTGCGCCAGCGCGACCACCACTGGCGCATCGTCGGGCACGTCGCAGCCGTCGGCCTGGAAGCCTTCGTAGATGATCCGGTAGCTCAGCGCCGCATGCGCGGGATGCGCCTCGAAAGCTTCGGCCAGCAGCGCCTCGACCTCGGCTTTCACCTGCCCGATCTTGCGGTCCGGATAGAAACCGATCCGGATGTCCGCACGACAGGCCGACGGCACCGACGAAGCCCATTCGCCGCCGTGGATCTTGCCGAGGTTGAAATTCACCGGATGCTTGTGATGCGCGAAGTTGCGGTAGCGCGCACTTGGCGCATTCCATTGCGCTTCGAGCTTCTTGAGCGCGCCGAACAGGTACAGCGCGAAGTCGATCGCTCCGACGCCGGTCTGCGCGACCGACGCATGCACAGGCTTGCCGAGCACCTCGATCGCCAGCCACAGCACGCCGAGCTGGCAGGTCATGATGCCGCCGTCGGAGATCGGCTCCGGGATCACCGCCGCATCGGCGCGGTAGCCTTCGATCAGGCAGGCCAGCGCGCCGTTGCCGGTGCATTCCTCCTCGATCACCGACTGGAAATACACCGGCGATGCCGGCGCGAGCCCGATCGACCGCAATGCCTTGAAAGCCATCGTGTACGCGACGATGCCGGCCTTCATGTCCGACGCGCCGCGCCCGTAGATGCGGTCGCCGTCGAGATGGCCGGAGAAGGGCGGATGCGTCCACAGCGCCTCGGCGCCGGTCGGCACCACGTCGATGTGGCCGTTGAAGATCAGCGAGCGGCCCTGCGCCGGGCCATGGGGCCGGTGCACGCCGACGACGTTGGTGCGGCCTTGGTAGGAGACGATCGACGGCGAATAAGCCGGATGGGCGCGCAGCTTTTCTTCGTCGATCTCGAAGGTGTGCACGCCCAGGCCAAGCGCTTCGAAGGTCTGCGCCATGAACTGCTGCGAGCTCTGCTCGTCGCCCAGCAGCGACGGGTGCGACACCAGCGTTCGAAGCATCGCGACGGCGTCTTCGCGCAGGGCGTGGGTGGCGGCGAGGATTCCGGCTTCAGTGTGCGCTGTGTCTTGCATGCCCTCATTGTGGCGCGCACGCCAGCGGACTACAGATTTCGAAACACTCGGCAGTTAAGGTTCCGGCCTTCGCCGACACACACACAACAACACCATGGCCGAGTCCAAAATTGCCATCTACGGCGCGATCGGCGCCAACGTCGCCATCGCGGCGACCAAATTCACCGTTGCCGGGATCACCGGCAGTTCGGCGATGCTGTCCGAGGGCGTGCATTCCGCCGTCGACACCTTCAACGGCGTGTTGCTGCTGGTGGGCGTCAAGCTGAGCCAGCGGCCCGCCACCGCCGAGCATCCGTTCGGCCACGGCAAGGAGCTGTACTTCTGGAGCCTGATGGTCGCGGTGCTGATCTTCGGCCTGGGTGGCGGCGTGTCTTTTTACGAAGGCATCCAGCACATCCGCAACCCGGAGCCGATGACCGATCCGACCTGGAACTACATCGTGCTCGGCGCGGCGATGTTGTTCGAGGGCATCAGCTTCGGCATTGCGCTGAAGCAGTTCCGGGGCGAGTCGCGCGGCCGGCCGTTCTGGAACGCGCTGCATTCGAGCAAGGACCCGACGACGTACACCGTGCTGGCCGAGGACTCGGCCGCGCTGGTCGGTCTGATCGTCGCGGCGATCGGCATCTACCTGAGCCATGAACTCGATATCCCGGAACTCGACGGCGCGGCATCGGTGGTCATCGGCCTGCTGCTGGCCGGCGTCGCGGTGCTGCTGGTGCGCGAGTCGCGAGGACTGCTGATCGGCGAAGGCATCCGGCCGGAAACCGCGCGCGAGATCCGCCGCATCGCGACGGCACAGCCGAACGTTCACGACGTCGGGCAGATCCTGTCGATGTACATCGGACCGGAAGAGGTGCTGGTGACGCTGGACCTGCATTTCGAGGACGGGACACGCACCGACGATGCGGCAGCGGCGATGACGTTGATCCAGAAAGAAGTGCGGGAGAAATTTCCGACGATCAAGCGGCTGTTCATCGAGGCGGGAGAAGTTCCGGCATGAAGATTCGATCGATCGCTGTGCGCGTGATGGTTTCGCTGATTGCGCTGATTTCGCTGGTCGCGATTTGCGCCGGTGTCTTGTTGCCGGCTTCGGCTTCGGCTTCGGCTGCCGAGCCCGGTGCGACGACCGTCGCGCGCCGTTCGACGCCGAGCTGGGGCGCCATCGCCTCGCAATCGCTTGGCTATGGCTATTCGTTCAACCAGAAGACGCAGGCCGCCGCGGAGCAGGTGGCACGCGCGCAGTGCGAGCGTCCGCCGGAGCGCAAGGGGACTGCCGGAACCAGTGGTGCATCGATTGCCCCCGTTGCGCCGGCTGCATGCGAAGTGCGGACGGTATTCGACCGCAGTTGCGCAGCGCTGGTCACCGGGAATTTCGGAGAGTGGGGGACTGCGACTGCCGGCACGAAGGAGGCTGCGAGCAAGGCTGCGATTGCGGAATGCAACGGGCGGTTGCCGACGGAGCCGTGCAAGCTGGTGGTGAGCGTTTGCTCGATGAATTGAGCTCGTTCAGAGCAGCTTGCGATAGACCAGAAACCCCGACTTCTCGGCTACCTTGTCGTACAGCTGCATCGCCGTGCGGTTCGTCTCGTGCGTCTGCCAATACACACGGGCCGCGCCAGCGTCGGCGGCATGCTGGTAGACCGCTTCGATCAGCGCGCGCGCCACACCTTTGCCCCGCGCGGATTCGGTCGTGAAGAGATCCTGCAGATAGCAGGTCGGGTTGAGCTGGATCGTGCTGCGATGGAACAGGAAGTGCGCCAGTCCGACAATGCCATCGGCGCTTTCGGCAACCAGGGCGTGCATCGGTTCCTCGGGGGCAAGGAAGCGTGCCCAGGTGGCATCGGTGATCGATTCCGGCAGCGCCGTTTCGCCGCTGCGACCGTAGAAGGCGTTGTAGCGCTGCCAGAGTGGTGTCCACTTTTCAAAGTCGGCAGCGGTGACGGGGCGGATGAGGATGTCGTGGGACAAGGTGGCCTTTACGAGGTCGGGTTTGATATTCACATCACTTGATAACAAGTAGCGCGAATATTAAACTTTGAGGCTTATGAGCCAATCCGACCAAATCCTAGAGCTCGCTCGTCGACAACGTCTGATTCGCGCTGCGGATGTCCGCGCGCATGGCTGGTCGCCTCAATTGCTGATCCGCCTGCATGAGATGGGACACCTTCAACGCGTCACCCGTGGCCTGTACAGCCTGACGGATGCCGAAATCGTTGCGAACCAGACGCTGATGGAGGTTTGTCGGCGCGTGCCCAAAGGCGTCGTCTGCCTGCTTTCAGCGCTGCAGTTCCATGAGGTGGGCTCGCAGATGCCTCACGAGGTGTGGCTTGCCGTGCCGGAAGGCGCGCCAACGCCTGCTCCGGGCTACCCATCACTGCGCATTGCGCGCATGCGAGGCATGGCTTACAGCGAAGGCATCGAAACCGTCTCCGAGCACGGCGCCACCATCCGCGTGTACAGCGTGGCAAAGACCGTGGCCGATTGCTTCAAGTTTCGTCACAAGATCGGGCTCGATGTGGCGCTCGAGGCACTCAAAGATGTCTGGATCAAGCGAAAGGCGTCGATCTCCGATCTCAGTCATTTCGCAAAAATCAACCGTGTCGAGCGGGTCATGCAGCCATATCTGGAGGCCGTAGTCGCTTGATGTCGAATCTGTCCGCTTCCATCCTGAATCGATTGCTGGCTCTGGCGAAGCAGCGGGACGATGACTACAGCTTGGTGCTCAACCGCTTTGCGTTGGAGCGTCTGCTATGCCGCCTGAGTACTTCGCCTCACGCCGATGAGTTCCTGCTCAAAGGGGCGCTACTGTTCGCCCTTTGGTACGACGAGCCGCATCGTCCGACACGCGACGTCGATCTGCTCGGTTTCGGAGAGGACAATGCCGAACATCTGGTAGCCGTCATCCGTGAGGTCGCTGCAATCGAGATGGAAGATGGAATCGTGTTCGACCTCACCTCGGTCCGCGCGGATGCGATCCGTGAAGACAACACCTACGGCGGCACACGGATCAATCTGGTCGCTCGTATCGGCTCAGCGCGATGTGCGCTCCAGATCGACATCGGCTTTGGCGACGTGGTGACGCCCCAGGCGCAAACCGTGGTTTTTCCGACATTGCTCGCCGACTTCCAGGCTCCAGTTTTGAGGGTGTATCCGGTCTACACCGTCATCGCGGAAAAGTATCACGCCATGGTCGTCCTCGGACTGGCCAACAGCCGAATGAAGGACTTTTACGACATCGCCGTCATCGCTCGTCGGACAGATCTGGACGGCGCGAATCTCTCCGTTGCGATCGCGGCTACCTTCGAGCGCAGGTCGACCGCTGTTCCTGCGCTGCGTCCACTCGCTCTGACAAGCCAATTCGGTGATGACGCGGGAAAGAAGCGCCAGTGGCAAGCGTTCCTGAACAAGAACCGCCTCGTGGCCGGCGATTTGGTCGATGCAGTTTCCGTATTGGATCGTCTGCTTTGGCCGCCGACTGAAGCTGTCGTCGATGGAGCTGCTTTTAAGGCCAACTGGACATCAGAAACAATGGCGTGGCGCTTTTCCTGATCGACACCGGATGCTCATCTTTCGTCTCATGACGCGATGTCCCACGGATTCACAAACGGCACCCTCGCGTGCGCAAATTTCGAGACATCGCGCGTCACCACCGTCTGTCCGTATTCGGCTGCAGTGGCCGCGATGCTGAGATCGGGTTGCGAGAATGTGTGCCCCGTCTTGCGGCGGGTTTCGACGAGGAGGCGCCATGCCAGCATCACGTCTTCGGAGACCGGCAGTACCCGGTGCTCGAACATGGGCCGCACCTTGTGCGTGAGCCACGTGGACAACTCGGCGCGACGGCTTGCATCGGCAACCATCTCTATGCCGAAGCGAATTTCTTCCAGCGTCACTGTGCTGATATGAAGTGTCTCCAGCGGCTGCGCGGCGACGAAATCGATGACCCGCTGATTCGGGCGCGGTCTGCGCAATTCGGAGATGACGTTGGTGTCCAGCAGATAGCCGGTCACAGCGCCACATCCCGGACCAGCATCGGCGCACGCGGCACTTCGATCTCCATGTCGCGATAAGGAGAGGCCTGGATGGCGTCGATCAGATCTCGCCCCGTCCGGTCGCCTTGAAGCCAACGGAAGTCTTCGGCGGCAATAGCAGAGGGCGCCAGCTGACCCGGTTTTTACGCTTTCTTTACGCCCCACCCCTACCTCCATTCCCCATCTTTACGCCTCTTTCCCGAGACTTGCATCCGTGTCTCGACAGAGGAGTGACGTATGGACATCGTATGGATCGCGGCAATCGCCGTGATGTGGGTAGCAGTCGCTGAAATGGTCGTCGGGCTGGGCAAGCTCGACAAGCCGAAGCACTCGGGACAGCATTCAGGAGAGCGGTCGTGATCGGCCTCGAAGCGCTCTACGGGTTCGGCGCGCTGATCGCGGTGATCCTGTTCGCGTATCTCGTCTTCGCGCTGATCTGCGCAGAAGAGTTCTGACATGAACACCTCCGCCTGGACCCTCCTCGTCGCCTTCCTGGCCGTCCTGCTGCTGCTCGCCTGGCCACTCGGCCGCGCCATTGCGGCACTGTGCGATGCCCGCATGCCGCGCTGGATGCAGCGCGTCGAGGCGCCGCTCTACAAGCTCGCCGGCGTCGCGCCCGACCAGCCGATGCACTGGCACACCTATGCCTTCGCGCTGCTGGCTTTCAACGCCATCGGCGCGCTGGCCGTCTACGGATTGCAGCGTCTTCAGCATCTGCTGCCGCTGAACCCCGCCGGAATGGCGGCGGTGTCGGCGGACTCGTCGTTCAACACCGCGATCAGCTTCGTCGCAAACACCAACTGGCAGGGCTATGCCGGCGAGTCGACGATGAGCCATCTCACGCAGATGCTCGGGCTCACGGTGCAGAACTTCTTTTCCGCCGCGACCGGCATCGCGGTGGCATTCGCGCTGGCACGCGGCTTTGCTGCGCGCAGCACGGACGGGCGCGGTTTCATCGGTAACTTCTGGGCCGACATCACCCGCATCACCGTCTGGCTGCTGCTGCCGTTGTCGCTGGTGCTGGCGATGTTCTTCGTCGGCCAGGGCGTAATCCAGAACCTCGACGCATCGCAGGCCGTGCGCACGCTTGAAGGCGCGACGCAAACCATCTCGATGGGCCCGGTCGCGTCGCAGGAAGCTATCAAGATGCTCGGCACCAACGGCGGCGGCTTCTTCAATGCCAACTCGGCGCATCCGTACGAGAACCCGACGCCGCTGACCAACTTCGTGCAGATGCTGGCGATGTTCCTGATTCCGGCGGCGCTGTGCTTTGCCTTCGGCCGTGTGGTCGGCGACAAGCGCCAGGGCTTCGCGGTGCTGGCTGCGATGACGGTGCTGTTCGTCGCCGCGGTCGTCGTGATCCTGCCTGCGGAACAGGCGGGCAATCCGCTGCTCTCGCCGCTGGGTGTTGACCAGACGGCGTCGGTCCTGCAGGCGGGCGGCAACATGGAAGGCAAGGAAACGCGCTTCGGCATCACTTCGTCGGCGCTGTTCGCGGCCATCACGACAGCCGCTTCGTGCGGTGCGGTCAACGCGATGCACGACTCGTTCACGCCGCTCGGCGGCATGGTGCCGATCGTGCTGATGCAGCTGGGCGAGGTCGTCTTCGGCGGCGTCGGCAGCGGTTTGTACGGCATGCTGATCTTCGCGATCCTGGCGGTGTTCATCGCCGGGCTGATGATCGGCCGCACGCCGGAATACCTCGGCAAGAAGATCGAGGTTCACGAGATGAAGCTGACCTCCATCGCGATCCTCGTCACGCCCATGCTGGTGCTGGCCGGCACCGCGCTGGCGGTGAGCCTGGATGCGGGCAAGGCGGGCATCGCCAATCCCGGCGCGCACGGCTTCTCCGAAATCCTCTACGCGCTGGCTTCGGCGGCCAACAACAACGGCAGCGCCTTTGCCGGACTGTCCGCCAACACGCCGTTCTACAACGGGCTGCTCGCGGTCGCGATGTGGTTCGGACGCTTCGGAATGATCGTGCCGGTGCTGGCCATCGCAGGCGCGCTCGCGGCCAAGAAACGCCTGCCGGTCACGGCCGGAACGATGCCGACGCACGGCCCGCTGTTCGTCGCGCTGCTGATCGGCACCGTGTTGCTGGTCGGCCTGCTGAACTATGTCCCGGCGCTGGCGTTAGGCCCGGTCGTCGAGCACCTGATTCTCTGGAAGTGAGGGTCGCAACATGACCTCGAAAACCGCAAGTTCCGCAAGTTCCCTTTCCCTGTTCGACATGGCGCCGGTCAAGCCCGCGCTCTGGGGCGCCGTCGCCAAGCTGAGCCCTCGCGTGCAGTGGCGCAACCCGGTGATGTTCATCGTCTACATCGGCAGCATCCTGACGACGCTGCTGTGGGTCCATTCGCTGACCTATCCGGGCGACAGCGGCATGCAGCCGGCTTTCGTGCTGGCGATCACGGTCTGGCTCTGGTTCACCGTGCTGTTCGCCAATTTCGCCGAGGCGCTGGCCGAAGGGCGCAGCAAGGCGCAGGCGGCGTCGCTGCGCGGACTGCGCAAGGACACCTGGGCCAAGAAGCTGAAAGGCACTTTTCAGGCCGGCGCAGCAAGCCGAGGCGAGCAGGGCGCGAGCTGGCTGCCGGAACAGGCCGAGAACCTGCGTCGCGGCGACGTGGTGCGAATCGATGCCGGCGAAGTCGTGCCGCTCGACGGCGAAGTCATCGAAGGCGTGGCGGCGGTCGACGAGAGCGCCATCACCGGCGAATCCGCGCCCGTGGTGCGCGAGTCCGGCGGCGACTTCTCTGCCGTCACCGGCGGCACCCGCGTGCTGTCCGACTGGCTGATCGTGCGCATCACCGTGAATCCGGGCGAGTCGTTTCTCGACCGGATGATCGGCATGGTCGAGGCGGCCAAGCGCCAGAAGACGCCCAATGAAGTCGCGCTGACCATCCTGCTGGTGGCGCTGACGATCGTGTTCCTGATGGTCACCGTCACGCTGCTGCCGTTCTCGGTTTTCAGCGTCGGCGCGATGGGTGCGGGCTCGGTGGTGTCGCTGACGGCGCTGGTCGCGCTGCTGGTCTGCCTGATCCCGACGACCATCGGCGGACTGCTGTCGGCGGTCGGCGTGGCCGGCATGAGCCGGATGATGCAGGCCAACGTGATCGCCACGTCGGGCCGTGCAGTGGAGGCGGCCGGCGACGTCGACGTGCTGCTGCTCGACAAGACCGGCACCATCACGCACGGCAACCGCCAGGCCAGCGCCTTTTTGCCGGCGCCGGGCGTGACGCCGGAGCGCCTCGCGCGCGCCGCGCTGCTGTCGTCGCTGCCGGACGAAACGCCCGAAGGCCGCAGCATCGTCGAGCTGGCGCGTCGCGGCGGCACCGACGACAGCGCCGTCGACGGTGCGCGTTTCGTCGCGTTCACGGCGCAGACGCGCATGAGCGGCGTCGATCTGCCGGCTGCGCCCAACAGCCTCGACGCCGACGACGTGCTGCTGCGCAAGGGCGCGGTCGGCGCGGTGCGCAAATACGTTGAATCGCTCGGCGGCAGCATGTCGGCCGAAGTGCTGCGCGCGGCCGACGATGCGTCGCGCCGGGGCAGCACGCCGCTGGCGGTGGCTGAAGGAAATCGGGTGCTCGGCATTGTCGAGCTCAAGGACATCGTCAAGACCGGCATCAAGTCGCGCTTCGCCGAACTGCGCGCGATGGGCATCAAGACGGTGATGATCACCGGCGACAACAAGCTCACCGCCGCCGCCATCGCTGCCGAAGCCGGCGTCGACGATTTTCTCGCCGAAGCCACGCCCGAAGACAAGCTCGCGCTGATCCGCAAGTACCAGGCCGAAGGCCGGCTGGTCGCCATGACCGGCGACGGCACCAACGACGCGCCCGCGCTGGCGCAGGCCGACGTGGCGGTGGCGATGGGCAGCGGCACGCAGGCCGCGAAAGAGGCCGGCAACATGGTCGATCTCGACTCCAATCCGACCAAGCTGCTCGAGGTGGTGGAGACCGGCAAGGCGCTGCTCATGACACGCGGCTCGCTCACCACCTTCTCGATCGCGAACGACGTGGCGAAATATTTCGCGATCATCCCGGCGATCTTCGTGAGCACCTATCCGCAGCTCGGCGCGCTTAACGTGATGGGGCTCGCCAGTCCGTCGTCGGCGATCCTGAGCGCGGTGATCTTCAACGCGCTGGTGATCGTGTTCCTGATTCCGCTCGCGCTGAAGGGCGTGCGCTATCGGCCGGTAGGCGCAGCCGCGCTGCTGCGCCGCAATCTGGCGATCTACGGGCTCGGCGGGCTGGTGGTGCCGTTCATCGGTATCAAGCTGATCGACTGGCTGCTGGTGGCAATTCACCTCGTTTGAGGACGTCAAGGAAATCGACATCATGAAAACCATACTTCGTCCCGCACTCGTGCTCTTCGTGCTGCTCAGCGCGCTCACCGGGCTGCTTTATCCGCTGGCTGTGACCGGCGCCGCCAAGGCCGTGTTCCCGACGCAGGCCGCCGGCAGCCTGGTCGAGCGCGACGGCAAGCCCGTCGGCTCTTCGCTGATCGGCCAGAACTTCAGCGACCCGAAGCACTTCTGGGGCCGTCCGTCGGCCACGGCGCCGACGGCGTACAACGCAGCAGCTTCCGGCGGCTCCAACCTCGGCCCGCTGAACCCGGCGCTGGTCGATGCGGTCAAGGGCCGCGTCGAGGCGTTGCGCGCCGCAGATCCGGACAACAAGGCGCCGGTGCCGGTCGATCTGGTCACGACGTCGGCCAGCGGACTCGACCCCGACATCAGCCCCGCCGCTGCGCGCTACCAGGCCGGACGCATCGCGCGTCTGCGCCAGCTGCCGCAAGCCACGGTCGATGCGCTGATCGAACGCCAGACGCAGGCGCCGCTGGCCGGTTTCGTCGGCGAGGCGCGCGTCAACGTGCTGGCGCTGAACCTGGCGCTGGACGCCATGAAGTAAAACCGCCGCATGGACGCCACCCGACAGGATCGCCCCGACCCGGACGCGCTGATCGCGCAGATGCGCAGCGAGGAAGCGCGGGCGTTGCGCGGGCGGCTGCGCATCTATTTCGGTGCCAGCGCGGGCGTCGGCAAGACCTGGGCGATGCTGAGCGCGGCGCAGCGCGAAACGGCTGCCGGGCGCGACGTGCTGATTGGCGTCGTCGAGACGCACGGCCGCAGCGAAACCGCCGCGCTACTGGCGGGCCTGGCGCAACTGCCGCTGCGCGACGTGCCCTACCGCGGCCATACGCTGGCCGAGTTCGATCTCGACGCCGCGCTGGTGCGCAAGCCCGCCGTGCTGCTCGTCGACGAACTCGCGCACACCAACGCGCCGGATTCCCGCCATGCCAAGCGCTGGCAGGACGTGCAGGAGCTGCTGGCTGCGGGCATCGACGTCTGGTCGGCGCTCAACGTGCAGCATCTGGAAAGCCTCAACGGCACGATCGGTGCGATCACCGGCGTGCGGGTGCACGAGACCGTGCCCGACATCGTTCTCGACGAGGCCGACGAAGTGGTGATGGTCGACGTCACGGCCGACGAACTGATGTCTCGTCTTTCGGCCGGCAAGGTCTACATGCCGCAGCAGGCCGAGCGTGCGGCGAAGAATTTCTTCCGCAAGGGCAACCTGATCGCGCTGCGCGAGATTGCACTGCGTCGAACTGCGGAGCATGTAGAGGACGACGTGCGCGGCTGGCGCGTCGAACAGTCGAAGGCGGCGTCGGCGTCGGCGTCGGACGGATCGGGGCAGGGCGCACTCGACGCGTGGAACACGTCTGGCGCGATCCTCGCTTGCGTCGGCCCGCACGAAGGCGCGGCGCAGACGGTGCGATCGGCGGCGCGCCTGGCCGGTCAGCTCAACGTGCGCTGGCATGCCGCGTACGTCGAAACGCCGCGGCTGCAGCGACTGCCCGCCGCCGACCGCGACCGCATCCTCGCAGTCCTCAAGCTGGCCGAGGAGCTCGGCGCCGAAACGGCCGTACTGACCGGCGACGACGTGGCGCAGGCGCTGGCGGCGCAGGCACAGCGGCTCAACTGCGCGACGTTGCTGGTCGGTCGCGAAGCTCCGACGCCTGGGTGGCGCGGCGGTTTCGGCGTGTTGCGGGGCACATCCTTGCCGCAGCAACTGGCGCGACACGCTCCGTCGCTCGACATCGTCGAGACCGCGCAAGCGCACAGCACGCGCCGGCTGGCGCGCACGTTGTTCAATGCGGTACAGGACGAGCCGGACGATGGCGTTCGCGACGACAGTCATGAAGGTCGGTCGCACAGCCGCTGGTACGGCTATGTCTGGGCCACCGTCATCGGCATGGCGCTGACGCTTGTCGCGACGCCGCTGTCGGGCCTGCTGGAGCAGGTCAATATCGTGATGCTGTTCCTGCTCGGCGTGGTCGGTGTCGCGATGCGTTTCGGACGCGGGCCTGCCGCACTGGCCGCGCTGCTCAACGTCGCTGCATTCGACTTCTTCTTCGTCACGCCGCGCATGTCGTTCGCCATCAGCGACGCGCAATACCTGGTGACGTTCGCCGTGATGCTGGGCGTCGGCTTGCTGGTCGGGCAGCTGACCGCCGGCTTGCGCTTCGCGGTCGGCGTGTCGGGCAGCCGCGAGCGACGCGCGCAGTCGCTGTTCGAACTCACACGCGACCTGTCGGCTGCGCTCGAAAGCACGCAGGTGATCGCGCTCGGCGCGGCTGCGGTGCAGCGCCACTTCGGCGGGCGTGCGCTGGTGGTCGTCACGGATGCACGCGACCAGCTCGCGCAACCGGCCGCGCCGCCACCGGGTTTCGATCCGAGCGTGGCCGACTGGGCCTTTCGCCAGGGGCAGCCGGCCGGGCTGGCCACCGCCACGCTGGCCGCTCAGCCCTGGCACTACATGCCGCTGAAGGCGCCGATGCGGGTACGCGGCGTGCTGGCGCTGGCGCCTGCGCAGCCGCGCTGGCTGCTGATTCCCGAACAGGCGCAGCAGCTCGAAACGCTGGCGCGCCAGATCGCGATCGCACTGGAGCGCGTTCATTACGTTGAGGTCGCGCAGCAGGCGGTGGTAGAGATGGAGTCGGAGCGGCTGCGCAACACGCTGCTGGGTGCGATTTCGCACGATGTGCGCACGCCGCTCACCGCGCTGATCGGGCTGGCCGAATCGTTGCAGCAGACGACGACCGATGCCGCGCGGCAGTCCGAGACGGCTCAGGCCATCGTCTCGCAGGCACGCGCCCTGAACGCGCTGGTCAACAACCTGCTCGACATGGCGCGGCTCGAAAGCGGCATCGCCGGCGGCGCGGTCAACCTGCGGCGTGACTGGCAATCGGTGGAGGAAGTGGTCGGCACCGCCATCCGCTCGGCCGCATCCGCGCTCGGCGACCTTGCGGTGCGGACCGCGCTGGCCGCCGATCTGCCGCTGGTCGAGTTCGATGCGGTGCTGATCGAGCGGGTGCTGGTCAATCTGCTGGAGAACGCGGCCAAGTACGGTGCGCCGCCGATCGTGGTCGGCGCACGCGTCACGCCGGCCGCGCTGGTTCTGTCGGTGCGGGACCACGGTCCGGGGCTGCCGCCATCGTCGCGAGGTCGCGAGCAGCAGCTGTTCGACAAGTTCACGCGCGGCCAGGCCGAATCGGCGACGCCCGGCGTGGGGCTCGGGCTGGCGATCTGCAAGGCGATCGTGGGTGCGCATGGCGGCGAGATTTCGGCGACGAACGTGGCGCCCGATGCGCAGGGCGGCGGGGCAGAATTCACGGTGACCCTGCCGCGCCGGACACCGCCTGATGCGCCCGAGGCTGGAGAAACACACTGAACATGCCTGCTCCAACCGCCATCGTTATCGAAGACGAACCCCAGATCCGCCGTTTCGTGCGCGGAGCGCTGGAGGCCGAAGGCTGGCAGGTGCACGAGGCCGGCACGCTGCGCGACGGGCTCGCCGCAGCCGGTACCCGCCAGCCCGATCTGCTGGTGCTCGACCTCGGACTGCCCGACGGCGACGGGCTGGACCTGATCCGCGACGTGCGCGGCTGGTCGGCGGTGCCGATCATCGTGCTGTCGGCGCGCATCGATGAAACCGACAAGGTCGCAGCGCTCGATGCCGGTGCCGACGACTATCTCACCAAGCCTTTCGGCACTGGGGAGTTGCTCGCTCGCGTACGCGCCAACCTGCGTCGTCCGAGGGCTGCGGCGGGCGGATCGGCAGGCGCGGAGGTCGGCGAGCCGGTGTTCCGCTTCGGTGATGTCGAAGTCGACCGCACGGCGCGCGTCGTCCGCCGGGCCGGTGCCGAAGTGCATCTCACGCCGACGGAATACCGTCTGCTCGGCATGCTCGTGGCGAATGCGGGCCGGGTGCTGACGCAACGCCAGCTGCTGCGCGAAGTGTGGGGGCCGTCGCATGGGGAGCAGAGCCACTACCTGCGTATATATATGGGACATCTGCGGCAGAAGCTGGAAGCCGACTCGGCCCAGCCGCGGCATCTGCTGACCGAAACGGGCGTGGGCTACCGGCTGGTGATCTGAACGGATCGGATGCAGGACGTGTCCTGCATCCGGAGTCTCGCGACACCGTCAATGTCCGGCTACATCGTGTTGCAAGCTCTGCTTGTCCGGCGCGTTGCAGGAACATTGCCGGAACAGAGAGCGCATCACGCGCCGGAGACACGCAAATGGCAGACCAATCGAATGAACGCCGGCCGCGCGACAGCGGCTGGATCAATCTGGACGAGCCCGCCGAGGTCCGTTACTGGGCATCTGCACTGTCGGTGACCGAAGAACGGCTTCGCTCCGCGGTGCGCGCGGCTGGCGACGCATCGTCGGCCGTCCGCCAGTATCTTGGTGGACAGCAAAGCGATGCCCGCAACGACCCGGCGCAGCGACAGCAGGGCTGAACCAGCCTGAACCAACCTGAACCGGCCTCCGTTACCGGTTCGGCGTTCCCGGGGACAATCGTCCCCACGATGACCGAGCCCACATCTTCTTCACCTTCCGTCCCCGGCGCCGTGCGCCTCAACAAGCGCATGGCCGAACTCGGCTTCTGCTCCCGTCGCGAGGCT
This sequence comes from Variovorax glucosi, assembly GCF_051216695.1. Classification (NCBI taxonomy): domain Bacteria; kingdom Pseudomonadati; phylum Pseudomonadota; class Betaproteobacteria; order Burkholderiales; family Comamonadaceae; genus Variovorax; species Variovorax glucosi. The sequence goes on from NZ_JBPJZE010000004.1 coordinate 162,874, forward strand.
GACGACTGGATCGACCGGGGATGGGTCAAGGTCAACGGCAAGATCGCACCGATGGGTGTCAAGGTGACGCCGGCCGATCGTGTCGAGATCGACAAGGCGGCTCAAGGTCGGCAGGCGACGCAGGTCACGATCCTGCTGCACAAGCCGATGGGCTATGTCAGCGGCCAGGCCGAGGACGGTCACGAACCGGCCGTGATGCTCATCAACCCGCGCACGCACTGGCGCGAAGACACCAGCACCAACCGGTTTTCGCCGCCGCAGACGCGCGGTCTGGCGCCGGCCGGGCGGCTCGACATCGATTCGGTCGGCTTGCTGGTCTTCACGCAGGACGGCCGCGTCGCGCGCCAGCTGATCGGCGAGGATTCGGGGATGGAGAAGGAATACCTGGTGCGCGTGACCTGGTCGCCGGTGATCGGTGCCAGCGGAGGGCCTGGGGCGCGGGACGACGTGGTGACTGACGTGCAGCGTGTTTTTCCGCCCGCCATGCTGGCAAAACTCCGCCACGGGCTGAGCCTGGACGGCCAGCCGCTCAAGCCAGCCAGGGTCGATTGGCAGAATCCGGAGCAGCTGCGCTTCGTGCTGACCGAAGGCAAGAAGCGCCAGATCCGCCGGATGTGCGAGCAGGTCGGCCTGAAGGTGGTCGGCCTGAAGCGCATCCGGATCGGACGCGTGGTGCTGGGAAACCTGCCGGTCGGGAACTGGCGCTATCTGGGCGTGAACGAGAAGTTCTGATCTTTCGGCACCGGATGGGTCAACTGGCTTTCTCGTCTGCCAGCAGCATCCTGTAGATCAGCGCGCCGATGATTGCGCCCGCGATCGGCGCTGTCCAGAAGAGCCATAGCTCCGACGCCGCATAAGCAGGTCCGAAAACTGCCGGCCCGGTGCTGCGTGCCGGATTGACCGAAGTATTGGTCACCGGAATCGACACCAGATGGATCAGCGTCAGGCACATGCCGATTGCCAATCCACCAAAGCCGGCGGCTGCGCGTCTGGCCGTGGCGCCGAGGATCACGATCAGGAAGATCGCCGTCAGCACGGCTTCGGCGAGCAACGCCGCCGCCATGCCGTAGCCGCCCGGGGAATGCGCGCCGTAGCCGTTGGTGGCGAAGCCGCCGAGGTCGGCCCCCGGACGTCCGGTCGCTATGGCGTAGAGCACGCCTGCACCGGCCACCGCGCCGAGCACCTGCGAGATCACGTAGCCGGGAATCTCGACGGCGTCGAAACGCCCACCCACGGCCAGCCCGATCGAGACTGCCGGGTTGAAGTGCCCGCCCGAGATCGGCCCCAGCGCATAGGCTGCGGTCAGCACCGTGAGGCCGAAGGCCAGCGACACGCCTGCGAAGCCGATGCCCAGTTGCGGGAACGCCGCTGCGAGCACGGCACTGCCGCAGCCGCCGAAGGTAAGCCAGAACGTGCCGATGAATTCGGCCGACCATTTCTGAAGATTGCTGGTTTCCATTTTTTATTCCCTGTTCGATGTGTGACAAAACGCTTCGGAAAACCGAAGCGCAACGAGTCTCGAACGGGGATGACGGCTGTAGGAGAAAGCCGACACGTCAAACGGAACCACGTCACGGTGGCCCGGCATTTCGTGCATCGCTCGCGCAGCGTTGAAAATGGCGGGCTCGACGCCATCTGTGCGTCGTTGCCGAATCACTGGCGATTTCCTAGTTTTCAGAATTTTCCGAGCCTCGAACCATGACCACTTCCGCTACGACAAAACTTCCGTTTCAGGCCGAAGTTGCACAGCTGCTGCACCTCGTCACGCACGCGCTCTACTCCAACAAGGAGATCTTTCTCCGCGAGCTGATCTCCAACGCATCGGACGCCTGCGACAAGCTGCGTTTCGAAGCCATCAAGGACGCCGCGCTGTACGAGGAAGCACCGAACCTCGAAGTGCGCGTTTCGTTCGACAAGGCCGCCCGCACGCTGACGATTGCCGACAACGGCATCGGCCTGTCGAAGCAGGAAGCCATCGACAACCTCGGCACCATCGCCAAGAGCGGCACCAAGGACTTCATGAGCAAGCTGAGCGGCGACCAGAAGTCGGACGCGCAGCTGATCGGCCAGTTCGGCGTCGGCTTTTACTCGGGCTTCATCGTGGCCGACCGCATCACCGTCGAATCGCGGCGCGCAGGGCTGCCGGCCGACCAGGGCGTGCGCTGGGCCAGCGGCGGCGCCGGCGACTTCGAGGTCGACGACATCGATCGTGCGCAGCGCGGTACCAGCGTCACGCTGCACCTGCGTGAAGACGCCGAGGAATACCTCAACGCCTGGAAGCTCAAGTCGGTCATCGGCAAGTATTCCGACCACATCTCCCTGCCGATCCTGATGGAGAAGGAAGAGTGGAAAGAGGGCGAGAACGAACAGCCCGGCGACATGGTCAAGACCGGCGAATGGGAGTCCGTCAACAAGGCCAGCGCGCTCTGGACGCGTCCCAAGAAGGACATCACGGCCGATCAGTACGCCGACTTCTACAAGACCATCACGCACGACTACGAAGCACCGCTCACCTGGAGCCATAACCGCGTCGAGGGCAGCACCGAATACACGCAGCTGCTCTTCATTCCGTCGAAGGCGCCGATGGACCTGTGGAACCGCGAGAAGAGCGCCGGCGTCAAGCTGTACGTCAAGCGCGTCTTCATCATGGACGATGCCGAGGCGCTGATGCCCGGCTACCTGCGCTTCGTCAAGGGCGTGATCGACTCCGCCGACCTGCCGCTGAACGTCAGCCGCGAACTGCTGCAGGAAAGCCGCGACGTGAAGGCGATCCGCGAAGGCAGCACCAAGCGCGTGCTGTCGATGCTCGAAGACATGGCGAAGAAGCAGAAGAACGCAGCCGACAGCGCCGCGACCAAGATCGACATCGGCTCGGGCGAGTCGGTGCCGGCGCCGGAACCGACCGAAGCGCTGAAGGCCGAAGACGGCGTGACCGACGTGGTCGACAAGAAGAACGTCGTCGACGCGCAGCCTGCCGCCGAAGCCGCAGCCGAATTCGCGGGCGGTGAAGACGCCGGCAAGTACGCGGCCTTTTATGCCGAGTTCGGCACCGTGTTGAAGGAAGGCCTGGGCGAAGACCACGGCAACCGCGAGCGCATCGCCAAGCTGCTGCGCTTCGCATCGACCGCCAGCGACACGGTCAGCGTCGGTTTCGCCGACTACAAGGCGCGCATGAAGGAAGGCCAGGAGGCCATCTACTACATCACCGCCGACACGCTGGCCGCGGCCAAGAACAGCCCGCAGCTCGAACTCTTCAAGAAGAAGGGCATCGAGGTGCTGCTGATGACCGACCGCGTCGACGAATGGGCGCTGAACTACCTGCAGGACTTCGACGGCACGCCGCTGCAAAGCGTTGCCAAGGGCGCGGTCGATCTCGGCACGCTGCAGGACGAGTCGGAAAAGAAGGCAGCCGAAGAGGCGGCCGAAACCTTCAAGCCGGTGCTCGAAAAGCTCAAGGCCGCCCTCAAGGACAAGGCCGACGACGTGCGCGTGACCACGCGACTGGTCGATTCGCCTGCGTGCCTGGTGGTGAAGGACGACGGCATGAGCACGCAGCTCGCGCGCATGCTGAAGCAGGCCGGCCAGCCTGCACCGGACCTGAAGCCGGTGCTCGAAGTCAACGCCGAACATGCGCTGGTCCGCAAACTGGAATCGCTGGGCGAGGCCGGTGAAGGTTCGCAGGCGCATTTCGACGATCTGGCCAACATCCTGTTCGATCAGGCGCTGCTGGCCGAAGGCGGCATGCCGGCCGATCCGGCTGCGTATGTGCGGCGCGTGAACGCGTTGCTCGTCTGATCGCCATGCGCTCGCGGACCGGACATTGGATTGCGACAGCGGCTGTCGTCGCAGCGCTGTCGGGTTGCGCTGGCGGTGTCGGCATCGGTATGCCGCTGGTGCCGGGTGTTTCGCTCGGACTGGGATTCGGCTCCGGCGGGCCGAGCGTCGGGCTCGGTACCGGCGTCGGCCCCGTCGGTGTCGGCGTCGGCGTCAACACCGGCGGTCAGGTCTATGGCGGCGCGGGGCTCGGCGCATCGACCGGCATCGGTGGCGGGGTGCGTGCGGGAGCGGGTGTCGGAACCGGCACGTTGCTTTACGACCCCAACGCGCCGCCCACGCTGCGTCCCGGTTCGGCGCCACAGCAGCAGATCGAGCCGCAATACGCGAACTAAAGCGATCCCGGAGCAGCTTGACGTGAACTTTCGGCCAGCAGTCGATGCAAGGCCGGTGATTTCAAACCCATAGAATTTTCCGCACTATAAAAAAGCGGAGGACTTCATGGGCAAGCGTTTCTACATCCACGTCGGCGATACGACGACCAGCGCCGGCAAGGTGCTGACCGGGCTTTCGACCAGCACCTGGCATGGCATGCCGAACGCCTTCGACGGCGACGCGGTCGAATGCCCGAAGTGCGGCAGCGTCGGACAGATCCGTACGGTGGGATCGCGCATCTCGTCCGTCGGTTCGCATGGCCGGCAGCGTGCGCTGAGCGGCGACCTCTGTCTGTGCAAATGCAGTCCGCCGCCGAGGCTGGTGGCTTCGCAGGAGACTGCGTGGACGGAAGGCGAGGCGGGCGATGTGGTGATGGCCGCAAGTGCCGGGACTGCAGCGGCCACTGTGGGTGCTCTGGCTGGTGTGGCGTTCGTCGGCGGCTGGCGGGCTGGGCTTCAGTCCGCAGGCGACGCCGACCCAATTGATGACACGCCGCCCGCAGACCAACGATTCCTCGTCCGCGACGAGTCGACCGGGCAACCGGTGGCGAACCGCCTGTACCGGCTGAGTTACCTCGGCGGTCTGGTGCAGGGCCGTACCGATGCGCAGGACCATACCGAGTTCGTGTCCGGCAGCGTCGGCAGCGAAATCCGGATCGAAGTCTTCGGAGAAGACGCGTGATCGCGCCGCTGCTGGTGCCGGCCGCGATGGCGACTGCAGCGTTGACCTTGAAGCGCGATACCAGGGCTGCGACGGTTTATGTCAGGAAGCCGAAGGGGACGCTGTATTGGGGAGGCGCGGGGTTGGACGGACCGTATGTTCAGCCTCAGCTTGCTGCGTTCAAAGAGGCGGGGATTTCGCATGTGAGTGCGGGGTTGACGAATACGGCATCTCGGCTACTTGGTCGGACAGGGTCGTTGATCGATGCAGCGCGGGCTGGCACCCTGATTCGTTATCGCGATGATTCGGAGTGGGTTGTCACCCCCGGAATGACAGATGCTGCGCCACAGTTCAATCTCATTGGATATTCCTATGGCTCCTTGCTGGCCGCACAAACAGCACACTGGTACGCACGCCAAGCCCACGTCGTTGATCACGTTGTTTTGATTGCATCGCCGATCGATGCAGATTTTCTGGGCGATCTGCGAAAGCACGAATGCATCCGAAAGGTGATCGTCATCGATCTGACCGAACTAGGAGATCCGATTCACGCCGGAATTTCCCAGTTCGACCTGATGAAAGCAGCTCCCGAGCTTCAAGATCAGAAGGATCGAAATCAAGGCGATGGTCATTTCTACTATGCGCACCTTGTGCGGGGAAGCACCCTTAGGTGGGAGGCTCTCGCCAAACGCTTGTTTGCGGAGGGATTGCGCTGATGTTCGGTCGTCTGCTCATCATTGCGATCAATTTGCCCGTGGTCGCAGCCGCTATCTTCTCCTGCGTATATTCGATCTGGTTCTCCAAGTATCAGCAGCGCAATGTTGGGCCGAGCCTGACCTACATGGCTTATGCGTTGATCGCGCTGTTCACCGCACTGTTGGCAAACGTTGGTTTCTGGATCGCATTCAGGAAGCGCATCTCAGAACTGCGCTTCTTGCGCAACACCACAGGCGTGATCATTGTTTTCTTCCTCTTGTCCACGTGGATCGGCGATCGATTCAGATACGTCGGCGAACGCTACGCATTGACCCATTCGCTCTGGTCTGCCATCCGCATGAAAGATCCACCAATGTTCGTGCCTGCCAAAGCAGAGGACGCTGGAAAATCGTATGCACAAGAACCGGCGTCAGTCACCAGCCCCTGCCTCAAGGGCTGCAATTGAACCGATGCCGCATCAGTTCACGCATACAGCGGCTCCTCCTCCATCCGCTCGCATTGGTCCTGCAGCACCAGAATCTGCCCCTTCCAGTAATCGCTCGATCCGAACCACGGGAAATTGATCGGGAAGATCGGATCTTCCCAGCGCCGCGCCAGCCAGGCGCTGTAGTGGATCAGCCGCAGCGTTCGTAGCGGCTCGATCAGCGCCAGTTCACGCCGATCGAATTCGCGGAATTGCTCATAGCCGTCGAGCAGCCCGCTCAATTGCGCGGTGCGTTGCGCGCGCTCGCCGTTCAACAGCATCCACAAATCCTGCACGGCAAATCCAGTGCGTGCATCGTCCAGGTCGACGAAGTGCGGACCGCCGCCGGGCCGGTCGGTGGGAGTCCAGAGAATGTTGCCGGGATGCACATCGCCGTGCAGACGCAGCGTTCGCAACTCGGTATGAACACCGGCGACCAGCGGCGTTGCGGCGATGCGGTCGAGCGCATCGTTGCAGGCGATTTCCCAGTCGCGCTGCACGTCGAGCGGAATCTTGTCGTTGCCGAGCAGCCAGTCGCGTGAGGCGATGCCGAAGGTCTGCAGGTTCAGGACGGGCCGTTCGATGAAAGGCCGCTTGGCGCCAACAGCATGGATTCGGGCGAGAAAACGGCCGACCCATTCGAGCACTTCGAAATCGTCCAGCTCCGGCCCGCGCCCACCTCGGTAGGGGCTCACGCTGAAAGAGAAGCCGGCGTGGTGATGCAGCGTCGCGCCGTTCAGCATCAGCGGCGGAACGGCAGGAACTTCGCCCTCGGCCAGTTCCAGTGCAAAGGCGTGCTCTTCGAGGATTTCGGCTTCGCTCCAGCGGCCGGGACGATAGAACTTGACGACGACCGCGGGATACGGCTTCGGGTCGTCCATGAAGACCTGGTAGACACGGTTTTCGTACGAATTGAGGGCGGTCAGCCGGCCGTCGCCGTGGAGGCCCAGTGTGGCCAACGCATCGAGGACGACGTCCGGCGTGAGGCTTTCGTAGGGATGCGTGCTTGAAGTTGATGTCATCCGGCCATTGTCACCATCGACCCGAGTGCGCGCGGCACACCACGCAAAAAGGCGCTGCGGCTTGTGGCCGCAGCGCCTTCGTTTCGATGTCTCGTCGGTCAGGTCGACCGCGCGGAGATCAATCAGGCGATGGTGATTTCGACGTCGATGTTGCCGCGGGTGGCGTTCGAGTACGGGCACACTTCATGCGCCGTGTCGACCAGCTTCTTGGCTTGCTCGGCGTCGAGGCCAGGCAGGGTGATCGCCAGATGCACGCTGATGCCGTAACGGGCGCCGTCGTTCGTCGGGCCGAGGTCGACCTTCGAGTCGATCGAGACATCGTCCGGCACCTTGACGCCGACCTTCGGCGCAACGGCCTTCATCGCGCCGATGAAGCAGGCGGCGTAGCCGACCGCGAACAGCTGCTCCGGGTTGGTGCCCGGCTTGCCCGAACCTGGCGCGCTCAGCTGGACGTCGATGGCACCGTCGCTGGACTTGCCCGAGCCTTCGCGGCCACCGACGGTGTGTGCTTCAGCGGTGTAGAGAACTTTGTCGAGTTGCGTGGTCATGGTTGTTTCCTTGGTGGTTGGAGAAGGGGTTGAAGAAGATGCCGCGACTTGCGCGGCGGTGAAGAAAGGAATCTTTTTCAGGCAGCTGCCTTCAGGCGGTCGCGCAGCTGCTGGAGTTGCCGGGTCAGCGTCGACAGTTCGTTGATGGAGCATTGGCTGGCTGCCAGGATGCAGGAAGGAAGCACGGTCGCCTGCGACTTGAGCGCACGGCCGCTCGGGGTCAGCGTGACGCGAACGCGGCGTTCGTCCATCACATCGCGCAGCCGGGTCACGTGGCCGACGCTTTCGAGCCTCTTGAGCAACGGCGTCAATGTCCCGGAATCGAGCGACAACTGTGTGCCGAGTTCTGAAACCATCACGCCGTCGCGTTCCCACAAAGCCAGCATCACGAGGTACTGCGGATAGGTGAGATCCAGCTTTTCAAGCAGCGGCTTGTAGAGCCGCGTCATGGCCAGCGACGTCGAATACACCGCGAAGCACAGCTGGTTGTCCAGCTTGAGCATGTTGTCGGCGGTGATTTCGGTGTGCATGGGTTGAATTATATCGAGCGATTAAATTGCCCGCAATGCAATTCCGCATCGCCGTTAGGGTTGCAGGGCGTCAGGCACCCTGCGAACCGGTCAGTAGCTGTAAACACCGCGCTTGGTCTTGCGACCGAGCTGACCCGCCGCGACCATTTCCTTCAGCAACGGACACGGCCGGTATTTGGAGTCGCCGAACTGCTCCAGATACACCTCCATCACCGCCAGACACACGTCCAGCCCGATCATGTCGGCCAGCGCCAGCGGTCCGATCGGCTGGTTGCAGCCGAGCTTCATGCCGGCATCGATGTCTTCCGCGGTGGCGATGCCCTCCGAAAGCACGAAGAATGCCTCGTTGATCATCGGCACCAGGATGCGGTTGACCACGAAACCGGGCGCGTTCTTCACCGTGATCGGCGACTTGCCGAGCGACTCGGCCAGCGCCTTGACCGCATCGTGCGTCGCGTCGCTGGTGAGGTAGCCACGGATGATTTCCACCAGCGCCATCATCGGCACCGGGTTGAAGAAGTGCATGCCGATGAATCGGTCCGGGCGCGAGGTGGCGGCGGCGAGCTGCGTGATCGAGATCGACGAGGTGTTCGATGCGACGATCACTTCGGGCGCCAGGATCGCGTCGATCTGTTTCAGGATCTTGATCTTGAGCGCGTGGTTCTCGGTCGCGGCTTCGATCACCAGTTGCGCGGACTTCAGGTCGTCGTAGTTCGTCGAGCCCTTTATCAGCGCCAGCGCGGCCGTCTTCTGGCCCTCGGTCAGCTTCTCCTTCTTGATCAGCCGGTCGAGGCTGCCCGCGACGTTGGCCAAGCCCTTGTCGACCGCCGCCTGCGCGATGTCGACCATCACCACGTTGACGCCCGCGACCGCGCAGGCTTGCGCGATGCCGTTGCCCATCGTTCCGGCTCCGATGATGCCGACGGTCTGGATAGCCATGAGAAATGCTCCTTGCACTGCAGATTGAAAAGGGCGGACCCGGAGGCCCGCATGCGGCGGTCATTGTGGCGCAGCAAGCTTCATTAAACTGTCCGCATGACGACCATCGGAACCCCTCTTTCTCCTTCTGCCACCCGCGTGATGCTGCTCGGCTCCGGCGAGCTCGGCAAGGAAGTGCTCATCGCACTCCAGCGCCTCGGCGTCGAAACCATTGCCGTCGACCGCTACGACAACGCGCCCGGCCAGCAGGTCGCGCACCACGCGCGCACCATCGTCATGAGCGATCCCGCGCAGCTCGAAGCGCTGATCGAGGCCGAGAAACCGCACCTCGTCGCGCCTGAAATCGAAGCCATCGCCACGCCCATGCTCCAAGCGCTAGAAGACGCCGGCAAGGTTCGGGTGGTGCCGACCGCCCGCGCCACCCGCCTGACGATGGACCGCGAAGGCATCCGCCGCCTTGCCGCTGAGACGCTCGGCGTGCCGACCAGTCCGTACAGGTTCTGCGATTCGCTTGCCGAATTGCAGGCCGCCGTCGTGAACGACATCGGCTACCCCTGCATCGTCAAGCCGGTCATGAGCAGTTCCGGCAAGGGCCAGAGCAGGATCGACGGTCCGGACGACATCGCCAAGGCCTGGGACTTCGCCATGGCCGGCGGCCGCGTGAGCCACGGACGCGTCATCGTCGAAGGCTTCATCGACTTCGACTACGAGATCACGCTGCTGACCGTGCGCGCCGTGGACGCAGCCGGCGTCGTGAAGACGCACTTCTGCGAACCCATCGGCCACGTCCAGGTCAGCGGCGACTATGTCGAAAGCTGGCAGCCGCATCCGATGGCAGACGCTGCGCTGCAAAAGGCGCAGCAGATCGCCGAAGCCGTCACCGCCGATCTGGGCGGTCAGGGCCTGTTCGGCGTCGAGCTGTTCGTCAAGGGCGACGAGGTGTGGTTCAGCGAAGTCAGCCCCCGCCCGCACGACACCGGCATGGTGACCATGGCGACCCAGTGGCAGAACGAGTTCGAACTCCACGCCCGCGCCATCCTCGGCCTCCCCGTCGACACCACGCTCCACACCCCCGGCGCCAGCGCCGTCATCTACGGCGGCGTCGACGCCACCGGCATCGTCTTCGACGGTGTAGCCGAAGCCCTCACCATCCCTGGCATCGACATCCGCCTCTTCGGCAAACCCGAAAGCTTCGTCAAACGCCGCATGGGCGTCGCGCTGGCGCACGCCGACGACATCGAAACCGCCCGCACCAACGCCAAAGCCGCCGCCGCACGCGTAAAACCCCGCACCGCCTAACCAGCGCACATCACGGCATGGCGCGCAGCGCAAAAAGCAGAAAGCCGCCCGAAGGCGGCATTCTTGTTCGCAGAACACCGCGGAACGGGCTCTGCCCGGCCGCTGGTGTTGCCCCCGGCAGGGGGTAGGCGCTGCCACACGAAGTGGGCAAGCCTGGGGGCGAGCCTATTCCTCCACGAAAGCTTCTTCGCGCTTGGCTTTGATCGAAGGCAGCAGCACGATACCGAGCAGCAGGCATGCAGCCACCAGCAGCCCGGCCGACAACGGACGCGTCACGAAAACGCTCCACGTTCCGCGCGACAGCAACAATGCACGGCGCAGGTTCTCCTCCATCATCGGGCCGAGGATGAAGCCCAGCAGCAGCGGCGCCGGCTCGGTCTTCAGCTTCAGGAAGATGTAGCCGATGAAACCGAACAGGCCCACCATCCAGACGTCGAAGGTGTTGTTGTTCGTCGAATACACGCCGATGGCGCAGAACAGCACGATGGCCGGGAACAGGAACTTGTAAGGCACCGTCAGCAGCTTGATCCACATGCCGATCAGCGGCAGGTTCAGGATGATCAGCATCGCGTTGCCGATCCACATCGAGGCGATCAGGCCCCAGAACAATTCCGGATTCGAGGTCATGACCTGCGGGCCCGGCTGGATGTTGTGGATGGTCATCGCGCCGACCATCAGCGCCATCACCGCGTTCGGTGGAATGCCCAGCGTCAGCAGCGGAATGAACGATGTCTGCGCGCCGGCATTGTTCGCCGATTCCGGCGATGCCACGCCGCGGATGTTGCCCTTGCCGAACGGCACTTCGCCCGGCCGCATCTTGATCTTCTTCTCCAGCGCATAGGCCGCGAACGCCGCCAACAAAGCGCCGCCGCCAGGCAGGATGCCGAGCGCCGAACCCAGCGCCGTGCCGCGCAGTACGGCGGGCAGCATGCGCTTGAAGTCGTCCTTGGTCGGCCACAAGCCCTTGACGTTGGCTGTGAAGACTTCGCGCTCGTCGTCCGGCTGCGAGAGGTTGCCGATGATTTCGCCGTAACCGAACACGCCCATCGCGATCACGACAAAGCCGATGCCGTCGGTGAGTTCCGGGATGTCGAAGCTGAAGCGCGCCACGCCGGAATTCACGTCGGTGCCGACGATGCCCAGCAGCAAACCCAGCACGATCATCGCCACAGCCTTCAGCAGCGAGCCCGACGCCAGCACGACAGCGCCGATCAGGCCGAGCGTCATCAGCGAGAAGTACTCGGCAGGGCCGAACTTGAAGGCCAGTTCGGTCAGCGGCGGAGCGAAGGCCGCCAGGATCAGCGTGCCGACGCAGCCGGCGAAGAACGAGCCGAGCCCGGCCGCAGCGAGCGCTGGGCCCGCCCGGCCTTGCCGCGCCATCTGGTAGCCGTCGATACAGGTCACAACCGAGGACGATTCCCCCGGCAGATTGACCAGGATGGCCGTCGTCGAGCCGCCGTATTGGGCGCCGTAGTAGATGCCGGCCAGCATGATGAGGGCCGACACGGGCGGCAGCGCGTAAGTCGCAGGCAACAGCATTGCGATCGTCGCGACTGGGCCGATGCCCGGCAGCACGCCGATCAGCGTGCCCAGGATGCAGCCGACCAGGCAATAGAGCAGGTTGGTGAAGGTGAATGCGACACCGAACCCGATGGAGAGGTTATGAAACAGTTCCATGATGCGTGTGTCCTCAGCCCGAAATGAAGGTAGGCCAGACCTGGATCTGCAGCTTCAGCGCCCAGATGAAGGCGATATAGCTGCCGACCGCGAGGATCGTCGCAAGCACCAGGACGTCGCGCAGCTTGAAATGCTCGCCTGCGAGGCTGGAGATGATGGTCAGGGCGTAGATCGCGATGATCATTCCCATGGCAGGAAGGCCGATGCTGGGCAATCCGCCGAGCAGGACGCCGAATGCGAGGTTGGCGCCGATGACGAAGGCCAGCGGCTTCCAGGCCCACTTGCCGATCGGGCTGCCGTCGGAGGTTTCGACCACCAGCGACTGGAAGATGATGATCGCGCCCAGGATGGCCAGCAGCACACCCAGCATCAGCGGGAAGTAGCCCGGGCCCATTCGGGCGCCGTTTCCGACGTTGTACGTGGTGGCGCCGATCGCGAAAGCGGCGCCTATCGCAGTGAACATGACCCCCGAAAAGAAGTCTGTTTGACTTTTGATTCCCATTGTCTCGACCCTCTTGTTTGAAGGATCGAGGGTCGTTGGATACGACTGACCGTAGGCTGACGGGCTCGCTACGCACTAACGCGTAGGACGGTGTAGGGCGAATCCCGTATGCATGAAACTCGGGCACAAAAAAAGCTCCCGAAGGAGCTTTTCATTCCGACACGAGGTCAGGATAGTTCGAGCGAGGGCTTAGTAACCACCGCGGCCACCGCCGCCGCCACCACCGCCGTAACCACCACCACCGCCGCCACCGCTACGGCCGCCACCGCCGCCGTATCCGCCACCACCGCTGCCGCCACCACCGTAGCCGCCACCACCACCGCCGCCGCTACGGCCGCCACCGAAACCGCCGCCAGCAGGACGTGGTTCCATTGGGCGTGCTTCGTTGACCGTCAGAGCGCGGCCGTCGAGCGTGTGGCCGTTCAGGCCTTCGATGGCAGCCAGCGCTTCAGCGTCGGTGCCCATTTCGACGAAGCCGAAGCCCTTCGAGCGGCCGGTTTCGCGTTCCATCATGACCTTGGCGCTGGTCACGCCACCGAACTCGCCGAAGGCTTGTTCAAGATCGTTGTCACGGATGGAGTAGGACAGATTGCCTACGTAAAGTTTCTTGCCCATGGAGGGACTCCTAATTCAAACCAAAATAACAAAGCGATGGAGTCCCAGAATCACAACTGACTGAAGAGCGCTGTGGCGCGAAACTGACCTATCACCGGTTCACGTTCAGACGGAAATCCGCCTAAACGCTTTTGCATTGTCGTCCACTCCGGACGTTTTGGGTAAAAACCTTTTTGAAGATGCGGTAAAAAGATCGAAAGGAAACGTTTCTGCGTCTGCGCAGTGGGGCTGGCTATCCTTGGCGCTTCGTTCCCCGCACATTCCTCTCCCCACTTTCCTGTGTCGAACATCCGTTCGGCCCTCGTTCCACCGACTCCGCTGATCCTGCCGACGCATGCCATTCAACGCCCTGGGCCTCATTTCTCCTCTTGCACAAGCCGCAGCCAAGGTCGGCTATGCAGAGCCCACGCCCGTCCAGCGCGAAGCGGTTCCCGCGATCCTGGCCGGCCGCGACGTGCTGGCGTCTGCCCGCACCGGCTCCGGCAAGACAGCGGCCTATCTGCTGCCTCTGCTGCAGAAACTGTTGGACATCATCCGCCACGAAGGGCGTCGAGAACTGTCGGTACTGGTTCTGGTGCCCACGCGCGAACTTGCCGCACAGGTCGGCGAGACGCTGCAGGGACTGGTACAGGCGATACCGCAGCAGCCCGCCAGGCAGCCGAAGATCGCCGTCGCTTTCGGCGGCGTCTCGATCAATCCCCAGATGATGGGCCTGCGCGGCGGCGCTGACGTGATGATCGCCACGCCGGGTCGGCTGCTCGACCTGGTCGCGCACAACGCGCTTCGGCTCGGATCGCTCTCGACGCTGGTGCTCGACGAAGCCGATCGTCTGCTCGACCTGGGATTTGCGGACGAGCTGCAGCGCATCCTCGACCTGCTTCCCGCGCAGCGCCAGACGCTGATGTTCTCGGCGACCTTCGCGCCGGACATCGAAACACTCGCCGGACGCACGCTCACCGATCCATTGCGGATTGCCATCGCATCCGAGTCCGAGACCACTGCCGTCCCCGACATCGCCCAGCGCGCCATCGAGGTGGATGCCAGCCGGCGCACCCAATTGCTGGCGCGCCTCGTCAAGGACGAGAAATGGACACGCGTGCTGGTCTTCGTCGCGACCAAGTTCGCCGCCGAGATCGTCGCCGACAAGTTGCGCAAGGCGGGGCTCGACGCCGAGCCGTTTCATGGCGTGCTGAGCCAGGGCAAGCGCAGCCAGGTGCTGGCCGACCTCAAGGCTTCGCGCGTGCAGGTGGTGGTTGCGACCGATCTGGCGGCGCGCGGGATCGACGTCGTGCAACTGCCGGCGGTCGTCAACTACGACCTGCCGCGCTCGGCCACGGACCACGTCCATCGCATCGGCCGTACCGGTCGGGCAGGCGAGACCGGCGTGGCGGTGAGCTTCGTGACGGAAGAAAGCGAAGCGCATTTCAGGCTGATCGAGAAGCGCCAGGGCTTTGCGGTGCCGCGCGAGCGGATCGCCGGTTTCGAGCCTGCGCCGCGCGCGGACGTCGCGCCGGCCGCTCCAGCCATCGACCATGCCGAAGTGCCGGGAACCGGCGGCGTCAAGGGCAAGCGTCCGAGCAAGAAAGACAAGCTTCGCGCAGCGGCTGCTTTGTCTGCAGAAGGAGCGGCCAATGAAGAAAAGCCTTCCTGAAGTTTCGGGCGCTGCAGCCGCTCAGGCGCGAAAGCGTTTGCGCGTCAGTGCCAGCGCGATCCAGAAAGCGGCGACTGCGTAGATCACCAGCACCGCGCCGTGCCGCAACGCATCGGTCGGCCACTGGTCCATGAAGAGCGGGCGCACCAGCGCGATGGCGTTGCTCAGCGGCAGCCAGGCCGACACCGCGCGCACTGCTACCGGCAGCTGTTCCAGCGGGAAGAAAACGCCCGAGAGAAACATCATCGGCGTCATGAACAGCGTGAAGTAATAGGTGAAGAAGTCGTAGCCCTTGGCCAACGCATTGAAGATCAGCGCGATGCATGAGAACGTGATGCCGGCGCCGGCGAGCACGAACCAGGCGACGACCAGTTTCGGGCTGTGGCTAATGCCCAGAGCAAGCATGACCAAGAGGATTGCCGTGGTCGTGAAGATCGCTTTGAAAGCGGCCCACAGCATCTCCGCCATCACGATGTCGTCGAGGCCGACCGGCGCATTCATGATGCCGTCCCACGTCTTCTGCACATGCATGCGCGAAAACGCCGAATACAGCGCCTCGAACGATGCCGCGTTCATCGCGCTCATGCAGATCGAGCCGCTCGCCAGGAACAGGATGTACGGCACCTTCACGCCATCGACCGCCACCTGTCCGATCAGCGCGCCCATGCCGTAGCCGAAGGCGACGAGCCAGATCAGCGGCTCCGCGATGTTGCCGATCAGGCTCGGGATCGCGAGCTTCCGCCATACCAGCAGATTGCGCAGGAATACCGGCCACCAGCGCATCGACAGCACCGGCGGGCGCCAGATCGAAGGCGAAGAAGTTGGATTGCTCATCACTCTCGGATCTGACGGCCGGTCAGTTTGAGGAACAGGTCCTCGAGATTCGCCGGTCGGTGGAAGGTGCGAAGACCGCCGCGTTGCGTCAACGCGTCGAGCAGACGGCGTGCGTCCTGCGTGTAGAAAAAGACGGTTTCGCCGCTGACCTCGATGCGTGCGGCCAGAGCGCGCAATTCAGGTGCTTCGGCCAGCGCGACTGCGCCAACACCGTAGACCTCGACGACGTCCGGCTCCAAGTGTTCTGCGATCAGGTCGCGCGGCCTGCCTTCGGCAATCTTGCGGCCGTGGTCCAGCACCAGCAGGCGCGAGCAAAGCCGCTCGGCTTCGTCCATGAAGTGCGTCGTCAGCAGGATCGATTTGCCTTGCTGCAGCAGCACCTGGAGACGCTCCCACATCAGATGACGCGCCTGCGGGTCGAGGCCGGTCGTCGGTTCGTCCAGAAGCAGCAGCTTCGGATCATTGACCAGCGCCCGAGCAAGCGAAAGCCGGCGCTTCATCCCGCCTGAAAGTTCTCCCGGCTTCGCATTGGCTTTCTGCGACAGGGCGGCGAATTCGAGAAGCTGCGGAACACGCGGCGCGATGTCGGCGCGCGCGAATCCGAAATAACGGCCGTAGACCATCAGGTTCTCGGCGCAGCTGAAGTCGGGGTCGAGCGTGTCGAATTGCGTGACGACGCCAAGTTGCGCCTTGATGGCAAGCGCATCGCGCGGCATTTCTAACTCGCCATCGCGCCCATGAAAAACGATCCGCCCTGCGTCCGGGGCGGTGAGCCCCAGGCACATGCGGATCGTGGTCGTCTTGCCGGCTCCGTTCGGACCGATGACGCCAAGGCATTCACCGGGCGCGATATCGAACGAGAGATCGTCCACGACGACAGCGTCGCCGTAGCGCTTGGTCAGCCGGCTGACCTGAAACAGGGTGGAGTCATTCACCGAAGCATTGTGGTCGATGCCGGTGACGACTCAGCACACCGTCATCAGGAACCAAAGGCCTGCTTCAGGCGCTGACCTGCATAGGCTTGTGCTTCCTTGGCTTTCTGCACCACTGCTGCAGCACCGAAAAATTCATGCGTCACGCCTTCGTACTCGCGGCGCTCGACCGGGACGTTGGCCTTCTTGAGCGCGTCTTCCATCTTCGAACCGTCGCTGCGCAGCGGATCGATGCGGGCATTGATGATCGTGACCGGCGGCAGGCCTTCCAGCTTGGCGTCGATGAGCTGCAGGCGCTTGTCCTTCAGATCGGCCGGGCTGCGCGTCGTCTTTTCGACGAACCACTTGACCATCGCGCGATTCAGCGGCTTGGCGATTGCATTCTCGATGTACGACTCGGTATTCAGACTGGTCTGTGTGACCGGATAGACAGCGACCACGGCGGTTGGCGCCTGAAGGCTGCCATCGCGTGCTGCGATGGCGGTGGCGAGTGCGAGATTGCCGCCTGCGCTTTCGCCGGCCAATGCAACCCGCTTCGGATCACCCTTGTGCTGCGCCGCATTCGCCAGTGCCCATTTGTACGATGCCAGTGCATCGTCCCAGGCTGCCGGGAACTTGGCTTCCGGCGCGCGGCGGTAGTCGACCGAGATCACGACCGCATTCGCTTCCTTCGACAGACCGCGAGCACCGCCGTCATAGACCTGCTTGTCGGCAATCACCCAGCCGCCGCCGTGAAAGTACACGACGACCGGGAACGGTCCCGCGCCGGCCGGCGTGTAGATGCGTGCGGGCAGCATGCCGGCAGCGCCTTGAACGGTGGTGTCCAAGCTCGTCACGCCCGGCACCAGTTCTTCGGGATTCGTACTCCTGCCTTGCTGTTTGAGGACGACGTTCACGGCATCGGCGATGGTCGGCTGGGCGCGGGCCGTCTTGACGTCGACCTTTTCGATCGCCTTCGGATTCAGGCTGGCGTGGGCGTTGAGCACATCGAGCATGTCGGTGTCTGCACGCAACTTGCCCATGGCCTTCGAAATGGCGTTGGTCACCGGGTTCGGCTTGCCTGCATTGGCATCGGTTGCCGGAGCGGCGCTCTGTGCATGAGCGGCAAAGGTGGCTGCGGTCAGTACCGCTGCTGCAGTAACTGCGCCGAGGGTGAATCTGTACTTGCGGGTCATCGAAATCCTTGAATATTTGAACAATTTCAGGATCTGTTTTCCCGCTTTGCACTCGGCCTCGCCGTCCGGCCGAAACCTTGCAGCGCGTCAGTCGTTGCCGATGCTCAGGGTCGTCGCAGAGGCTTCAATAACCCCGACAAGCCGTTGTGATCGATTTCGTGCATCAGCTGCAGCAGTCGTCCGATCTCTCCTTTCGGGAAGCCCTCGCGTGCGAACCATGTGAGGTAGTTGCCCGGCAGGTCGGCGATCAGCGTGCCCTTGTGTTTGCCGAACGGCATCTCGAGCGTCACGAGACGCTGGAGATCCTCGGGATTCATTCGCCGGCCGGACCGGGCAGGCCAGACAGCGGCAACCGCACGCTGAAGGTCACGTAAGGATCGGCATAGCTGTAGCCGACGGTCCCGCCGTGCGCCTCGACGATCGCGTGCGCGATGTACAGGCCGAGCCCCAGGCCGTTCTTGTTGCGCGGATTCGCGACTTCCCGGCGCTTGAACGCGGCGAACAGCTGCGACTGCTGGTCGCCCGGGATCGGCGGGCTGACATTGCTCACGTCGAGCGTCACGAAATCGTCCTCGGCCGCAAGTTGCACGACGATCGATTCGCCCGGCGCGCCGTGATGCCGCGCATTGCTGATGAGGTTGCTGAAAACCTGCATCAGCCGGTCGCCGTCGACGCGCGCCGGCAGGTGCCGCGGCGCTTCGCGGACGACATGGACGCCGGGGTGCGCGGTGCGCATTTCGTCCAGCAGATCGTCCAGCAGCGAGGTCAGGTCGACATCGGTGAAATTCATGGTGAGACCGCCGCCGGTCTGCAGCCGCGACATGTCCAGCACCTGCGAAATCAGCCGCGCCATGCGGTTGCTCGATGCCTGGATCCGCTGGCCCATGCGACTGCCGGTGCTGGCTGCCTGGCCATCGCCGAGATCGGCCTGCTTGCCGAGCATGCGCGCGGCCATGGCGATCGACTGGAGCGGGTCGCGCAGATCGTGGCCGAGCATCGCCATCAGCTGCGTGCGTCCGCGTGCGACTTCGGCCATGCGCACGGTGCGGGCGCGCAGCAGTTCGTCGAGAATCTGGCGCCCGAAGCCGATGTCGGCCGCGCTCCAGGGCTCGGAAGTGTCGCGCACGGTCTGGCGCCAGATGTCGAACGAGCCGCGCGGCGTGAGGCGCGCGCCGAGCGGGCCGGTCTTGTATTCCTTTTCCGGTCGCCCGCCCCAGTCGATGGTCTCGATCTGCTCCTTGCGCAGCAGCACCAGCCAGCCGTGCGCCGCCGGATCGAATGACAGCGCCAGCATGCCGCACCAGACGCCGGCCTTGTCCGCGAGTTCCGGCGCGAAGCTCTTGAGCGAGGCGGTGGTGCGCATGGCGCCGGCCGGCATGTCGGACGCATCGAGCCACTGCACCAGCTGGCGCGCGAAGCCGGGCGGCAGGTCGCCGTCGAAATGCAGCTTCGACTCTTCGGCGATCACCACCGCATGCGCGTTGAACGCCTTCGCGATGTCGGGCGCCATCGCCGACAGTGCCGAGGCGGTATCTTCCGCGTGCAGCGTGGCTTCGATCAGCCGGCTGCGCAGGTCTGCCGATGCATCGCTGCGACGCGCGTTCTCGCTGGCGATCTGGCTCTGCACGTTTGCGGCGAGCAATTGCGCGAGCACGTCACAGGCCATGCGCACCGAATACGGCACCTGCAGCGGTGCCGTGTGGTGACAGGCCAGCATGCCCCAGAGCTGGCCGTTGACGACGATCGAGATGCTCATCGACGCGGCGACATCGATGTTCTGCAGGTATTCGATGTGGATCGGCGAAACGCTGCGCAGCACGCAATGGCTCATGTCCAGCACCGGCGTGCCCGCTTCGGCCTCGATGGGCACCGACGCCGCATTCACGTCGGCGATGAGCCGCAGCGTATTGACGACGTACAGCCGCCGCGCCTGCGCCGGAATGTCGCTGGCCGGATAACGCCGGCCGATGTACGGCTCCAGCGCGTCGATGCGCGCTTCGGCGACCACATCGCCGCTGTCGTCGTGGCGGAAACGATAGGCCATCACGCGGTCGAAACCGGTCAGCTGGCGGACGGCATGCACTGCGAAATCGAGCAGGCTGCGCAGCGAATGCTGGCGCTTGATGCGCTCCATCGCGCGATGCGCCTTGAGCGCGAAATCGGCGACGACATCGTCGCCCGCCGGTCGGCGCTCGAACTCGGCAACGATAAGTCCGCCCGAGCGATGCGCGACCAGATCGAAGGTCCGGCCGTTCAGCTGCACTTCGCTGCTCGACGGCTGGCCGTCTTCCTGTTCGACGATCGTGTCGGAGAGCGTCTCGTGGACGTCGACGCTGCCTTCGAAATGGTCCGAACGCAGCATTTCGCCGATGTGCGGCACCGTCGAACCCAGCAGGGCGGACGCATTGGCGCTCATCCATGCCGTTCGGCCGTCGCCCGCGAAAGCAACCAACGCACCGTGCGGCTGGATCGCGCCCGGTATGTGGATGGGCTCGCTGTCGCAGTTGTCGAGCGTGATCACGGGTTGAGGCGGATGAGGAGTCTGTCCTTGCGTGGGCACGGCGAAGTTGTGTACTGAAACCGGAAAGATATCCCGAAATGGCTGTGTCAAAAGACATCCCCAAAGCTTTAGGGATTCGCAACAAAAGTTGCCGGGGGCTGGCGATGATGCGCCGGTAATGGCCAGCGTGCCTGTTTATCCTTGCTTATTGAAAAGCGACCTCTGCGAAGCTGCGCAGCTTGCGACTGTGCAGCCGGCTGGACCCCTCGCTGCGCAGGATCTCGATGGCTTTCATGCCGATCCGCAGATGCTGCTCGACGCGTTCCCGGTAGAAGCGGTTCGCCATGCCCGGCAGCTTGATTTCTCCGTGCAGCGGTTTGTCCGATACGCACAGCAGGGTGCCGTAGGGAACGCGGAAGCGGAATCCGTTAGCCGCGATGGTCGCGCTTTCCATGTCGAGCGCGACTGCCCGGCTCTGGCTGAAGCGGCGCTGGGGCTCGTTCTGCGGCAGCAGCTCCCAGTTGCGGTTGTCGGTGCTGGCCACGGTGCCGGTGCGCATGATGGTCTTCAGTTCGGCGCCGTCGAGGCCGGTCACTTCCGCCACTGCTTTTTCGAGGGCCAGCTGGATCTCCGCCAGCGCAGGGATCGGCACCCAGAGCGGCAGTTCCTCGTCGAGCACATGGTCCTCGCGCACATACGCGTGTGCCAGCACGTAGTCGCCCAGCTGCTGGCTGTTGCGCAGGCCGGCGCAGTGGCCGAGCATCATCCAGGCGTGCGGGCGAAGCACGGCGATGTGGTCGGTGATGGTCTTGGCATTCGACGGGCCGACGCCGATGTTGACCATCGTGATCCCGGCACGATCGGCGCGCACCAGGTGGTAGGCGGGCATCTGCGGCAGGCGCGGCGGCGCGATGCCGCCTTCGGGGCCGTCGTAGCCGACGCGGTAGCTGGTCACGTTGCCGGGCTGGATGAACGCGATGTACGGGCTGTCAGGATCGGCCATCTCGGCATGGCCCAGCGCCACGAACTCGTCGATGTAGTACTGGTAATTGGTGAACAGCACGAAATTCTGGAACCACTCCGGCGCCGTGCCGGTGTAGTGCCGCAGGCGGTGCAGCGAATAGTCCACGCGCGCGGCCGTGAAGAGCGAAAGCGGCTCCGGCTCGCCGGGTTTGGCGATGAAGGTGCCGTTGGCTATGCCGTCGTCCATCGCGGCGAGATCGGGCAGGTCGAAGGCGTCGCGCATCTGCGCCCGGCGCTCGACGTCCATCGAACCCTCGATGTGATCGTTCTCGGCGAAGGAGAAATGGATCGGGATCGGCTGCGTCGACGTGCCGACCTCGAGCTCGACCTCGTGGTTTTCCAGCAGCAGGCGAAACTGTTCCAGGTAATAACGATGGAACAGGTCGGGCCGGGTCAGCGTCGTCTCGTAGCGGCCCGGGCCGGCGACGAAGCCGTAGCTCAGGCCGGCGGTCGTCGGCGGGCTCTGGCGCGTGACGGTGTGCGTGTGCACGCGCACGAACGGGTAGCAGGCCCGCACGCGTCCCGGCAGAGCCTCGCCCGCGACGAAGCGCAGCATCGATTCGCGCAGATGAGCCAGTCCCTCCTGGTAGATGTTCTGCACATAGGCCAGCGCGGCGGCGGCATCGGTGAAGCGGGCGGGAGCGACGAACGGTGGCATGTAAGGCATATGTGACATTGTGCCAAGCCTGCCCTGACTATCTGGTCAGGCCGATCAGTCCTTCATCGGCTCCCGCATCGTCACGAATTCTTCAGCCAACGTCGGGTGGATGCCGATGGTGCCGTCGAAATCCGCCTTGGTCGCGCCGGCGCGCATCGCCACCGCGAAGCCCTGCACCACCTCGCCGGCGTCCGGACCGACCATGTGCAGGCCGACGACCCGATCGCTCTTGGGGTCGACGATCAGCTTCAGGAAAGTGCGTTCGCTCTGGCCCGACAGCGTATGGCGCAGCGTCTTGAATTCGCTGCAGAAGATCGTGACGTCGCCAAACTTCTCGCGCGCAGCCGCTTCGGTCAGTCCGCAGGTGCCGACGTTCGGATGCGTGAAGACGGCGGTCGGGATCAGGTCGTAGTCGACCTTGCGCCTGCCGTCGCCGAAAAGCGCATCGACCAGCGACATCGCCTCGGCCAGCGCGACCGGCGTCAGCTGCATGCGCGTCGACACATCGCCCAGCGCGTAGACGGACTTGAGCGAGGTCCGGTAGTGCGCATCGACCACGACCATGCCGTGCTTGTCGACCTCGACGCCGGCGGCTTCGAGTCCCAGGCCTTGCGTATTCGGCCGGCGGCCGGTGGCGAAAAGCAACACATCCGCTTCCAGCCGCTCGCCGCTTTCGAGCGCGATGTCGAACGGACCCTTCGCGGCAGTGCGGGAAACGCTGGCGACTTGCGTGTTGAGGCGGATGTCGATGCCCGTCTTGCCCATTTCCTGCGCAAGAAACTGTCGGATGTGCGCGTCGAATCCGCTCAGGATGTGCGCCTGGCGCTGGAGCAGCGTCACTTCTGCGCCCAGCCCGTTGAAGATCGATGCGAACTCGCAGGCGATGTAGCCGCCGCCGACGATCGTCAGCCGTTTCGGGAATTCGGGCAGGTCGAACATGCCGTCGGACACCTGGACGAGATCGCGACCGGGAAATTCAGGCACGAAAGGCATGCCGCCGGTCGCGATAAGGATGTGCTTCGCCGTGTGGCTGGTCTTGCCGACCGTGACGGTGTGCGCATCCGCCAGCTGCGCCCAGCCCTGGATCAGCGTGACACCCGTGTTCTCGAGCAGGCCGCGGTAGACGCCGTTGAGACGGCTGATCTCCTTTGCGCGCTGCGACTTGAGGTGCGCCCAGTCGAAGGTCGGCGCGGAGCCGAACGACCAGCCGTAGCCAGGCGCTTCCGCGAAAGCCTCCGCGTAACCGGCGGCATAGCTGTAGAGCTTCTTGGGAATGCAGCCGACGTTGACGCAGGTGCCGCCCAGTTCTGCAGCCTCCGCGAGCGCGACACGGGCACCGCGTTGCGCAGCCATGCGGGCGGCACGAACGCCGCCGCTGCCGCCGCCGATGACGAAAAGATCGAAGTCGAATGTGGACATGAGGTTCCTGATGGCGCCCCGCGGCGCCCTGAATCGACTGTAGCGGCTGGTACTTTTCGTCGGCCGCGGCGGGGCTATCGCTGCTGATTGCGGCGCTGGTCGTCGCGCCGCTGCTCGTTCGCGCGCTCCTGCGATTGACGGATGTCCTGAAGACGTGATGCCTGCTGTTGTTGCTGGTGCTGCCTATCCTGCTGGCGCTGCTGCTGTTGCGCCTGCTCCTGCGCGCGCAGCTGAGTCGCGCGCTGCTGCAGGTCCTGCTGCGCCTGCCGCTGTTCCTGCTGCTGGATCTGCCGCTGCTGTTCCTGGCGGAACTGGAGCTGCCGGTTCTGCTCCTGGCGGTCGCGCTCGGCGCGCTGCATCTGCAGGCGCTGCTCCTGTTCGCGCTGCTGTTCGTGCCGTTGCTCCTGCTGTCGCCGATCGGCCTGGCGCTGCCGGTCCTGCTCCTGCTGGTCGCGCGCGGCGTTGACCCGGCTCTCCTGCTGCCTTTGGACGTCGCGGCGTTGCTGCTCCTGCTGCTCCGCCGCGCGTCTGCGTTGATCGCTCGACGCTTGTTGCTGGAGATGCTGTCGATGCAGCTGTTGCTGCTGCTCCTCGCGACGCCGGTCCAGCTCGTTCAGTTGCTGCTGTCGTTGTTGCTGAGCCGAGCCCTCGGTCGAGTAGATCTGCGTTCTTGGCTGGATCGGCTGGATCGGCGCTAGTTGCGCCATCGGCGCGCGAGGTTGCATCATCGGCGGCGGCACGGCAGCGGACGGCCGCGTGCGCAGCGCGCCGAGCGCGACCCCGCCGACGGCCGCACCTGTCGTCAGCGTGAGCGGCGGCGCGAAGGCGACCGGCGCGTGCGAAAGGCTGTCGTCGCGCTGGCGCACGAAGTCACGCCTGTCGATCGGCCCTCGGCCAAACCGTTCTGCCGGCACCATCGTCACCGCTGGCCCGAAGCGCTGGTTGACGTAGACATCGTTGCGCTGCAACGGTCCGTTGACGTAAACGACCGTGCGATTCGCGCGATCGACATAGCGCTGGCTCGCACGAAAACCCGGCTGCCAGCGCTCGCCCGGCGCCAGCGGAAACC
Source organism: Variovorax glucosi (assembly GCF_051216695.1). NCBI lineage: Bacteria > Pseudomonadati > Pseudomonadota > Betaproteobacteria > Burkholderiales > Comamonadaceae > Variovorax > Variovorax glucosi. The sequence goes on from NZ_JBPJZE010000004.1 coordinate 187,316, forward strand.
AGCCGACGCCGTTGCGCCCGTCAGTGCCAGTGCCGGTGCCGGTGCCCGGCCCCGATCCGCCGACGAAACCGACCAGCGCCGGCACGAACACCGGCCGCGCGTCGATGCGCCCCGGCACCCAGCCCCAGCGCGGCCCAACGCGCGCCCAGCGTCCGTAATGCGACGGCGCGAAGCCCCACGGCGCCGCGTCGACCCAGGTCCATCCCCACGGCGCGACGTCGATCCACTGGCCCTGCTGGTATGGCGCCCAATCGGCTGCGACGTTGCGCGGATACCAGATGCTGCCGTAGCTCGCATCGCTGCGCCAGTCGCCGTAGGCATCGAGCTGCTGGTAGCCAACCACGTCGCGCGACACGAAACGCGCCGACGCCGAGCGTTCGTCGATCAGGTTTTGCTCGCCGACCCAGCGGTCGAAGGCGGCGGCGGTTTGCGGCACGCGCGTTTCGGCGGTTCCGAGGTCGCGTCCGGAAACGGTGATCTGCTGGCGCGAGCCGAGCGGCAGCGGCGCGCCGTTCTCGCCGTAGACCGTTGCGCTGCCGGCGGCGACCGCGACGCGCGTCGTGCCGGCGGCCGGGTCGGCGTCGATGCGGTAATCGCCGCGCGACAGGATCACCAGTGCCAGATTGCCGGTGTCGACCTCGATGCGCTGGTCGTCCGGATCGTCGCGGATGTGCAGGTCGAGGCTGCCCTGCATCAGCGTGAGCTGGATGGTGCCGTCGTCGATCTGGGTGAATTCGAGGCTGGAGCGGGCGTCGGTGCGAACGGCGGTCGAGCCGATGAAGACTTCGGCGCGCGAATCGCGGTCGGTCCAGAGCCGGTCGCCACTGGTGATCGGGCGGTTCGGAACGACGTCGTACCAGCTGTCGTCGCCGGCCGGCGAGAAGCTGACCGTACCTTGCTGGACGTTCAGGCGCGCGATGCGGGCGGGCGGGTCCTGGGTCGGCGTCGTCTGCTGGGCGCTGGCCGGCGAAAACGCGCAGGCTGCGAGCAGGAGAAGGAGGGCGAGAGTACGTGACATCGTGGAGTAACGCGTCAACGATCGCCGCCGCTGTCAGGAACGGCGATGCGCCAGGAAAAAACGCAGCATTTCAGCGCTGGCATCGACGCCGCGCGCGTCGGTGTAGCTGCCGCTGGCGCTGCCGCCCGACCATGCATGGCCCGCGCCGTGAAGCATCCAGAGTTCGACGGCGGTGCTGCCGTCGGCGCGGGGATAGTCGGTGCGCGCGTAGCTCTGGCCGCCCGGAGACGTGCCGCCGGATGTGCGCGACGGCTGGTTTCCGTTCGATCCGCTCAAGGCTGCGGTCACGACCGCCTTGGCGTTGACCGGATTCACCGTGCTGTCGGCATCGCCGTGGAAAACGATGACCGGCGCTCCGGAAGCGCTCGATGCGCCGCCGGACGAACTGGCCTTTCCGCCGCTGCGCATCGCTGCGAGCGCCGACACCACATCGCTTGCGGACCCCGCTGCCAGCCCCGAATGCACGCCGACTGCGGCGAAGACGTCCGGATAGGCCTGCCCGAGGATGTCCGCCATCGCGCCGCCGGCCGACAGTCCCGCTGCGTAGATGCGTGCGCTGTCGACGTTTTCGGCCGCAGCGATGTGCTGCGCCAGCGCCGCCAGCAGCGCCGGCTCTCCGCGACCGCGTTTCTGGTGTTGCGGCTTGAACCAGTTCCAGCATTTCTGCGAGTTGGCATGCGCCGTCTGCGCGGGATACACCACGACGAAGCCTTCGCGGCGCGCCAGGTCGTTCATGCGCGTGCCGGCGGCGAAATCGTCGGGGTTCTGCGTGCAGCCGTGGAGCATCAGGATCAGCGGACGCGGCGCGGGTGTGCTTCCGGCCAGATGTGGCGGCACGTACAGCTTGTAGGCGAGGGTGCGGCCCTGGTGGCTGAAGCTGCCGTCCGTCCAGCGCTCGGAAACGGCTTCGGCGGATCGGGATGCGGGTTTCGGCTCGGCCGGGTGCGCCGGGGCGTCGTCGATCACGCGGACATGGCCTTCGATCACGATGCCCTGGTTGTCATGGCGGCGCTGGTCGGCAGATCGCGCGGAAGGCGAGGGCGCTGGAGCGGCTCTTTCCTGCGTTTCTTCGGCGGCGTAGCGGTCTGGATTGAGCGCGCGCTGGATCGCCTCTGTCGCCGCCTGCAGATTGCCGCCCTGCGTGAGCTTGGCGGCGCGTGACATCAATTGCTGGAACATGGGGTTCATTGCGGACTTTCTGTTGAAGATGGGCTGTGGGGATTCAGCGGAGACGGTCCGCAAGCGCGGCCTTGACGGCCGGGCTGGCGTGCAGCGCGCCGAGAACGGTGATCGATGCGATGGCCGCCTGCGCGAGCTCGGGGCTCACGTCGGCGGCAATGGTGGCCAGGCCGAGCACCCGGATTTCAAGCGGCTGACCGCTGTCGCGCACGGCTTCGAGTTCCGCGACGGTGAAATGCTGCAGCCCGAGCACCAGCATCTTTCGGGCAACGACCTGCTTGACGGTGTCGCCGTGCACGCCGAGCTGGTTGCGAATGGCGGTGCGGATGAAGTCGGTGCGGTTGGAATAGAAGCCTTCCGACACCAGCAGGTCGACCTGTCCGAGGTCGACGTAGCCGAGGTTGATGGTGATCTTCTCAGCGTCGGATGGCTTCGGGCGCGCTGGGGTGGCGGTGATGTTCGATGGCATGACTGAATGCTATCACCATCTGTGTGGATGGTTTTGGGATGTTCTGAGGATGGTATTTGATTGATAGGGGCATTGCGGCGGATGAAGGAAAGGGCGGTCGGAACTCAATCGCACTCGAGCGGCAGAATCCGCTCTCGATCTTTCAAGGAAATTCAAGCAATGACCGACGCCAACGTTTCTTCCGCTTCCATGGATTCCGGCGTTCAGCCCGCTGCCGGTTATGCCGGGGACATTTCCCCCGCGCTCGCAGCCAAATGGGTGGCCGACGGATCGGCGGTGCTTGTCGACGTGCGCACCGATGCCGAGCGTGAATGGGTCGGCTTCGTTCCGGGTGCGATGCCGTTGGCCTGGAAGCAGTGGCCCGGCATGGCGATGAATCCATCGTTCGACGCCGGACTGCTGGCGGCAGTGCCGGCAGGCAAAAAGGCGGTGTTGTTGTGCCGCAGCGGCGTGCGATCGATCGCCGCGGCCAAACGCGCGGCGGAGCTGGGCATCGAGGCCTACAACATCCTGGAAGGATTCGAAGGCAATCCGGATGCGGAAGGACATCGCGGACAGATCGGCGGCTGGCGCCTGCGCGGGTTGCCCTGGAAACAGAACTGAACCCAGAATTGAAAAAGCCCGCCGTATGACGGGCGGGCTTTGCATATTCCGGCTAACGGATGGATTACAGCGCCGGGATGCGCAGCTTCTGGCCTGGGTAGATCTTGTCCGGGCTGGTCAGCATCGGCTTGTTGGCTTCGAAGATCGCGTTGTACTTGTTTGCGTCGCCGTAGTACTTCTTCGAAATGGCCGAGAGCGTGTCGCCGCGCACCACGTCGTGGTACTGGGCTGGTGCCGCAGCAGGCGCCTCGAGGTTGTTGTCGACGCTGGTGACGTTGGCGACGTTGCCGGCGGCGAGGCTGGCCTTTTCGCTGGCTTCCTGGGAAGGCGCGCTGCCCGCGAGGGTCACGACGCCGGTGTCGGCTGCGTAGGTAACCTGCAGACCGGTGAGGCCGAGGTTCTGCGTCTCGATGTAGGTCTTGATGGCGGCCGCAGCGGCAGCGTTCGCGTCGGTGCCGGCGGCGGGCGCTTCGGATGCGTGTGCAGACGAACCACCGAACAGCTTTTCGCCAGCTTCCTTGATAAAACTCAGCAGACCCATGATTTCTCTCCTTGTGTTGGTCGACAAATGTCGTACCACCACTTTAAGGGCTGAACGCGCGGCAATCGCGTAGGCGACAGGCCCGTTCATCGGCGCACCGGCGGAGTGCAATATTCCGCAACAAAGTAGCAATAATCCGCCGCATGACATTTCTAGCGCTCGACATCGGCAACACCCGTCTCAAGTGGGCGCTGTATGCAGGACCACGACCCGGCGCGGCTCCGATCGCGCACGGCGCCGAGTTTCTCGACCATATAGAGCGTCTGGCCGAGGGGCCGTGGGCCTCGCTTGCTGCGCCTTCGTCGATGCTCGGCTGCGCTGTGGCCGGGGATGCCGTCCGCCGTCGCGCCGAGGAGCAGATCGAGGAATGTTTCGATTGCCGGCCGCGATGGGTGGTGTCGAGCGCGTCCGAGGCCGGTTTGATCAACGGTTATGACCATCCGACGCGCCTGGGTGCCGATCGCTGGGTGGCGATGATCGGCGCGCGGCACCGAATGCTGTCGCAGGGACCGGCGCGGCCGATGGTGGTGGTGATGATCGGCACGGCGGTGACGGTCGAGGCGATCGACATCGAAGGCCGCTTTCTGGGCGGACTGATCCTGCCGGGCCACGGCATCATGCTGCGCGCGCTGGAGTCCGGCACCGCCGGCCTGCACGTGCCGACCGGCGACGTGCGCGATTTCCCGACCAACACCAGCGATGCGCTCACCAGCGGCGGGACGTATGCGATCGCCGGTGCGGTCGAGCGCATGCGCCAGCACGTGCGCTCGCACTGCGGCGTCGAGCCGGCCTGCTACATGACCGGCGGTGCGGGCTGGAAGATGGCGCCGTCGATGGTCAGCCCGTTCGAACTGGTCGACGGATTGATAATGGACGGCCTGCTGGTCATCGCCGAAGCGCGGGCCGGCGACGAGGCCGAGCCGATCACGCCCTGATCTTCAGGAACTGCTCCGCCAGTTCCACCCAGCAGGTCGCGCCGAGCGGAATCAGGTCGTCGTTGAAGTCGTAGCTCGCGTTGTGCAGCGTGCATGGTCCGTCTCCGTGGTGCATGTCGCGGTGCGCGCCGTCGCCGTTGCCGATGAAGGCGTAGGCGCCGGGCTTGGCCAGCAGCATGAAGGAGAAATCCTCGGCCGTCATCGCCGGTTCCTGCACCAGCACGTTGTCCGCACCGACGATGCCGGCCATCACGCCGCGCGCGAAGTTCGCCTCGGCGGCGGTGTTCACGGTCGGCGGATAGTTGCGGTTGAACTCGAAATCGCTGTGCGCGTCGTGCGCCGCGCTCACGTGCTCGGCGATCTTCGCCATCCGCGATTCGATCAGGTCCAGCACCTCCAGCGAGAACGTGCGCACGGTTCCCTTGAGCACGCAGGCGTCGGGAATCACGTTGTTCGCTTCGCCCGCATGGATCATCGTGACCGAGATCACGCCGGCGTCGATCGGCTTCTTGTTGCGCGTGAGGATGGTCTGGAAGGCCTGGACCATCTCGCAGGCGACCAGCACCGGATCGATGCCGGTGTGCGGCTGCGCCGCGTGGCCGCCCTTGCCGTGGATGGTGATGGTGAAGTCGTTGCTCGACGCCATCGCCGGGCCGGGGCTCACCGCGAATTGCCCGGCCTTCATGCCTGGCCAGTTGTGCATGCCGAAGACGGCGTCCATCGGGAATTGCTCGAAAAGCCCTTCCTTGACCATCTCCCGTGCGCCGCCGCCGCCTTCTTCCGCGGGCTGGAAGATCAGGTAGACAGTGCCGTCGAAGTTGCGGTGCTTCGCCAGATGCTGCGCTGCCGCCAGAAGCATCGCGGTGTGGCCGTCGTGGCCGCAGGCGTGCATCTTTCCGGGATGCTTGCTCGCATGGTCGAAGGTATTGATTTCGGTGACGGGCAGGGCGTCCATGTCGGCGCGCAGGCCGATGGCGCGGGTACTCGTACCGTTCCTGACGATACCGACGACGCCGGTGGTCGCCATGCCGCGGTGCACGGGAATGCCCCATTCGGTCAGCTTCGCCGCGACGACGTCTGCGGTGCGCACCTCCTGGAAGCAGAGTTCGGGATGGGCATGGATATCGCGCCGGATGGACGCGATCCCGGCCGCCTGGGTGACGATCGAATCGATGAGCTTCATGCCGATAGTCTAGGCGCGCTCGGATTCGGATGAGAAGGTTCCGTGACAATCGCCCGCATGTCGAAGACCCCCGAAACGCAGACGCTTGAGCTGAAATCCATGAAACGCATCGCGCTGGCGCTGCTGATCGCCGCCGCGCTGATCTATGCCGTGGCGAGCTGGCTGGGCAAGCGCCATCCGGAATTTGCACTCTGGGGTTACGTCGCCGCCTTCGCCGAGGCCGCGATGGTCGGCGCGGTCGCCGACTGGTTCGCCGTGACGGCGCTGTTCCGCCATCCCCTCGGCTTGCCGATTCCGCACACCGCGATCATCCCGGCCAACAAGGACCGTATCGGCGCCAAGCTGGCCGGGTTCATCGTCGACAACTTCCTCAGCACGCAGCAGGTACTGGCCAAGCTGAAGCAGTTCGATCCGGCCGCGCGGCTGGCGCAGTGGCTTTCGGTTCCGGCGCATGGCGAGAAATTGGGCGATCACGCGGTGGCCGCGGTGCGTTACGGACTCAGCGCGTTCGACGACGATCGGGCGCGGGCTTTCCTGGCGCGCGCGGCGTCGGCCGGACTGGCGCAGATCGATCTGTCGAAGCTGCTCGGCCAGGCGCTCGACGCGCTGACCGCGGACAACCGCCACCAGGCGCTGCTCAACGATGTGCTGGCGCAGGTCACGCTGGTGGTCGAGGGCGAGGAGGTGCAGGACCGCATCACCGAAGCCATCGCCCGGGAAATCAAGACGCTGCGCTACGTCGGCCTCGATCAGATGGCGGCGCGCGCGGCGACGCGGAAGATCGTCGCCGCCGTCGTTCACACGCTGGGCGAGTTGTCGGAAAACCCTGCGCATCCGCTGCGGCAGCGTTTCGACGCTTTCATGGACGATTTCGTGGTCCGGCTGAAGCACGATCCGGATTTCCATGCCCGCGGCGAGCAGATCCGCGCGCAGCTGCAGACGCATCCCGCGCTGGGCGAGTACGTGCACGGCCTCTGGAGCGACATGCTGGCCTGGCTGCACGACGACCTGGGCCGCAGCGATTCGACGGTGCGCCGGCGCATTGCAACCATCGCCGCAGCGACCGGTGAGCGGCTCCAGCGCGATGAGCCCTTCCGCTTCTGGATCAACGAGCAGATCACCGAAGCGGCACCGAAGGCGATCGAGCGTTACCGCGAAGACATCCGGCGCTACATCGTCGAGCGCGTCGGGCAGTGGAATGCGGACGAGATGACGAACGAACTGGAACGCAACATCGGACGCGACCTGCAATTCATCCGCATCAACGGAACGCTGGTCGGCGGCGCGGTCGGGCTGGCGATCCACGCCGTGACGGAGCTCTTCTAATTAGAGAGCGGAGCGGTTCAGAGCAGCTCTTCCGGCGCGAGCGGTCCGAAAAGCTTGAGCAGCGTCCGCAGGCCGAGGCTGGTGTCGGGGTCGTGCGTCGCATCCTTCAGATTGCTTGCCTGCGGAGCGCGCCATATCAACTGGCCGTCGATGAGTTCGACATGCCAGGCGCCGTGAGACATCGTCGGATCGATCTCCGCCGCCACCTGCTGCGCCAGCGCTGCGCTGCGGATCAGCAGCGCGATCTCGGTGTTCTGCAGCTGCGAGCGCTGGTCGAGGTTCATCGAGCCGATGACGACCAGGCGTTTGTCCATCACCAGAACCTTCGAATGCAGCATGGCGCGCGATTCGCCGAACCCGCTGGAGCCTGCCGCCGTCGACGCTCCTGACGATCCCGATGATCCCGATGATCCCGATGATCCGGATGAACCGAAAGCGCTGCGGAGTCCGGACTGTTCGCTGCGCAGTTCGTAGATCTCGATGCCCAGCGCCAGCAGCTTTTCGCGGTGGCGCGCATAACCTGCGTGAGCGACGGGTGCGTCGTTGGATGCCAGGGAATTGGTCAACACCCTCACCTTGACGCCGCGCGAACGGGCCGTCGCGAAAGCCTGCAGCATGTCCGGTCCCGGCACGAAATAGGGCGAGATGATGAGCAGGTCTTCCCGCGATTGCGCGATCAGATTGAGCAGGCCGTCGACGACGGTTTCGCTTTCGGGGGCGATTCCGGAAGTTGCTTCGGCGTCTTCGACGGGGATCTTGGCCGGCTTGTCGGCCATCACCACGGCCGGCGCCCAGACGAAGTTCGCCCGACTCAGGTCGAGCGCCTTCTGGTCCCAGGCGGCCGTGCGTTGGGCGTCGGTGGGACCGGCATCGGCCGGGCGGGGCTCGCCGTCCGGGAGTTTTCCGCCGTCACCCGTCGTGCCTTCCGGTGCGGCTTTCGCGCTGTTGCCGGGGCTGGTGTCGTTCGCGGCATTCGCAGCGTTCGCGGCGGCTTCCCGATCCGTCCTGGATTTTTCAGCGGCGATGGTCTTGTCGCGAATGTCTTTCAGCTCTTCCCGGGTCACGAGCGATTCCACCGGATAGGCGCGCTCGTTGTTCCAGTACTGATCGAAGCTCGCCGACAGGTTCTGCACGATCGGGCCGGCCGTGAGCACGTCGAGGTCGACGAAGTTGCGCGTTTGCGCGATGCCGAAGTAGGCGTCGCCCAGATTGCGCCCGCCGGTCACGGCAATGGCGTTGTCGGCGATGAACAGCTTGTTGTGCATGCGCTGCTGTGCGCGGTTGAAGTCGCCGATCGCGTTCACCATGCGCCCGATGGAAGAACCGCGGGCCCCGGCGAGCGGATTGAACATGCGCATCTCGATGTTCGGCTCGAAGCCGAGGCGCATCACCAGCGCATTGCGGCCGGTGCCGTGAAAGTCGTCTAGAAGAATGCGCACCCGCACGCCGCGCTGCGACGCCGCGAGCACGGCCCGCAACAGACGCTCGGTGCTGGCATCCGCATGGATGGCGTAGTACTGGAGATCGAGCGTCTTCTGTGCTGCGTCGACGAGGGCGAGTCGGCTGCCGTAAGCAGCCTGGGGCGTTGGCAGCAGCATGAAACCGGAAGTGGCGCGGCCGTTGTTCGCCTGGCGCCGCTCCTTGACTAGCGTATCGAGCGCAGTGCCCTGAGGCGCGGCAAGCGCGCTGGAAACCGGGCGTTGGACGTCGGTGGGAAGTTGTGCACATCCGGCCAGCGCCGACGTGACGGCCAAGGCCAGCAAGAAATTGCGAAGACTGGCGAAACGGGTTGAAAACATGCAACTGTCCATAGGCCGTGGAGGAGCTCTATATATAGCGCACGCTTTTGGCGCAGCCCGTGGGACAGTGAGCGCACCGCAGGGAGGCGGCACCCAATGAGTGCGCACCATTTCACGATTAACTCAGCGCTTGGGACCGAGCGTTTCCCAGCGGTCCAGCGCCGAGAGCAGTTCGTCGTCGATCTGCGCGTGGCGCGCAGCAAGCTCGGTCGCACGGGAGGCCTCGTTGGCATAGATCGAGCCGCCATCGAGGGCGAGCGCGTCGGCGATGCGTTTCTGCTCGTCTTCGAGCGCAGCGATCTGCGCGGGAAGACCGTCGAGCTCGCGCTGCTCCTTGTAGCTGAGCTTCTTGCGAGCAGGGGCAGGAGCTGCGGCGGTGGCCGTCGTTACAGCCGCGCCCGGCGCGGGAGCCGCTGCGGGCGCTGGCGGCGCGGCCGCTGCGCGTTGGACGGCGAGGTCCCGGGCGCGCTTTGACTGGATCAGCCAGTCCTGCACGCTGCCTTCGTACTCGCGCCACTTGCCGTCGCCTTCGAACGCGACGGTGCTGGTGACGACGTTGTCCAGAAAGGTGCGGTCATGGCTGACCAGGAAAACCGTGCCGTCGTAGTTCTGCAGCAGGTCTTCGAGCAGCTCTAGCGTGTCGATGTCGAGGTCGTTGGTCGGCTCGTCGAGAACCAGCACATTGGCTGGGCGCGCGAAAAGGCGCGCCAGCAACAGCCGGTTGCGTTCTCCGCCGCTCAGCGAACGCACGGGTGAGTTGGCCCGGGCGGGCGAGAAGAGGAAGTCGGTCAGATAGCTCTTGACGTGCTTGCGCTGTTTGCCGATCTCGATCCATTCGCTGCCGGGGCTGATGAAGTCCTCGAGGGTGGCGTCGAGGTCGAGCGTCTCGCGCATCTGGTCGAAGTAAGCGACTTCGAGATTGGCACCGCGACGGATCTTGCCGCTATCGGGTTCGAGATCGCCCAGGATGAGTTTGAGCAGCGTGGTCTTGCCGGCACCGTTGGGGCCGATCAGGCCGACCTTGTCGCCGCGCAGGATGGTGGCGCTGAAGTCGCGCACGATGGTGCGATCGCCGAACGCTTTCGATGCATCCGTCAGCTCCGCAACGATCTTGCCGGTCGAGTTGCCGACGGCCACGTCCATGTTCACGCTGCCGACGGTGTTGCGGCGACTTTGCCGCTGGTCGCGCAGCGCTTCCAGGCGGCCGATGCGGCTCTGGCTGCGTGTGCGACGCGCTTCGACGCCCTTGCGCACCCATATTTCCTCCTGCGCGAGCAGCTTGTCGGCCTTGGCGTTGATGACCGCTTCCTGGGCGAGCTGCTCATCCTTCTGTATGACGTACTGGCCGAAGTTGCCTGGATACGAGCGCAGCTTGCCTCGGTCCAGCTCGATGATGCGGGTAGCGACACGGTCCAAAAAGGTCCGGTCGTGGGTGATGGTGACGACGCTGCCCTTGAAATCGATCAGCAGTTGTTCGAGCCACTCGATGGAGTCGAGATCCAGATGGTTGGTCGGCTCGTCGAGCAGCAGGACGTCCGGTGCAGCGACAAGTGCCTGTGCCAGCGCGACACGCTTGCGCGTCCCCCCGGACAAGGAGCCGACACGGGCAGTACCGTCGAGATGCAGGCGGTGCAGCGTTTCTTCGACACGCTGCTCCCAGTTCCAGGCGTCGTAGGCCTCGATCTGAGACTGCAACGCGTCCAGATCGAGTCCCGGCGCACCGGAGAGATACTGATCCCGCACGGCAATGACGGCACCCAGGCCTGCACTGGCGGCGGTGAAGACATCGGCATCGGGATCGAGGACGGGTTCCTGCGCTACGTAGGCAACGCGGAGTCCTTGTTGGAGCTGCAGAACGCCATCGTCCGGTTTCTCCATGCCCGCAAGGATCTTGAGCATGGACGACTTGCCGGCGCCATTGCGGCCGATGAGGCCGATACGCTCGGCTTCCATAAGAGAGAAATCCGCATGATCGAGCAGCGGGACGTGGCCGAACGCAAGTTGCGCGTCGAGGAGTGTGATGAGTGCCATGTGATGCCAATTATCGAGGGGAGCGTGTCTGGAGGCATCGTGAGTGATTCATACAAGAGGGGTTGGGCCGCAGGCCCAACCCCTCTTGTATGAATATCTGTCGAAGTTTCCTGACAATGCTTGCATCCTGCATCGGCCGGCATATACTCGCCGACTCGGCTGAAAACGCATCGCGCTTTCGCTACCGAAAGCGCCGAAGGCGATTACGGAAAGTCGATAAAAAATTGCCAACGAAGTTGACGAGGTTGATAAAACCAAGTGATAATCGAAGGCTGCGCTGATAACGATAAGTTGGCTTCTGAATAAGAGGTTGGCAAGTCGAAGAAAGCAAAGAATGCTGAAAATTGTTGACGGGTTAGAAAATAACGTGTCATAATCGAAGGCTTCGCTGAAACGAGTAGCTGGTTTGTCGCAAGACAGCAGCGAGTCGAAGAAAGCAAAAAAGTTTGACACTCTTTTGAAAAACGTGTTATGATCGAAGGCTTCGCTGATCGCAGCGAAGACAAGCAAACAGTAGATGTTTGCAGGTTCGTTAAAAATCTACAGCCGATAAGCGTGGGCGTTTGAAGGTTAATTGCCAAGTTCTTCGGAACAAAGTCGCAAGACTTTAAACGCTCATGAAGTAAAAAAGATGTGAAATTCAGAAATGAAGTTCATGTCAATTCCAATTTATGAGTTGCTCGAAAGAGCGAAAAAAATCAAGATCGAACTATAGAGTTTGATCCTGGCTCAGATTGAACGCTGGCGGCATGCCTTACACATGCAAGTCGAACGGCAGCACGGGAGCAATCCTGGTGGCGAGTGGCGAACGGGTGAGTAATACATCGGAACGTGCCCAATCGTGGGGGATAACGCAGCGAAAGCTGTGCTAATACCGCATACGATCTACGGATGAAAGCAGGGGACCGCAAGGCCTTGCGCGAATGGAGCGGCCGATGGCAGATTAGGTAGTTGGTGGGGTAAAGGCTCACCAAGCCAACGATCTGTAGCTGGTCTGAGAGGACGACCAGCCACACTGGGACTGAGACACGGCCCAGACTCCTACGGGAGGCAGCAGTGGGGAATTTTGGACAATGGGCGAAAGCCTGATCCAGCAATGCCGCGTGCAGGATGAAGGCCTTCGGGTTGTAAACTGCTTTTGTACGGAACGAAACGGTCTTTTCTAATAAAGAAGGCTAATGACGGTACCGTAAGAATAAGCACCGGCTAACTACGTGCCAGCAGCCGCGGTAATACGTAGGGTGCAAGCGTTAATCGGAATTACTGGGCGTAAAGCGTGCGCAGGCGGTTATGTAAGACAGTTGTGAAATCCCCGGGCTCAACCTGGGAATTGCATCTGTGACTGCATAGCTAGAGTACGGTAGAGGGGGATGGAATTCCGCGTGTAGCAGTGAAATGCGTAGATATGCGGAGGAACACCGATGGCGAAGGCAATCCCCTGGACCTGTACTGACGCTCATGCACGAAAGCGTGGGGAGCAAACAGGATTAGATACCCTGGTAGTCCACGCCCTAAACGATGTCAACTGGTTGTTGGGTCTTCACTGACTCAGTAACGAAGCTAACGCGTGAAGTTGACCGCCTGGGGAGTACGGCCGCAAGGTTGAAACTCAAAGGAATTGACGGGGACCCGCACAAGCGGTGGATGATGTGGTTTAATTCGATGCAACGCGAAAAACCTTACCCACCTTTGACATGTACGGAATTTTCCAGAGATGGATTAGTGCTCGAAAGAGAACCGTAACACAGGTGCTGCATGGCTGTCGTCAGCTCGTGTCGTGAGATGTTGGGTTAAGTCCCGCAACGAGCGCAACCCTTGTCATTAGTTGCTACATTTAGTTGGGCACTCTAATGAGACTGCCGGTGACAAACCGGAGGAAGGTGGGGATGACGTCAAGTCCTCATGGCCCTTATAGGTGGGGCTACACACGTCATACAATGGCTGGTACAAAGGGTTGCCAACCCGCGAGGGGGAGCTAATCCCATAAAACCAGTCGTAGTCCGGATCGCAGTCTGCAACTCGACTGCGTGAAGTCGGAATCGCTAGTAATCGTGGATCAGAATGTCACGGTGAATACGTTCCCGGGTCTTGTACACACCGCCCGTCACACCATGGGAGCGGGTTCTGCCAGAAGTAGTTAGCCTAACCGCAAGGAGGGCGATTACCACGGCAGGGTTCGTGACTGGGGTGAAGTCGTAACAAGGTAGCCGTATCGGAAGGTGCGGCTGGATCACCTCCTTTCTGGAAACAGCAATTTAATTTGAACGTCCACACTTATCGGTTGTTGGAAAAAGTCGCTAAGGCATGCATTCATGTTTGCTGAAGCGACCGACTTGGGTCTGTAGCTCAGTTGGTTAGAGCACCGTCTTGATAAGGCGGGGGTCGTTGGTTCGAATCCAACCCGACCCACCAGTCCTCCAATGCCAGAGTTTTGGGGGTGTAGCTCAGCTGGGAGAGCGGCTGCTTTGCAAGCAGTAGGTAGCGGGTTCGAGTCCTGTCACCTCCACCAATTCTTTCGACAACAACAATAAAAAATCAACACCAAAGTGGCTTTGAAAGAGGCTATTTTGTTGTTGATCAAGATCTCTTGATCAATCGGCTGTTCTTTAAAAATTCATAGAGTCGAATCAGCGTTGCTGATGGAAACTGCACATTCGTAAAGGTTTAGTGCAGACCGTGCCATCAGCAACATAGAATTTTTGATTGCGTCAAATGAACATCAATTTCGAGTCATATCGAATTGAATGAATACGGCATAACGCGTCAGGTGAAAGACCTGACATATTCCTTGAGTGATTTTGTGTTTTGCCGAATTTGTTTGGTGAGACGTCAAAGTTATAGGGTCAAGTGAATAAGAGCACGTGGTGGATGCCTTGGCGATGATAGGCGACGAAGGACGTGATAGCCTGCGATAAGCTTCGGGGAGCTGGCAAATTAGCTTTGATCCGGAGATTTCCGAATGGGGAAACCCACCGAAAGGTATCGCATGATGAATACATAGTCATGCGAGGCGAACCGGGTGAACTGAAACATCTCAGTAGCTCGAGGAAAAGACATCAACCGAGATTCCGAAAGTAGTGGCGAGCGAAATCGGAAAAGCCTGTTAGTGATAGCACGACTCTTAACGGAACAGTTTGGAAAGACTGGCCATAGTGGGTGATAGCCCCGTACGTGAAAAGAGACGTGTGATACTAAGCTAACGACAAGTAGGGCGGGACACGAGAAATCCTGTCTGAATATGGGGGGACCATCCTCCAAGGCTAAATACTCATCATCGACCGATAGTGAACTAGTACCGTGAGGGAAAGGCGAAAAGAACCCCGGGAGGGGAGTGAAATAGATCCTGAAACCGCGTGCTTACAAAAAGTAGGAGCCTCGTAAGGGGTGACTGCGTACCTTTTGTATAATGGGTCAGCGACTTACATTCAGTGGCAAGGTTAACCGAATAGGGAAGCCGTAGAGAAATCGAGTCCGAATAGGGCGATCAGTCGCTGGGTGTAGACCCGAAACCAAGTGATCTATCCATGGCCAGGATGAAGGTGCCGTAACAGGTACTGGAGGTCCGAACCGACTAGTGTTGCAAAACTAGCGGATGAGCTGTGGATAGGGGTGAAAGGCTAAACAAACTTGGAAATAGCTGGTTCTCTCCGAAAACTATTTAGGTAGTGCCTCAAGTATTACCATCGGGGGTAGAGCACTGTTTTGGCTAGGGGGTCATGGCGACTTACCAAACCAAGGCAAACTCCGAATACCGATGAGTACAGCTTGGGAGACAGAGCACCGGGTGCTAACGTCCGGACTCAAGAGGGAAACAACCCAGACCGCCAGCTAAGGTCCCTAAAATTGGCTAAGTGGGAAACGAAGTGGGAAGGCTAAAACAGTCAGGATGTTGGCTTAGAAGCAGCCATCATTTAAAGAAAGCGTAATAGCTCACTGATCGAGTCGTCCTGCGCGGAAGATGTAACGGGGCTAAGCCAGTTACCGAAGCTGCGGATTTGCAATTTATTGCAAGTGGTAGGAGAGCGTTCTGTAAGCCTGTGAAGGTGCGTTGTAAAGCGTGCTGGAGGTATCAGAAGTGCGAATGCTGACATGAGTAGCGTTAAAGGGGGTGAAAAGCCCCCTCGCCGTAAGCGCAAGGTTTTCTACGCAACGTTCATCGGCGTAGAGTGAGTCGGCCCCTAAGGCGAGGCAGAGATGCGTAGCTGATGGGAAACAGGTCAATATTCCTGTACCGATTGTTAGTGCGATGTGGGGACGGATCTTAATAGGTTATCCGACTGTTGGATATGTCGGTTTAGATGGATGTAGGCGTACGTTAGGCAAATCCGGCGTACATATACCGAGGCCATTGATCGAGTGAGCTTGCTCATGAAGTAACTGAACGAGGTTCCAGGAAAAGCCACTAAGCTTCAGCTAACAACGACCGTACCGCAAACCGACACTGGTGCGCGAGATGAGTATTCTAAGGCGCTTGAGAGAACTCAGGAGAAGGAACTCGGCAAATTGACACCGTAACTTCGGAAGAAGGTGTGCCCTATTAGTGTGTAGTGAACAACGAAGCATGAATGGGTTGCAAAAAATCGGTGGCTGCGACTGTTTATTAAAAACACAGCACTCTGCAAACACGAAAGTGGACGTATAGGGTGTGACGCCTGCCCGGTGCTGGAAGATTAAATGATGGGGTGCAAGCTCTTGATTGAAGTCCCAGTAAACGGCGGCCGTAACTATAACGGTCCTAAGGTAGCGAAATTCCTTGTCGGGTAAGTTCCGACCTGCACGAATGGCGTAACGATGGCCACACTGTCTCCTCCTGAGACTCAGCGAAGTTGAAATGTTTGTGATGATGCAATCTCCCCGCGGAAAGACGGAAAGACCCCATGAACCTTTACTGTAGCTTTGTATTGGACTTTGAACAGATCTGTGTAGGATAGGTGGGAGGCTTTGAAGCAGGGTCGCTAGATCTTGTGGAGCCAACGTTGAAATACCACCCTGGTGTGTTTGAGGTTCTAACCTAGGTCCATTATCTGGATCGGGGACAGTGCATGGTAGGCAGTTTGACTGGGGCGGTCTCCTCCCAAAGCGTAACGGAGGAGTTCGAAGGTACGCTAGTTACGGTCGGACATCGTGACGATAGTGCAATGGCATAAGCGTGCTTAACTGCGAGACTGACAAGTCGAGCAGATGCGAAAGCAGGACATAGTGATCCGGTGGTTCTGTATGGAAGGGCCATCGCTCAACGGATAAAAGGTACTCTGGGGATAACAGGCTGATACCGCCCAAGAGTTCATATCGACGGCGGTGTTTGGCACCTCGATGTCGGCTCATCTCATCCTGGGGCTGTAGCCGGTCCCAAGGGTATGGCTGTTCGCCATTTAAAGAGGTACGTGAGCTGGGTTTAAAACGTCGTGAGACAGTTTGGTCCCTATCTTCCGTGGGCGCTGCAGATTTGAGGAAGCCTGCTCCTAGTACGAGAGGACCGGAGTGGACACACCTCTGGTGTATCGGTTGTCACGCCAGTGGCATTGCCGAGTAGCTAAGTGTGGAAGAGATAACCGCTGAAAGCATCTAAGCGGGAAACTCGTTTCAAGATGAGATCTGCCGGGGCCTTGAGCCCCCTGAAGAGTCGTTCAAGACCAGGACGTTGATAGGTCAGGTGTGGAAGCGCAGTAATGCGTTAAGCTAACTGATACTAATTGCTCGTGAGGCTTGACCCTATAACTTTGATCAGACTCCCTCACACGGAGTCGCGAATACAGATCAAGGTGTTATGCCAAGTTGACGCATTCAAAAAGTACCCTCAAAAGTACACAAAAGCTGATTCCAAACTCTATGAATTCGTTGTGTTGATCGCTCGATCAGCACAGCAACAAGTTATGCCTGATGACCATAGCGACGTGGTACCACTCCTTCCCATCCCGAACAGGACAGTGAAACGCGTCAGCGCCGATGATAGTGCGGGTTCCCGTGTGAAAGTAGGTCATCGTCAGGCTCTTACAGCCTAGAACGCCCAACCATCTGATGATGGTTGGGCTTTCTTTTCCAGCATCCTCATGTCGAGGTTGTTTTCTTGGGTTTGTTTCTTGCTTTGGTAGGAATCAAGTCGAAGAAAGCAAAGAATGCTGAAAATTGTTGACGGGTTAGAAAATAACGTGTCATAATCGAAGGCTTCGCTGAAACGAGTAGCTGGTTTGTCGCAAGACAGCAGCGAGTCGAAGAAAGCAAAAAAGTTTGACACTCTTTTGAAAAACGTGTTATGATCGAAGGCTTCGCTGATCGCAGCGAAGACAAGCAAACAGTAGATGTTTGCAGGTTCGTTAAAAATCTACAGCCGATAAGCGTGGGCGTTTGAAGGTTAATTGCCAAGTTCTTCGGAACAAAGTCGCAAGACTTTAAACGCTCATGAAGTAAAAAAGATGTGAAATTCAGAAATGAAGTTCATGTCAATTCCAATTTATGAGTTGCTCGAAAGAGCGAAAAAAATCAAGATCGAACTATAGAGTTTGATCCTGGCTCAGATTGAACGCTGGCGGCATGCCTTACACATGCAAGTCGAACGGCAGCACGGGAGCAATCCTGGTGGCGAGTGGCGAACGGGTGAGTAATACATCGGAACGTGCCCAATCGTGGGGGATAACGCAGCGAAAGCTGTGCTAATACCGCATACGATCTACGGATGAAAGCAGGGGACCGCAAGGCCTTGCGCGAATGGAGCGGCCGATGGCAGATTAGGTAGTTGGTGGGGTAAAGGCTCACCAAGCCAACGATCTGTAGCTGGTCTGAGAGGACGACCAGCCACACTGGGACTGAGACACGGCCCAGACTCCTACGGGAGGCAGCAGTGGGGAATTTTGGACAATGGGCGAAAGCCTGATCCAGCAATGCCGCGTGCAGGATGAAGGCCTTCGGGTTGTAAACTGCTTTTGTACGGAACGAAACGGTCTTTTCTAATAAAGAAGGCTAATGACGGTACCGTAAGAATAAGCACCGGCTAACTACGTGCCAGCAGCCGCGGTAATACGTAGGGTGCAAGCGTTAATCGGAATTACTGGGCGTAAAGCGTGCGCAGGCGGTTATGTAAGACAGTTGTGAAATCCCCGGGCTCAACCTGGGAATTGCATCTGTGACTGCATAGCTAGAGTACGGTAGAGGGGGATGGAATTCCGCGTGTAGCAGTGAAATGCGTAGATATGCGGAGGAACACCGATGGCGAAGGCAATCCCCTGGACCTGTACTGACGCTCATGCACGAAAGCGTGGGGAGCAAACAGGATTAGATACCCTGGTAGTCCACGCCCTAAACGATGTCAACTGGTTGTTGGGTCTTCACTGACTCAGTAACGAAGCTAACGCGTGAAGTTGACCGCCTGGGGAGTACGGCCGCAAGGTTGAAACTCAAAGGAATTGACGGGGACCCGCACAAGCGGTGGATGATGTGGTTTAATTCGATGCAACGCGAAAAACCTTACCCACCTTTGACATGTACGGAATTTTCCAGAGATGGATTAGTGCTCGAAAGAGAACCGTAACACAGGTGCTGCATGGCTGTCGTCAGCTCGTGTCGTGAGATGTTGGGTTAAGTCCCGCAACGAGCGCAACCCTTGTCATTAGTTGCTACATTTAGTTGGGCACTCTAATGAGACTGCCGGTGACAAACCGGAGGAAGGTGGGGATGACGTCAAGTCCTCATGGCCCTTATAGGTGGGGCTACACACGTCATACAATGGCTGGTACAAAGGGTTGCCAACCCGCGAGGGGGAGCTAATCCCATAAAACCAGTCGTAGTCCGGATCGCAGTCTGCAACTCGACTGCGTGAAGTCGGAATCGCTAGTAATCGTGGATCAGAATGTCACGGTGAATACGTTCCCGGGTCTTGTACACACCGCCCGTCACACCATGGGAGCGGGTTCTGCCAGAAGTAGTTAGCCTAACCGCAAGGAGGGCGATTACCACGGCAGGGTTCGTGACTGGGGTGAAGTCGTAACAAGGTAGCCGTATCGGAAGGTGCGGCTGGATCACCTCCTTTCTGGAAACAGCAATTTAATTTGAACGTCCACACTTATCGGTTGTTGGAAAAAGTCGCTAAGGCATGCATTCATGTTTGCTGAAGCGACCGACTTGGGTCTGTAGCTCAGTTGGTTAGAGCACCGTCTTGATAAGGCGGGGGTCGTTGGTTCGAATCCAACCCGACCCACCAGTCCTCCAATGCCAGAGTTTTGGGGGTGTAGCTCAGCTGGGAGAGCGGCTGCTTTGCAAGCAGTAGGTAGCGGGTTCGAGTCCTGTCACCTCCACCAATTCTTTCGACAACAACAATAAAAAATCAACACCAAAGTGGCTTTGAAAGAGGCTATTTTGTTGTTGATCAAGATCTCTTGATCAATCGGCTGTTCTTTAAAAATTCATAGAGTCGAATCAGCGTTGCTGATGGAAACTGCACATTCGTAAAGGTTTAGTGCAGACCGTGCCATCAGCAACATAGAATTTTTGATTGCGTCAAATGAACATCAATTTCGAGTCATATCGAATTGAATGAATACGGCATAACGCGTCAGGTGAAAGACCTGACATATTCCTTGAGTGATTTTGTGTTTTGCCGAATTTGTTTGGTGAGACGTCAAAGTTATAGGGTCAAGTGAATAAGAGCACGTGGTGGATGCCTTGGCGATGATAGGCGACGAAGGACGTGATAGCCTGCGATAAGCTTCGGGGAGCTGGCAAATTAGCTTTGATCCGGAGATTTCCGAATGGGGAAACCCACCGAAAGGTATCGCATGATGAATACATAGTCATGCGAGGCGAACCGGGTGAACTGAAACATCTCAGTAGCTCGAGGAAAAGACATCAACCGAGATTCCGAAAGTAGTGGCGAGCGAAATCGGAAAAGCCTGTTAGTGATAGCACGACTCTTAACGGAACAGTTTGGAAAGACTGGCCATAGTGGGTGATAGCCCCGTACGTGAAAAGAGACGTGTGATACTAAGCTAACGACAAGTAGGGCGGGACACGAGAAATCCTGTCTGAATATGGGGGGACCATCCTCCAAGGCTAAATACTCATCATCGACCGATAGTGAACTAGTACCGTGAGGGAAAGGCGAAAAGAACCCCGGGAGGGGAGTGAAATAGATCCTGAAACCGCGTGCTTACAAAAAGTAGGAGCCTCGTAAGGGGTGACTGCGTACCTTTTGTATAATGGGTCAGCGACTTACATTCAGTGGCAAGGTTAACCGAATAGGGAAGCCGTAGAGAAATCGAGTCCGAATAGGGCGATCAGTCGCTGGGTGTAGACCCGAAACCAAGTGATCTATCCATGGCCAGGATGAAGGTGCCGTAACAGGTACTGGAGGTCCGAACCGACTAGTGTTGCAAAACTAGCGGATGAGCTGTGGATAGGGGTGAAAGGCTAAACAAACTTGGAAATAGCTGGTTCTCTCCGAAAACTATTTAGGTAGTGCCTCAAGTATTACCATCGGGGGTAGAGCACTGTTTTGGCTAGGGGGTCATGGCGACTTACCAAACCAAGGCAAACTCCGAATACCGATGAGTACAGCTTGGGAGACAGAGCACCGGGTGCTAACGTCCGGACTCAAGAGGGAAACAACCCAGACCGCCAGCTAAGGTCCCTAAAATTGGCTAAGTGGGAAACGAAGTGGGAAGGCTAAAACAGTCAGGATGTTGGCTTAGAAGCAGCCATCATTTAAAGAAAGCGTAATAGCTCACTGATCGAGTCGTCCTGCGCGGAAGATGTAACGGGGCTAAGCCAGTTACCGAAGCTGCGGATTTGCAATTTATTGCAAGTGGTAGGAGAGCGTTCTGTAAGCCTGTGAAGGTGCGTTGTAAAGCGTGCTGGAGGTATCAGAAGTGCGAATGCTGACATGAGTAGCGTTAAAGGGGGTGAAAAGCCCCCTCGCCGTAAGCGCAAGGTTTTCTACGCAACGTTCATCGGCGTAGAGTGAGTCGGCCCCTAAGGCGAGGCAGAGATGCGTAGCTGATGGGAAACAGGTCAATATTCCTGTACCGATTGTTAGTGCGATGTGGGGACGGATCTTAATAGGTTATCCGACTGTTGGATATGTCGGTTTAGATGGATGTAGGCGTACGTTAGGCAAATCCGGCGTACATATACCGAGGCCATTGATCGAGTGAGCTTGCTCATGAAGTAACTGAACGAGGTTCCAGGAAAAGCCACTAAGCTTCAGCTAACAACGACCGTACCGCAAACCGACACTGGTGCGCGAGATGAGTATTCTAAGGCGCTTGAGAGAACTCAGGAGAAGGAACTCGGCAAATTGACACCGTAACTTCGGAAGAAGGTGTGCCCTATTAGTGTGTAGTGAACAACGAAGCATGAATGGGTTGCAAAAAATCGGTGGCTGCGACTGTTTATTAAAAACACAGCACTCTGCAAACACGAAAGTGGACGTATAGGGTGTGACGCCTGCCCGGTGCTGGAAGATTAAATGATGGGGTGCAAGCTCTTGATTGAAGTCCCAGTAAACGGCGGCCGTAACTATAACGGTCCTAAGGTAGCGAAATTCCTTGTCGGGTAAGTTCCGACCTGCACGAATGGCGTAACGATGGCCACACTGTCTCCTCCTGAGACTCAGCGAAGTTGAAATGTTTGTGATGATGCAATCTCCCCGCGGAAAGACGGAAAGACCCCATGAACCTTTACTGTAGCTTTGTATTGGACTTTGAACAGATCTGTGTAGGATAGGTGGGAGGCTTTGAAGCAGGGTCGCTAGATCTTGTGGAGCCAACGTTGAAATACCACCCTGGTGTGTTTGAGGTTCTAACCTAGGTCCATTATCTGGATCGGGGACAGTGCATGGTAGGCAGTTTGACTGGGGCGGTCTCCTCCCAAAGCGTAACGGAGGAGTTCGAAGGTACGCTAGTTACGGTCGGACATCGTGACGATAGTGCAATGGCATAAGCGTGCTTAACTGCGAGACTGACAAGTCGAGCAGATGCGAAAGCAGGACATAGTGATCCGGTGGTTCTGTATGGAAGGGCCATCGCTCAACGGATAAAAGGTACTCTGGGGATAACAGGCTGATACCGCCCAAGAGTTCATATCGACGGCGGTGTTTGGCACCTCGATGTCGGCTCATCTCATCCTGGGGCTGTAGCCGGTCCCAAGGGTATGGCTGTTCGCCATTTAAAGAGGTACGTGAGCTGGGTTTAAAACGTCGTGAGACAGTTTGGTCCCTATCTTCCGTGGGCGCTGCAGATTTGAGGAAGCCTGCTCCTAGTACGAGAGGACCGGAGTGGACACACCTCTGGTGTATCGGTTGTCACGCCAGTGGCATTGCCGAGTAGCTAAGTGTGGAAGAGATAACCGCTGAAAGCATCTAAGCGGGAAACTCGTTTCAAGATGAGATCTGCCGGGGCCTTGAGCCCCCTGAAGAGTCGTTCAAGACCAGGACGTTGATAGGTCAGGTGTGGAAGCGCAGTAATGCGTTAAGCTAACTGATACTAATTGCTCGTGAGGCTTGACCCTATAACTTTGATCAGACTCCCTCACACGGAGTCGCGAATACAGATCAAGGTGTTATGCCAAGTTGACGCATTCAAAAAGTACCCTCAAAAGTACACAAAAGCTGATTCCAAACTCTATGAATTCGTTGTGTTGATCGCTCGATCAGCACAGCAACAAGTTATGCCTGATGACCATAGCGACGTGGTACCACTCCTTCCCATCCCGAACAGGACAGTGAAACGCGTCAGCGCCGATGATAGTGCGGGTTCCCGTGTGAAAGTAGGTCATCGTCAGGCTCTTACAGCCTAGAACGCCCAACCATCTGATGATGGTTGGGCTTTCTTCATTTGTGCTTTCAGATTGCGAATCTTGATTAGACGTCGCCGTATCTGATCAGCTTTATTGTTTTCCAATCAATGTGTGTGCCAGTTGCAGCGTGTGCAGAGCCCTGGGTGTGCACTGTTGGCGTTGACGCCGACCAGGCTATCCTGCGTACGCTCAACCTTCGTCTCAGAAGACGCAGAAACGCCACGATTTGCTGATCTTCGGTCCGGATGTGCATATTTATTCCGACTTAAGAAACTGGTATCTTGGTAAATTGGTGAAAACCCTTATATTTGAGCCATGCATCCCGCAAAGGCTTTCTTCCTCGCCTCCATCGGCGTTGGCACATCCCTGAACCTAGCAGTCATCGATGCGCAACCGCGTGGTCGTGCGGGGACATCATCGTCGCTGATGGTGCCCATCCGCTCGATCGGTCCACGTGAGCGCGAGAGGGTCAAACGCCATCTGCTGGCCTTGACTCCGGGAGATCGCTATCTGCGTTTCGGTTATGCGGCTTCCGACGAGCAGATCGGACGCTATGTCGAGGCGCTTGATTTCGAGCGCGACGAGCTGTTCGGCATTTACAACCGCAAACTCAATTTGATTGCGATGGCGCACGTCGCTTTCGCGCCGCCCGACCAATACAGCGATTGTGCAGAGTTTGGTGTCTCGGTGGCCGCACATGCACGGGGACGTGGTTATGGTGCACGGCTCTTTGAGCGTGCGGTAGTCGTTGCCCGCAACGAGGGCGTCGGCATGCTGTTCATCCATGCGCTTAGCGAGAACGCTGCAATGCTCAAGATTGCGCGCAAGGCGGGAGCGACGGTGGTGAGAAGCGGTTCGGAGTCCGAGGCCCATCTTGAGCTGCCTTCGGCGACTCTGGACAGCCGCATGAGCGAGATCGCGCTTGCTCAGTTTGCGGAAGTCGACTATCAGATCAAGAACAGAGCAAAGCAATTCTGGTCTTTTCTCGCGAGCATCCAGGAAGTGCGAAGTGGCATACGTGCTGCTCGCGAAAAATCGGCTCCTTGAGAGCTTTAGTCGCTCGCTTTCGCAGGCGATTTGCAATCCGTTATCCTTCACGCTTCCCAACTCCGCCCTGCCGCAGTGGCCGAACCTCACTCAGACCGCATACCCGTTGAACGGGAAGACAAACGCAGCTTTCTTCAAAAACTTGCAGAATTCATCCATCCTGGACCGGATTCTCGAGACGAGCTGATTGAAACACTGGCCGATGCCGAGGACAACGATGTAATCGGTCCCGAATCGCGCGTCATGCTCGAAGGTGTCCTGCGGATGGCAGACATGACTGCCGGCGACGTCATGGTTGCTGCGCCGCGCATGGATCTGGTCGATATCGACTCTCCCTACGATGCGCTGCTACATGTCGTGATCGACACGGCACATTCTCGCTTCCCGGTGTACGAGGGCGAAAAGGAAAACATCATCGGCATCCTTCTCGCGAAGGATCTGCTCAAGCTGCAGCGTTCGCCAAGTCTGAACATTCGCGCGTTGTTGCGACCTGCTGCGTTCGTTCCGGAGAGCAAAGGCCTGAACGATGTGCTGCATGATTTCCGGGGCAATCGCAACCACTTGGCGATCGTCATCGATGAATTCGGGCGCGTTGCCGGACTGATCACCATCGAAGATGTTCTGGAGCAGATCGTCGGCGAGATCGAGGACGAATTCGACATCGCCGAGGATGCGGGCGATATCTTCGGGCTGGCGGATCACACCTATCGCGTCTCGGGAGATACGCCGATCGAGCGTGTTGCGGAAGCGTTCGGCATTACCTTCGACGCCGACGCATTGACAGAGGATTTCGACACGATTGGAGGTCTCATCGCGCACGAGATGGGCCATGTGCCGAAAAAGGGCGAGCACCACGCACTTGGCGGATTCGACTTTGTCGTACTGCATACGAAGGGCGGCGCAGTGCGCTGGTTCCGCGTCTCTCCCGCACGCGGCAGCGATACCTCGGACTGAGCGCCTGTCGATGGCCAGTTCAAGCGGAGGCGCGCCGGGTGAGCGCATGTTCGGACGCTTGGCTCTGTTTGGCTCGGCCGGACTCATGCAGGCCGCCTCGACTGCAGCGCCCTGGAACGGGCAGCCGCTCTGGTGGCTGCAACTGCTTTCCCTTGCGTTGCTGGTCTGGCTGCTGGACGGCCTGCGCGCAACATCGTCGTCCGGTCGCACAGAGCAATTCACCCCACGCGACGCACGCTGGCGCGTCGGATTGCTTGGCAGTTGGCTCTTCGCCACGGCTTGGCTGTGCGGCACATTCTGGTGGCTGTTCGTTTCTCTCCACACCTACGGTGGCCTCGCTGCGCCGTTGGCTGTCACTGCGATATTGGCGCTCGCGGCAGGGCTCGCGCTTTATTACGCCCTCGCATGCAGTTTCTACGTCGCATACGCGCCCAAGAGCCGTTCCGGCGCCGCAATGCTCTTCGCTGCGTTGTGGACGCTTGGCGAGTTGCTGCGCGGAAGCTGGTTTACAGGATTCCCATGGGGCGCCGGCGGCTACGCGCATGTCGATGGTCCCTTGGGGCGCTACGCGCCGTGGCTGGGCGTCTATGGCATCGGCGCCGTGGCAGCGGCAATAGCGGCATTGGCCACGAGCGGCCTTGTTGGCGCGATCATCGACAGCCGATCTGCGCGCGACCGGCGCCCGGCAATCCAGGCGACGCTTGCCTCCGCCGCTCTGATCGCCGTTCTTGTCGGCGCGCCCTCGATCCTCGATCTGCTGCGCACACCTGTCGACGCGCCGCTGCTGGCACGTGGACGCTTGACGGTCGCGCTGCTGCAGGGAAACATTCCGCAGGACGAGAAGTTTGTTCCAGGCGGCGGCATTGCCACGGCATTGCGCTGGTATGGCGACGAACTGCGCGATGCCACCGCGCCCCTGGTCATCACGCCGGAAACCGCCTTGCCCGTGCTGCCGTCTCAATTGCCGCCGGGCTATCTCGATGCGATCACTGCGCGTTACGTCAGTGGCAATCAGGCAGCCATCATCGGCTTACCGCTGCGATTCGAAGAGGCCGGCTCGGGTGGTGCGGCGCTTTCCGTGAGCTATCGCAACGCCGTACTCGGCTTCCAGCCGCAAGTCGCCGGCAGCTTGACCCCGGCGACGCCATACCGCTACGACAAGCACCATCTCGTTCCCTTCGGTGAGTTCGTTCCGGGCATGTTTCGCTGGTTCACCGACCTGATGAATATCCCGCTGGGCGATTTCCGAAGCGGCGGTCTCGCGCAGGCGCCATTTGTCTGGATGGGGCAGCGCATCGCGCCGAACATCTGCTACGAGGATCTGTTCGGCGACGAGATCGGCGCCAACTTCCGCGACGCAGCCAGCGCGCCGACGATGCTGCTCAACGTCAGCAACATCGCCTGGTTCGGCGACACGGTTGCCATCGACCAGCATCTCGCCATCTCGCGGATGCGGGCGCTTGAATTCGAGCGCCCGATGGTGCGCGCCACCAACACCGGCGCCACGGTGGTGATCGACCATCTGGGCCGCGTCACGCACGCATTGCCGCGACTGACCCGTGGTGTGCTGGTCGCCGACGTCGAGGGGCGGAGCGGCATCACGCCGTTTGCATGGTGGGTTTCAAGATTCGGGTTGTGGCCGCTCTGGGGCTTTTCACTGCTGACGATCGCCGCGGCTTTCGCGGTCGGAATGCGCCGCCGGGCCTGATCCGGTTCCTGCATGGATCGATGCCGGCTTGGCATCGATCGTGCATGGGCGATGACCGGAGCACCTGTATCGTTCCGCGGCTTCTCTCGAAGCCTTTCCCGTTTCCTTTCCAAATCAGGAGCTATCCCATGCATTTCTCAACCCGCATGCGCGCCTTCGCGGCGACTGCCGTGCTGCTCGCCGCGAGCGCGATCGCCCAGGCGCAGACCGCCGCCGCGCCTGCTGCACCGGCGACATTGCCCAACGTCGTGATCCTTGCGACCGGCGGCACCATCGCCGGCGCCGGCGCCTCGGCCATCAACAGCGCGACCTACGCTGCAGCCAAGGTCGGCGTCGACAAGCTCATCGCCGGACTGCCAGAGCTGGGCAAGGTCGCCAACGTCAAGGGTGAACAGGTGTTCCAGGTCGCTTCCGAAAGCCTGACCAACGACAACCTCCTCACGCTGGCTAAGCGCGTCTCGGCGCTGGCCAAGCAACCCGACGTCGACGGCATCGTGATCACCCACGGTACCGACACCGTCGAGGAAACCGCCTACTTCCTGACGCTCACCGTCCACACCAACAAGCCGATCGTGATGGTCGCCTCGATGCGTCCGGGCACCGCACTCTCGGCCGACGGCGCGCTCAACCTGTTCGACGCCGTGAGCGTCGCCGGCAGCAAGGACGCGATGGGCAAGGGCGTGCTGCTGACCATGAACGACAGCATCGAGAGCGGTCGCGACGTCAGCAAGAACTTCAACATCAAGCCGAGCGCATTCGTCAGCCAGTGGGGCTCGCTCGGCATGGTCGTCGAAGGCCGCAACTACTGGTTCCGCGCACCGGTCAAGCGCCACACCATGAATTCGGAGTTCGACATCGACACCATCACGTCGTTGCCGGCTGTCGAGATCGCCATGGGTTACGAAGGCGTGGCCTCGACAGCCATCGACGCGCTCGGCAAGAGCGGCATCAAGGCGCTGGTCCACGGCGGTCCGGGCAACGGCTCCGTGGCCGACCGCATCGTTCCCAGCCTGCAGAAAGTGCGCGCCGACGGCATCGTCGTGATCCGCGCCTCGCGCGTGCCAGACGGCTTCGTGCTGCGCAATGCCGAGCAGCCGGACGACAAGTACGACTGGGTCGTCGCACACGACCTGCGCCCGCAGAAGGCACGCATCCTGGCGATGGTCGCGATGACCAAGACCAGCGACACGAAAGAACTTCAGCGCATCTTCTGGGAATATTGATCGGCCGTGGCTATGCGGGACGGCGCGCACGACGCCGTTCCGCATACCCGATGCTGGCGATGCACACCGCCAGCCACGTCCCGCCCGACAACAATCCGGCGGCCACGTCGCTGGCGAAATGCACCTGCAGGAAGATGCGGCTGCAGGCCGTGGTGAGAACGATGGCGATGGCCGCCATCACTGCAGCAACGTGCCAGCGTGGCGGCAGCAGCCTCAGCGCCAGATACGCGAGCATTCCGTAAGTCACCATCGCGCCCGAGCTGTGACCGCTCGGGAAGCTGAAACCGGTGGCTGCGGCAAATCCGTGGTCGTGCAGCGGCCGGACGCGCGCGAAAATCTCCTTCAGCCATGGATTCAGCAGACCGTTGCCGGCCAGCGTCAGTAGCCAGCCCAGCATCAGCGCCTTCTGTCGCATCCGCCAAAGCACTCCGGCGACGACCAGTGCCAGCACGATCAGCACCGACGGGTCGCCGACATGCGTGAATACACTGAAAAATCTCAGCGCCGCACGCGGCAAGGTCGCGCCGATGGCATCCGCCAACGCCTGGTCCGCCAGTCCCAGCGTTCGGTCGGGGCCGATCTGTCGTGCAATCCATGCAAAAGCGCTTGCTGCGAGCACGACGCCGCCGAAACCCGCCACCAGGTTGAGGACGATGCGCGGCGCTTTCTTCTCTTCGCTGGCTTCGCGTGCGGCCATTCGTCGGTTTCTCGCGGCACACAGCAGGCCTCCGCCAAGCATTGCGACCATCAGGAGCGCAAGAAAAGTCGTCAGCGCATGGGGCCCGACGCGTTGAGCAAGCTCGACCAGTGCAGACGTTTCGTTCATCTGACGCGGCCCTGGCTGTCGGTCGCGTCCAGTACCAGCGGATGCAGGTCGGCGCGAGCAAAGCAGTCGCCATCGGCCGAATAGTCCCAGCGTTCGACCACGCAGGCGCGTCCCGATGCGTCTTGGCCGTTTTCCGTCGTCGGCAGCTGCCGGATCAGGTTCACCGAATTCGGCGCGCCCGAGCGCACGCGACTGGACACGGCCGTGCCGGCCTGCACCGCCCAGAGCGCGCGCGGACAGTCGGAGACCTCGTTCTGCAGCGGCTTGACGAAGGGCAGGTGAATGTGTCCGCCGAGCACCAGGTCGGCGCCGGCCTCCGACCAGCGCCTCACCGCCGCATCGCGTCCGTGCAGACGGTTGGACGCATCCTCCGCCCGCGTCACCATCACCGGCTGGTGCGTGACGACGACGCGCACCTGGCCCGGTTGCGCACGCGCGAGGCGCTTCGCCACCTGTTCGATCTGTGCATCGGACACTTCGCCGTCTTCATGCCGATACCAGCGCGTGGTGTTGGTGCCGATCACCAGCCATGTCGCGGATTCGAAAACCGGCGCCATGTCTTCGCCAAATGCTTCCGAATACCGCGCATACGGCGAGAGCAGCCGGGCGCCGATCTGGAACAGCGGTATGTCGTGATTGCCTGGAATGGCGACGATGTTGGCGATGCCCAGGCGGTCGACGAAAGCGCGCGCCGCGTCGAACTGCCGACGGGTCGCGCGCTGCGTGATGTCGCCCGAGAGCACCAGCACATCCGGCGCCTGTTCCTGTGCGAGGCGTTCGAGCGCCTGCACGACGACGGGTACCTCGGTGCCGAAGTGCGGATCGGAAATTTGCAGCAGCAGCGGCGCACGCTTCATTTCTTTGCCGCCTCCAGCTCGGGTGCGACCTGCGGGCGAATCAGCCAGAGCGAGTCCGGCGCGACACGGAACACCAGCGGCATGTCGAGCCAGCCGAGCTCTCCGTCGGTGGCGACCTTAACCCGGCTGTTCTTCTTGGATTTGCCAGGTTTCCCGGGTTTGCCCGGCTTGTGCGATTGACGGGGCTCTACCGTCAGGGTCTCGAATGCAAAACTGCTCACGTTGCCGGCACCGCCCATCTTGCCGAACATGCCGCGCAGAAGGAGCCCGGCCAGCCCGAATCCACCCACCGGCTTGACGGCCACCGCCGCCAGCAGGCGTTCGTTCTCCAGCTGCTCCGCTTCGGGAAAGCCGACCTGGCGCAACTGCAGCGGGTTGTTGCCGACGAAAAGCGTCGGCGTGCGGATGTCGCGCCGCTCGCCATGAAAGTCCAGATGCAGATCCCACTGGCGATGGCCTTTGAAAAGCATCATCACCGCGGCACCGAATGCGATGGCACGGCTGCGTCCGTATTCGCGCTTCACGGCCTCGCGCTCTTCCAGCAACTCTGCGTACAGGCCCATGCTCGCGTTCACCAGAAACACGCGGTCGTTGACCATTCCGACCTGGACTTCGCGCGGCGACTCCGTCAGCAGCACTTCCAGCGCGGCTTCGGTTTCGGCAGGGATGCCGTTCGCCCGGCTGAAGTAATTGAAGGTTCCTTGCGGAAGCACGCCGAAGACACAACCGCTTCCAAGCGTCGCCTGTGCCACCGTGTTGATCGTGCCGTCGCCGCCCGCCGCGACCACGATGCCGCCCTGCGCCTTCGCGCATTCCACAGCCTCCGTCGCCAGCGACCTGATCTTTCCCGGACCGTCGACCAGGAAGATCCGGTGGTGTCGTCCGGCTGCGTCGCAGGTTCTCTCGATCGTCTGTCGAACTTCGTCGGTGTCGGACTTGCCCGAGCCGGCGTTGAGGACGATGAATAGCGGCGATGAAGGACCTATGGGAGGAGCGTCGGAGGCAGTCATGGAATCAGGGTAGATCAGGTGGCGCGAAAGCGGTCTTTATGTCGAACCCCTGCCGGGTCGCGCAGCAGGCGACGCCCCGGTTGACTGTGGGAGAGCACGGACAGGCGCGCCGCCGCCGGTAAAATCGCACCCTTCGCGTGTGCGTACCACAGCTCAAAGTCCGGCCCCGCGCCGGCCAGCCTCATGTTGACCTTCCAGCAAATCATTCTCAAACTGCAGTCGTACTGGGCCGAACAGGGCTGCGCGCTGCTCCAGCCCTACGACATGGAAGTGGGAGCCGGCACTTCGCATACCGCGACCTTCCTGCGCGCGCTCGGCCCGGAACCCTGGAAAGCCGCCTATGTGCAGCCGAGCCGCCGCCCCAAGGACGGCCGCTACGGCGAGAACCCGAACCGGCTGCAACATTACTACCAGTACCAGGTGGTGTTGAAGCCCGCACCTTCGAACATCCTCGAGCTGTACCTGGGCTCGCTCCAGGCACTCGGCTTCGATCTGAAGAAGAACGACATCCGCTTCGTCGAGGACGACTGGGAAAATCCGACGCTTGGCGCATGGGGGCTCGGCTGGGAAGTCTGGCTCAACGGCATGGAGGTGACGCAGTTCACCTATTTCCAGCAGGTCGGCGGCATCGACTGCCGGCCGATCACCGGCGAGATCACCTACGGCCTCGAGCGCCTCGCCATGTACCTGCAAGGCGTGGACAACGTCTACAACCTGACCTGGACCGACGGGCTGACCTACGGCGACGTTTACAAGCAGAACGAAGTCGAACAGTCCACCTACAACTTCGAGCACAGCGACGCCGACTTCCTCTTCACCGCCTTCACCGCGCACGAGAAGCAGGCAAAGCACCTGATCGAAACCCAGCTCGCACTGCCGGCCTACGAGCAGGTGCTGAAGGCGGCGCACAGCTTCAACCTGCTGGACGCGCGCGGCGCAATCAGCGTGACCGAACGCGCGGCCTACATCGGTCGCATCCGCAATCTCGCGCGCAGCGTTGCGCGCAGTTATTACGAGAGCCGCGAACGGCTCGGTTTCCCGATGGCGCCGCGCGAATGGGTGGCCGAGATGACCCCTCTGGACGCACCCGCCAAGAAGGCAGCCTGAACGACGATGAACACGATGACCCGCAATCTCCTTCTTGAACTGTTCGTCGAAGAACTGCCGCCCAAGGCGCTGCGCAAACTCGGCGACGCCTTTGCCGGCGTGCTGGCCGATCAACTCAAGACCCTGGGCCTGGCCGGCGCCGATTCGGTGCTGACCGCCTACGCCTCGCCGCGCCGTCTCGCGATGCACCTGACCGGCGTATCCGCGCAAGCCGCCGACAAGGCCGTCACGCAAAAGCTGATGCCCGTGGCGGTCGGCCTCGACGCGTCCGGCAACGCCACGCCGGCGCTGCTCAAGCGACTTGCCGCGCTGGGTGCCGACGCGTCCGCCGTGCCGTCGTTGAAGCGCGCCGTGGACGGCAAGGCCGAAGCGCTGTTCTACGAGAGCACCGCAAAGGGCGCTACGTTGGCCGAAGGCCTACAGAAGGCGCTGACCGAAGCCATCGCCAAGCTGCCGATTCCCAAGGTCATGAGCTATCAGCTCGAAAGCGGCTGCGCGCTGCCCCGCTGGAGCAGCGTGAGCTTCGTGCGTCCTGCACACGGGCTGGTCGCACTGCACGGCGACGAAATCGTATCGATCGAAGCGCTGGGGCTCAAAGCCGGCCGCGACACGCACGGCCACCGTTTCGAGGCCAAGGTCGATCCGGTCGTGCTGCGCGATGCCGACAGCTACGCACAGCAGCTCGCTGACGAGGGTGCGGTGATCGCCGGCTTCGATGCCCGCCGCGCCGAGATCGTCCGCCAACTGGCCGCTGCGGCTGCAAAGGTCGGCAACGGCGCACGGCCCATCGACGATGAAGCACTGCTCGACGAAGTCACCGCGCTGGTCGAGCGGCCGAACGTGCTGGTCTGCGAGTTCGAAAGCGAATTCCTGGATGTGCCGCAGGAATGCCTGATCCTCACGATGAAGGCCAACCAGAAGTACTTTCCGCTGCTCGACGCAGCCGACAAGCTCACCAACAAGTTCCTCGTCGTCAGCAACATCACGCCCGACGACGCCAGCGCCGTGGTCCAGGGCAACGAGCGCGTGGTGCGCCCGCGGCTGGCGGATGCGAAGTTTTTCTTCGACCAGGATCGGAAGAAGACGCTGGAATCGCGGGTCGAGGCGCTGGACAAGGTGGTTTATCACAACAAGCTGGGGACGCAGGGCGAGCGCGTGACGCGCGTAATGGAAATCGCTCGGTCCATCTTTATCAAGCTTGAGCGCGTTGCGCTTGCGAACCTTGATTCAACGCATTTCACGCCTGGGTTCACGGAGTCCAATGTGGTTGCCGCCGCACAGCTCGCCAAGGCCGATCTGATGACTGACATGGTCGGCGAGTTCCCCGAGCTGCAAGGCACCATGGGCCGCTACTACGCGCTATACGACGGCCTTGCCGCTGACGTGGCCGATGCCATCGAAGACCACTACAAACCACGCTTCGCCGGTGACACGCTGCCGCGCGGCGAAGTCGGCGTCGTCGTCGCGCTGTCGGACAAGCTGGAAACGCTGGTCGGCATGTTCGGCATCGGCAACCTGCCGACCGGCGACCGCGATCCGTTTGCGCTGCGTCGGCATGCGCTGGGAGTGATCCGGATGCTGGTCGAAAAAGACCTCGCCCTGGACCTGCGTGTGTTGCTGGACGACGCAGCTGCTGCCTTTTCCGGCATCGACAGCACAGCGATCGATGCGCTCGAAACCTTCGTGTACGACCGCCTTGCCGGCAGCCTGCGCGAGCAAGGCGCGAGTCCGCAGGAGGTCGACGCCGTGCTCGCTTCCCGCCCGCAGCGCCTGGGCACCGTCCCGAAGCTCCTTGCCGCAGTCCGCGCATTCGCCGCACTCCCCGAAGCCCCCGCGCTCGCAGCCGCCAACAAGCGCATCGGCAACATCCTCAAGAAATCCCCCAAAGCCGACGCTCACGTCAGCGAGCTTCTCCTGCAGGAACCTGCCGAGAAAGCGCTCTACGCCGCGATGCAGCAGACCGTGCCGGCAGCCGATGCGCAGTTCGCCGCCGGCGACTACACGGCATCGTTGCAGACGTTGTCGGTGCTTCGCGCACCCGTCGACGCCTTCTTCGACGGCGTGATGGTGAATGCCGAACAGACCGATCTACGGCTCAACCGCATCGGATTGCTCCGCTCGCTGCACGCCGCGATGAACCGCGTGGCGATGCTGGAGCGGCTGGCTGCTTGACCGGCGCCAGCGATATCACGAGCATTCAACGATGCCTTCCCATCAAGCAATCGATCGCTTCACGCTGGCGTTCCATCGAGAAGCAGTGGTGCGGCTGCGCGATGACCGGCGTTTACTCGGACGCGCGCTGGCCGTGATCGATCGTTGGGAGGCCAGCGGCCTGTCGTCGGCAGGTCGTCCGTATCGCGACGAATGGCGAACGCTTCTGGGCGGCGATCTTGGCAAACTCGAGCAAAGCGTATGCGTGGAGACGGATCACGCAGCAACCTTACGCAACATGTCGCCGCTCGGGTTCGTTCTCGACGACGCGGAGCGGCTTCGGATCCGTCGCGAGGCGATGTATCGATGAAGTACTCGCAGCTTCTTCATGTTCTCCGCGCTGCAGCAGAAATCTCGGGAGAAAAGAGCTTCGTTCTCGTCGGCAGCCAAGTGGTCGTACTTGCGCTGGACGAAGCCGACGCTTTGTTGACGTTGTCGGATGAGCTTGACCTCTATCCATCGATGGCACCAGAGAAGGCAGACCTGATCGATGGCGCCATAGGAGCACTCTCTCGCTTTCACGACGAGTTCGGCTACCACGCCGATGGCGTGAGTCCGGAAACCGCAGTCATGCCCTCCGACTGGATGAAGCGGGCGCGGTTTCACTACTTCGGCGATCTGACGGCGATCTGCCCAGACCTGCATGATCTCTGCGTTTCCAAATGCGTGGCCGCGCGGGAAAAGGATGCAGATTTCATCCGTGTCCTTCTTCGCGACGAGCAGATCGTTTTCAACACGCTGATCCAGCGTATTCACGCCTTGGACGGCGAAAAGTACCCGGTGTCACAGATCGTGGCCTGGGCTACGCGCAGACAACGCGACGCCAAAGAACCGTACACCCCATGAAACTCGTCATCCTCGACCGCAACGGCAGCATCAACCTGCACCGCGACGACTTCGTCAAGAGCGAGGTCGAGTGGACCGCACTGCCGAGCGCGCTGGAAGCGATCGCGCGGCTCAACCATGCCGGCTGGCGGGTGGTGGTCGCGTCCAACCAGTCGGGGCTCGGGCGCGGGCTGTTCGACGTGGCTTCGCTCAACGCGATGCACGCCAAGATGCACAAGATGCTGGCTGCGGTGGGCGGAAAGATCGATGCGATCTTCTATTGTCCGCACAGCCCGGACGAAGACTGCAACTGCCGGAAGCCCAAGCCGGGGCTCTTCATCCAGATCGGCGAGCGCTACGGCATCGACCTGGCCGGCGTGCCGACGGCCGGCGACAGCCTTCGCGATCTCCAGGCCGGCGCGGCGGCCGGCTGCGAGCCGCATCTGCTGCTGACGGGCATGGGCGCGGCGTGCCGCGGCGTGAATCCGCTGCCGCCCGAGTACCCGGCCGGCACGCACGTGCATGAGAACCTGGAGGCGTTCGTTGCCTTCCTGCTGGCCCGCGAGGCCGAGAAAACCGCGCTGCAAGTCGCTGTCTGATGAGTCGTTTCCTGCCTACCTTCACAGCATTCGTGCGTTCGGTCGTCCACATGGTCTGGATGCTGGTCACGGTGATTCCGTGGGGAATCATCATGTGCGTCGCCTCGATCTGGCGGCGCGGCGAGCCGCTCTACTGGATGGCCGAGCGCTGGCTCGGCTGGGCGGTCAGCGGCGCGCGGGTCATCCTCGGCATCCGCACGCGGGTCACCGGCATGGAGAACCTGCCGCAGGAAAAGCGTGCCGGCGCGGTGCTGCTGGTCAAGCACCAGTCGACGCTCGAAACCTTCCTGATGCCGACGCTGATGCCGCATCCGCTCGCTTATGTGTTCAAGAAGGAACTGATCTACGTGCCTTTCTTCGGCTGGGCGATGGCGCGGCTGGACATGATCCACATCGACCGCAACCAGAAGGCGCGCGCCTTCAACAAGGTGGTGGCGCAGGGCAAACTGCTGCTGGCGCAGGGCATCTGGATCATCATGTTTCCCGAGGGCACGCGGATTCCGCGTGGCCAGCAGGGCGTCTACAAGACCGGCGGCACGCGGCTGGCGATCGACACCGGCGCGCCGGTGATTCCTGTCGCGGTGACCTCGGCGCGCGTCTGGCCGCGCAAGGCCTTCATCAAGCGGCCAGGCGTGGTCGACGTGTCGATCGGACCGGCGATTCCGAGCGCCGGACGCAAGCCCGATGAACTGATGCGCGAAGTCGAGGCCTGGATCGAATCGGAAATGCGCCGGCTCGATCCCGCCGCTTACGAGAACCAGTGAGCGCGCTCTTCGCCCACCCCCGCGCCACGCGGGAAATCGCGCTCGGCGACACCCGCATCGCCTATGAATTCACGCGCGGCCAGCGCCGGACGATCGGCTTCGTCGTCGGTGTGGACGGCTTGTCCGTGCGTGCGCCGCGCTGGGTCGCGCTGAGCGACGTCGATGCCGCCGTGCAGGACAAGGCGGACTGGATCCTGCGCAAGCTGGCGGAGACCAGGCAGCGCCATGCCACGCTCGAAGCCGCGCGCATCGACTGGCGCGACGGCGTGTGTTTTCCGTTCCTGGGCGAGAGCGTCGAGGTCAGGCTGGATGCGACGCAAGGCCGGCCCGGCCGGGGTGTGTTCGATCCCGAAGCGCGCATCCTGCGGATCGCCCTGCCATCGGACGCAACGCCGAAGCGGATCTGCGACGCGGTGCAGGCCTGGCTCCAGCGGCAGGCGCGCGCGATCTTCGCCGAGCGGCTGGATCATTTCGCGCCGCTGCTGGCGGTGCGCTGGACGCAGCTATCGCTCTCGAACGCGGCCACGCGCTGGGGCAGCGCAAGCTCGACCGGTGCGATCCGGCTGCACTGGCGACTTGTGCATTTCCGCATGCCGGTGCTCGATTACGTGGTCGCTCACGAACTCAGCCATCTGCGCTTCATGGACCACAGCCCGCGCTTCTGGAAGACGGTGGAAAGCGTGGTGCCCGACTACGGCGTGTTGCGCCGTCAGCTCAAGGACGAGACGATTCCGCGCTGGTAAGCGTGCTGCTCGGATTTGTCCGAGAACTTAGACTGTGGCGATGACCGCTCAAGCGCTTTCCTCCGCCACCATGACTGTCCTCGGCGCCTGTCCGCACGACTGCCCCGACACCTGCTCGCTCGTCACCACCGTGCAGGACGGCGTTGCGATCAAGCTACAGGGCAATTCGGCGCATCCGCACACCGGCGGCGTGCTCTGCGCGAAGGTTTCGCGCTACTTGGAGCGCTGCCTGCATCCCGAGCGGGTGCTGCAGCCGATGCGGCGCGTCGGCGTCAAAGGGGCCACGGGCGGTGGTCATTTCGAGCCGGTGTCCTGGGACACGGCACTCGACGACATTGCCGCGCGGCTGCGTTCGGTGGTCGATGCGCATGGCGCCGAAGCGGTGTTGCCCTACAGCTACGCCGGCACGATGGGGCTGGTGCAGGGCGAATCGATGGACCGGCGCTTCTTCCACAAGCTCGGCGCATCGCTGCTCGACCGCACGATCTGCTCGTCGGCCGGCGGCGAGGCGCTCGGCTACACGCTGGGCGGAAAGCTCGGCATGCGGGTCGAGTTCTTCGCCGAATCGAAACTGATCCTGATCTGGGGCAGCAATTCGATCGGCAGCAACCTGCATTTCTGGCGCCATGCGCAGGCCGCAAAGCGTGCCGGCGCGAAGCTGGTCTGCATCGACCCGCGCAGGTCCGAAACCGCCGACAAGTGCGACGAGCACATCGCACTGCTGCCCGGCACCGACGCCGCACTGGCCCTGGCGCTGATGCACGAGCTGATCGCGAACGACTGGCTCGATCACGACTACATCGCGCAGCACACGCTCGGATGGGATGCGCTGCGCGAACGCGCGCTGCAATGGCCGCCGTCGCGTGCCGCCGCCGTTTGCGGCGTGCCGGAAGCGCAGATCGTCGCCCTGGCACGCGATTACGGCACCACCAAACCTTCTGCGATCCGGCTCAACTACGGCATGCAGCGCGTGCGCGGCGGCGGCAACGCGGTTCGCGCGGTGGCGTGCCTGCCGGCGCTCGTCGGCGCCTGGCGCGAGCGGGCGGGCGGCATGCTGCTGAGCGCGTCGGGCGCGTTCCCGGTCGATCGCGCAGCGCTGCAGCGGCCCGATCTGCTGGCCGGCCGCCAGCCGCGCACCGTCAACATGAGCCGCATCGGCGATGCGTTGGCCGGCGATGCCGGTGCGCTGTCGGGGGGAGGGCCGGTCAAGGCGCTGGTGGTCTACAACAGCAACCCGGTCGCGGTCGCGCCGGATTCGGGCAGCGTCGCGGCCGGTTTCGGGCGCGACGATCTGTTCACCGTCGTGCTGGAACAGTTCCGCACCGACACCGCCGATTACGCCGACTACCTGCTGCCGGCCACCGTGCAGATCGAGCACTGGGACATCCATACAAGTTACGGCCATACCGATGTGCTGCTCAACAAGCCGGCCGTCGCGCCGCGCGGCGAGGCGCGCAGCAACGCCTGGGTTTTCGGCGAACTCGCGCGTCGGATGGGTTTCGACGAGCCGTGCTTCGCGGACGACGACGAGGCGCTGTGCCGCAGCGCCTTCGCGCCGGGTGCAATCGACATCGATCAGCTCGAAGCGCAAGGTTTCACCAGCGTGAACCAGCCCGAAGCGCCTTTCGCGCAGGGCGGTTTCCCGACGCCGTCGGGCCGCTGCGAATTCTTCAGCGCCCGGCTGACCGCGATGGGCCAGGACGGCTTGCCCGACCATTTGCCCAATTACGAATCGATCGGCAGTTCGGCACAGTTTCCGCTGGCCATGATCTCGCCGCCGGCACGCAATTTCCTGAACTCGACCTTCGTCAACGTCACCAGCCTGCGCGCGATGGAAGGCGAGCCGTTGCTGGAGATTCATGCGGCCGATGCGGCGTCGCGCGGCATCGTCGACGGTTCGATGGTGCGCGTCTTCAACGGTCGTGGTGAGCATCGCTGCCGCGCCGAAGTCTCGCGCCGCGCCCGGCCAGGCGTGGTGCACGGGCTGGGCATCTGGTGGCGCAAACTCGGCTTCGATGGCACCAACGTCAACGAGCTCACCAGCCAGCGCCTGACCGACATCGGCCGCGCGCCGACTTTCTACGACTGCCTGGTGGAAGTCGAGCCCGCCGGATCATGAAGGCGTTGTTCGCCGCCTTGCTCGCGCTCGGCCTCACGGGATGCGCCGATCTCGGCTACTACTGGCAGTCCGCAAGCGGTCACGTCGATCTGATGCGAGCCGCGCGCCCGGTGCCCGAATGGCTCGAAGACCCGGCGACGTCGCCCGCGCTCAAGGCCAAGCTCGAGCTAACGCAGCGCATCCGCCGTTTCGCCGTGACCGATCTCGGCCTGCCGGACAACCGCAGCTACACGGGCTATGCCGATCTGCATCGCACTGCCGCAGTCTGGAACGTCGTCGCCGCGCCGCCGTATTCGCTGAAACTGAAGACCTGGTGCTTTCCGGTGGCGGGCTGTGTCGGCTATCGCGGCTACTACAACGATGCCGACGCGCGGGCAGAAGCCGAGGCGCAACGCGCGACGGGGCTCGAAGTCGCGGTATATCCGGTGCCGGCCTATTCGACGCTCGGCTGGCTGAACTGGGCTGGCGGCGATCCGCTGCTGAGCACTTTCATCAACTATCCGGAAGGCGAACTGGCGCGGCTGATCTTTCACGAGCTGGCGCATCAGATGGCGTATGCGGCCGGCGACACGCTGTTCAACGAGTCGTTCGCGACGGCGGTCGAGCGGATCGGCGGCGAACGCTGGCTTCGTACGCGGGCGAGCGACGCGGCGCGAGCCGAATATGCGCAGTTCGATGGCCGGCGCCGTGAATTCAGGGCGCTGACGCTTGCCACGCGCCGCAAGCTGCAGGCGGTGTACGACTCGCCGCAAGCCAAGGCGCAGGATTGGGCCGTGGTCGAGACGATGAAGGCCGATGCGATGCGCGACTTTCGCGCCGATTACGCCGCGCTGCGTGCAGGCTGGCCGGCAAACCGGCAGGCGGCTTACGACGGCTGGGTCGCTCGCGCCAACAACGCGACTTTCGGTGCTCAAGCCGCTTACGACGATCTGGTACCCGCGTTCGAAGCGCTGTTCGCGCGCGACGACGGCGAATGGACGCGTTTTTATGCAGATGTCAAACGTCTGGCCTCGATGTCGAAGGAAGAGCGGCATCTGGCGATGGTCGCTCTTGGAGGGCCGGTCCGGGACGGCAGCGCTGCGACGCCGAAGCCTGCACGCGATCCGCGAGGGGCCGCCTTACCCGCGCAATGAGTCGATCAGGTCGATGTACTTCTGCTTGGCTTCGTCGGAAGACAGGCCTTTTTGCGCGGTCCACGCATCCCACTTCGCGCGCGGTACAAAGTCGCTGAAGCTGGGCCGCTTGGCCGTGTTGTCGCCTTCGGTCGCCTGCTTGAAGAAGCCGTAGATCTTCAACAGCGTCGGATTGTCCGGACGTTCGGCGAGAAGCTTGGAATTCGCCTGTGCGGCATCGAAGAGTGTTTGCAGGTCTGACATGCGGAAATGGTAACGGCGCCGTCGCGATCCATCAGTCGGACAAGCCCGCGCGTGCCAGTTCGACGTCGAGGCGCTCGCGCGCGTCCGCCGGGGGGAGGGAAGCAGCTTTCTCGTAGAGCCGGGTCGCCTCTTCGGCATGCGCTTCGTGATCGAGCATCAACAGTCCGCGTGCGTATTCCATCCAGGCGCTGGCCGAATCCGGATTGAGGGCCACGCCGCGCTCGAACATCGCGACAGCCGTCTCTGCGCGCACGCCGTAAGTCATGTTGCCGACCAGCGCGCCGACCTTGTCGATCACTTCGGCATGAAAGGCGCCGAGCGCGATGTGCGCATCGGCATGGCGCGGTTCCAGCGCGACGACACGTTCCAGCGTCTGCTTCACCTTCCCGCCAAGTCCTTGCGCAAGCGCCCGCGCCACGCTGATCCCTTGGGCGTAACGGCCGAGAGAATAGGCTTCCCAGTACAGCGCATGGCAGTTGTCGGGCTCCTCGACGGCCTGCATCCCCGCGCGCTCGGCCACCAGCATGAACAGCGCCAGCCGCGCCGCCTCGTGCGGTTCGATGTAGTTGGCATAGATGGCGGTCGCCTGGTTGGCGAGCGTGAGACCGGCGGAGCCGTGCTGCAGGCCGATGTCTGCGGCGCGCTGGAACTGGCCGCTGTGGTACAGGGCCCAGCCATCGACCAACGGTCCTGGCGGCGGCGCAGGGAGCGCCTGGCCTGCGTGCAGGCGCTTCCAGCGCGGCAGGAGGTGGTCGGGCTCGACGGCGGCCACGTCGTCGTAGGGCATCGGCGTCCAGACGGACGGAATCGTGCGCATGCAGTGGGCCGGATAGGCGGGGGAAGCTGAAGGAGCCGAAGAAGCGGCACTCGACTGGCGCTCTTGAGTCTGTTCGCGTGTCTGCATGCGCAACCTCTTTCTGTGAGTCTCCGGGGAGTCGTTCAGGCCTCGAGCGCCAGGTCTTCGCCGGCATAGGCCCGGCCGAGGGTCAACAGGTGCCGTCGCTGCGCCGGCGCCAGGTACGGTGCCATCAGGTGCAGCGTGTGCTGCGCGCCGCGCAACAGTGCAGCTTGCGCATGCGAAGGCTCCAGCGCCTCGCGCGGATTGCGCACGTATTCGTAGCTCAGCCAGTACGTCAGCACGACCACCATGCTCTGCGCCAGAGTGTCGACCTCGCATGCCTGCATGTCGAGATGGCCGGCTTCGCTAAGGCCGTCGAACAGGGTGCGAATCGCAGTCGTCTTGTTCTGGAGCACCAGCTGGAACTGCTTTTCGAGACGCCGGTTCTTGCTCAGCAGGTCGTTCAGGTCGCGGTACAGGAAGCGATAGCGCCACAGCAGCTCGAACAGGCTGTGCATGAAGAACCAAGCGTCTTCCACATCGTGCACGCCCTCGCTCGCATGCAGCAGTTCGTTGAGTTCGCGCTCGTAGCTCTCGAAGAGCCGGTTGATCAATTCGTCCTTGGCCGGATAGTGATAGTAGAGATTGCCGGGGCTGATGTTGAGCTCGCCGGCCACCAGTGTCGTCGACACATTGGGCTCGCCGAAGCGATTGAACAGGTCGAGCGCCGCTTCGAGAATGCGCTCGGCGGTGCGTCTAGGCGCTTTCTTGGCCATCAGGGAGCCCCGTTTCTTGTCTCTTTGAGGCACTCTAGCGCAACTTCTGCCGTCCGGCGACCGACAAACGGTCTTTGGCGGGTAAGCCCTTGGTCTTAAGGCTGGATCAGAAGTAAGTGATCAGATCGTCGTGCTGGCTGCTTACCGAACTCAATACGGGCGGCTGAGGTATGTTCTGGACGTAAATGACGGGGATTTCGTTGTAGACGGGCGGTTGACCTCGAACCCACTGTCCCTGATAGAGCCTCGGAGGTTGCATCCTGATTGCCGGATCGCCTACTCGAAGAAACGGGACGGGCTGCAGCGGGGTGTTCTGCGAAAGCGCGGCAGATTGTGGTTGAGCCGCTTGCCCGGCAGTGGCTTGTCGATTGCCGAACAGGCGGGCCGTCTGCCTCACGCTCCGACCGATCTGATGCGCATGGTGCGCGACCGGGCCGGCTACATGTTCTCTTATCCAAATGCCCAACGCATGTTTGTCGGCCGGACCGGCGTTGTTCTTGTGGTGGACTATCGAGGAGTCAGAGTGATTGAGTTGACCCGGTTTTCTGTAAATGGCTTTCATTGGAGGAGTCGTCCTATTAGCGCGACGGGACGTAACCGGGGTAATGCGGCTGCTCGGCGTAAACGAGGGGTGTCTGATGATGGATCGGACTGCTCGGCGCCCAGCCACTCATGTACGTCATCACACCCGGTGCCATGTGAGGGGGCTGGCCTACATGGAGGTTGTGCAGGGGGGCGAGCGGGACGCCGAGTTGTCGATATTCGACACGCTCGTTCTCTGCTTCCAGATAGACATGAAGCTGCCTTACCTCAGGCCCCGAATAGCGACGAGGTTGCTCTGCAAGTGGCTCGAATCGTTGTGCGCTGACCGGGATCGGCTGACGAATTTCCTGGAACAGAGTTCGACCTGTTGGTGGCTCACCACGCGGTGCATTCCCGTTTACGTCGAAATGCCGGACGTTCGGGCCTCCGAGATGCCGCCTGAGCCATCCCATGGGTTGCTTGTCATTGTTCCTCGTGGCTGCTTCGCCCTGGTCGCCGACACGTCTGAACTGCGGCCTATGTCTGGTGTCGACGGTCGACTCAAAACGTTTTGGCTGGGCAGTCGGGATCGGAGATATGGGTTTGCTGGAATGAGTCACGGCCGGGAGCATCCTGAAAAAGCGCATCTGCGCGAATGTCGGAAGTGTTTTCCGGAACGTCGATCGATCCGATCGGAAAATTCCTAAACGGCCGGCTTGCGAGGCGTCCGTTGCGGCCGGGAGGCATCGAGCGTCTGCTCGGCGTCCTTCAACTGCGCTTCCAGTGCTTCCACGCGCGCCTGCAGCGCCGCGAACTCTTCCGCCGACGGCGCTCCGAGATTTGCCAGCGCGCGGGCCACGCGCTCCTCGAAGATGTTCTCCAGCTTGCCCCAGCCGCCTGCAGCCTTGTTGCCGAGGTCGCCGGCCAGTCCCGCCATGCGCGCCTGTGCCTGTGCGAGTGTTTCCTCGGCGGCCTGCTGCGTCTTCTTCTGCATGCCCACGCCGTCCTTCACCAGCGCTTCGAAAGCCTTGCTGCCTTCCTGCTGCATCTTGGCAAAAGCACCCAGGCCGGCAAGCCAGATCTGCTGGGCGGAGTCCTTAATGCGGTCTGTGGACTTGTCGTCTTCGGGGGTCATGACTTGCGTGCTCCTATGTGAAAAAGGGGCGCACACGATGCGTGCGCGCCCCTTCGGGTTGCTGCGAGGGCGTGCGAATCAGTTTTCCTGACTGACCGAAACCTTGTAGCCGTGCGATTTCAGCAGCGAATGCTGACGCGCCGACTCCAGATCGCTGGCGATCATTTCTTCCACCATCTCGTCGAGCGTGATTTCCGGGATCCAGCCCAGCTCGTCCTTCGCCATCGTCGCGTCGCCGAGCAGCGTCTCGACTTCAGCCGGACGGAAGTAGCGCGGATCGACCTGCACCACCACGTCGCCGACCTTCACGGCAGGTGCCTTGTCACCGGTAACGGCCTTGACAATGGCTTTCTCCGAAGCACCCGTGCCGACGAAGTCCAGTTCGATGCCGAGCTGTTCAGCCGACTTGCGAACGAAGTCGCGCACGCTGTACTGCACGCCGGTGGCGATCACGAAGTCCTTGGCGACGTCCTGCTGCAGCATCATCCACTGCATGCGGACGTAATCCTTGGCATGGCCCCAGTCGCGCAGCGCGTCCAGGTTGCCGACGAACAGGCACTTGTCCAGGCCTTGCGAAATGTTGCACATGCCGCGCGTGATCTTGCGCGTCACGAAGGTTTCGCCGCGACGCGGGCTCTCATGGTTGAACAACACGCCGTTGCAGGCGTACATGCCGTAGGCCTCGCGGTAGTTCTTGGTGATCCAGTAGGCGTAGAGCTTGGCCACACCGTAAGGGCTGCGCGGGTAGAAAGGCGTGCTTTCGCGCTGCGGGATTTCCTGGACCAGGCCGTACAGCTCGCTGGTGCTGGCCTGGTAGAAGCGCGTCTTGTCCTGCAGGCCGAGCAGGCGCACGGCTTCGAGCAGTCGCAGCGTGCCGATCGCGTCGACGTCGGCGGTGTATTCCGGCGCTTCGAAGCTCACGGCCACGTGGCTCTGCGCACCCAGGTTGTAGATCTCGTCCGGCTGAACCTGCTGCACGATGCGCGTCAGGTTGCTGGTGTCGGTCAGGTCACCGTAGTGCAGGTGCAGGTTGCGATTGGCTTCGTGCGGATCCTGGTACAGGTGATCGATGCGTTCGGTGTTGAAGGAAGACGCACGGCGCTTGATGCCATGGACTTCATAGCCCTTTTCCAGCAGGAATTCGGCAAGGTACGAGCCATCCTGGCCCGTGATGCCGGTGATGAGTGCTTTTTTGGAGGGAGTAGTCATTTCTTGAGAGCGTTGA
This sequence comes from Variovorax glucosi, assembly GCF_051216695.1. Taxonomy (NCBI): domain Bacteria; kingdom Pseudomonadati; phylum Pseudomonadota; class Betaproteobacteria; order Burkholderiales; family Comamonadaceae; genus Variovorax; species Variovorax glucosi. The sequence continues at coordinate 232,049 of NZ_JBPJZE010000004.1, forward strand.
TGGGGGTGACGCGACCGTAGGTATCGTCGTAGCGAACGATATCGTCTTCGCCGAGATAGCCGCCGGATTGGACTTCGATCACTTCCAGCATGACCTTGCCCGGATTTTCCAGCCGGTGAACGGTGCCCAGCGGGATGTAGACGGATTCGTTTTCGCGCACCATCACGGTCTCCTCGTCGCGGGTGACCAGCGCGGTGCCCTTTACGACGACCCAGTGCTCGGCGCGGTGGTGGTGCATCTGCAGCGACAGCTTGGCGCCCGGCTTGACCGTCAGGCGCTTGACCTGAAAGCGCTCTCCCGAGTCGACGCCGTCGTAGGCGCCCCACGGACGCGCCACGCGGCGGTGTTCGATGGCTTCGCTGCGGCCTTCACGGTTCAGCATCGCGACGACATCCTTGACCTGCTCCGCGTACTTGACGTTCGCGACCAGCACGGCATCTTGCGTGTCCACGATGATCAGGTCTTCGGTGCCGAGGGCCACCACCGGACGCAGCGGCGCGTGCACGAAGGTGTTGCTGGCGTTCAGCGCGCTGGCCATGCCGTTCAGGCGGTTGCCGGAATCGTCGGCGGGGTAGAGATTGGCGACAGCGTTCCAGCTGCCGACGTCGCTCCAGGCGCCTTCGAACTTCACGACGGCGATCTTCCCGTGCTTCTCCAGCACCGCGTAGTCGATGCTTTCGCTGCGGCAGGCCGAGAAGGCTTCGCGATCGAGACGCAGGAAATTGCCGTCTGGCACCGTCGATGCGGTGGCTTTCTGGCAGGCAGCCAGGATGTCGGGTGCCTGTTCGCGCAGCGCTTCGATGAGCGTGCCGGCGCGCACCAGGAAGATGCCCGCGTTCCAGTAGTAGCCGCCCTTCAGCAGCAGCGACTCGGCCACTTCGGCCGTCGGCTTCTCGACGAAGCGCTGAACCACGTTGCCTTCGGAACCTTCCAGCGCTGCGCCGGACTCGATGTAGCCGTAGGCCGTGCTTGGAAAGGTCGGAACGATGCCGAAGGTGACGATCTGGCCGTCAAGCGCCGCAGGAATGCCGGCGCGCACGGTCTTGGCGAACGCTTCGGCGTCGGGGATGTGGTGATCGGCCGGTGCGAACAGCAGCAGATCATCCGGGCCGGCGAGCAGCGCAGCCGCGGCCATGGCGGCTGCGGTATTACGGCCTACCGGCTCGAGGATCTGCTTACCCGTGACCTTCGCGGACTCGAGCGCTTCCTGAACCAGGAAACGATGGTCGTCCGAAGCGACGCAGGTGATGTTGGCGTTGAGCGAGCGGAGACGCTCGAGCGTCAGCTGCAGCAGGCTCTTGCCGTCTATCAGCGGAGCGAACTGCTTCGGCAACGCCTTGCGCGACAGGGGCCAGAGACGCGTACCGCTGCCGCCACAGAGGACTACAGGATGAATGGAGGTGGTCATGATGTAAGAAGCGGCAATGATTGGAGAAAGGTGCGTGATCCTAGGGGGTGAGATGTCAAACCCTCAAGGAACGTGAGAACTAAAGCAGTCGCAGAATGTAACTTAATATTGCAAGTGCTGACTAGCCTACCGCGATACGTGCCAACCGTCGAGTCGGGCGAAAGCGTGAAATAAGAGGCGAAACGCGTACACAGAACGTTTCAAACGAAGACTATCTTTAAGGATAAGCACCAATTTGCATATTTTTTTCTTCTAGTGCGGCTGTGGATAATCCGTCATTTGCTGCGCGATGCAGCCTTGCTCAGACAAAAAAAGGATACAGACTCCCATGATCCTGGTTACCGGCGGCGCTGGCTTCATCGGCGCAAATTTCGTACTCGACTGGCTTGCTGCAAATAGCGAGCCGGTCGTCAATCTCGACAAGCTCACTTACGCAGGCAATCTTGAGACGCTTGCGTCGCTCAAGGGCAACCCGTCGCACATCTTCGTACAGGGCGACATCGGCGACAGTGCGCTGCTCGACCGCCTTCTTGCCGAACACAAGCCGCGCGCCGTCGTCAACTTCGCGGCTGAGTCGCATGTCGACCGCTCGATCCACGGACCGGACGATTTCGTGCAGACCAATGTGCTCGGCACCTTTCGCCTGCTCGAATCGGTGCGCGGCCACTGGAAGACCTTGCCGGCCGACGAGCAGACTGCCTTCCGCTTTCTGCATGTGTCGACCGACGAGGTCTACGGCTCGCTTTCCGCAACCGATCCGGCTTTTACCGAAGAGCACACGTACGAGCCGAACAGCCCGTATTCGGCGAGCAAGGCAGCCAGCGACCACCTTGTGCGCGCCTGGCATCACACCTATGGATTGCCGGTACTGACGACCAACTGCTCCAACAACTACGGCCCGTATCACTTTCCCGAGAAGCTGATCCCGCTGATGATCGTCAACGCGCTCGCCGGCAAACCGCTGCCGGTCTACGGCGACGGCATGCAGGTGCGCGACTGGCTTTACGTCAAGGACCATTGCAGCGCGATCCGCCGCGTGCTCGAAGCCGGGCGTCTGGGCGAGACCTACAACGTCGGCGGCTGGAACGAAAAGCCGAACATCGACATCGTGAACACCGTCTGCGCGCTGCTCGACGAACTGCAGCCGCGCACGGATGGCAAAAGCTACCGCGAACAGATCAGCTATGTCACCGATCGTCCGGGCCATGACCGCCGCTACGCGATCGACGCGCGCAAGCTCGAGCGCGAACTTGGCTGGAAGCCGGCAGAAACGTTTGATTCGGGTATTCGCAAGACGGTCGAGTGGTATCTGAGCAACGGCGAGTGGGTGCGAAATGTGCAGAGCGGCGCCTACCGCGCCTGGGTCGAAAAGCAGTACGACGCGGAAGTCGCTGCATGAAGCTGCTGCTTCTCGGAAAGGGCGGGCAGGTGGGATGGGAGTTGCAGCGCAGCCTGGCGCCGCTCGGCGAACTGGTCGCGCTCGATTTCGACAGCACCGACTTCGCTGCGGATTTCAGCCGTCCCGAAACGCTTGCCGAAACCGTGCTTATGGTGCGGCCCGACGTGATCGTCAATGCTGCAGCGCATACGGCTGTCGACAAGGCGGAAAGCGAACCCGAGTTCGCACGCACGCTGAACGCCACATCACCCGGCGTCATTGCAAAGGCTGCGCAGCAAATCGGCGCACTGATGGTGCATTACTCGACCGACTATGTATTCGACGGCAGCGGTGGCAAGCCGTGGGTCGAAACGGATGCGACGGGTCCGCTCAGCGTTTACGGCAGCACCAAGCTCGAAGGCGAGCAATTGGTTGCGGCGAATTGCGTGCGACACCTGATTTTCCGGACGAGCTGGGTTTATGCGGCTCGCGGAGGGAATTTTGCCAAGACGATGCTTCGGCTCGCCCGGGAACGCGACCGCCTGACCGTGATCGATGATCAATTCGGCGCACCCACCGGCGCGGAATTGCTGGCCGACGTCACGGCGCACGCGATTCGCGACACGCTCCGCGCGCCTGAGAAGGCGGGGCTCTATCACCTAGTGGCTGGCGGAGAAACCAGTTGGCATGGGTATGCGAGCTTCGTGCTGGATCAGGCGCGTGCGGCTGGACAGGAACTCAAGGTTGCGCCCGGCGCTGTAGACGCAGTGCCGACCAGCGCTTTTCCGACGCCGGCGCGCAGGCCGCAGAATTCACGGCTCGACACATCGAAGCTGCAGTCCACGTTTGGACTGGTTTTGCCCAATTGGCAGGCTGGCGTTGCGCGCATGTTGCGCGAGACGCATTGAACAAACCTATTGAACCGTCCAGCAAATAGAAAAGACAAGAACTAAATGACAACGCAACGCAAAGGTATCATCTTAGCTGGCGGTTCAGGCACGCGTCTGCATCCAGCAACGCTTGCGGTCAGCAAGCAATTGCTGCCGGTGTATGACAAGCCGATGATCTATTACCCGCTGACGACACTGATGCTCGGCGGTATCCGCGACATCCTCATCATCAGCACGCCTCAGGACACGCCGCGCTTTCAACAACTGCTCGGCGATGGCAGCCAGTGGGGGATGAATCTCCAGTACGCGGTACAGGACAGCCCAGACGGCCTCGCGCAGGCCTTTGTGATCGGCGAGAAGTTCGTCGGCAACGCGCCGAGCGCACTGGTTCTGGGCGACAACATTTTCTACGGGCACGATTTTGCGACCTTGCTGGGAGAAGCAGACAAGCAAGACGATTGCGCCACCGTCTTCGCATATCACGTACTCGATCCAGAACGCTACGGCGTAGTGGCGTTCGACTCGGGCGGCAAAGCCAGCAGCATCGAGGAAAAGCCGACCTTGCCGAAAAGTAACTATGCAGTAACCGGTTTGTACTTCTACGACAATCAGGTTGTAGACATCGCAAAATCCGTGAAGCGTAGCGCTCGTGGGGAGTATGAAATCACCGCAGTCAATCAGGCCTATCTCGACATGGGAAGACTAAATGTCCAGATCATGCAGCGCGGATACGCCTGGCTCGATACGGGCACGCATGAAAGCCTGCTTGAAGCCGGTCAATTCATTGCGACGCTGGAGCATCGCCAAGGGCTGAAGATTGCCTGTCCGGAAGAAATTGCCTGGCGTGCAGGCTTCATTGACAAAGAACAGCTGGCTCGATTGGCGGCACCGCTGCAGAAAAATGGCTATGGTAAATACCTCAACCATTTGCTTGCGGAAGGCGTGCGTGCATGAAGGTCACGAACACTGCAATTCCCGACGTTCTGATTCTTGAGCCCAGGGTCTTTGGGGATTCGAGAGGTTTCTTTCTCGAAAGCTTCAATAACAAAGCTTTCGATGAAATCGTTGGGCGTCATGTGCAATTCGTCCAGGATAATCATTCACGATCGTCAAAGGGCGTGCTCAGGGGTCTTCATTACCAGATCCGAAAGCCACAAGGAAAACTTGTACGGGTGACGCGTGGCGCTGTATTCGATGTCGTGGTCGACATCCGCAGATCTTCGGCAACCTTCGGCAAGTGGGTTGGCGTCGAGTTGAGCGACGAGAAAAACAACCAGCTGTGGGTGCCGCCGGGACTCGCACACGGATTCTTGGTGCTAAGCGAAAGCGCTGACTTCTTGTACAAGGTCACGGAATACTATTCGCCCGAAGACGAGAGAAGCATTCTGTGGAACGACTCCGCAATCGAAATCGATTGGCCTTTATGTGGAAGTGAGCCAGTGCTGTCGGCGAAGGACTTGGACGGTCAGGCCTTTGCGGCGGCTGAATTGTTCTGAATCGATGGCTTCGGGTCGTAAGAACTCGCTATTTGAAGTTTGAGAGGTTTAGTCAATGGATATTGCGGTAGTCAACGGGTTTCCTCGTTTTTCGGGTTCAGCGGAAATCGAATACATCACCCGATTCATAAAGGCAGCAAATCGGCTTGGGCACCGTGCCTATGAAGTCGTCACTTCCGACGATATTCACGAGTGTCAGCCAGATTTCGTCCTGGTCACGCACGAGTTCACGCCAAAGCTGACTCCTTTTTTTACTGTAGGCGCGCTTTGGAGTCCGCCAGAGTTTTTTAATAGGGACGCAAGGCGCGTAAGATCAATTAGGAGCTATGACGCCTGCTTGGTAGGCGCTCCTTCGGTAGGCAGATTTTTAGATGATCTCGATTTCGCTACCGGAATTTCAAAACCACGCTCCGACTTCAACTTTCTTCCAACCGCGCTCTCAACAGACTTTCGGCCACGGGCGGCGTCCGAACCGTTCGAGCTTGTCTATTTTGGTGTGCATTGGGATGGGCTTCGGCACAACAAGCTGCTTGAGGCTCTAAGTGACGCTGGCGAATTGAATCTTTATGGACCGTCGGGGAGCTGGAACAGTTATCCAAAATCCTATCGTGGGGCAGTCGCGTTTGATGGGAACTCGGTTGCTGAAACACTTGCTCGTCATGGAATTGCACTTTGCATTCATAAACAGGAGCACTACCACGCAAATACGCCTTCCATGCGCTTGTTCGAGGCGGCTGCTGCAAGCTGCTTAATCATTTCAGATGGGATTGATTTTGCCCGGGAGACGCTGGGTAACAGCGCTTTCTACCTCAACATGTCTGCGCCGCCCGAAGAAAATGCAGCAGAGATTCTGCGTATCGTGAAGTGGGCAAACGATAACCCGCGACTTGCCAATCAGATGGCCCGATGCTGTCATGACATCCTTAAGGAAACGTACTCGATTGAAAAGCAACTCGAGAAATGCTGCGCGTTCGTTGCTTCGGCAAAAGCAGCCGCAGCAACGAAACTAACTGCTGCAGTTGCTAAATTTTCGCGGGCTCATGTGTCTGGAAAATCTAGGGGACGTTCCCCTGCACTTGTCGATGTGATCATACGTACCGGTGGTCGCGACCTAAGTTTGCTGCGACGTGCTATCCGCAGCGTAACGTCGCAAACGCTCGGAACCTACAAGATATTGCTGGTCGATTACAAAGGGCGTGAGGATGTACGCCAGGTTGCCGCTGAGGAGGCCACCTCACGTGTGTCCATTCAGTATCTTCGCTCACCTGATAATGGTGCCCGAAGTACCGCACTGTGGACTGGCCTCCAGAATGTAACCGCGCCCTTTTTCGCGAATCAGGACGACGACGATACTTTTTCGCCAGAGCATCTCCCAACTCTTCTTTCTAGCGCACTTGAGTTTCCTGATCACGATTTTTACTATAGTGGACTTATCCGAGTAGAAGAAGATGCTGGCGACTTTATTTCTGCTCCAAATTTCCAGGGTCCCCTTGAAATTGAAATTTCAGAGCGCAAAGATCTCGTATTTCTTGATTCATTCAATTTGGCCAACCTTGTCGGGTTGAGAAACTTCATCGGTTCGAACAGTTTCATTGCGCGTTCTGAATGCCTTGATACGCGACTGCTTCAAGATCCATTCTTGGTCGTTGGCGAGGATATGTACCTTTATCTGATGCTTGCAAGGAAGCGCGCGTTCAAATCTAGCGGTACGCCAACGGCGTTCTGGCATTGGCGTTCGACGAGTAAGGGTAACTCCATGCTCAACGTACAAGATGAAGGCTGGCAGCGTGAAGGTCACAAACTACTGTTGCGGCTAGCAAACGAGCAGTTTTGCAATGGACTAACCTTCGAGGCGATGCGACTCATGCTAAGTGGTATGGCCGCTCAATCCTGGCCTCTTATGCCGGCTACGTTCCCGGCTGGGGAGGAGCATTATCTTTCGAGTAACTATTTGCCGCTTGACCGCCAGCTATGTTTCCACGGCGCAGAAACTCATGGCATATGGTCTAGCGCTAAGAAGGCAATGCTTCGGGTCCGACTTGAGGAAAGTGCAAAGACGATGACCGTGAGGCTGACCTTTAGTGCCGCAGGATCCAGTAAGTTGCCAAACCAAATTGTCGCTATCGACATTAACGGACAGGATTTTTTCAGAGGTCGAGTTGATAACTGGACTTCTATTACTGTGGAGAAAGACATTGAATTTCAGAGCGTAATGCATGCACTTTTCATTACCGTGCGTTGCGAACATTTATTCAACCCGTTAGCCGCTGGGACGGGAAACGACTCGCGCGATCTGGGCGTATATCTCGCGAAACTAAGTTATGTGACACTGCTCGATGCAGTAAGTAAGAAAGCTTATGAGCCAAGTTAACGAATTCAACGAAATATCTTGGCGGATCATGCGCCTTTCTCGCGAAGCAAACGAGCAAGGTCTTGCCGCCGATGCAACTCGGCTCGTAGAACTCGCAGCCGATGTGGAACTGCTCTCTGACGATCTGCAAATGTGCTGGGGCGGGCCGCTAAATGGACAAAGTGGACGGAAAGCAATATTTGAGCAAATCTTAGGCGTCTCTAAATTTGATGGGATTCTCGAAACAGGGACGTTTCGCGGAATTACCACGGAGTGGCTTGCGGAACATTACGCTGGACCCATCGCTACGTGCGAACTTGAGAAGCTCTATCTGTTGCAAGCGCAAAATAGACTTTCAAAGTATTCAAATGTAACCCTGAGTCTGCTGGATTCACGCGAATTTCTAACTCGCTCGCTAGATAACACAGCGCATGACGATCAACTATTCATCTATCTCGACGCACATTGGAAGGATGATCTCCCCTTGGCGCGCGAGCTTGAAATTATCGATCAGTCAGGTGTAAAAGCAATTATTGCGATCGATGACTTTAGAGTGCCTGGGGACCCAGGGTACAAGTACGATGATTATGGTCCTGGACGGGCGCTTACCATCGACCTTATTGAGTTTTTAAAGACAAAGGGCTATCGCATCTACTTTCCTGCACTCCCATCCAATCTCGAGGATGGATCCAAAAGCGGGGTCTGCGTTCTTACGCGTCTAATGATACAAGAGCTCGATGCCTGCGATTTGCTTCGCGGAGGAGATTGGCGAGACTGGCGCATTGTCGAACTGGACGTGCTCCTTCGTGAAGCGTTGGGAAAAGCCGAAAAGTACGATGTACTGCTTGCAGAACAGGCCACTGAGTTGCCGATCGCTGACTCTGAGCCAGAAATTGAAGCGGAGATCAAACCTGCTCTAGAGCCAGTGCCGGTTGATGATGGATCCGCGGAATGGATTCCCATTGCCGAAGGATTTATTCGAAAGCTGTCGCCACACCTTCAAGCTGATGCCTATCTCCGCTTTGTGCCAGATATTGCATTGCTGCTTGCCCGACATCAGGAATTTGAGAGTTTGCTTGAACGACTTGCAACTCACGCTGACCGGACGGACGAAGATTCCCGAGAAAGACTGGAGGTCGGGCGCGCTTTGGTCGAGGAGCGAGCTCATGCCCTTCAACTGGTCCGCCAGATCCATCATCTTCGAGAGCGACTGCATGAAACTGAAGGAGAGCCGAAAAGCGTTGGGTTGCATTCGTCCAGCCTTCGCTTTGTCCAGACACTGCCGTCCTATGACAAAGAAGTGGTCCTCCGAATTATTGGCGAATTAAAGAACTCCCGCGGACTAAAAATGTTGTCGCACCTAGCTCCAAGCGCACGTTTGAACATACTACGTCTCGAATCCGAAATAACGAAACCCGGATTACAGAATCTATAGGCTGAGCTTTTGCTCGACGAATAGCAGGTAATGGCATCAGATCCAGAATTGACTTCGGCCGAGAACCGCGCTCTTTTCCCGGAAGCGTTGAAAGTCGATGCTGAAACTGCGCTTCTGAATTCAATCCTCGCATTGCAGCGAGCACAGGAGGAGGCTCTGCAGGCACATATCGTGTCTGCGCAATTTAGCGCCGTTTCCACCGAGCTTGAAGTCCAGCGTGCCGAAGTCCGTCGACTGTCTGCAGAAATCGAGGCCGTTCGATTCAGTGTGTCTTGGCGATTGACCGCCCCAGTTCGCCATTTGTTTGCATCTTTTCCATGGCTCGGCAAAGGATTGCGCGCGGTGGCATCTGGCCTGCGCGCATTTCTTGACCAAGGACACTTGGACAACGGTGCAGCCCCAGGCGACTCGTCCAAGTTATCAAGCTCAACCAGCGTTGGCACCACATGTGCACCACCTGCAGAGCTGTTTCGCGACCCATCGACCGACGCCAGCATTGCATTGCCGCTTTCATTTGCCCCAACGTTGCAGCACGACGAAACCCGGATAGCCGCGATCATTCATCTTGAGAATGCAGATTTTGCTAACGAATGCCGACGTTATCTAGATTGCATCGATGAAAAAATAGACGTTTATATTTCAACGTCTAGCGTGTTTCATGCAGCACAACTTGAGATGTTGTTTCAAGGATTTTCCGGAGGAAAAGTCGATGTTCGCGTTGCGGACAACAGCGGCGGCGAGGGCGTTTGCCGACTCACCACCTTCAAGAACGTGTATGCAGAATATACGTACATCCTGTACCTTCACGGATTGCGAACCGATGCTGCGCTGCAAGGTGCACCTTGGCGACAGTTTTTACTGGAAACGCTGGTCGGAAACGGCTCCTCGGCAAGATACATCTTGTCATTGATGGACAAAGCACCTGATCTGGGGATGGTGGGCGTGCAGCATTTTGAGCCGAAACGCCAACAACTCGGGTGGGGCGAAAGTTTTCAAATCGGTCAATTGCTCGCAAGGCAGATGGGCATCGCATTGAATCATTCCAGCAAACTGGACTTTCCTTCGGGTTCAATGTTCTGGGCTCGCTCGGCAGCATTGGCGCCGTTGTTGAAATTGAAGCTGACGGCAGATGACTTCGAGAATTTGGATGGTTTGGCTTCCGCGTCTGCTTCTCAGGCCATAGAGCGAATTTATTACTTCATCTGCGAGAAAGCGGGTTTTCGTTGGTTAAAGGTTGCGCAAGTCGAGTTTTATAAAAATACGCCCCGGATTGATTTTGTCGAAACTCCGGCAATGCTGAAAGAATGGATAGATGCAAATTTTCTATCATTGCTAGCGCCTGATGAGCCTAGATCGCATTTTGAGAAGCAGACGGCTGTAGCCCATCCTACTAATGCGTTGATAACTCGTATTCAGCGGCACTCTTCAGGCCATTGCACACGGCTGTTTGAAGCTGAAGTTAAAAAGCGCGTCGCGATTGGGCTCTCGATCAGGAACCATTCCCGTATCGATGTTCGCCGAGCGATCGACGCGGCGAAGACTTCCTTCTCAAATTGTCTTGAAGTCGCCGCTACATCGATCTATATTCCCCGTAGCGCAGCCAAGATAATAGATCTGACCCTCAAAAATTCATCCGTCGAAGTCATCGATGAGATAAGTGGAATTGGTGAGGCTGCTATTCACAATAGCATGATGAAAGCCGCATTTTCCAATGGTGCGAGCCATTACGTGGCGCTGAATCCCGAGGGCGTGATGCATCCCTCTGCAGCAACGGCCCTGATTCGCGTGCTTGCGGCGAACCATGACAAGGCATTAGTCGAGGCGATCAGGTTTCCCGAGGCGGACCCTGAGCCGTACGGCGTGTTCGATTTTGAAGTAGCTTCGATGTCGGGGGAATGCATGATGGTTTCCCGTGTGGCTTATGAGCTGCTTGGAGGATTCGACGAGCAACTCTCCGATCCATTTGCAGCCGCCGATCTTTCATGGCGCGCGCGCGCCGCAGGCCTGTCTTTAAAGAGATGTCCGCATGCGCTCTTCCTATTGGCGCGAAAAAAACACTTCATCGCTGAGGCTAACGTCTCCGAAGAGATCGAGCGGCGTCGCTCAACTATTTATCTGGCGCGCAAATGGGGACAGTCACAAGAGTCTGAACATTTCGCATCGAAGCAGTCGAGCGCCATGGGCATTGATTTGGCTTCCATTGATCCAGTTGTTGTTCCATCCGAATGGTTTCCCTATGCGGATGTAGACAATCTAGGTCGCTTTGCTTCGTACGTTGGTCCGCGTGATGAATGAATCACAAGTTGACTGCATTATTCGTTTCCATGACGGTAGCCGGATCATGGAGCTTGAGCGTTGCATTTTCTCGCTGATCGGTCAGACACACTCAAATGTTCATATCATCCTCGCAACGCAGCGCTTTTCGGTGGACGAACAGGATCGATTACGCGCCGCATTTGAGCCGATGCTTTCGACTTTCGGTGCGCCAGCCCTCACGATCGTTAACTGGCAGTTTGAGTTTCCAAGGGATGCACGGACCGAACTGCTAAATCTTGGGCTGGGCGCGGTGACCGGTCGATACGTTGCATTTCTGGATTATGACGATACGCTGTATCCACAAGCCTATGAAACGCTTATGTCGCGCCTCGAAAATACGAGTGCTGCTATCGCTTTTGCGTCGGTCCGGACCGTTAAAGTGGATGTTTACACCGATTTTGTGAACGTTGTCGGACCTGTAAAGGCACCATTTGCGGGTTCTGGGCTTTTCGATTTGATCCGCGGGAATTTTTGTCCTATTCATTCGTATATGATAGATCGCGCCCGATTGCCGAAAGAAATACTGGCTTTCGATACCGCTTTAAACTGGGAAGAGGACTACGATTTTCTGCTAAGAATATGTGCCTACGCGCCCGCGGACTTTGAACTGCTCGGCAGCTTCATTGGCGATTACTATTTTAAGACCGATGGCAGCAATTCCATTTGGACTGACGACATGCTTTCAGCCAGCAAGATTTCGATCTACCGCGAGGTCGCGGCTCGAATCGAAATGAGGCGGCAACTGACGCGGATCAGCGCCGATGTTCAGGCTGGCCTTGATGATCATTATTCGTTTGATCCAGAGTTGACGATACGTGGGCTTTTGGAACGTTTGGATGGAAAGCCGGTGCCGAAAAATGGCGAAATTTCAATTTATAACGAGTACTCAAACTTGATACAACCCCCGAAAGTTCAGGGCGACCCGAAAACGCTCGAGACCATTGCGTTGAGTCGCCAGCTCGCAGTAGCGGAGGTTGCGGCAAGGCGGTCTTCCGTTCGAATTGCCGAGTTGGAACTCGCACTCACCAAAGCCGCAGAGGCGTTGGAGCGTACAAAGTTTGTACATGCGGAAGAAATCCGAGCGATTTACGAATCCAGCAGTTGGCGCGCGACCAAACCTTTGCGGTGGGTCAAAGACCGAATCCTTGAAACATCGGTAAAAGCGCGGCACCTTTCCACATTGCGTGAGCGCCATGGTGGCATCAAGCCATTGTTGACACGTGGATATCAAATTTTCATTGAGTCTGGTTATTCAGGAATGCGCGAACATCTGAAAGCTTCGTCCAGACCGTTGAACGACTATGTAGACTGGGTACTTCGGTACGATACGTTGGACGACTTTCAAAGAGTCTCGATGCGTCGTCGCATCGAGGGGATGACCAATAAGCATTTAATTTCCATCGTCATGCCGACGTACAACCCCAACCCTGTCTGGCTGGCGGAAGCGATACGGTCGGTTCAAGCCCAGCTTTACCCTTTTTGGGAACTTTGTATTGCTGACGATGCCTCTCCAAACGCTGAATGCCGCAGCATCCTGCAGCAGTTCGAGAGGGAGGATTCGCGCATCAAGGTCGTTTATAGAGAGAAGAACGGTCATATATCGGCTGCCTCAAACAGTGCATTGGCACTGGCTACTGGGCAGTGGATAGCGTTGATGGACCACGACGATCTGCTGCCTGAGCATGCTTTGTTTCATGTTGCCGAGGCCATTCAAGCCAACCCGACGGCTCGGCTGATTTATTCGGACGAAGACAAGATCGACGTCCGAGGCGAACGTAAGGAGCCTTATTTCAAGTCCGACTGGAATATCGATCTCTTTTATTCACAGAACATGTTTTCGCATCTTGGGGTATTCGAAGCTACGCTGATGCTCGAGGTAGGTGGGTTCAGGCTGGGAATGGAAGGTTCGCAAGATTACGATCTGGTTCTCCGCTGTATCGAGCATCTTGAGCCAAGGCAGGTGGTACATATTCCACGTATTCTTTATCACTGGCGTGTGCACTCGGAAAGCACTGCCGGTTCGTCCGATGCAAAACCCTATGCTCAAATCGCTGGCGAGCGCGCTCTGAACTCTCATTTCCAGCGGACCGGCATTCGGGGCCGCGTTGAGTTCATTGGTCATGGCTATCGGGCGCACTACGATCTGCCGGTCGAACAACCGCTCGCGTCGATCATTATTCCCACGAGAAACGCGCTTGCTCTGGTACGGCAGTGTGTCGAGAGCATCATCGCGTTGACGGATTACTCAAATTACGAGATCGTCATCGTGGATAACGGATCAGACGATGTAGAGGCACTTGAGTATTTCGAGATTATTTCGAGGAAGTCAGGCATCAGGATACTTCGTGACGATCGCGATTTCAATTATTCTGCGTTGAACAATAGAGCGGTTGCCATGTCGGCTGGTGCCGTTGTTGCACTGGTCAATAACGATATCGAAGTGATTTCCCCGGAATGGCTTTCCGAAATGGTGTCGATCGCGCTGCAGCCAGGTGTTGGCGCGGTCGGAGCGAAGCTCTGGTATCCGGACGATACCCTCCAGCATGGTGGAGTGGTGCTCGGTATGGGCGGAGTAGCCAGCCACGCCCACAAGACGCTTCCGAAAGGGCAGTTGGGATATTTCGGTCGCGCCGACTTGATCCAGTCGTTTTCAGCGGTCACAGCCGCTTGTCTTGTGGTGCGTAAGGAGCATTATGAGGCGGTCGGTGGCCTAGACGAAGATCATCTCAAGGTCGCCTTTAACGACATCGACTTCTGCCTTAGGCTGCGTGAGGCGGGACTGCGCAATGTATGGACCCCCTACGCGCAGCTCTACCATCACGAATCGGCAACGCGCGGTGACGACGTCGCTCCGGAGAAGCAGAAACGCTTTAATAAAGAAATTCAGTATATGCAAGCCCGCTGGGGTGATACATTGCAACTTGATCCTTTCTACAACCCGAATCTTACACTCTCGATAGAAGATTTCGGTCTCGCTTGGCCGCCGAGAATTACTCAGTAAACAGGAAGAATATTCCGATTTCGCGACTCCGCAGATCTTTCTCGCCTTTGAGGAGCTTGGTCTGGGGAATGTCGGGCTGAATCTCGAAAGTGACAGTCCCGGTTGTTCCCAGCGGCTGAACAGATGTCATCATCCTCTCGTAATAGCAATGTTCGTCGTAACAGAAGAAGTCACGTTTCTTGTCTGTTGTCATTGTCAGCATGCCACTTCTAGGTCCGCACAGGACTGAAAATCCTTCGATCTTCTGTTGGCTCCCCAAATTGACGGTGAGTGGCTTTCCTTCTTGAACAAGCGCATAGTCGGCTTCGAAGCCATGGCGCAAGAATTTGCGCTTGCTGTCCTCCGCGAAATGACCGATGTCCAACGCGTTGTAGCGATGCCTAGTTGGTTGCGATCCCCTGCGCACCTGAGGTGCTCCCAAGATCCCCAAGAAGCTCAAGAGCTTCTCCGCATACAGCTGAGCACCCAGGGGCGTGGGATGAACTTCATCTACTAGAAGCGAGGGGATGTCGACTTGCTGCAGAAAAAAATCGTTCGATAGCGAAAGTACAGGCGTTGAATAGACTGAGCAGACTTTTAAAATGATCGATTCGAGCATGTCGTCCGCATAATTGACGTCGGCTCTTGGAAGATTGAAGAACGCCACTTCCTTGCCGCGCTCATGACAGGCAAGAATAAGTCTTTCAACGTGCTGCCATATTTCCCGATGATAAGCATTGTTATAGGCGGCGTGCTGCTGATATACCTGTCGCACATAGCTTGTCGCTATCTCAAAAACGACGCGGGTGCAGTCAGGATGGCGGTCGAGAACATGGTCGATGAAATACGGAAGACTCTCTGTTGTAATACCGCCAATTCCGCACTTTCTAAGTTCTATTCCCAAATTCTGAGTTTGTGCAGTCCGTTGTGCGATCGGAAAGTAGCTGCTGGGCATCTCTGTTACGCTGAAGCCAATGACGAGTATTTTTTCCGTCTGAGCGGATCTGGAAATTTGGATGTTTTGGATGACCGTCACGGTAATATTCCATGGGTTCGAATTGAATGACGCTCAATACTATCTTGTGTCGCCGCATTAGCGTGTCGGTAACAAACGATTCCCTGTACGTCAATGGCAGTGCCCGTGATGACATCGAACCGGTTTAAGGGTCAACGGCCGTCAAACGGCCCGCTCCGTCCGAGCACGCCATCGAGCAAGCCACGCACCATCATCCGGACGTAATTCATCCTGGGTGCGACGAACAGCGCCGTTCCAAGGAACTTAAGCAGCAACCGCGGCACGTCTTGTGCGATCCACACCTTCGGCGTTTCCTTGCGTCCGTAGAGCAGAACCCGGTTCCGCATGATGTAGTAAAGCCGAATCGGCTTGTGAATCATCACCCCGCCGGGTTTCAGCCACGTTGCGCGCAACGTGTCCCCGATGCTGTGGCGCATCCGTGCGTCGCAAATGCCGAACAGTGCGAAGCCGTGATGGCGCGCGCGAAAGCACCATTCCATGTCGACGTTGTCGATGAAAAGGCGCTCATCCATGCCGCCAATATGCTCCAGTACGTCCAGCGGTATCAGGCTGCCCGAGGAGATCAGAAAGTCGCAGCGCACGCGTTGGCCAGGTCTGCCGTATAGCTTACGGTTTAGCGGGAAACCCATCTCGATGAAAGGTGCGACGTGTCCGTTGCGCCTATCGCTGAACTGCGGACCGACGGCTGCAATCAGTTCGGTCCTGCCAAGATCCTCGTAAGCCGCCTTAAGCGTTGCGACCATTCGCGGATCGAGCAGGCTGTCTTGGTCAAGCAGCAGAAGATAGGTGAAACCGGCAGCGCACGCATGCGCGGCCGCGCGGTTCATGGCTGCGCCAAGTCCAACGTTGGTCGGTGAGCGGACAACGACAACGCCATCAGCCTCGGCTCGTTCGAGAAAAGCGGGGAACCCCGCGAATGCCGACCCCGCGGTTGCGTTGTCGAACAACAGAACCTGTCCGACCTGCGGCGCTACGCTGTCCAGTACCTGGCTCAGCACGTCGAGTTGGGGCTGGTAAGTAATGACGACAGCGCACACGTCGACGCAATGTCGAGCCACAGAAGTTGTCGGTTTTTCTGAATCGTCCTGGCGCAGATCTTTCATTTGCGCAGTAGCAGGAAATCGCTCAAGGCAGAGCGCGGACCGTTCGAAAATTGCGAGTAGCGGCCACTTGCGTACTCGCGCGCGATGGCGGCCAGACGCGCCGGCCATCGGAGCGGCGGCGTGGCGCGAAACCGTGCGTGCGTGAGCCGATCGCGCAACATCTGCAGATCCGTTTCGCGGAGGCGCAGCGGGCCTGCCTCGGCGATATCGAGCAACGTCTGAGTGCGCAACAGCGTGCGCGTCATGAATTCGAGGCGCGACATGCCGCCGCCCGTCAGTCGTTCGACGAAACCGCGACGGCGCGCACCGACCTGGTTGCTGGCGTGCTGTCGGTAATCGATGCTTGGCGCTTCAAGGCAATCGATCGTTCCGATGAATGTTGCGATCATCGCCAACCATTCATCATGGATCCATCCCGCGGGAACGACGGGCGCTCGCTCGAACACCTTGCGCCGCACCGCCATCGTTGCCCCAGTCACCATGTTGCGGCGTACGAGGACCTCGAATGCACGTCCGGCGTGGATCGCCTCCAATTCCTCGCGTGTGACCTCCAGCGCTTCGAAGAGACCGCAATGGATGTCCTTGCCGCTGCCGTCGACCAAACGCGCATCGCTGTGCAGCATCATCAGATCGGGCCTACGTTCGAATTCCGGCAGGAAGCGCTCGATCTTGGTCGGATGCCAGACGTCGTCCTGATCGCACAAGAAGACGATTTCGCCAGTGGTCGCCTGTAGCGCCTGCCCAAAATTTCCGACGTAGCCGAGGTTGCGGGCGTTTTGATGAAGCTCCAGCCGGATGCCAGTTGCGCGGATGCGCGGCGCATACGATTCGAGAAGCGCCCAGGTGCCGTCCGGCGAAACGTCGTCGAACACGACGATTTCCTGCGGCAGCCGGCTTTGAGCAAGGATGCTGTCGAGTTGCGCCCCGAGGTACGACTCGCCCTTGTAGGTGCACAGGGCGACCGAAACGACGGTAGCACTTGGCAAGCTCACTGCTTGATGCCGGTGTAACCGGTTCCTTCCGAGTTGGGCTTGAGAGGATAGGCATCGACGATGCGTCCGTGTTCAAGATGGATTACGCGGTTGCATTCCTTCTCGATTAGAGCCATCGAGTGCGATGCCAGCACCAGAATGCCCGATTTGGCGACCACCTCACGCATGCGCTTTTCGGCTTTTTCGGTAAATTCGGCATCGCCGACCGACAGCCATTCGTCCATCAAAAGGATGTCCGCCCCAATGCTGGTTGAGATCGAAAACGCCAGTCGCATCTGCATGCCGGTGGAATAGGTGCGCACAGGCATGTTGACGTATTCGCCCAGCCCGCTGAATTCGCAGATGCTGTCGGTCATGGCGTCTACCTGCTTCCGACTCATGCCCATTACCAATCCGCGCAGCATTATGTTTTCGATGCCCGTCGCATCGGGCTCGATGCCGAGCGAAGGGTCGATCAAGCTGGCCACCGTGCCTTGACGTTCGAAGTCGCCCGACGACGGTTCGTAGACTCCTGCAAGCGTGCGCAGCAGAGTGGATTTGCCAGCGCCGTTGTGACCAATAAGGCCGAGGCGGTCGCCGCTCTGAAGTTCGAGGTTGATGCCGTTCAAAGCCTGGACGACACGGACGCCCGTTTCTTTGCCCAATCGGCCACCCGTGACTGAAGCCGCAAGTGTCTTCTTTAATGAAGCGGAGCCGGCACCGTAGATAGGGAAGCTGACCGATGCGTTTTTGAGGGAAATGAGGGCCATGTTCTTAAAGCCAGTAGACGACCCGGCGACGGTATTTTTGGAACAGCAGTGCGGAGCCGATTACGGTGGCGAGAGTCCATCCAAAGATACCTATCCAGCTGTGCAGCGACGCCTCGCCACCCATCAGGGGCGTTCTCAGAAGATCAAGCATCTGCGCGAGCGGGTTATAGAGGATGTAGCGGGCGCGGTCTGGAAGACTTTCGGGCAGCCAGAAAACCGGCGTCAGGAACATCAGCATCTGCATCACGCTGGTGACGATCTGGGCGACGTCACGAAACCGGGTGCAAACGAGCCCGAGAGCGATTCCGATGGCGTGTGCGTTGATCAGCAGAAGCAGAAAGGCCGGCAAGACAAGCAGCGCTGACCAGGACAGCGAGATCCCAGCCCACATCGCAACCGGTACGTAGATCACTATCTGATGTAAAAATTGAATGATGTTGCGTGACATGCTGCGCCAAACGAACAAGCTGATCGGAAAGTAGCCCTGTTTGAGATAGTTGCCGGCGCTGGCGAACACATTGCATCCTTCATTGACCAGGCTGGAGAACAGACTCCAGAAGATGATTCCAAGCGCTAAGTGGGGAAAGAACTTGGACAATTCCGCGCCAAAAAGCGAGCTGTACAGTGGTCCCATGCCGCCGATCATTGCGGCCATGCTCAACGTCAGCCAGAGCGGCCCCAGCATCGAGCGCCGATAGCGCAAGACGATGTCGAACCAGGCCAGCGTCCACCAGATGTCGGTGCGGCGCGTGCCTTCCCACCAGTCGGACCAGGCGGTTTTGTGAAGATTGGAGTGGACTTGGCTCATGCAGGCGTTGGTGTATTTGGATTTGGAGGGGTAGATCTGTAGCGCAGCTCAGTCGCGACGAAAGCTCCTGTACTGCCAGAAACTCGTCGACGTCCACACTTTCAACAGACTCGACACATGCCACCACAGATGCCTACGGCTCGAATGACTCGCCCGCTGCGCTTCATGCCGAGCCTGCAGATCTTCGGCAACCTGCAAGCCCCATCCGGACAAGCCAAGCCGTGCGCAGATATCGAAATCCTCGCCGTACATGAAGAAGCGTTCGTCGAAGCCGTGGATCCGGGCGTAGGCCTCGGTGCGAAAGAGCATGAACAGACCTGGGATCCAGGCGGGGGTTGTCGGGCGCAGGTAAGTCGGGCTTCTGCGGGTCAGGATTTCAACCGGCGTGATTATCGCCCGGTGCTGTTCCGGCGCCGATTTGCCGGGTTCCATGATGCGCGGCGTCAGCAGGCCGCTCGTCGGCAGTGCTTGCGACATCATCGGCGCGAGCACGTCGCTGTCGAGCCGGATGTCGGGGTTCAGTACAAGAAACCACGGCGTCGTGCAGCGCCCGAAAGCCTGGTTGTTGTTCGCGCCGAATCCCTTGGCTTGCGCGTTCTCGATGCGCTCGACCGGAAAACGCAGTCCCGCGAGATCGGCGATCGCATCTGTTTCCGGGATGTTGATCGTCAGCACGACCTTGTCGATCGCCGCATGGCTCCAGCGGTCCAGTTGTTCGAGCAGCGGGCGGATCAGCGCGAGCTGGCCGTGACTGACGATCGAAACGGTGATCGGCTTTTGGGATGTGGTCGCGGGAGGGCTCGACGGCAACGGGCGTGAATGGTTCGGCATGGTCTAATTTCGCTCGGGAATTCTAGGTTCCCGCACCCCTCTCTCCGGTTTTCCATGATTGCCCTGCTCCTCATCAGCTTTGTCGTCTCCGCGTTCGCCGTGCTGGTGTTCATGCGTCGCGCGCGTCGGCATGCGAGGCGCTACGCGGCCGACATGCCGCAGCGCTTTCACAAGGGGCATGTGCCGCGGCTGGGCGGCGCCGGCATCTTGCTGGGCACCGGCGCGGCCTGGCTGGGTGCGGGCTGGCCTGGCGATCCGTTCAACACCAACTGGCCGGCTCATGCGTCGGCGCTGATGCTGCTGTGCATGGCGCCGTCGGTGCTCGGCGGCATCGCCGAAGACGTGACGCAGCGCGTGAGCGTGCGCTACCGGCTCGGGCTGACGCTCGGCTCGGCGCTGCTGCTGTGCTGGCTGCTGGGACTGGGCGTGCACCGCACCGGGCTCGGTTTCGTCGATGCCGGCATGCGCGCGCTGCCTTTCATGGCGGTGCTGCTGGCGGTGCTGGCCATCGGCGGCCTGCCGCATGCCTTCAACATCATCGACGGCTACAACGGCCTGGCCGGCGCGGTGGCGGTGCTGGTCTGCCTGGCGATCTCGCACGTGGCGCTGCAGGTCGGCGACCGGCAGCTTGCCGCGATGGTGCTGTGCCTGGTCGGCGCGACGATGGGCTTCCTGATGTGGAACTACCCGAGCGGTCGCATCTTCGCCGGCGACGGCGGTGCGTACGTCTGGGGCATGGTGATCGCGGTGGCGTGCGTGACGCTGGTGCAGCGCCATCCGACCGTTTCGCCGTGGTTTCCGATGCTGTTGCTGATCTATCCGGTGTGGGAGACGCTGTTTTCCATCTACCGCAAGATGGCGCGCGGCCAGTCGCCGGGTCATGCCGACGCGCTGCATTTCCACCAGCTGATCTTCCGCCGCATCGTGCGGGTCGCCTTCACCGACGACGAGGCGCGCCAGCTGCTCAGGCGCAACAACCGTACCTCGCCGTATCTCTGGATGTTCGCGGCGATGTCGGTGGTGCCTGCCGTGCTGTTCTGGCGCAACACGATGGCGCTGATGCTGTGCAGCCTGCTGTTCGTCACGACCTATGTCGTGGCTTACCTGATGATCGTGCGCTTCAAGGTGCCGCGCTGGCTGCGGCACTGAAGCCGGCGCCTCGATGTCCCTTCGGCACAACGTCCTGTGGAATCTCGCCGGCGCGGGACTGCCGTTGCTCGCGGGCGTCGCGCTCATTCCTTATCTTGTCCGGGAAGCCGGTGTCGAGATCTTCGGAATCCTGACGCTGGTCTGGGCATTGATCGGCTATTTCAGCCTGTTCGATTTCGGGCTGGGGCGTGCGTTGACGCAACAGGTGGCCCAGAAGCTCGCGGCCGGACGCGAAGCCGAAGTGCCGTCGCTGGTCAAGAGCGGCCTGATGATGGCGGCGCTGATGGGCGCCATCGGCGGCGTCCTGCTGGTGGTTTTTGCCGAGCCGCTGGCCGTGAAGGGCCTCAAGGTCTCGGAGGCGCTGCACTCCGATGTCTTCCATGCGCTGCTGATCGCCGCGGTCGGCGTGCCGGTGACGACGATCACTGCCGGCATGCGCGGCGTGCTCGAAGCCTACGAAGACTTCCGCAACGTCAACCTGCTGCGGATGGTGCTCGGCCTGGCGAACTTCGGCCTGCCTGCCCTGAGCGTCTTCTGGCTCGGGCCGTCGCTGGTGCCGATGGTGGCGAGCCTGATGGCGGCGCGGCTGGTCTTCGGCGTTGCGCACTGGATCATGGTGCGCCGCCGGCTGGGTGGCGGCCTGGGCCGGGTGGCATGGCAACGCACCGATATCGTCGCGCTGCTGTCGTTCGGAGCCTGGATGACGGTGTCGAACATCATCAGTCCGCTGATGGTCACGGCCGATCGTTTCGTGATCTCGGCGGTGCTGGGCGCCGCCGTCGTCGCGTATTACACGGTGCCGTCGGAAGTAATGGCGCGCCTGCTTATCCTGCCGGGTGCGCTCACCGGCGCGCTGTTCCCGCGGCTGGCATCCCTGCTGACCAACGACATCGAGGCCGCACGACGCATCTACCGGCACTGCGTCGCGCTGGTGGCCGCTGCGCTGCTGCCGCTGTGTGTGTTGATCGCGCTCGGAGCGCACTGGGGCCTGTCGCTGTGGCTGGGCGTCGATTTCGCCGATCGCTCGGCGCCGGTGGTGTCGATTTTCGCGCTGGGCCTGCTGTTCAACGGCATTGCCTTCGTGCCGTTCGCCGCCGTGCAGGCCGCGGGCTTCGCGCGCACGACGGCGCAACTTCACGTGGTCGAGGCGCTGATCTATTTTCCGGTGCTGTGGTTCGCGCTCGGTCAGTTCGGCCTGGCCGGCGCGGCTGTCGCGTGGACGCTGCGCGTCGGCGTCGACCTGGTGTTGCTGCTCGGCGTCGTTCGCCGGAAGGTGTTTCCCGACCGCATGTTTCCGGCTCGGGTAACCCCTGCCATGCGGCACAATTTGGCATCCCCCGAACCGGAGCGTCCATGACTTCGCCAGTGCCCGAGCATCTGCTCAATATTCCTCCCCGCGACAAGGCCGAGATCCTCGCCCAGGCGCTGCCCTACATCCGCAAATTCCACGGCAAGACGATCGTCATCAAGTACGGCGGCAACGCCATGACCGATCCGGCCCTGCAGGCCGATTTCGCCGAAGACGTGGTGTTGCTCAAGCTGGTCGGCATGAACCCTGTCGTCGTGCATGGCGGCGGTCCGCAGATCGAAGCGGCGCTCAACAAGCTCGGCAAGAAGGGCAGCTTCATCCAGGGCATGCGCGTGACCGATGCCGAAACGATGGAAGTCGTCGAATGGGTGCTCGCCGGCGAAGTGCAGCAGGACATCGTCGGCCTGATCAACCAGGCGGGCGGCAAAGCCGTCGGCCTGACCGGTCGCGACGGCGGCCTGATCCGCGCGCAAAAACTGAAGATGGCCGACCGCGCCGACCCGAGCCTGCTGCACGACGTCGGCCAGGTGGGCGAAATCGTCTCGATCGATCCAAGCGTGGTGAAGGCGTTGCAGGACGATGCCTTCATCCCGGTGATCAGCCCGATCGGCTTCGGCGAAGAGAACGAGAGCTACAACATCAACGCCGACGTCGTCGCCGGCAAGCTGGCCACGGTGCTCAAGGCCGAGAAGCTGATGCTGCTGACCAACACGCCCGGCGTGCTCGACAAGGCCGGCAATCTGCTGACCGACCTCAGCGCCCGCGAGATCGACGAACTGTTCGCCGACGGCACGATTTCCGGCGGCATGCTGCCGAAGATCGAAGGCGCGCTGGATGCGGCCAAGAGCGGCGTGAACGCGGTGCACATCATCGACGGGCGGGTGCCGCACGCGATGCTGCTGGAGATTTTGACCGAGCAGGCCTACGGGACGATGATCCGGGCGCGTTGAGCGCGCTCCTCTCCTATCAGACCGGCTCGTAACCGCGCGGATTCCCCTGCTGCCAGCGCCAGCTGTCGGCGCACATCTGGTCGACGCTGCGCTTCGCGCGCCAGCCGAGCAGGCTTTCTGCGAGCGACGGGTCGCCCCAGTAGGCGGGCACGTCTCCGGCGCGGCGCGGGCCAATTTCATGCGCGATCGGCTTGCCGCAGGCGCGCTCGAAGGACTTGACCACGTCGAGCACCGATGCGCCGATGCCGGTGCCCAGATTCACCGTCACGAGACCGGCGGATTTTTCCGCGTTGCGCAGCGCCGCGACATGGCCTTCGGCCAGGTCCATCACATGCACATAGTCGCGAACGCCGGTGCCGTCCGGCGTCGGATAGTCGCCGCCGTGGATCGACAGTTTGTCGCGCATGCCGACCGCGACCTGGCTCACGAACGGCATGAGGTTGTTCGGCTTGCCTTGCGGATGCTCGCCGATCAGGCCGCTTTCGTGTGCGCCGACCGGGTTGAAGTAGCGTAGCAACGCGATACGCCAGTCGGGCTGGGCGAGTTGCAGGTCGACCAGCGCTTCTTCGACCATCCGTTTGGAGCGGCCGTACGGATTGGCCGGGCGGCAGGGTGCGCTTTCGGGGATCGGCGAGCTTTCCGGTTCGCCGTACACCGTGGCCGACGACGAAAAGATCAGCGTCTTCACACCCGCTGCGTGCATCGCGGCGGCCAGCACGAAGGTGCCGTTCACATTGTTGTCGTAGTAGGTCAGCGGATCTGCGACCGAGTCGCCGACCGCCTTGAGCCCGGCGAAGTGGATCACGCCGGCGATCTCGTGTTCCTTGAAGATGCGGTCGAGCAGGGCGCGGTCGCGCACGTCGCCTTCGATGAACTGCGGTGCGGTGCCGGTGGCGCTGATGCGCGCGAGGCGATCGAGCACGCGCACGTCGCTGTTGCCCAGGTTGTCGAGAATGAGCGGTTCGTAGCCGGCTTCTGCCAACGCCACGCAGGTGTGGCTGCCGATGAAACCGGCGCCACCCGTGACAAGAATGCGATTGCCCATGTGCGGTTGCTTTCGGATGGTTGAACAAATGTGAACTTACCGTCATTCTCGGCCACGCCGGATCACGGATGACCGCCAAATGCGGCGTGCGAGAATTAAATTTTTACATTTGCGCGTCTCCGCGTGTCGTCATGCCCAACGAAGAGATCGAACGCAGCCAGACAGCCGACAGGTCGGCCAAGTCCATCGAGCCGGTGGTCCGCAAGCGTCCCAAGCCCGGCGAGCGGCGGGTGCAGATCCTTCAGACGCTGGCAGCCATGCTGGAGCGACCCGGCGCCGAACGTGTGACGACGGCGGCACTGGCTGCGCAACTGGCCGTTAGCGAGGCTGCGCTGTACCGGCATTTCGCGAGCAAGGCGCAGATGTTCGAGGGGCTTATCGACTTCATCGAGCAGAGCGTCTTCACGCTGATCAATCAGATCCTGGAGCGCGAGTCGTCGTCCGCACGGGAGCGGGCTTCGCGCATCGTCACGATGGTGGTCCAGTTCGCCGAAAAGAATCCCGGCATGACGCGCGTGATGGTCGGCGATGCGCTGGTCTACGAGAACGAACGGCTGCAGAGCCGCATGAATCAGTTCTTCGACCGCATCGAATCGACGCTGCGCCAGGCACTGCGCGGTGCCGTGGTGGTCGACATCCAGTCGTCATCGACGCCGACCGTCGATGCGCAGGTGCGCGCCGCGGTGCTGACGGCCTTCGTCGCCGGCAGGCTCCAGCGCTTCGTGCGCTCCGGCTTCAGGCATCTGCCGTCGGAGCACCTGGAACCCAGCCTGGCGATGATGTTCTAGACGCTCACGCCGACCTTCGCACCCGCAGCGACGATCTCGCCCCAGGTCGCGTCGTCGAGCCAGATGCCTTCGGTTTCGCGAGCCTTGCGCGCGGCGCGTTCGGGCTCGCCGGCGATCTGCACATGGTCGAAACCTTCGCCGGCGGGGCTCTGGCGCAGCCATTCGACGAAGGCGTTCGCTTCCTGCGCGAAACCGGCCTGTGCACCGAGCCTTTCCGGGTCGATCAGCACCGTCAGCATGCCGTTGAAGACCGATCGGGCGGTGTCCGCCTGTCGATGCCATGTGCCGCCGCCGGTCAGCGCGCCGCCGAGCAGTTCGCACGCGATTGCCATGCCGTAGCCCTTGTGCTCGCCGAAGGTCATCAGCGCGCCGAACAGGCCGTTCGGTTGCGGCACGACGACCACACCGGGGTCGTCGGTCGGCTTGCCTTGTTCGTCGATCAGGTAGCCGGGCGGAATGCGCTCGCCCTTGTTGTAGGCGACGCGCATCTTTCCCTGCGCGACGCGGCTCGTGGCGAAGTCGAGGATGAAGGGCTCCGCGCCGGCCAGCGGCACGCCGATGCAACACGGATTGGTGCCGAATCGCCCGTCGCCGCCGCCCCACGGCGCCACGACCGGACGCGACAGCACGTTGACGAAATGCATCGCCACCAGTCCCTGTGCGGTCGCCATCTCGGCGAAGTGGCCGATGCGCCCGAGATGGTGCGCATGCGCCAGCGACAGGATGCAACTGCCGTGCTGCTTGGCACGCGCGATGCCAAGTTCCATCGCCTGCACGCCGACGATCTGGCCGTAGCCGCCCTGGCCGTCGAGCGCCAGCATGGTGCCTATGTCGAGGTTCGTCTTGACCGACGCATTCGGCTTCAGGCCGCCCTCGGCGATGGCGTCGACATAGCGCGGCACCATGCCGACGCCGTGCGAGTCGTGCCCGCTGAGGTTCGCCAGGACGAGGTTGTCGGCGACCTGCGCGGCTTCGGCGGGTGAGCTGCCGGCGGCGATGAGGATGGCTGCGACTTGCTGGCGGAGGAATGAGACTTGAAGGGTCTGGGACATGAGTGAGTTGCTTCCTTTGATTTGTATCGGTCACATGACCGCGCCGACTTGCCAGGGCACGAATTCGTTCTGGCCGTAGCCATGCTCTTCGCTCTTGCTTTGCACACCCGATGCCGTCGCAAGAATCGTCTCGAAGATCCGCTGGCCCATCGCCTGGATCGACACGGTGCCGTCGACGATCTCGCCGCAGTTGATGTCCATGTCTTCCTCCTGCCGCTTCCATAGCGCCGAGTTGGTCGCCAGCTTGAGCGAAGGCGAGGGCGCACAGCCGTACGCCGAGCCGCGCCCGGTGGTGAAGCAGATGATGTTCGCGCCGCCCGCGACCTGGCCGGTGGCACTGACCGGGTCGTAGCCGGGCGTGTCCATGTAGACGAAGCCGTGCGCCGTGACCGGCTCTGCGTATTCGTAGACCGCTTCGAGATTGCTGGTGCCGCCTTTTGCGACGGCGCCGAGCGATTTCTCCAGAATGGTCGTCAGCCCGCCGGCCTTGTTGCCGGGAGAAGGGTTGTTGTTCATCTCGCCGTCGTTGATCTCGGTGTAGTGCTCCCACCACCTGATGCGTTCCACCAGCTTCTCGCCGACCTCGCGCCGCACGGCACGCCGCGTCAGCAGATGCTCTGCGCCGTACACCTCCGGCGTCTCGCTGAGGATGGCCGTTCCGCCGTGTGCGACCAGCAGGTCGACCGCAGCGCCCAGCGCCGGATTCGCGCTGATGCCCGAATACCCGTCCGAGCCGCCGCACTGCAGCCCGACCGTGATGTGCGATGCGCTGCACGGCTCGCGCACCACAGCGTTCGCGCGCGGCAGCATCTCGCGGATCAGCGCAACGCCCTTGTCGACCGTCTTGCGGGTGCCGCCGGTGTCCTGGATGTTGAAGGTGCGGAAGCTGTCGCCTTCGGTCAGGTGGCCGGCCGTGAGCCAGGTGTTGATCTGGTTGACCTCGCAGCCGAGCCCGACGACAAGCACCGCCGCGAAGTTCGCATGCGTCGCGTAGCCGGTGAGCGTGCGCGCCAGGATCTGCATGCCCGCGCCGTCGCCGTCCATGCCGCAGCCGGTGCCGTGGGTGAGCGCGACCACGCCGTCGACGTTCGGGAAGTCGGCCAGCGCGGCCGGGTTCATGCGGCGCGAGAAGTGATCGGCGATGGCGCGTGCTGCCGTGGCCGAGCAGTTCACGCTGGTCAGCACGCCGATGTAGTTGCGGGTCGCGACGCGGCCATCCGCGCGGCGGATGCCCAGGAAGGTCGCTTCGCGCGGGGTCGGCGGCGGCTTCACGTCGGCACCGTAGGCGTAGTCGCGCTCGAAATCGCCTTTATCGGCGCCCATGTCGAGGTTGTGCGTGTGCACGTGTTCGCCGGGCGCGATCGGCTGGCTGGCGAAACCGATGATCTGGTCGTATCGGCGCACCGGCTCGCCCGCGGCGATGTGGCGCATCGCGACCTTGTGGCCGGGCGGGATCAGCCCGCGGCTGACGATGCTCTCGATCGGCGTGCCGCTGACGAGT
Organism: Variovorax glucosi; assembly: GCF_051216695.1. Taxonomy (NCBI): domain Bacteria; kingdom Pseudomonadati; phylum Pseudomonadota; class Betaproteobacteria; order Burkholderiales; family Comamonadaceae; genus Variovorax; species Variovorax glucosi. The sequence goes on from NZ_JBPJZE010000004.1 coordinate 259,615, forward strand.
TGCGCGCGTGCGATGACCACGTCGTCGGACGGATGGAGGCGGATGAAAGGTGCGACGGAATTCATGTGGGGCTCTTTCTTTTGAGGCGTCGCCAGCTGGCGCTGAAACGCTGATGCGACTTGTCCATGTGCGTGTGCATGGCCGCGCGGGCGGCCTGCGCATCGCCGGCTGCTATCGCATCGACGACCGTGGTGTGTTCGGCAATGGCGGCGCGCCACGACGGCGGGGTTTCGAAGTACCCGCCCAGCCGCGTGAAGATCGGCCCCTTGCGCGAATCCCAGAAAGCTTCGACGGTCTCGGCCAGGACCGCGTTGGCACAGGCGCCGACGATGGCGATGTGGAAAGCACGGTCGCCTTCGAGCGGTGCGACCAGGCGGTCGCTGGCGTCCTGCATCTGCGTCATCGCGCGCGTCATCGCGTCGAGGTCTTTCCGGCGCGCCTGCACTGCGGCGAGCGCGGCGGTTTCGCCCTCGACCACGCGGCGGGCGCGGATCAGTTCCAGCGGTCCCCACTCGGTGCCGGGCAGCCGTTCGGCGGTGCGTTGCGCGCGGTCCTGCACGTAGACGCCGGAGCCGGTGCGCACTTCGACCCAGCCTTCGACCTCGAGTGCGATCAGCGCCTCGCGCACGGAGGGCCGGCTCACGCCGAACTCCCGCGCCAGATCGCGTTCCGCCGGCAGACGCGCGCCGGCCGTGAATTCGCCATTGCCGATCAGGGTACGGAGCCGGTCGGCGATCTGGCGGTAGAGACGCTGGGGTTCGAGAGACACTTCTGGGAAATTAAGGGTTGTCCTGAATTGGACAACTGGTAAGGCCAATTCAGAATCGGGCGAAACCCTCAACGACCGCACACCACCAGGATCACGCATGAGACTCCAAGGGAAAACAGCCCTCATCACCGCCGCCGGGCAAGGCATCGGCCGCGCCACGGCGCTGGCGATGGCCGCCGAGGGCGCGACGGTCTGGGCAACCGACGTCAATGCCTCGCTGCTCGAAAGCTATGCCGGCACGCCGGGCATCCAGACGGCCGTGCTCGACGTGCTCGACAAGGCGGCGATCCATGCGCTGGTCTCACGCATGCCGGCGGTCGACGTGTTGTTCAACTGCGCCGGCGTCGTGCACAACGGCACCGCGCTCGAAGCCACCGATGCGGATCTCGACTTCGCGTTCCACCTGAACGTGCGGGCGCAGTTCTGGACCGTGCAGGCCGTGCTGCCGCGCATGATCGAAGCCGGCGGCGGCAGCATCGTGAACATGGCGAGCGTGTGTTCGAGCATCAAGGGTTTGCCGAACCGCTTCGTCTACGGCACGACCAAGGCGGCGGTGCTGGGGCTCACCAAGAGCGTGGCCGCCGACTACGTGTCGAACAAGGTGCGCTGCAACGCCGTCTGTCCCGGTACGGTCGACACGCCGTCGCTCGCCGACCGTATCAACGCCAACGCCGATCCGGTCGAGGCGCGCAAGGCTTTCATCGCGCGCCAGCCGCTCGGCCGGCTCGCCCAGGCGCATGAAATCGCGCCGCTGGTGGTGTTCCTCGCGAGCGAGGATGCGGCGTTCGTCACCGGTCAGGCTTACTCGGTCGATGGCGGCATCACGATATAACCGGTCTTTTCACACAAGGAACAACGGATGAAACTCGTTCGCTACGGCAACCCCGGCAAGGAGAAGCCAGGGCTCATCGACGACAACGGCCAGCTGCGCGACCTGAGCGCCGTGGTGAAGGACATCGGCCCAGAGCAGCTCGGCGATGCCGCCATCGCCAAGCTGCAGAAACAGAAGACCGACAAGTTGCCGCTGGTGCGGGGCAAACCGCGTTTCGGCAGCCCGGTCGCCAATGTCGGCAAGTTCATCGCCATCGGCCTGAACTACGCCGACCACGCGGCCGAATCGAACCTGCCGATACCGAAGGAACCGATCCTGTTCATGAAGGCAACCAGCTGCATCCAGGGTCCGAACGATCCGGTGATGCTGCCCAAGGGTTCGGTCAAGACCGATTGGGAAGTCGAGCTCGGCGTGGTCATCGGCACCCGTGCGCGCTATGTGTCGCAGAAGGAGGCACTGAACTACGTCGCCGGCTACTGCACCATCAACGACGTCAGCGAGCGCGAATACCAGATCGAGCGCGGCGGCACCTGGGACAAGGGCAAGGGTTGCGACACCTTCGGGCCGATCGGCCCCTGGCTGGTCACGCGCGACGAAGTGCCCAATCCGCAGAAGCTCGGAATGTGGCTCGACCTGAACGGCAAGCGCGTGCAGACCGGCAGCACCAGGACGATGATCTTCGGCATCGCCAAGATCATCAGCTACCTGAGCACCTTCATGACGCTGATGCCCGGCGATGTCATCACCACCGGCACGCCGCCCGGCGTCGGCATGGGCATGAAGCCGCCGCTCTATCTGAAGAAGGGCGACGTGATGACGCTGGGCATCGACGGGCTCGGCGAGCAGCGGCAGGAAGTGGTGCCGTTCAAGCTCTGAACGCCGTTCGGCAACGGTGGCACGACTCGATAGCCAGCGGTCATAGCTGGTTGTCGAGCCTCAGTTGCTCGTGATAGCTCATGGACAGTTCTTCGCCTGCCTTTATGGGCTTCGTGGAGTACAGGGCCATGAGTTGCAGCTTTTCTCCCGACGGTGCGATCACGTGCAGATAGGCCGGCATCAGGTTGTGAGCGTGCTCGTTGCTGTTGCACTTCATCGCGATGCCCATGGCATTCATCACATTGCCATTCGCCGAGACGTCGGAGTCCTGGTACTTGTTGGGCTGCAGGCCGGCCATGCTGCGGACCTGTGCGTCGAGGGCGATATCTTCCGGTCGATCGAGAAACATCCCTCCGAAGATGCTGACAGGCGTGTTTGCGGGGATATTCCTCTTGGCGAATACGCCTTCCTGTCCGACGAGCGCAGCTTCGGCCTCGCCGGGCCGAATTGTCCGGACGCCGAGGTTCGAGTCTTCCCACCGTCGGTGCTCCGGAAAATGCGTGAGCATGCGGATCAGCCCACGGTTGAGGGGAGTGCCTGACGGTAGCGTCGTCCCCTGAGGGTCGGTCAGCGGAACCGATGCAAGCTGCAAGTTCAACGCCTTGCCGTTGATGCCCACCAAGGGCGATTGGGTCAGCGTGTGCGGATGATATTTGTCCAGCAGTCTGGCCACCGCTTGCTGTTGTCGGGGCGAGAAATGGTCCGGCAGCCCGATCTTTTTCAGAGAAGCGAGCAGTGACGACTGAGAGGCTCTCGAAAGAGCGTCGTCGATTCCGCTCGATTTACTGCGTGCGAACGGTGCTGCCTTGCGCACCTCCCTTGCGGCCCCTTGCCCCTGTGCATCGACAGTCATGGCACTGGTCCGATGGACGCGTGAAGCAGGGGCGAAGGTCATGGCGGGCTTTCTTCAAATCAAAGATCGAGATTTGAAGACAGGGCACCGGCACATCGGATCGGACCGGTCCTAAACGCCGGATGTTGTTGTGTGCGTTTTTCTGCTTGCAACTTTCAATACAAATCTTGCAAAATAGAACGGTCGTTCTTTTTTCCTAGAGCTTTCGATTTTCTGCAGGTTCCGACATGCCAACTGCCGCTACTGCTGTTCATTCCATCAATCCGCCGAAGCTATCCCGCGCCCTGCAAAAAGGCCAGCAGACCAAACTCGCGATCATCGATGCCGCGCTCGGGCTGGCTGCGCAGATCGGGCTGGAAGGCCTTTCGATAGGCGCCATTGCGGAGGTCACGCAGATGAGCAAGTCGGGCGTGTTCGCCCACTTCGGCTCGCGCGAGGAGCTGCAGATTTCGGTGGTGCGCGAGTACCACCACCGCTTCGAGCAGGAGGTTTTCTACCCCGCGCTCGAAGCGCCGCGCGGCCTGCCGCGGTTGCGGGCCATGTTCGCCAACTGGATGCAGCGCACCTCGACCGAGCTCGATTCCGGCTGCATCTACATCAGCGGCGCGGTGGAATTCGACGACCGCGCCGGCCCGGTGCGCGACGCGCTGGCCGAGTCTGTCAACACCTGGCTGGCCGCCATGAAGCGCGCCGTGGTGCTGGCCATCCATGAAGGTCACCTTCGTCCGGACGCCGACGAAGAGCAGATCGCCTTCGAGATCCACGCGCTGATCCTGGCACTGCATTACGAAGCGCGCTTCCTTCGCACGCCGGGATCGCTGGCTCGCGCCAGTGCCGGCTTCGACAACATCCTGGCGCGCAACGGCGCGGCCGGTTGAGTTTTCCTTTTCCTCTTACCTGTCCCCACGGAGCTTTTCGATGCCTCTCTACACGCCGCCGCTGCGCGACATGCAGTTCGTCCTGCACGAAGTCTTCAACGTCACCGACGAGTTCAAGGCCATGCCGGCCCATGCCGAAGTCGACGTCGACACCATCAATGCCGTCATCGAGGAGGCCGGCAAGTTCGCGGCCGAAGTGGCCTTTCCGCTCAACATCGGTGGCGACGAAGAGGGCTGCGTGCTCGACAAGACCACGCACGAAGTGAAGACGCCGACCGGCTTCAGGGACGCGTACGCCAGGTTCGTCGAAGGTGGCTGGGCGGCGCTGTCCTGCGATCCGCAGTACGGCGGGCAAGGCCTGCCTTTCGTGCTGAACCAGTGCCTCTACGAAATGCTCAACAGTGCCAACCAGGCCTGGACGATGTATCCCGGCCTCTCGCACGGCGCCTACGAGGCGCTGGTCGCGCACGGCACCGATGCGCAGAAGGCAATGTACCTGCCGAAGATCGTCACCGGCGAATGGACCGGCACCATGTGCCTGACCGAAGCGCATTGCGGCACCGACCTCGGCCTGTTGCGCAGCAAGGCGGAGCCGCAGGTCGACGGCAGCTACCGGCTCACCGGCAACAAGATCTTCATCAGTGCCGGCGAGCACGACATGGCGGCCAACATCATTCATCTGGTGCTGGCCCGCCTGCCGGACGCGCCCAAAGGCAGTAAAGGCATCAGCCTGTTCGCGGTGCCGAAGTTCAATGTGGACGCCGACGGATCGCTCGGCGAGCGCAACGCGATCTACTGCGGCGGCCTTGAACACAAGATGGGCATCCACGGCAACGCGACCGCGCAGATCGTGATGGACGGCGCCGTCGGCAGCTTGGTCGGCGCGCCGAACAAGGGCCTGGCCGCGATGTTCGTGATGATGAATGCGGCGCGCCTGGGCGTGGGCAACCAGTCGCTCGGGCTGACCGAAGTGGCCTATCAGAATGCGCTGGCCTACGCGAAGGACCGCACGCAGATGCGCTCGCTCTCGGGAGTGAAGGCAAAGGACAAGGATGCCGATCCGATCATCGTCCACCCCGACGTGCGCAAGATGCTGCTCACCGCCAAGGCCTATGCCGAAGGCGGCCGCGCGCTGCAGATCTTCTGCACGCTGCTGCTCGACAAGGAACATCACCATCCGGACGAGAAAGTGCGCAAGGACAGCGGCGAACTCGTCGCGCTGCTGACGCCGATCGTGAAGGCCTTCATCACCGACAACGGCCACATCGCGACCAACGCCTGCATGCAGGTCTTCGGCGGCCACGGCTTCATCAAGGAGTGGGGCATGGAACAGTTCGTGCGCGACAACCGCATCAACATGATCTACGAGGGCACCAACACGATCCAGTCGCTCGACCTGCTGGGCCGCAAGGTGTTGGGGAACAACGGGGCGACGCTGAAGAAATTCGGCAAGCTGGTGGGCCGGCTGGTGGAGGAAGAGGGCGTGAACGAGAAGATGGCCGAGTTCATCAACCCGATCGCGATGCTCGGCGACCAACTGGTCAAGTTCACGACCGAGATCGGCTTCAAGGGTTCGCAGAATCCGGACGAAGTCGGCGCTGCGGCGGTCGACTATCTGCGGGTGGCTGGGCACTTCGTGTTCGGCTACATGTTCGCGCGCATGGCGCAGGTCGCGCTGCGCGAGATTGCCTCGGGCAACGACGATGCTTTCTACGTCGGCAAGCTGCAGACCGCGCGCTTCTACTTCGCGAAGCTGTTCCCCGAGACGGCCACGCTGATGCGTACCGCGCGCGCCGGCAGCCGTTCGCTGATGGACACGGAAGCGGCGCTGGCATGAACGCGCACCGCATCGCTTTCGCCTCGGCGCTGGTTCTGTGCGGCGCATCCGCGCTGGCGCAGGTCAGCCCGGTCGGCATCTGGCGCAACGTCGACGACAAGACCGGCGAGGTCAAGGCGGAAATCCGCATTGCCGAATCGGGTGGCGCGCTGGCCGGACGCATCGAGAAAACACTCGGCAAGGACAGCAAGCCCGACAGCACCTGCGAAGCCTGCACCGACGACCGCAAGGGCAAGCCGATCACCGGGCTGGAAATCATCCGCGGCGGCAAGAAAGCCGACGGCAAGGACGTGTGGGAAGGCGGAAAGATCCTCGACCCGGAGAACGGCAAGGAATACCGCGCAAGCTTCACGCCGGTGGACGGCGGGCAGAAGCTGGACGTGCGCGGGTACATCGGCCCGTTCTGGCGTACGCAGACCTGGACACGCAAGGAATGACCGCGAGCAATCCATGACCACCAACCGATTCAACGTAAAGAAAGTCGCCGTGCTCGGCGCCGGCGTGATGGGAGCGCAGATCGCCGCGCATCTCGTCAACGTGCGCGTGCCGGTCGTGCTGTTCGATCTGGCAGCGAAGGACGGCCCGAAAAACGGCATCGTCGTGCGCGCCATCGAGGCGCTCAAGAAGCAGAAGCCCGCACCGCTCGGCGACGTGGCCGATGCCGCGCTGATCGAAGTCGCGAACTACGAGGACGACCTGGTAAAGCTCGGCGAATGCGATCTCGTGATCGAGGCCATCGCCGAGCGCATGGACTGGAAGCTCGACCTCTACAAGAAGATCGCGCCGCACGTCGCGAAGCACGCGATCCTTGCTTCCAACACCTCCGGCCTGTCGATCACGAAGCTGAGCGAGGCGCTGCCCGAAGCACTGAAGCCGCGCTTCTGCGGCATCCACTTCTTCAACCCGCCGCGCTACATGTTTTTGGTCGAGCTGATCGACACGCCGACCACCGAAGCGCAGGTGCTCGACCAGCTCGAAACCTTCGTCACCAGCACGCTCGGCAAAGGCGTGGTGCGCGCGCACGACACGCCCAATTTCATCGCCAACCGCGTCGGCATCGCCGGCATGCTGGCGACGTTGAAGGAAGCGGAGAAGTACGGCCTGACGCCGGACGTGGTCGATGACCTGACCGGCAAGAAGCTCGGCCGCGCGAGCTCGGGCACCTTCCGCACCGCCGACGTTGTCGGGCTCGACACGATGGCGCATGTCGTGAAGACGCTGCAGGACAACCTCGATGCCGACAGCGATCCGTTCTACGGCAATTTCGCGACACCGCCGGTGCTGGCGACCTTGTTGCAGCGCGGATTCCTGGGCCAGAAAACGAAGGCCGGTTTCTACAAAAAGGTCGGACGCGACATCCTGCGTTTCGACATGGCGGCCAACGGCGGGCAGGGCGATTACGTGCCCGGCGGCGAGAAGTCCGACGACGTTTACGCACGCATGCTGAAGAAGCCGGCCGGCGAGCGGTTGCGCCTGCTGCGCAACTCAGAAGGGCCGCAAGGTCGGTTCCTTTGGGCGATCCTGCGCGACAGCTTTCATTACGCAGCAGTGCATCTCGCGACCATCGCCGAGAGCGCGCGCGATGTCGACTTCGCGATGCGCTGGGGCTTCGGCATGAAGCAGGGGCCGTTCGAGCTCTGGCAGGAAGCGGGCTGGCTGCAGGTCGCGCGATGGGTGCAGGCGGACATCGACGCGGGCGAGGCGTTGAGCACGGCGCCGTTGCCGAAGTGGGTGTTCGAAGGGCCGGTGGCAGAGGCTGGCGGCGTGCACACGCCGGAAGGTTCGTGGAGCGCGTCGGCCAGCCGCTTCGTGCCGCAGCGGCGGTTGCCGGTGCATGCGCGGCAGCTGTTTCCCGAGAGCGTGCTGGGCGCGAACGCGTTATCAGCCACCGATTCCGGCACCACGATCAGCGATGAGGGCGACGTGCGCACCTGGACGCTCGACGGCGAGATACTGATCGCCAGCATCCATTCGAAGATGCACGCCATCAGCCCCGACGTGGCCGAGGCGCTGGGCGCTGCGGTCGACCTGGCGGAGGCGGAATACAAGGGCCTCGTCATCTGGTCGCCCGATGAGATGTTCTCGGTCGGCGCCGATCTTCAGGCGATGCTGCCGGCCTTCGTGGTCGCGGGCATCGGCGCGGTCGAGGGCGCGGAAGAAGAGCTGCAGAACGTGATGCTGAAGATTCGCTATGCCGGAGTGCCGGTGGTGTCGGCGATCCGCGGCCTGGCACTCGGCGGCGGCTGCGAGCTGGCCGTGTATTCGGCGAAGCGCGTGGCTGCGATGGAGAGCTATATCGGGCTGGTCGAAGTCGGCGTCGGACTGGTGCCGGGTGCGGGTGGGCTGACCTACATCGCGCGTCGCGCGGCGGAGAACGCGGCGCTGTCGACGGGCAGCGACCTGCTGCCTTTTCTCACTGAAGGCTTTACCGCCGCGGCGATGGCCAAGGTCGGTACGGGCGCGCTGGATTCGAAGAAGCTCGGCTACCTGCTGGACAGCGACGTGATCGTGCCGAACAAGGACGAACTGCTTTACGTCGCGCTTCAGCAGGCGAAGTCGATGGCCGACGCAGGCTATCGCGCCCCGCTGCGCCGGAGCTTCCGCGTGGCTGGCCGAAGCGGCGCGGCGACGATCAAGGGTCAGCTGGTGAACATGCGCGACGGCGGTTTCATCAGCGCGCACGACTTTCATATCGCCAGCCTGATCGCCGAAGTGGTAACGGGTGGTGATATCGACGCCGGCTCGCTGGTGACGGAGGAATATCTGATGGCGCTGGAGCGCAAGGCGTTCTGCTCGCTGATCGTTCATGCGAAGACGCAGGATCGGATCATGGGGATGCTGAGTACTGGCAAGCCGGTGCGCAATTGATCCCGTATTTCTCCTTCCCCTCCCGGGGGAAGGCAGGGATGGGGGCCGACAGCCTATGAAAAACCAGACCACATCCATCGCCCGCACCAACGCCCGGCTGCATCGCCGAGACATGACCGATTCCGAGCGAAAACTCTGGACTGGCTTGCGTGGTGAACAGCTCGGCTACAAGTTCCGCCGCCAGCATCCACTCGGAAACTACATCGCCGACTTCGCCTGCCTCGCCCCGAAACTGATCGTCGAACCGGATGGCTCGCAGCACCAGCAGCAGGTCGAGTACGACGCGAAGCGGTATGCCTTCTTTCACGCACAGGGTTTTGGCGTGTCGAGGTTCGCATCGAACGAGCCGTTCATCAATTTGGAAGGGGTGCTGCAGGCGGTATTGAATCGACTTGATGAAATGACGGCCGTCGGCCCCCATCCCTGCCTTCCCCCGGGAGGGGAAGGAGTCATACCGGAGAAATCGTTCACATGAAACAGACCCAGGACGCCTACATCGTCTCCGCCACGCGCACGCCCATCGGCAAGTCGCACCGCGGCTTCTTCCGCAATTACCGGCCCGACGATCTTCTCGCCGCCACCCTCAAGGCCGCACTTGCCGCAGTCCCCGGCCTCGACCCGAAGGCCATCGAAGACATCATCTGCGGCTGCGCGATTCCCGAATCTCAGCAGGGCCTGAACATCGCGCGCATCGGCGCGGTACTCGCGGGGTTGCCGACCAGCATCGGCGGCATCACCGTCAACCGCTTCTGCGCTTCGGGCCTCTCGGCGGTGCAGATGGCGGCTGACCGCATCCGCGTCGGCGAGGCCGACGTGATGATCGCGGCCGGTGTCGAGAGCATGAGCATGGTGCCGATGATGGGCAATGCGCCGTCGCTGTCGCCGTCCATCTTCGAGCGTGACGGCGATGTCGGCATCGCGTACGGCATGGGGCTCACGGCCGAGAAGGTCGCGCAGCAGTGGAAGGTGTCGCGCGATGCGCAGGACGCGTTCGCGCTGGCATCGCATCAGAAGGCGCTGGCTGCGCAGGCGGCGGGCGAGTTCGCCGACGAGATCTTTGCAGTCGAGGTTACCGACCGCACGCCGGACCTCGAAACCGGCAAGTCGATCGCCAGGAGCCGCATCGTCAACCTCGACGAAGGCCCGCGCCCCGACACCAGCATCGAAGGTTTGGCCAAATTGCGCACCGTGTTTGCCGCACGCGGCACCGTCACGGCGGGCAACAGTTCGCAGACGTCCGACGGCGCCGGTGCGCTGATTCTCGCGAGCGAGAAGGCCTGCAAGCAGTACGACCTGACACCGCTCTCGCGCTTCGTCAGTTTCGCGAGCAAGGGCGTGCCGCCGGAGATCATGGGCATCGGCCCGATCGAGGCGGTGCCCGCGGCGCTGCGTTACGCAGGCCTGCGGCACGAGGACATCGACTGGTTCGAACTGAACGAGGCGTTCGCGGCGCAGTCGCTGGCCGTCATCCGCACGCTCGGGCTCGATCCGTCGAAGGTCAATCCGATGGGCGGCGCCATTGCGCTCGGCCATCCGTTGGGCGCGACGGGTGCTATCCGTTCGGCGACAGTGGTTCATGCGCTGCGGCGCAAGAATCTGCGCTACGGCATGGTCACGATGTGCGTCGGCATGGGGCAAGGCGCAGCGGGGATCTTCGAAAGGGTCTAGACGCTATGGCAACGCAGCAGCAGCACGTATTCGACAAGGCGCTTGCGCTGCATCACAGCGACATCAAGGCCGGTCATTTCACCGGCACGACAAGTCCGGACTACTGGAACATGATCGGCCCGTTCGGCGGCATGACGGCGGCGGTGATGCTGAATTCCGTGCTGTCGCATCCCGACCTGCTGGGTTCGCCGATCGCCATGACCGTCAACTTCGCGGCCGCCGTCGAGGCGGGCGCCTTCGACATCCAGGCCACGGCGGTGCGTACCAACCGCTCGACGCAGCACTGGACGATCCAGCAAACGCAGGCCGGCATTGGCGGGGCGCCGCAGACCACGACCACGGCGACCGTCGTGACGGCTGCGCGCCGAGAAACCTGGGGTACCAGCGACATGCCGATGCCCGCCGTGCCAAAGCCGGCCGATGTCCCGCAGATGCAGCTCGGGGAAGGTGCGATGGCATGGCTCGGCCAGTACCAGCTGCGCGGCGTGAGCGGACTCATTCCGTCGCAGTGGGACGGCGGCGGCGACCACAGCGAAAGCGTGCTGTGGCTGCGCGACACCTCGCCGCGACCGCTCGATTTCGCGTCGCTGATGGCGATGAGCGACATGTTCTATCCGCGCGTCTGGCTGCGCCGCGCCAAGCGCGTGCCGGCCGGCACGGTGTCGATGACGACGTATTTCCATGCCGAGGCCGCGCAACTTGCGGAGGTCGGCACCGGCCATCTGCTTGGTCGCGCGACCGGCCAGCAGTTCAGGAACGGCTTCTTCGACCAGGCAGTCCAGCTCTGGAGCGAGGCCGGTATGCTGCTCGCGACCAGCAACCAGATTGCGTATTTCAAGGAATGAGACAGCCATGAGCGACATCCTCGTTCACACCGAAGCCGGTGTGATGACCCTGACCTTCAACCGCCTCGCGCGCAAGAATTCGCTCACCGGCGCGATGTATGCGGCACTTTCCGATGCATTGGCGCTGGCCGAGCAGGACGCTTCGGTGCGTGCAGTGCTGATACAGGGCGACCCGACGGTGTTCAGCGCCGGCAACGACATCGGCGATTTCCTGAATGCGCCGCCATCGACGGGCGATTCGCCGGTCTTCCGTTTCCTGCGCGGCATCGCGACCTTTTCCAAACCACTCGTCGCGTCGGTCTGCGGCCCGGCGGTCGGTATCGGCACCACGCTGCTGTTCCATTGCGATCTGGTCTATGCGGGCGACAACGCTGCGTTCTCGATGCCGTTCGTCAATCTGGGCGTCTGTCCCGAAGCCGGTTCGAGCCTGCTGGTGCCGGAGATGTTCGGCTATCACCGCGCAGCCGAGGCGCTGCTGCTGGGCGAGCCGTTTATGGCGGAAGCGGCACTCGAAGTCGGCCTGGTGAACCGCGTGGTACCGCCGACCGAGGCCAATGCCATCGCACAACTCCAGGCGCGCAAGTTCACGACCAAGCCGCTGAGTTCGCTGATCGAAACCAAGCGGCTGCTGAAGAAATCGCATCTGCCGGCGGTGCTGGAGCGCATCGACGAGGAGATGCAGAGCTTCGGCCGGATGATGAAGGAGCCGGCTGCGCGCGAGGCGTTCGCGGCGTTCATGGAGAAGCGGCGGCCGGATTTCTCGAAGGTCTGAGCAGGGTCAGTGATTCCAGATTCCGCGCTCCTGCGAATGGCGGTAGCCGTTCGGAGTGACCCCGATGCACCGTTTGAAGGTGGTGGCGAGATGGCTCTGGCTGGAGAACCCCGTTTCCAGTGCGATCTCGGCAATGGGCAGATCGGTGTCCGAAAGCAGTGCGCGGGCGCGGAGCAGTCGGCGGCTCAAAACGTATTGGTGCGGTGTGGCGCCGAAGTGCTGCTGGAATGCGCGGGGCAGTACATACACGCTGACGCCGGCTTCGCGAGCCAGCGTTTCCAGGCACAGATCCTGGTCGAGCGATTCCTCGATGAAATCCCGCAAGCGCGAAAAACCCTTGGCGCCTCGGGACGCGATGCGATCGTTCCGTGGCTGGACTACTGCATGGCGTGAGTGCGCGCGCACCAGCTGCGCCGCGATCGCGAGAGCAAGACCGTCGACATAGAGAGCGGTTGCCATCGGTTCCGGTTGGCGCAGCGTCTGCAGAATCGCAAGTGCCAGCTGTTCGAGCAACGGGTCGGTTGCACCGAGGCGCGGTTCGATCTGGACTCCTTCCCGATCGAAGATTTCGTTGCTGACGCCCTCGACCATGTCGTGCCGCAAATACAGCATCAGCATTTCCGAGGCGCCGTGCCGATCCCATTCGGAGGCCTGATGCGCGGGAATGACCAGGAACTGTCTCGGCGTCACGACGGCGGTTCCGGTTTCACCCTCGCCGACGACGACCCGGTGCAGCCGTGCAGGCCGATTCAGGCAAAAAGCCACGCAGTAATTTTTGACGGGATCGAGCGTGCCCGACCAGCTGTTGACGGTCGCAAGCGCGGCGTACACGTTTCGCCAGCCTCTTCCTCCGCTCTGCGCAAGCACTTGATTGCCGGCCCATTGGCCGATCCCGTGCGTCTGCTTGCCGCTGAACTCGCCATGCATGTCGTGCTCCCTCGGATCTTGTAAACGAACGCTTGAAATTTGAAAGACCGGGTGGCGCGTTTTTTGAATACTCGCCTCGACGCTGTTTCTGTTTCGTCGGTTTTGCCGCCCTCCAGCTATTGAAGCGAAGGGCTGCTTGCAAATTCCGTGCGAGCTGAACCGGAGCAGGCAAATATTTTTCTGACTCGAGGAATTCCACGTGATCCTGAATCTCATTCCGCTTCGAAAACTCGCAGTCGTTGCGCTCTCGGCAGCTTTTGCGTTGGGCGCCGGGACTGCATCCGCACAGGCTGCACCGGCCTCGGGCGACGTATTGAGCTTCGCGCTTTCGCCGGAGCCGCCTTTCATCATGACCGCCATCAACACGACGCTGCAGATGGGACTGGTGTCGTCCAAGATCATGGAGCCGCTGCTGTACCTCGACACCGACCTGAAGCCGCAGCCACAACTCGCTCAGAGCTGGACCATCAGCCCCGACGGCCTGACCTACACCTTCAAGCTGCGACCTAACGTGAAGTGGCACGACGGCCATCCGTTCACGTCGGCCGACGTGCAGTTCACGGTGATGGAAGCGCTGAAGAAGCTGCATCCGCGCGGACGTTCATCGTTCGCCAAGGTCGTCGAGGTACAGACCCCCGACCCGCTCACGGCCGTGATCAAGCTCAGCCAACCCGCGCCGCCGATGCTCACGGCGCTGGCATCGGGCTACGAATCGCCCATGATTCCCAAGCACCTCTACCAGGGCACGGATATCGCGGCGAATCCGTTCATCAGCAAGCCGGTGGGCACCGGCCCGTTCGTCTTCAAGGAATGGCAGAAGGGAAGCCACATAGTGCTGGAGCGCAATCCCGACTACTGGCGTCCCGGCAAACCCGCGCTGCAGCGCATCGTGTTCCGCATCATCAACGACGCATCGGCCCGCGCGGCGGGGCTGGAATCGGGAGAGTTGCAGATCGGCGCGCTGAGCCCGGTGCCGCTCACCGATATGGTGCGTATCGCCCAGAATCCGAAGCTGGCGATCGAGACGCGCGGCTATGCCTACATGTCGCCATTCATGCTGATGGAGGTGAATCTCCGGAAGCCACCATTGAACGACGTTCGCGTGCGCCGGGCAATCGCACATGCCATCGACCGCAAGCGGTTCACGCAGATCGTCTGGATGGGCTTCGGCAAGCCGGCGGAAAGCCCGATACCCTCGTCGGTCACGACCTTTCATTCCACCGACATTCCAGCGTACGGGTTCGACCCCGAGAAGGCGAAGAACCTGCTCGACGAGGCCGGCCTGAAGCCGGGCGCCGGCGGCGTGCGCTTCAAGATGACGCATGACTTCATTCCGCTCGGCAGCGATTACCAGCGCACGGGCGAATTCATCAAGCAACAGCTGGCGCGGGTTGGCATCGAGGTCGAACTCCGCAGCCAGGATCTGCCCAGCTTCTTCCGCCGCGTCTACACCGACTACGACTTCGACACGACCAGCCTTTATTACGGCGCCTTCGCCGATCCGACGCAGGGCCTGCAGCGCCTCTACTGGTCGAAATCGATCCAGAAGGGCGTGGTCTACACCAACGCGACCGACTACCGCAGCCCCGAGATGGACCGCATCATCGAAGGCGCGCAGAACGAGATCGACCCCGTGAAGCGCAAAGCGTTGTACCTGGAGATGCAACGCCTGGCAATGACCGACCTTCCGGTGATTCCGCTCATGGAGACACGGTTCGCCACGGTGTCCAGCAGCAGGCTGAAGAATCACACGATCAGTGCCGACGGCGTGATCGGCGGCAACTTCGCCGATGCCTACTTCGACAAGTGAAAGCATCGCCGTGTCAAGGAACTTGCGGCTGGTGGGGCGGCGTCTCCTCAAGGCATTGCCGTTGCTTCTCGCCGTCGTCGTCTTCAACTTCATCCTGCTGAAGCTGGCGCCGGGCGATGCGGCGGAAGTGCTGGCCGGCGAGTCGGCTTCCGCGACGCCCGAGTACCTCGCCGAGCTGCGCGCCCGCTTCGGGCTCGATCGACCGGTACACGAGCAGTTGCTCTACTACATATGGAAGCTCGCGCAGCTCGACCTGGGCTACTCGTTCAGGCACAGCCAGAGCGTGCTCCAGCTGATCCTCGGACGCCTGCCGGCCACGCTGTTGCTGATGGCGAGCGGCATGCTGCTGGCAGTGACCGCCGGTGCGGCGCTCGGCGTGTACGCATCGCAGAGGGTCAACAGCCTGCGCGACAACCTGATCTCCATGTTCGCGATGCTGGCCTTCGCGACGCCGGTATTCTGGATGGGACTGATGATGATTGTCCTGTTTTCGGTGCATCTCGGATGGCTTCCTTCCAGCGGCATGGAAACGATCGCCGCCGGCTACACCGGACTGCGTCGGGCCTGGGACATCGCCGTGCACATGGTGATGCCGGTGAGCACGCTGGCTCTTTTTTACGTGGCGCTCTACACCCGGGTCATGCGGGCGTCGATGCTGGAGGTTTTCAACCAGGATTTCGTGACGACGGCGCGTGCCAAGGGACTTTCGGAACGGCGAATTTCGCTGCGGCATGTCTTTCGCAATGCGTTGCTTCCGCTGGTGACGCTTCTGGGCGTGCAGATGGGAACGATGCTCGGCGGTTCGGTGCTGGTCGAGACTGTGTTCTCCTGGCCGGGTCTCGGCCGCCTCGCCTTCGAGGCCGTTTTCCAGCGCGACATCAACCTGCTGCTTGGGATTCTCCTGATGTGCTCGTTCGTCGTCGTGGTTGCCAATATCGCCGTCGATCTCGCCTATTCAAGGCTCGATCCGCGCATCCGGATGTCGTGAGGACGATGTGAAGGCATTCAAGGATTTCTGGCGTCGATTCGCCCGCAACCGCGCAGCGCTGGCTGGACTCGCGGTGTTGTTCGCGGTGCTCCTCATGGCACTGTCGGCACCGGTCCTGTTCCCGGGCAATCCGTGGGACATGGCCGCTGCGCCTTTCGTATGGCCCGGCGAAGACAGCACGCTGCCGCTGGGCTCCGACATGCTGGGCCGGGATCTGGCCAGCGGCCTGTTCCATGGGGCGCGCGTGTCGCTGGTGGTGGGCTTCGCGGCAACGCTTGTCGCCGTGTTCGTCGGCACCGGCATCGGTGCGGTGGCCGGCTATTACCGTGGCTGGGTCGACGACCTGCTGATGCGTTTCACGGAGCTGTTCCAGACTGTCCCGCAGTTCATCTTCGCCATCGTCGTCGTGGCCATCCTGACGCCCTCGGTGCTCAACGTGACGTTGGCCATCGCGCTGGTGTCGTGGCCGTCCGTGGCGCGTCTGGTCCGCAGCGAATTCCTGGCGCTGCGGGAGCGGGAGTTCGTGCAGGCCGCCGTCGCCATCGGCATGGGCGACCTGCGCATCATCGCGACGCAGATCCTGCCCAACGCGCTCGGCCCGATCATCGTCACCGGTTCGCTGATGGTCGCCACGGCCATCCTCACCGAGGCGGGCCTCGCGTTCCTGGGGCTCGGCGATCCAAACATCATGAGCTGGGGAACCATCATCGGCGGCGGACGCGATGCGTTGCGCAGCGCCTGGTACATCACGGCGATTCCGGGGCTCGCCATCATGCTGACCGTCCTGGGGCTCAACCTTGTGGGGGAGGGGTTGAACGACGCCCTGAATCCGCGTCTGAAGAATCGCTGAACGATGACCGCATCACACTTCGACCTGGCGGACGAAGCCGCCGCTCCGCTGCTGGAAATCCGCGATCTGCACACGCACTTCTTCACGCCGCGAGGCGTGCTGAAAGCGGTCAACGGCGTCTCGCTGTCGGTGCGCAAGGGAGAGATCCTCGCGGTCGTCGGCGAATCGGGCTGCGGCAAGTCCGTGACCGCGTTTTCGGTGCTGCAGCTCATCGCGCAGCCGCCGGGTCGCATCGTCGGCGGCCAGATCATGTTCGAGGGGCGCGACCTGCTGCGCTGCACCGCGGAAGAGATGCGCGCGATCCGCGGCAACGGCATCGCGATGATCTTCCAGGAGCCGATGACTTCGCTCAATCCCGTACTGACCATCGGCGAGCAGGTGGCCGAAACGCTGATCCTCCATCAGAAGCTGACACCTGCGGCGGCGCGAGAACGGGTGGTCGAATTGCTTTCGTTGGTGCGCATGTCGGCGCCGCGTCAGCGTATCGACCAGTATCCGCACGAGCTGTCCGGCGGCATGCGCCAGCGGGTGATGATCGCGATGGCGCTTGCCTGCGAACCCAAGCTGCTGATCGCCGACGAGCCGACGACGGCGCTCGACGTCACCGTGCAGGCGCAGATCCTCGATCTGCTGCTGGAGATGCGCGACCGGCTCGGCATGGCGATCGTCCTCATCACGCACGACCTCGGGGTCGTGGCCGAAACGGCGGACCGCGTGGCCGTGATGTATGCCGGCCGCAAGATCGAGGAGGCACCCGTGCTCGAACTTTTCAGGACGCCCCAGCATCCCTACACGCAGGGGTTGATCCGTGCAACGCCGGGTGCGCAGGGCGATCGACGCGAGCGACTGGTCGAGATCAGGGGCATGGTGCCTCCACTCGATGCCATGCCGCCGGGCTGCACGTTCGCGCCGCGCTGCGACCTGGCAGTCGATGCCTGCAAGGCTTCGGTGCCGCCGCTGGAAGTCAAGGGACCTCTGCACGAGGTGGCCTGCCTGCGGGCGCCGATGGTTCGCCGCAAACTGCAGGTGGTCGCATGAGCGAAGCGCCGCTTCTTCTGGTCGACGATCTGGTCAAGCACTTTCCGGTGAAGGACGGCACGGTGCATGCGGTCGACGGCGTGACCTTCGAACTGGCAGCCGGTGAAACCCTGGGTCTGGTCGGAGAATCGGGCTGCGGCAAGTCGACGCTGGGCAAGACCCTGTTGCGGCTCTATCCGCCGACTTCGGGTTCGGTGCGCCTTCAGGGACGCGAACTGGCCGACGTCAGCCGACGGGCGATGAAGCCGTTGCGTCGCGACCTGCAGATGGTGTTTCAGGATCCGTTCGCTTCGCTCAATCCGCGTACCACCGTCGGCCGTGCGATCGAGGAGCCGCTGGTCGTGCACGACATCGGCACGCGCGCCGAACGCCGCGAGCGGGTTCAGTGGCTGCTGCAGAAGGTAGGCCTGCCGCAGGACGCGGCGAACCGCCATCCGCACGAGTTCTCCGGCGGCCAGCGCCAGCGCATCGGCATCGCACGTGCGCTTGCATTGCAGCCGAAGATCATCGTCTGCGACGAGCCGGTGTCGGCGCTCGACGTGTCGGTGCGAGCGCAGGTGCTCAACCTGCTGGCGGACCTGAAGGACGAGTTCGGCCTGGCCTACCTCTTCATTTCGCACGATCTTTCGGTGGTCGAGTACGTGTGCGACCGGGTGGCCGTCATGTACCTCGGCCGCATCGTCGAAATCGCCCCGAGGCAGCGTCTCTGGCAGCAGCCGCTGCATCCGTACACCCGTGCATTGCTCGACGCGGCACCGCTCCCGGACCCGACGCGGCGGAGGGGCCGTCGCGTGCTGCTCGACGGCGACATACCCAGCCCGGTCGATCCGCCGTCCGGCTGCCGGTTCCGCACCCGCTGCCCGATGCAGATACCGCGCTGCGCAACCGAAACGCCGCACCTGCTCGCTGCCGGCGTCGGCACCGCCCACCAGGTGGCCTGCCACCGTGCTTTCGAAACCACCGCGTGAAAGGCGCGTCATGTCCGACATCTACCAACTCATCAGTGCCACACCCAGCCCGTATGCCCGCAAGGTCCGCATCCAGCTGGCGGAAAAGGGAATTCCGTTCGAACTCATCACCGAGGTGCCGTGGAACGGCGAAACGCAGACTCCGCGCTTCAACCCGCTCGAGAAGCTGCCGGTGCTGATCTGCCCGGACGGAAGCAGCGTGTTCGAGTCGCGCTACATCAACGAGTGGATCGAGATGCGTCATCCGACGCCGCCGCTGGTGCCCACCGATATCGAAGGCATCCTCGCGGTCAAGCGATTCGAAGTGATCGCCGACGGCGCCTGCGATGCGATGGTGCTGATGTTCTTCGAGAACGCGCGCGACGAGGACAAGCGCAGCGCACCCTGGTACGCACGCCAGCAGCGCAAGCTCGACGGCGCGTTGCGGGAGCTTTCGCGCGTGATCGAAGACCGGCAGTTCTGTCATGGCGACACCTTCTCCATGGCCGATATCGCCGCCGGCACGTTGCTGCGCTACATCACCGTGCGATGGCCGCTCAATACTTGGCGCGATCAGTATCCGAACCTGGCCGTCTTCTCCGACCGGCTGGAGGAGCGGCCTTCGTTCGCGTCCACGCGCCCGGTGCCGCAGGTGATCCGCGACCGGGTGGCCTGAGCATGAAAAACTACCCCGTCTCCGTAAGCCCTGCCGATGCCGACACCATCATGTCGGTCTGGGTCACAGGCAAGGTGCTCGCCGACCCGCAGGCGAACGGCGTCGGAAACCTGAGTGCGGTGTCGATCTATTTCGATCCGGGTCAGGGCCACGCGCGTCACAACCATTCCGAATCCGAGCAGCTGATCTTCATGATCGCGGGCGAAGCGGAAATGACGATCGAGTTCGAGGAAGGCCGGCCGCAGAAGAAAACGATTCGGGGCGGCGACATGGTGTCGATCCCCAAAGGTGCCTATCACTCCACATTCAATCTCGGATGGGAGCCGGTGCGAATCCTGGCTGTCTATTCGCCGCCGGGACCTGAATCGGCGATGCGCAATTCTCCGGATTTCACCGTGTTGCCGGCGGGAGAGGTGCCGGTACGCCGCGGGATCGCTGCGCCCTAGCGTCCTGGGAACGGTCGGCGCGCGACGGGTCAGTCCGCTTCGATCGCCCGAGGCCGCCCGCTGTCGTCGATCGCCACATAGGTGAACGTGGCCTGCGTCACCTTGACGTACGCACCCTGCGCCCGCATGCGTTCGGCGAAAACTTCGACCAGCACGGTGACCGAAGTGCGCCCGATGCGAACCGTCTTCGAATAGAACGACAGGATGTCGCCGACCCGCACCGGCTGCTTGAAGATGAACTCGTTCACAGCCACCGTCGCCATGCGGCCGCGTGCGTGGCGGGCCGGAATCACCGAGCCGGCGAGGTCGCATTGGGCCATGACCCAGCCGCCGAAGATGTCGCCGTTGGCATTGCAGTCGGCCGGCATCGGGATGACCTTGAGCACCAGCTCCATATCGAGCGGCAGGGTTTGGGAATCGGAAGACATGGGCACAATCCAGAGCAAATAACAACCACGATTGTCCCTCTCATGCGCCACCGCGGCGAATCGTCTACTTCCGTGGCGCCAGCCGCCGCGGCGCACGCAACCGGCTCCGGCGCGGTTCCCGAACCCGCCCGCAACGACCGCTCCGACTGGGCCACGCTGCGCCGCCTGCTCCCGTACCTCTGGCCGTACAAATGGCGTGTGGCGGCGGCACTGGCTTTCATGATCGGCGCCAAGGTCGCCAACGTCGGCGTGCCGGTGTTGCTGAAGAACCTGGTCGACACCATGACGCCGAAGCCAGACATGGCGACCGCGCTGCTGGTGGTGCCGATCGGGCTTCTGGCCGCTTACGGTCTGCTGCGGTTCTCGACATCGCTGTTCGGCGAACTGCGCGAGTTGGTCTTCGCGAAGGCGACCGAAGGCGCGTCGCGCACCATCTCATTGCAGGTGTTTCGCCACCTGCATGCGCTGAGCCTGCGCTTCCATCTCGAGCGCCAGACCGGCGGCATGACGCGCGACATCGAACGCGGCACGCGCGGCGTGCATTCGCTGATCTCGATGTCGCTCTACAGCATCGTGCCGACCATCATCGAGCTGGTGCTGGTGCTGACTATCCTCGGCGTGAAATTCGACTCGCTCTTCGTCTGGATCACCGGCGCCGCACTGCTGTTGTACATCGGCTTCACGGTGACGGTGACCGAATGGCGCACGCAATTCCGGAAGACCATGAACGAGCTCGATTCGGTGGCGCAGAGCCGCGCGGTCGATTCGCTGCTGAACTACGAAACGGTCAAGTACTTCAACAACGAGAACTTCGAGGCCGGCCGCTACGACGCCAGCCTCGACCGCTATCGCAAGGCTGCCATCAAGAGCCAGCGCACGCTGAGCATGCTCAACACCGGCCAGCAGATGCTGATCGCGATCAGCCTGGTGCTGATGCTGTGGCGCGCGACGTCCGGCGTGGTCGAGGGGCGCATGACGCTGGGCGATCTGGTGATGGTCAACGCCTTCATGATCCAGCTCTACATACCGCTGAATTTTCTCGGTGTGATCTACCGCGAGATCAAGCAGAGCCTGACCGACCTCGACAAGATGTTCGTGCTGATGGAAAAAGACCGAGAAATCCAGGACGCCCCCGGCGCCGCGCCACTCGTGTTGACCCCAGGCGAAGCGACGGTGCACTTCGAAAACGTCAGCTTCGCCTACGAGCCCAGCCGCCCTATCCTCAAGAACGTCAGCTTCGAAATCCCGGCTGGCAAGACCGTCGCGGTCGTTGGCCCGTCCGGCTCCGGCAAGTCGACGCTGGCGCGGCTGCTCTACCGCTTCTACGACATCCAGGACGGCCGCATCGTCATTGGCGGCCAGGACATCCGCAGCGTGACGCAGGCCAGCGTGCGGGCGGCGATCGGCATCGTGCCGCAGGACACGGTGCTCTTCAACGACACGGTCGAATACAACATCGCTTACGGCCGGCCCGGCGCATCGCATGAGGAAGTCGTGGCCGCCGCGCAGGCTGCGCGAATCCACGAATTCATCGCCGCCACGCCGAAGGGTTACCAGACGCCGGTCGGCGAGCGCGGGCTGAAGTTGTCGGGCGGCGAGAAGCAGCGTGTGGCCATCGCGCGCACCTTGCTGAAGAACCCGCCGATCGTGATATTCGACGAGGCGACGTCGGCGCTGGACTCGGCCAACGAACGTGCGATCCAGTCCGAACTGCAGCGCACGGCGCAGAACAAGACCACGCTGGTGATCGCGCATCGGCTCTCGACCGTGGTCGACGCGCACGAGATCCTGGTGCTCGAAAGCGGCGTCATCGTCGAGCGCGGAACGCATGCCGAACTGCTTGCGATGCAGGCGCGCTATGCGCAGATGTGGACGATGCAGAAAATAGAGGCATCGCCGGCACTTTGACCGGCAGTCCGACAATCCAGTCCGATACGCTCCCAGGAAATCATTCATGTCCGGCAAGATTCCGCTCCTCGTGCTGCACAAACTGTCCGAGGCGCATCTCGCGCTCGTCGCCGAGAATTTCGACATCACCTACGCGCCCACGCCGGCGCAGCGCGCCGAAGCTGTCGCCGCGCAGGGCGCGCAGTTTCGCGCCGTGCTTACCATCGGTTCGACCGGCCTGACGGCGGCGGAGATCGATGCCATGCCGGTCGTCGAACTTGTATGCGCGGTGGGCGCCGGCTACGAGAACATTGCCTATGACGCGGCCAAGGCGCGCGGCATCGTGATCGCGAACGGTTCCGGCACCAACGACGACTGCGTGGCCGACCATGCATTCGGCCTGCTGATCGCCGCCGTGCGAGGCATCGTGAAGCTCGACCGGCTGTGCCGCGATGGCGTCTGGCGCGACAGCCTGTCGATGCCGCCGAACGTGTCGGGCAAGCGGCTCGGCATCCTCGGGCTGGGCACGATCGGCCAGAAGATCGCCCGTCGAGCGGCCGGCTTCGACATGGAAGTCGGCTATCACAACCGCAAGCCGCGCGACGGCGTGACGCTCGGCTATTTCGAGAGCCTGCAGGCGCTGGCCGAATGGGCGGATTTCCTGGTCGTCGCAACGCCTGGCGGCGCGGGCACGAAGCACCTGGTCGATGCCGCGGTGATCGATGCGCTCGGGCCGCGCGGCGTGCTGGTCAACATCGCGCGCGGCAGCGTCGTCGACACCTCGGCGCTTGCTGCTGCGTTGACCGAAGGGCGGCTGGCTGCCGCCGGTCTCGACGTGTACGAAAGCGAGCCGCTACCGCCCGAACTGCTCGTCGGCCTCGACAACGTCGTGCTGACGCCGCATGTCGCCGGCTGGTCTCCGGAGGCGGTGCATGCATCGGTGATGCGCTTCATCGCGAATGCGGACGGGCACTTCGCCGGACGCGGTGCGGTGTCGCCGGTCTGACGCCGCGGTTCGCTATGGAAACCAAGTGGCTCGAAGACTTCGTCAGTCTTGCGGAAACCCGCAGTTTCAGCCGGTCGGCGCAGTTGCGGCACGTGACGCAGCCGGCTTTCTCGCGCCGCATCCAGGCGCTCGAAGGCTGGGCCGGCACCGATCTGGTTGACCGCAGTTCGTATCCGACGCGTCTGACCGCCGCCGGCCAGACGCTCTACGGCCAGGCGATCGAGATGCTGCAGGGGTTGCAGAGCACGCGCGCGATGCTGCGCGGCCATTCGACGACGTCGCACGACGTGATCGAGTTCGCCGTGCCGCACACGCTGGCGTTCACATTCTTCCCGGCATGGGCGACGAAGTTGCGCGAGCATTTCGGCCCGCTAAAGAGCCGGCTGATTGCCCTCAACGTGCATGACGCCGTGCTTCGGCTGGTCGAGGGAAGCTGCGACCTGCTGATCGCCTATCACCACCCGTCGCAGCCGCTGCAGCTAGACACCAACCGCTACGAGATGGTGCGTCTGGGCAGCGAGGTCGTGGCGCCTTGGGTCAAGCCGGATTCCGATGGCGCTCCCCGCTACCGTCTGCCTGGTCGGCCGGGTCAGCCGCTGCCGTACCTGGGCTATGCGCCGGGGGCGTACCTGAGCGGCGTCGTCGACCAGCTCATCAAGGATTCGAGAGTCGCGATACACCTCGACCGAATCTACGAAACCGACATGTCGGAGGGGCTCAAGGCGATGGCGCTCGAAGGTCACGGCATCGCGTTCCTGCCGCAAAACGCTGTGCGCAAGGATGTGAAGGCGCGACGGCTGGTGAGCGCACTGCCGCCGGAAATCGACAGCCTCGAAGCGACCATGGAAATCCGTGCTTATCGGGAGCGGCCATTGCCGCCATCGACGAAAACACCTGCCAGGCCACCGGGAAGTCGGCGCGGTGACGAGCGCATCGCACCGCCAGTCGAGCGGGTGGTGGACGCGCTTTGGGATTACCTTGTCGAAACCCAGCCGCCGCCGCAATAAAACTATGACGATGGCGCATGCCTTGAACCGCATAAGGCATTGGCACGTGTGAATTTGTTTGCATAAAGTCCGCGCAGTTTCATGCGGGTGTCATACGAAGGCATTCAGGCACAAAGACTGCTAAGTAACCTGCGATAACGTGAATTCGATCCGGTGCACCAATCCTTTACAGGTCGGCGTACCGGGATCGAGGACATGGTGCGAAATGCACCAGGGTGGGGCGGGTTTTCCCGCAAGAGCCCATGTCTAGAATTCCGTTGTGTATCTCTCAACTCAGGAGTTTTCCTTATGAAGAAGCAAGTACTGGCGCTGGCCATCTCGGCATTGGCCGTCGGCGGCGCCTTCGCGCAGGCAAATGACACGCTGGCCAAGATCAAGGCCTCCGGCGTCATTACAGAAGGCGTGCGCGAGTCGTCGGGCCTGTCGTATACCTTGGGCAACGGTCAATACACCGGCTTTCACTACGACGTCTGCGCGAACATCATCAAGGACCTCGAAAAGACCCTTGGCAAGAAGCTCGAGACCAAGTACCAGCCGGTGACGTCGCAGAACCGCGTGCCGCTCGTCCAGAACGGCACGGTCGATCTGGAATGCGGCTCTACCACCAACAACGCCACGCGCGCAAAGGACGTGTCCTTCGCCGTCACGACCTATGTCGAGGAAGTGCGCATCGCGGTCAAGGCCAACTCCGGCATCACCGGCATCAAGGACCTCGCCGGCAAGACCATTGCCACGACGACCGGCACCACCTCGGTGCAGACGCTGCGCAAGAACGAACGCGCTACCGGCCTGGACTTCAAGGAGCTGTACGGCAAGGACCACTCGGACAGCTTCCTGCTGCTCGAATCCGGCCGCGCAGATGCCTTCGTGATGGACGGCTCGATCCTGGCTTCGAACATCGCCAAGTCCAAGGCACCTGCCGACTACAAGCTGGTCGGCGAAGTGCTGAGCGTTGAACCTATCGCCATCATGATCCGCAAGGACGATCCGGCCTTCAAGAAGGCCGTCGACGACAGCATCAAGGCACAGATCAAGAATGGCGATCTGGCCAAGCTGTGGGACAAGTGGTTCATCCAGGCCATCCCGCCAGCCAACGTGAAGATCGGCCTGCCGCTCTCCGACGCAACCAAGGCCGCTTGGGCCACGCCGAACGACAAGCCGATGGAAGACTACGCGAAGAAATAATTCTCGCGGGGCCGCCATGAAGCAAACGCCCGCCCCATCCGGCGGGCGTTTGTTTTCCGGCAGCGAATAAAAACAAATCGACGATACGAAGGAGAGCCCGATGGGATCGAATTGGGATTGGCAGGTCTTCTTGCAAGACCCGGGCGGGAAATACCCGACCTACTGGGAATGGATGCTGTCGGCCTGGGGCTGGACCGTGTCCGTGTCGTTGCTGGCGCTGATCGTGGCCCTCGTGCTCGGATCGCTCGTCGGCATCATCCGCACGTTGCCCGACAGCCCGTGGCTGACTCGGCTCGGCAACGCGTGGGTCGAGCTGTTTCGCAACATCCCGCTGCTGGTCCAGATCTTTCTCTGGTACCACGTCATCCCGGCGCTGATCCCGATCATGAAGGACGTGCCCAGCTTCGTGCTGGTGGTGCTCGCCTTGGGCTTCTTCACCTCCGCACGGATCGCCGAGCAGGTGCGCTCGGGCATCCAGGCGCTTCCGAAGGGCCAGCGCTATGCGGGCATGGCCGTGGGTTTCACCACGTTCCAGTATTACCGTTACGTCATCCTGCCGATGGCGTACCGCATCATCATTCCGCCGCTCACGAGCGAGACGATGAACATCTTCAAGAATTCGTCGGTGGCCTTCGCCGTTTCGGTGTCGGAACTCACGATGTTCTTCATCCAGTCGAGCGAAGAGACCTCGCGGCCCATCGAGATGTTCCTCGGCGTAACGGCGCTGTATGTGGTCTCGGCCTTCACAATCAACCGGATCATGGCTTTTATCGAGAAGCGCACGCGTGTGCCGGGCTTCATCGTTTCAGCCTCCGGCGGCGGAGGTCACTGACATGTCCAATCTCGACTTTTCGTTCTACAGCTGGGACGTCGTCAGCAAGTTCGTCCTGAACGGCCTGTACTTCAGCGTGATCCTGACCGTCGTCGCCACTATCGGCGGCGTACTTTTCGGTACCGTGCTGGCGCTCATGCGCCTGTCCGGCAAGAAGTGGCTGGACGCACCTGCCGCCATCTACGTCAACGGTATGCGCAGCATTCCGCTCGTGATGGTGATCCTGGGCTTCTTCCTGCTCGTGCCGTTCTTCATCGGACGGCCCATCGGGGCGGAGTTGTCCGCCGTGATCACCTTCATCGCCTTCGAGGCGGCGTATTTCAGCGAAATCATGCGTGCCGGCATCCAGTCGATCCCTCGCGGGCAGGTGAATGCCGGCCAGGCGGTCGGCATGACCTACGGCCAGAACATGAAGCTGGTCGTGCTGCCGCAGGCTTTCCGCAACATGCTGCCGGTGCTGCTCACGCAGACCATCATCCTGTTCCAGGACACCTCGCTGGTCTATGCCATCGGCGCCTACGACCTGCTCAAGGGCATCGAGACCGCCGGCAAGAACTATGGACGCCCGATCGAGGCGTACCTGCTGGCCGCGGTCGTCTATTTCGTCATGTGCTACGCGCTGTCCTACATGGTCAAGCGCCTGCACAAGAAGATCGCCATCATTCGCTGACCGGAGAGAAACATGTCCGAAAAAATGATCGAAATCAAAAACGTTTCCAAGTGGTATGGCCCGGTCCAGGTGCTCAACGAATGCTCCGTCAGCATCTCGAAGGGCGACGTGGTCGTGGTCTGCGGGCCGTCGGGTTCCGGCAAGTCCACGCTCATCAAGACCGTGAACGCGCTCGAACCCTTCCAGAAGGGCGAGATCACCGTGAACGGCATCGCCCTGCACGATCCGAAGACCAACCTGCCGAAGCTGCGCTCCAAGGTCGGCATGGTGTTCCAGCACTTCGAGCTGTTCCCGCACCTCTCGGTGACCGAGAACCTGACGATCGCGCAGATCAAGGTGCTCGGCCGCAGCGCCGCCGAGGCCAAGACCCGCGGCCTGAAGATGCTCGACCGCGTGGGCCTGATGGCGCACAAGGACAAGTTTCCGGGTCAGCTTTCAGGCGGCCAGCAGCAGCGCGTGGCCATCGCCCGTGCGCTGTCGATGGACCCGATCGTGATGCTGTTCGACGAGCCGACTTCGGCGCTCGACCCCGAGATGGTCGGCGAAGTGCTCGACGTGATGGTCACGCTGGCGAAGGAAGGCATGACGATGATGGTCGTGACGCACGAAATGGCCTTCGCCCGCAAGGTCGCGAGCCGCGTGATCTTCATCGACGTGGGCGGCCGCATTCTCGAAGACTGCCAGAAAGACGAGTTCTTCAGCCATCCCGAGAACCGCCAGCCGCGGACCAAGGAATTCCTGAACAAGATCCTGCAGCACTGATCGCGCTTATCGCGCTTATCACGCTTATCACGCTTATCACGTGCTTCAGGCGCGCCGGAACGGACTTTCTCGTTTTCCTTTGACGGGCGCGGATCTGAACCGTGCCTGATCGAAGCCGATGCGCTGGTTCAGGAGTTCCTCGCCGTCAATGCGCTCGGCCAGGCTTTCGATGTCGCGCGCCGAAACCCCGATCTGCGCGAAGTGTTCTTTCCATGTGTTCACCACGGCGATCACAGCGACGACTTCCGCAGCAGCCTCCGCGGGCGTCATTCCGAACGCATCGCACTGCGACATTGCGTTGTCGAGCGTCGAATCCCGGCCGTCTGCACCGCAGATGAATTCCTGAAATCCCTGTCCTGAATTCGTCGGCAGTACGTCGTATGCCGGCGACAGCTTGAGTCGGCCGTTGCCGAGCGGATTGACGACCAGCAGGGCGTGATTCTTTTCGTGGTCGTCGGTGTTGTCGATCAGGACGTTGAAAACCATGCGACGAAACAACTCGCGCGCGTCCCGCTGGTTGATGTCGTCCTGGGTGATCCCGATCCGACGAAGAATTCGCGCCAGTTCCGGGTAACCCATCTCGGGCTCGCCACCGGATGCGGTGGCCGCACGAATTGCAGTGCCGGCAGAGATGCTGTGGATACGCCGGCCCTGTTCGCGATCGAATCGGCGAATCGCGATCGCATGCGTACCGACGAGGCGGACGATTTGCGTCGTGGCCACCGTGATGCCTGCACGCGCGGCCAG
This sequence comes from Variovorax glucosi, assembly GCF_051216695.1. Classification (NCBI taxonomy): domain Bacteria; kingdom Pseudomonadati; phylum Pseudomonadota; class Betaproteobacteria; order Burkholderiales; family Comamonadaceae; genus Variovorax; species Variovorax glucosi. The sequence continues at coordinate 288,019 of NZ_JBPJZE010000004.1, forward strand.
CGTCATCGTCGCGTGCTCGATGAGCGGCGTATCGACGGGCTCGTTGTTGAAGAACTTGATGACCCACTGCTCGCCGCCGATATCGATGAGCGCCTTGGGCTTCGCGCCGCCGAGCGGACTGCCGCCGCCCGCAATGATCTTCGCCTCCTGCACGGTGATGGGTTCCGACGCTTCGATCTTGGCAGCCACTTCGCTGAGCTGCTGCGCATCTTCGAGGTGAGGCAGCGGCCCTGTAGCTTGCGGACTGTAGGCGTCCGCCGATGTCGAAACACCGAGCGCGCCGAATCGATCGTCGCCGGCGTAGTACAGGTACTCCATCAGGGAAAGGCGCTTGGGCTTGACCACGAAACGAATGACTTTTTCGCCCCAGCGATCCGGTCGCGCGTCGTCGATTGCACCGACTGCGCGCTGCATGTCGGCAGTCAGACGCCCCGGTGGCAGGAACTCGGTGTCGACGAGCGGAAGGTCTTCGCTGAGTGCGAAGCCGTTGGTCAGCCAATCCTCGCTGTAGTGAAGCGAGATCCCCTTGCCTGAGGAAACCAGCTGCAGTGCGCCGACGTAGCGCGGTGTTTTCGGATCGGCCAGATACCAGAGGAAAAGGTCGTCGAAGCGCATCTCAGTCTTCCGCCCGGTTCGAGCCGATCCGGGCTTCCGCAGAGGCTCGGGCGCGCGCGCGACCTAGTTCGACTGCCTCGCGGACGTTCATTTCGATGGCCCCCTGATCGTGCTCAGGTGCGGCGAGGTCGCCTATTTCACCGTCGCGCTGGATGAGCCAAAGCGCCGTTGCGACGATGCCGATGCCGACACCCGGGTCGCCCGCTTCGAGCCGCTGCAATGTCGGCACCGAGACGCCCATGCGCTTCGCCCATGACTTCAGCGATTCCTTGCGGCGCAAGCGGGCGACAGCCAGGTCGGCACCGAGCTTTCCTATAGCGGCAGCAGTCGCTGGTGGAAGTTGCATAAGGGCGCGAGCGGTTTTCGGCATACACATAGATTACAACGGAAATATCATTCTCGTATACATCTATATGTATTTCAATGAAATCGGAATGTTCAGCGCCGTCGTGTTGACCGTTCCGAAACCGCAGGCGGCAATGCCAGCTGATCCTCGAAATGGCTCCATAGCGCATCGCGTCTCTGCAATGCGCTCGACACCTCGTCTCGGCGCAGCTGTGCCACCGCCGACACCAGTGCATTGCACAGGAAAAACGCCGCCGTGTACGAGCGAAACGGCGATGCATTGCCGGTATGCACCTGCACCCATGCGTCCGCCAACGCGGCCAGCGGCGCGGCAGGACCGTCGACGATCGCCAGAACCTGCGCGCCTGCATCCCTGAAGCGCTGGGCGATGCGTACAGGCTCCGACGCATAGCGCCGGATGCTGAAAGCCAGCAGCACGTCGTCCGGGCCGATCCACAGCAGCGCATCGGCAGCGGCCGCTGCGCCGGCGCCGAGTTGCTGAACCTGCGGCCGGCACATGTTGAGGTGCAGAGCCAGCCAGCTTGCGACGGGTGCGCTGTTGAGCTGCGCGAAGACGAAGACGCGACCCTCGGGCCGCGCGAGCCGGGTGGCCATCGCTTCGAAAGCGGCGGCGTCGAGGCCGTCGCGGGTTGCGGCGAGATTGCGCTGGTCGTGGGCCAGCGTGTCGTCCACGCATTCGCGCAGGCTTCGCTGCGTGCCGAGCGCTGCCGGCGCACGCTGACCGGCGGTCTGCAGCAGCGAGGCGACCTCGTCGCGCGCTTCCTTTTGCGCTTGCGCGTAGCTCTCGTAGCCGAGCTTGGCGAACAGCCGCACCACGGTGGATGCGCTTGTGCCCGTGCGCACAGCGAGCGCGGTCGCGGAGTCGAGCAAGGCATGAGGCCAACCCTCTACCAGCGTCTGCGCGAGCCCGCGCTCGCTTCCGGTGAGGGCGCTGCCGTGGCGCGCAAGACGCTGAGGTAACAGGCTGGATTGCAACGGATCAGTCATTTTTATTGTTGTTTATGCAATGTGTATTGCAAGCGCGGTGCAAGAGTGGGAGACTTCATCCATGCAGAATACCCCCGAAATCGCTCCCGGCGCAGTGCGCGCCGCCGTGCTGGCCTGGCTGGCCGATCAGCGTCAGTCGATGCAAACGCTGTTGCAGGAAATCGTGGACATCGACAGCGGAAGCCGTCAGGTCGAGGGCATCGAAGCCGTCGCAGGCGTGCTGCGTCGTCATCTGGAAGCTGCCGGTATCGCGGTGGATTTCCATCCTGTCGATGGTTACGGCCAGATGTTGCAAGGACAGGTGCCCGGCGGCGGCGGCGGTCCGGCGGTGTTTCTGATGGGCCACATGGACACGGTCTATCCGGCCGGCACCGTGGCGCGCAGGCCGTTCCGCATCGAGGGCGATCGCGCTTTCGGACCGGGCGTTGCGGACATGAAATCGGGTCTGGTGCTGAACGTGTTCGTGGCCGAAGCGCTGGCACGCACCGGTGCTGCGGCCGGACTGCGCGCACCGCTGCGGCTGCTGTTCTCCTGCGACGAGGAGATCGGCTCGCCCGCCACACGCGAACGCATCATGGAAGTCACTCGTGGCGCCCGCGCCGTGTTCAATGCCGAGCCCGGTCGTTCGAACGGCAATGTCGTGACCAGTCGCAAGGGCTCGATGGTGGTGGAGTTCGAGGTCGACGGCGTCGCCGCCCACGCGGGCATCAATCCCGCCGCCGGTGCCAGCGCCATCGATGCGCTGGCCCGCAAGATCCTGGCGCTGCATGCGCTGAACGATCCAGCCACCGGCCTGACGGTCAACGTCGGCGTGATCGGCGGCGGCATCGTGCCGAACATGGTCGCGCCGCTGGCCCGCGCCGAGGTCGACATCCGCTACACGGCAGCGCTCGATCCCGACGAATTGCTGGCGCGCGTGCGCGCCGTCATCGAGGCGGAAGACCTGCCGCGCACCGCCGGTCGCGTGACCGCCGCGCGCCGCACGCTGCCGATGCGCGAGACGCCCGCACCGCTGCTGGCGCTGTATCGCCGCAGCGCGCAGGCGGTCGGCTTCGACGTGCAGGGCGAGTTCACCGGCGGCGCAGCCGACAGCGGCCTCACCGCATCGGTCGGCGTGCCGACGCTGTGTGCCACCGGTCCGGTCGGCGGCCATCCGCACACCGACCGCGAGTACTGCGAGCTCGACACCTTCGTGCCGCGGGCCCAGGCATTGGCTTTGGCACTGCTCGACCTGGAATAAGTCGAACGTCGCCACGCATCCGTTTTTTCAATCGAGCCTTCAGCCTTCAAACCACCATGTCCTCTTCTTCGATCCTTCCCCGCAAGATCCATCGCCGCAGCCTTCTGGGCGCCGGTCTGTCGCTCGGCGCCGGCATGCTGGCCGCACCGCTCGGCGTTCACGCGCAAGACAAGTTCCCGTCGCGCCCGATCACGCTGATAGTGCCGTTCCCGGCAGGCGGCTCGGTCGATCTGATGGCACGCACGTACTCGGAGCCGATGTCGCGCATCCTGGGCGTGCCGGTCATCATCGACAACCGTCCGGGTGCTGGCGGCTCGGTCGCCTCGCAACTGGTGGCGCGCGCCAAGCCGGATGGCTACACGCTGGTCGTTTCGTCGCAGAGCAGCCATCTGGCCAACCCGCTGACGCAGCCCAAGCTCGGCTACGACCCGATCAAGGACTTCGAGAACATCACGATCCTCGGCCGCCAGCCGAACGTGCTGGTGGTGCATTCGAGCCTGCCGATCAAGACCTTCAAGGAGTTTGTCGAGTACGCGAAGAAGAACCCCGGCAAGCTCAACTACGGCAGCGGCGGTGTCGGCAGCATGGGCCAGCTGAATGTCGAGATGCTCAAGGCCGCGACCGGCATCTTCACCACGCACATCCCGTACCGTGGTGGCTCGCCGCTGATCACGGCCGTGGTGGGCAACGAGGTGCAGTTCATCCTCGACAACCTGCTCATCATGCTGCCGCACATCCAGTCCGGAAAGATGCGTGCGCTGGCGGTAACCGCCGACAAGCGCATGCCGCAACTGCCGGATGTGCCGACCTTCGCCGAAGTTGGCTACCCGCAGCTCAACATCACCTCGTGGACCGGCCTTGCCGCACCCGTCGGTACCCCCGAGCCGGTGGTCCGCGCGATCTACAACGCCGTGCGCGAAGCGGCAGTGACGCCGGCCATGATCGCTGCGCTGAACGACCGCGGCGTGATTCCACCGGAAGAGCTGCCGCCGGTCGCTTTCGAGAAGATGATGTCCGACCGGCTCGCGAGCTACGGAGAAGTGGTGCGCCGCGCCGGGATCAAGGCTGAATAAGACGGAGAAGGGTGGAGAGAAGCGGGGAAAGGCGGCCACGGGCACGGTTTCTGCTGCGGTTGAGTCATGAACTCCACCGTGCTTTCCCCTGCCTCAGCCCAGCTCTCCATCGATCCGGATCGCCTCTGGGCCTCGCTGATGGAACTCGCCGCCATCGGCGCGACAGAGAAGGGCGGCGTCTGCCGTCTGGCCCTGACCGACCTCGACCGCCAGGGCCGCGAACTCTTCGTGCGCTGGACTGAAGAAGCCGGCTGCACGGTACGCGTCGACGCCATCGGCAACATCTTCGCGAGCCGTCCCTGCACCGACGCGAGCCTGCCGGCCATCGCGACCGGCAGCCACATCGACACCCAGCCCACCGGCGGCAAGTTCGACGGCAACTACGGCGTGCTCGCCGGTCTCGAAGTGCTGCGCACGCTGAATGATGCCGGCATCCGCACCGTCGCGCCGCTCGAAGTCTGCGTCTGGACGAATGAAGAAGGCTCGCGTTTCGTGCCGGTGATGATGGGCTCCGGCGTGTATGCCGGTGCCTTCACACTCGACCATGCGCTTGCCGCCGTCGACCGCGACGGCATCTCGGTCGCGCATGCGTTGCAGGAGACCGGATTCGCGGGCGCTGAGCCAGCGTCCATCGCGGCCGGCGCGCCACCGTTCGGCGCCTATTTCGAGGCGCACATCGAACAGGGCCCGGTGCTGGAAGATGCCGACATTCCGCTCGGCGTCGTCACCGGCGCGCTCGGCCAGCGCTGGTACGACGTCGTCGTCACCGGGCAGGAAGCGCACGCCGGCCCGACGCCGATGGCGCTGCGCCGCGACGCGCTGCAGGCGGCAACGACGCTGATGCAGGAAGTGCAGATCATCGCGATGGAGGAGCAGCCGAACGGTCGCGGCACCGTCGGCTACGTGCAGGTGCATCCGAATTCACGCAACGTGATTCCGGGCCGCGTCACCTTCACGGTGGATTTGCGTCACGGCGACGATGCCGGCCTCGACCGCATGGATGCGCGCATTCGCGCTGCATGTGCTGCGCTGCAGGCGAAGGGCGGCGTGAGCGTGACGATCGAGCAGACCGTCTACTTCCCGCCGGCCATCTTCGCGGAGGAGTTGGTCCGTGCCGTGCGCGAAGGCGCCGAGCGTGCGGGGCTGCCGCACCAGGACATCGTCAGCGGCGCCGGCCACGATGCCGTCTACGTCGCCCGCGTCGCGCCGGCCGCGATGATCTTCGTTCCCTGCAAGGACGGCATCTCGCACAACGAGATAGAGGACGCGAAGCCGGCGCATCTGGCTGCGGGTTGCAACGTGCTGCTGCACGCGATGCTGGACCGGGCCGGAATCGCTGCGTGAGCGCAGAAGCTTCGTACCTGCGGCGGCTGACGGCTTCTCCGCTCACGCCGGAAACCTTCGCGCCCTACGGCACCGTCGCGGGTCGGGCGAGTGCCGTCGACGGCACGGGCCGGCGCATCAATGCCGGTACGACCGAGCGATTCGACCTGCTCGACGATCTGCGACTCGGCACACAGGGCGGCCGCGCCACGCTGGCGATGTTCCGTGCGCAGGCGCGCCGGTTCCCGCACGAGGTCGTCGAGGTGGAGCGGCATGTGCTGGGCAGCCAGACCTTCGTGCCGCTCGGCACACAGCGCTTCGTGATCGTCGTCGCGCCGGCCGGTGCAGCGCCGACGGCGCAATCGCTGGCGGCTTTCGTCACCGATGGCCGCCAGGGCATCGTGCTGGCGCCCGGCACATGGCATCACGCGTTGCTGGCCGTGGACGGCGGCGATTTCGTGGTGGTGGAACGAGTGGGCGAATGCGTCGACTGCGATATTGCGAGCCTGTCCGAGCACGTCTCAGTCGCCATGCCGGACTGAGGGCCGGGCGTCCGTCAGTTCAGGAGGCGTTCCGCCATCGCCACCAGCGACCGGTCTGATCCTGACGGCCCGAGCAGCGAAATCCCCAGCGGCGCGCCTTCGCGCTGCGCCATCGGTATCGACAGCTGCGGAAATCCCGCAAGCCCTGCCGCGCACAGCATGCGGACCGACTTGTTGCGGTAGTCCTCCAGCGTGCTCTCGGCGGCCGAGCGCAGCGGAGCGATGTCCGGCATCGTCGGCATCAGCAGCACGCCGTCGTCGCCGAGCAGTTCGGCGAGTTGCTTTCGGAAGCGCTCGCGGAATGCGCGGGCGGTCGAGACCTGTTCATCCGTCACTTCGCGCGACCACGCAAAGCGTTCCGCCACGCCGGGGCCGAGCGGCGGCGCGTAGCGCTCTATCAGCGGACCGTCGGTGAGCCAGGCTTCTCGCGACTGGATATAGCGGAAGTTCCAATACATCGCATCCCACGAGTCCAGCGCGATCTGCGCGACAGGTGTCGCATCGCCGAACACCGACTGCACGCGCGCCGCTGTCGGCTGCAATGCTTCGGTGACCGGCGCATCGAGCATGGCCCAGATGTCCTGCGGCCAGAGCAGGCGAACCTTGTCTGGCAGCGGATGGGCGTCGTTGCCGAGCAGCACATCCGCCACGCGGGCAAACGTGCCGATGTCGCGCGCGAACCAGCCGCAGGTGTCGAGGCTCGGCGAGAGGTCGAGCACGCCGTCGAGGCTGATGCGTCCGTGCGTCGGGCGCAGGCCGAAGAGGCCGCAGTGGTTGGCCGGCGCGCGCACCGAGCCGCCGGTGTCGCTGCCGAGCGCGAAGTCGCACTGGCCCGAGGACACCGCCGATGCGGAGCCTGACGACGAACCGCCGGTGATGCGGTCCTTCGCAGCGCCGTTGATCGGCGCGCCGAAGTGCGCGTTGTTGCCGTTCATCGAGAACGCGAGTTCGTCGGTCACGGTCTTGCCGGAGAAGCGCGCGCCGGCATCGAGCAGTTGCTGCACGGCAGGCGCAGTACGGGTCTTGATGCCGGACATCGCCAGCACGATCGGGCTGCCGCCGCCGGTCGGATAGCCGGCGACGTCGAACAGGTCCTTCACGCCGAAGCGCAGGCCGGCGAGCGGGCCGGTCGAGGCGCAGGTTACGTGCACGTCGGGATATGGAACGAAGGCGTGGGACGGGTCGTCGAGCGGCATGGTGTGAAGCGTGTGGGTTCAGGCGACGAGAACCGGCGCAATGGCCGCGGCCGCATCGGTGCGGATGCAGCGCACGCGATGCGCCGGCGCGAGTTCGATGGCCGGTGGTTGCGCTGCGCGGCAGGCGTCGGTCGCGAGCACGCAACGTTCGGCGAATGCGCAGCCCGGCGGCAGGGCCGACAGGTCGGGCGGTGCGCCGCCGATGGTTTCCAGCCGCGTACCGCGCGCCATCGCGCCGTGCGCCCGGCTCTTGAGCAGGGCGATGGTGTACGGATGGCGCGGCGAGCGGATCAGCTCGCGCGCGGTGCCTTCCTCGACGATGCGGCCCGCATACATCACGGCGATGCGGTCGGCCACTTCGACCGCCGCGCCGATGTCGTGCGTGACGAACACCACCGACAGCCCGAGATCGCGCTGCAGTTCGCGCAGCAGCAGCAGGATCTGGATCTGCACGGTGGCGTCGAGCGCGGTGGTCGGCTCGTCGGCCAGCAGCAATTGCGGACGGCAGGCGAGGGCCAGCGCGATCATGGCGCGCTGGCGCATGCCGCCGGACATCTCGTGCGGATAGGCCTGCAGCCGACGTTCGGGACTCGGAATGCGCACGCGCTCGAACAGTTCGAGCGCGCGCTTCTGCGCTTCTGCGGCCGACACCTTCTCATGGCGACGAATCGACTCGACGATCTGCGCGCCGACCGAATACACCGGGTCCAGCGCCAGCAGCGGCTCCTGAAAAATCATCGACGCGACCTTGCCGCGAAAGTCCGACAGTTCGCCCTGCGACATCGCCAGCACATCGCGCCCCGCCACACGCACCTGGCCGCCCATGCGCGTGCGGCGCTCGGGATGCAGGCGAAGCATGGTGCGCATCGTCACGCTCTTGCCGGAGCCCGATTCGCCGATCAGCGCTACGACCTCGCCGCGCTGCACGTCGAGGCTCACGCCGCTGACCGCGTGGACCGGCTTGCGGCCGCCGGTGAAGGTGACGCTGAGGTCGCGCAGGGAGACCATCGGTTCGGATGGATTCATCGTTGTCATGTCAGGCCGCTTCCCTCAGAGCGATGGCATTCGGATGCCCGCTCCCCGCCTCGTACATCAGGCAGCTCACCGCCTGCTTCGCGCCAGCCACCACGCGTGCCGGCACGCGCTGGCTGCATACCGGCGCGGCCATCGCGCAGCGCGGATGGAATCGGCAGCCCGACGGCGGATCGATCGGGTTCGGCGGGTCGCCCGCCAGTGCGGCGACTTCGGTGCGGTTGTCCGGGTCCATCGACGGCATCGACGACAGCAGCGCGCGCGTGTACGGATGCGCGGGGTCGTCGTACAGCGCGTCAGAAGGGCCGATCTCCGCGACCTGGCCTAGGTACATCACCATCACGCGGTCGCTCATGTAGCGCACCACGTTCAGGTCGTGGCTGATGAAAACGTAGGTCAGGCCGAACTCGCTTTTCAGGTCGAGCAGCAGGTTGATGACCTGCGCCTCGACCGACTTGTCCAGCGCCGACACCGCCTCGTCGAGGATCACCATGCGCGGCTGCAGCGCGAGCGCACGCGCGATGTTGACGCGCTGCCGCTGGCCGCCGGAAAGCTCATGCGGGTAGCGCTCCGCGAACCGCTGCGGCGCGAGACCGACGCGCGCCAGCAGGTCGCGTGCGCGGGCCACCGATTCCTTCTTCGGCACGCCGTGCACCTGCGGCCCGAACGCCACCGAATCCTCGATGGTCAGACGCGGGTTGAGCGAGGCGTAGCTGTCCTGGAACACCATCTGCACCTGGCGCCGGAATTCCTTCAGCGGCAACTCACGCCCGCCGACCAGCCGGCCGTCAAACACGACTTCGCCGGCCGTTGGCTCGATCAGCTGCATCAGCAGCCGCGCCGTCGTCGACTTGCCGCAGCCCGATTCGCCGACCACGCCGAGCGTCTCGCCCTTCATCACCTCGAAGTCGACGCCGTCGACCGCGCGCACCACGCCGCCGCCGCGACCGAACGGGTCTTTCTTGAGCGGGAAGTGCTTCTGCAGTCCGCGGATGGTGAGCAACGGTTGCGCCGGGCCGCCGATGTCTTCGTGCAGGCTCATGGCGCTCATGCCTTGTTGTCCATCGCCGAACGCAGGCCGTCCGACAGCAGGTTGAAGGTGATCGAGGTGATGAAGATCATCAGCCCCGGCAGCGCCGCGACCCACGGCTGCACGTAGATGGCGGTGCGCAACGTGTTGAGCATCAGGCCCCACTCCGGCTCCGGCGGCTTCACGCCGAGACCGAGAAACGAAAGGCCCGATGCCAGGATCATTGACACCGCGATCAGGCTCGTCGCGTAGACGAAGATCGGCCCGAGCACGTTCCCCAGCACATGCACCCGCACGATGGTGAAGGCGTTCGCGCCCGACGCGCGTGCCGCTTCAACGTAGTCGCGCCCGCGCACCTGCGTGGTCACGCTCTCGGCCACCCGCGCGATCTGCGGAATGAAGACGATGGTCAGCGAGATCAGCGAATTGAAGATGCCCGCGCCCAGCACGCCCGAGAGCGCGATGGCCAGCAGGACCGACGGGAACGCATAGAACACGTCGATGGTCCGCATGATCAGCGTGTTGACGATGCCGCCCGCATAACCGGCCACGATGCCGATCACCGAACCCAGCATGAACGCGCAGACCACCGGCGTGATGCCGATGAAAAGCGACAGCCGCGCGCCGACGATCAGGCGCGACAGCATGTCGCGGCCCAGCTCGTCGCTGCCCAGCGGCAGGCCTTCGGTGCCGATCGGTTTCAGGCGTTTGAGCATCGACGACTGGTACGGATCGGACGGTGCGAGCCACGGCCCGAAGACGGCGATGCAGATCAGCAGCAGCACGACGAGCGCCGCGCCCATCGCGACCGGATCGCGCGTGAAGCGCAGCATTGCCGAGGTCCAGTAGCCGCGCGAACGCTGCGCGGGCAGCGGTGCGATGTCGGCTTGCGTTGCAGTGAGTGTGGACATTGGTTTCAGGCCCTCGCGATTCTTGGGTCGAGCAGCGTCTGCAGCACGTCGACCAGCAGGTTCAGCACCACGAAGAACATCGCCAGCACCAGGATCGTTCCCTGCAGCAGCGGCAGGTCGCGCTGGAAGATCGCGGAGTTCAGCAGGAAGCCGGTGCCGGGCCAGGAGAACACGGTCTCGATCAGGATCGAACCGCCCAGTAGATAGCCGAGTTGCAGACCCATCACGGCGAGCGCGGTCGGCGCTGCGTTTTTCACCATGTGGCGGAACACGCCGAAGTGCGTCAGCCCCTTGGCGCGCAGGCCGACGATGAATTCCTGGTCGAGGATGTCGGCCACCAGCGCCCGCACCGTGCGCGCGATGATGCCCATCGGTATGACGGACATCGTGATCGCGGGCAGCACCAGGAATTGCAGATGTTCCCAGTCCCACTTCCAGTCGCTCGACCCGCCCGGCCCGGCGCCGGTGGCGGGCAGCCACATCAGCTGCGAGCTGAACACGATGACCATCACCATCCCGAGCCAGTAATGCGGCACGCTCACGCCGAGCACCGACAGCATCGATGCCGAACGATCGAGCCAGGAGTTGCGGAAGTAGCCCGCCACGAAGCCGAAGAGGCAGCCCAGCACGAAGCCGATGAAGGTCGCGACCACAGCGAGACGCAGCGTGTTGCCGACGGCCGTCATCACCTCGCTTGCCACCGGCCGGTTGCTGGCGATCGACACGCCCAGGTCGCCGTGCAGCGCGCGCCAGACCCACATCGCGAACTGCTCCGGCAATGAGCGGTTGAAGCCGTACAGCTCGCGCAATTGCGCCTGAAGTTCTGCCGACGCGTCGGGCGGCAGGATCGACACCAGCGGGTCGCCTGGCGCGAGATGCACCAGCAGGAAGCACACGAGCGCCACGCCGATCATGATCGGCAGCGCGTAGATCACGCGGCGGAAGAGGTAGGCGAACATGGGCTGGCTTGCGGCTTGCCTTGTCCTCGGTCAGTCCATGGTCATCGTCGCGATATCGATGAACCAGCTCTTGGGCTGCACCACGTTCTTCACCTTCGCCGACATCGCACGCGGACCCACGTCGTGCGCGATCCACACGAACGGTGCGTCATCGACGATGTGCTCGTGCAGCTTGGCCAGTGCCGCATCGCGCTGCTTGTCGTCGAAGCTGGTGCGCGCATCGGCGACCAGCTTGTCGACTTCGGCATTGCCGTAGTAGCCCCAGTTGTTCGACACCGGCGGGAACGCCTTGGTGCTGACGAAGCGGACCATCGCGAAGAACGGGTCCATCGCCGCGAAGCTCACGTTGGTGGCGTTCGCGCCGTTGGCCGACGGATCTTTCGCGCCCTTGCGCCAGTTGGTGAACAGCGTGTTCCATTCGATGACGTCGAACTGCACGTCGAAGAAGCATTGCTTCAACGACTGCTGCGCGAATTCGTTCATCGGCAGCGGCTGCATCTGGCCGGAGCCCGAAGCCGAAATCTGCACCTTCACCTTGATCGGCTTGGCCGCCGAATAGCCGGCCTGCGTCATCAGCGCCTGCGCGGCCTTCACGTCGTACTTGATGTCGAAGGTCGGCTTGCCGAACCACGGATGGCCGGGCGGCACGGTGCCCTTGGGTTCGGCCATCATGCCGCCGAGCAGCTGCTTCATGCCGCCGCGGTCGATGCAGAGATTGGCCGCCTGGCGCACGCGCTTGTCGAGCCACGGCGAGCCTTCGACGAAGGACAGTTGCCACGGCCACACATGTGGCTGCGCGTTCGAATAGATCTTGAAGCCGCGCTGCGTGATCTGCGGCATCGCATCGGGTGCAGGCGCCTCGATCCAGTCGACCTGACCGCCGAGCAGCGCGGCGGTGCGCGCGTTGGCCTCGGGCATCGGCAGCATCACGACCTTGTCGATCTTCGGCGTGCGCTTGGCGTCCCAGTAGGTCTTGTTGGCTGCGAGTTCGAGGCGCTCGCGCGGCACGAAGCGCGTCACCTTGAACGGACCGGAGCCGGACGGATCGGAAGCGAAGGCTGTCCAGGCGGCCTTCGACTTGTCGGCCGGCGTCGCGCCCGCGACGGCGTCGAACTTCTTCTGCCACTGCGCCGGCGAAGCCATGAACAGATTGGTCAGGTTGATCGGCAGAAACGCATCTGGCTCGCTCGTGGTCAGCTCGACCGTCATGTCGTCGATCTTCCGGGCGCTGCGCAGCGTGGGCATGCGCGAGGCCGTCACGCCGACCTGGCTGGCGTCGAATTGCGGCGCTTCCTTGTCTAGCACCTTGTTGACGTTCCAGACCACGGCGTCGGCATTCAGGGCCGAGCCGTCATGGAACTTCACGCCGGGGCGCAGCTTGAAGACCCACTTGGTCTTTTCCTTGGCGTCGACCGCCCACGAGGTCGAAAGGCCGGGAATCAGCACGCTCGGTGCATCGGCTTTCGACAGGTCCCACTGCGTGAGCGAGTCGTAGATCGGGATGCCGGTGAAGCGGTTGCCTTCGAAACCCTGGTCGGGCTGGCCCAGCGTGCGCGGGATGTCGGCGGCGGTCATCGCGATGCGCAGCGTCTTTTCCTGTGCCGAGGCGGTGCCGCAGGCGAGGGCAGCGGCAGCGGTGACTGCGGCGATGGCCCCGGTCCAGATCTGGCGGTTGGGGCGGGGCGACGAAATCGAATTCATGGGGCAGCCTCGAAGGGAGATGGTTGGCGAAGTCTGAAAGCGCAATGCTTCGTCAAGCAAATGCTGTGCCAATCCTCCCGTTCTTGAAGATCGTCAATAGCTACCGGTGAATCGATTATCGATATTTTTTCAATGCGAAAGAGCGCTTGAAATTGCGCGTGCGCACTCGATCACCATTGGCGCCAGCTTCTTCTGCGCCGACTCGATCGACCATCGGCTGGTCGGCGGCGAGACATGCACCGAACCGAACGCGCGGCCCGAGCGATCGACGATGGCTGCGGCGATGCCCATGTCGCCGAGGAACAGTTCCTCGGCATTGGTGGCGTAGCCGAGCTTGCGGCAGGCGGCGATGCGCACCAGGATGGCGTTCACGCTGGTCAGCGTGGCGGGCGTGCGCGCCGCGCGGTCGGACTCCTGCAGGATGCGCCGCGCCTCGGCGACCGGCAGCGAGCTGAGCCAGGCGCGTCCCGAACTGGTGCAGTACATCGGAATGCGCATGCCGACCGGCGTGGATACCGGGATGAACTGGTTCGTCACGCGTTGGGCGACGTAGAGCATGTCGCGCTCGACCGGCTCGGTGAGGCTGGCCGTTTCGCCGCTGGCATTCGCAAGCTGCGACAGGTATGGGTTGGCGATCTGCACGACTGGGTGGTTCGAGACATAGTTGAAGCCGATGTCCATCACCTTGGGCCGCAGCTGGAAGCGCCGCGTCTGCGCATGCTTGCCGACATAGCCGAGCACCTGCAGCGTATGCACCGTGCGCTGCGCCGACGCCTTGGTCATCTGCGTGCGCTCGGCGACCTCGGCGAGCGTCATCGAGCGATGTGCGCCGTCGAAGGCGCTCAGCACGGCGAGCCCTTTCTCGAGCGACTGGTTGAACAGCGGATCGGGTTCCGACGCTGCGATTGTCTCGGGCTTCTTGCTCGCCATCTGTTTTGTATGTGTTGGGGAAGAATCGAGACGCGATTCTATTTTCGACCTCTTTCGACCTCTTTCGACTTGCTGAACCCGATGGGACAATTGCCGCCATGACCCTGAACACCCTCACGATCACTCGCCCCGACGACTGGCATCTGCATGTGCGCGACGGCGCCGCGCTCGAAGCGGTCGTGCCGCATTCGGCGCGCCAGGTCGGCCGCGCGCTGATCATGCCGAACCTGCGCCCGCCGGTGACCACCGCGCAGCAGGCGCTCGACTACCGCCAGCGCATCCTCGCGGCCGTGCCGCCGGGCCTCGCTTTCGATCCGGTGATGTCGCTCTATCTCACCGACAAGCTGCCACCCGAAGAAATCGCCCGCGCCGCCGAAGCCGGCGTGCGCGCGCTCAAGCTGTACCCGGCCGGCGCAACCACCAACAGCGATGCCGGCGTCACCGATCTTCGCAACACCTACAAGACGCTTGAAGCCATGCAGAAGCACGGCCTGCTGTTCCTGGTGCACGGCGAAGTTACCGACCCGGCCGTCGACCTGTTCGACCGCGAAGCTGTCTTCATCGACCGCGTGCTGATCCCCCTGCGCCGCGACTTCCCGGAACTCAAGATCGTCTTCGAGCACCTGACGACCAAAGAGGGCGCCGAGTACGTGCGCGATGCCGACCGCTTCACCGCAGCCACCGTCACCGCGCACCATCTGCTCTACAACCGCAACGCCATCTTCACCGGCGGCATCCGCCCGCATTACTACTGCCTGCCAGTGCTCAAGCGCGAGACGCACCGCGTTGCGCTGGTCGACGCCGTCACCAGCGGCAGCGACCGCTTCTTCTTCGGCACCGACAGCGCGCCGCATGCCGCTCATCTCAAAGAACATGCCTTCGGTTGCGCCGGCTGCTACACCGCCATGACCGCCATCGAGCTGTATGCCGAAGCATTCGACAACGCCGGCGCGCTCGACAAGCTCGAAGGCTTCGCCAGCTTCCACGGCGCCGATTTCTACGGCCTGCCGCGCAACACCGACACCGTCACGCTGAAGCGCGAAACCTGGACCGTGCCGGAAACCGTGCCGTACGGCGAAGCGACGCTGAAGCCGTTGCGCGGCGGCGAGACGCTGAACTGGAAACTGGTTTGATGAGCGGTGGAAAGGGGGCGACCACCACTGCAAGAAACATGGCGGTGTTCATCGATGCAGACAATCTCAACGATGCGACTGCCCTCGACCACGTACTAACTTCGCTCCGCTCCCAAGCCGATCGCGTCATCTACCGTCGCGCATACGGCCGCCCCGAAAGCCTGAAAGGTATCCATGCCGTTCTATGGAAGCACGGCGTTCGACCGGTTGCCAACCTGATAGTGGACAAGACAACCACTGACAGCGCATTGGTGATCGATGCTGTCGAGGCCGTCTGTACGAACGACATCGACACCGTCGCGATCTGCTCGGGCGATGCCGACTTCGTGCCGCTTGCGATATGGCTGCGCGAGAAGGGCTGTCGAGTCGTTTGCTACAGCCTGGCAAACAAATTGTTTGCCAATCCAGACAGTTTCTACGACGACGTTGTGGTTCTAGAAGTGATTGAACCGTCGAGCTCGATCGAGCAAGAAAAACAAGTGCCGATGGTTGCGCAGATCGCCGTGCCATCGCAAACGGCAATTGACGTGATTGCAGGTGAATCTGGCACTTCTGGGAAGGCCATCCCCGTGGTGAAGGCAACTGTCGTCGCTGGCCCGTCGGTGACGCAGATCCTCGCTATCCTGCCGGAACTGAAGACCAAGGTTCCGGTTCACTTGAGCCTCGCAGCCAAGAAGCTCCGCGATGCCGGCGCTCTTTCCAAAACCGGCAGCTCCGTACTGTTGTTCCGCCGACACCCGGCGCAATTCGAGCTGACCCCCAAAGAGCAACCCAACTCCGTCAGATACCGCGGTTGAATCCGTGATGACCGTTTCTAGAGAACTCATATGAATAACGATGCCAAGGTCATGCTGCTGATCGACGCCGACAACGTCTCCGTCGACGTGATGGAGCAAGCCATGCACCGCGTACTCGCCGCACACGGCCATCTGCACGTGCGCCGCGCGTACGGAACGCCAGAGGTTGCGTTGCGGCACCAGGCGCTGTTCAAGCGGCTGTCGATCCGGCCGATGGTCAATCTGGCCGCCGGCAAGAACAGCACCGACATCGCGCTGGCCGTCGATGCGATGGATCTTGCGATTTCCGAGCGCCCGCAGGTCATTTACCTGGTGTCGTCGGACTCCGACTTCGCGCCGCTGGTGTTGCGCCTGCGCGAGAAGGGTTGCCGCGTCTGCGGCATCGGGCAGCAAGGCAAGACAGGTGAAGAGACGACCATCGCGTACGACGATTTCATCGATCTGCGGCACAACAGTGCGCGCGACGAATCCGTGCAGGCCTCCGTGCCTGCAGCGAAGCCGGCACGCAAGTCCGCCGCCAAGACGCCGTCCACCCGCACGCCGGCCGCGAAGAAGGCGAAGCCTGTCGCCGAACCGGCAGCCAAGAAGGCCCCGGCCAAGGCCGCGCGCAAGAAGGCGGCGCCGGCCAAGTCCGCTGCTTCCGAGGCGGCCGAGTTCATCCTGCAAGCCGTGCCTTCGCTGCGCAACGGCGGTGAAATCGAACTGAAAGACGTGGCGCAGGCCCTGCGCGCGGCCAAGCTGCTCGGCAAACATGCGAGCTCGATCAAGCTGTTCGAAAAGCTGCCGGCCGAGTTCGCAGTGATGCAGCACCCCGACCGCATCCGCTGGATCGGCGCCGGCGAAGCCTGAGGAATGACGACGGTCGACTGGTCGCGTCCGTGGCTGGCGCCGTATCGGGCGGATGGCGAGGTGGTCGAGCGCGAGGCGATCGGCGGATCGACGGCTGGGGCGCTCGACGATGCGGCGGGGCGGGGACGCGAGGCTTCGACAGGCTCAGCCCGAACGGGAATGGGCGGGCGAACTGCCGTTCCGCGTTTCGTCCCGCATGACGCACTTTCGCCCGGCGAGGCTTACGAGCGTTTCATCTTCGACACCGGCAGCGTCCCGACCCGCGACAACCTGCACGACTTCTTCAATGGCCTGGTGTGGCTGCGCTTTCCGGAGGCCAAGCGCCGGCTGAACGCATTGCAGGCGACCGAGATCGCCCGCCACGGCATCGGCGCCACGCGCGGTCCGCTGCGCGATGCGCTGACGCTGTTCGATGAAAACGGCGCTGTGCTCGACGCGCCGCCCGAAATCCGGGAAGCGCTGATCGCGCGCGATTGGCATCGGCTCTTCGTTACTGAGCGCGCCAGATGGCATCAGGCACGTCTGCTGGTCTTCGGCCACGCGTTGATGGAAAAGCTCGTTGCGCCGCGCAAGCCTGCGACTGCGCACGTGCTGATGGCGCCGACCGGCCTGGTATCGATTGCGCCGGACGATGACGCCATCGCTGCTGCACTGAACGCAGCGCATCTTGCGACCAAACCGTTCGTTCCGCTGCCGGTGCTCGGCATTCCGGGCTGGTGGCCGGAGAACGAAGACCCTGCTTTCTATGATGATTCCGGCGTGTTTCGCCCGCCCGGTCTGCAGAATCTCCGGCGCGCTCATGCGTCCCGAGCAGATGCCGACGGCCAACTTGAAGCGCGCCGCGCGGCCCCCACCTGATCCGCAGTCGCTCAGTTTCCCCACGGAGAAATCAACTTGAAACGCATTATTCTGTTCGTCCTGACCAACGTGATGGTGGTCGCCGTGCTGGGCATCGTCGCCAGCCTGCTCGGCGTCAACCGCTTCCTCACGGCCAACGGACTCAACCTCACCGCGCTGCTCGGCTTCGCGCTGATCATGGGTTTCGGCGGCGCTTTCATCTCGCTGCTCATCAGCAAGCCGATGGCCAAGTGGACGGCCGGCCTGCGCATGATCGACAACCCGCAGAACGCCGACGAAGCGTGGATCGTCGAGACCGTGCGCAAGTTCGCCAACACCGCCGGCATCGGCATGCCCGAAGTCGCGATCTTCGACGGCGAGCCCAATGCATTCGCCACCGGCGCATTTAAGAACTCGTCGCTGGTCGCGGTGTCGACCGGTCTGCTGCAGGGCATGACGCGCGAAGAGGTCGAGGCCGTCATCGGCCACGAAGTCGCGCACATCGCCAACGGCGACATGGTCACGATGGCGCTGATCCAGGGCGTGATGAACACCTTCGTTGTGTTCCTGTCGCGCGTGATCGGCTATGCGGTCGACAGCTTCCTGCGTCGTGGCAGCGAAAACAGCAACTCCGGCCCGGGTATCGGCTACTACGTCAGCACGATCGTGCTGGACATCGTGCTCGGCTTTGCTGCCGCCATCGTCGTCGCCTGGTTCTCGCGTCAGCGTGAATTCCGTGCCGATGCCGGCGCCGCGCAACTCATGGGCCGCAAGCAGCCGATGATGAACGCGCTGGCCCGTCTGGGCGGATTGCCGCCCGGCGAACTGCCGAAGTCGGTCGAGGCGATGGGCATCACGGGTGCCGTGGGCAAGCTGTTTGCCACGCATCCGCCGATCGAGGAGCGGATCGCTGCGCTGCAGGCTCGTCAGGGCTGAAGACCAGCTGTCGCTTCGTGCGGCCCGATCACGGTCGCCGAAGCGTCGTGACGAAGAACCCAAGCAGGATGAGCGCGATGCCCACAAGATGGAAATCGCGCACCGGCTCCTTCAATACCCAAAAAGCCAGCAGCGCAGTGAACAGTGCGACGAGGTGAAACGAGACGCCCGTCACCGTCGCGCCGAGCGTCGCGACGCAGCGGCTCCAGAGGATGAAGGCGAACAGCGATGCGAAGACGCCGATGTAGAAGACCGCCCCGATCGAGGCGGGGTTCATTGGGATGCGTGCCCCGCGCGCCAGCTCGAAAGCCCAGAAGGGTGTCAGCACCAGCAAGCCTGCCGCCACCGTCGCTGCCAGAAATACGAGAGGGTTGATGGCAGCCGGCTTGCGACGCAGCAGCACCGAATACACCGCGTAGTTGGCGACGGCCAGGAGCACCAGCAGTTCGGCCCCATCGAATCGCAGCGCCGCAAGATTGGCCGTTTCGCCGCGAGCCACGATCCATGCGACACCCAGAAATGAGATGCCGATGCCGACCAGCGCTCTCCAGGTGATGGGCTCGACGCCAAGGATCACCGCGGCGAGCGGCACCATGAGCGGCAACGTCGAATTGAGAAATGCGACGTTTGCGGCCGGCACGGTCTGCAGGGCGACGTAGCCCAGCGCGTTGTAGCCGGCGATGCCGAAAGCACCACAGGCGGCGATGAGTGCCCAGTGCTTCGCCAGAAGATCGCGCTCCCGCCAGGCCTGTCGCCAGACGAAGGGCATCAGGACGGCGAGTGCGACCACCCAGCGGCCGACCGCCAGCGAGACGGGTGGGAATACAGGCCCGAGCGCCCGGCCGAGTACCAGATTGCCGGCCCAGAACGCAGGCGGCAGCCACAGCAGCCAGACGGGACGGGCCCAGAGGGCGAGAAGCGCATTGCGTATCGAAAGCATGGCGCCAGCATCGCAGGCTGGCTCGAAATGCGATTGGTCGAAATTGAGAGCTGCGCGGCCCGCGGCCCGGCCGGCGCGGCGCGGCGCCGTGACCGGCAGGTCAGGATGCCCGCGCGCGGACGTACTGAAGCGGCGTCACGCCGAACGTGCGCTTGAAGTGCTTGTTCAGCGCGCTCTGGTCGTAGAAGCCCGCAGCCAGCGCCGCATCGACGACGGATTGTCCGGCCTGCAACCGACGCAGAGCAGCCTCGAGGCGCAACTGCGTCAGGTAGGCATGTGGCGTCAGGCCCAGCACTCGTTTGAAAGCCACGATCAGCTGGAACGGCGTCAGGCCCGCCACGGCGCCCATGCGTTCGAGCGTCAACGGGGTCGCATAGCTGTCGCGCAGGAGTTCGAGCGCCGGAGCGAGTGCGGCTGCCTCCCGCGGTGACTTCGGAATGCGACGCGAAGCCTGTCCGTGCCGCTGGAGCAGGTCGCCGAAGGTGCGAATGAACCCCTCGCGTCGAAGCAGTGCGTCACGAGGCTCGCCGTCGAGCATGTGATGGAGCGACAGGAACCGCGCGACGAGCTCCGGGTCCTGCAGCACGTTGGACGTGAAATAGCCAGGCTGATCGATTCCAACGGCGCAGAGGATGTCCCTGATGGCCGGCTCGGCCAGGTAGAACGATCGATACCGCCATCGCGCGCTGCCGCCCATCCGGCCCGAGTGCGGCTCCGACGGGTTGAAGACCAGCAGCGCCTGCGGACGGGCGACGTCTGCGCGACCGCGACTCCTGAATTCGGAGCCGCCTGTCTCGGTCACCGCGACGACCAGGGCATCGTGTACGTGCGGTGCGTAGTCATGCGTGGTGAAGTCGGCCTGCAGCATGTCGACTCCCGGCAGGCCGAACGCACACCAGTAGCGCGACGTGTTGCGAGGATTCAGGCGGGCCAACTGAAGTCTTCCTTTCGACGGCCCGTTCGTGTCGCTCGTTCAGGCCGCGGGCGTCTCGTGCGACTCGGCCTGCATTTCGTCGCCGGCGCCGGCTTCGGGAACTTCGATTTCTGGTGCCTCGGTTTCGGCCTTGGCTGCCTCGGCCGCCTTCGCCGCCGCAGCTTCCGCATCCGCCTTCTTGTCCTTGCGCGCCCGCTGCAGCGTGCGCGTCACCTCTTTCGAGTCCATGCCGTACATGTCGGCGAACTCTGCTTCGCTCTTGCCGCTGGCCTCGAACGCGCGCAGCAGGGCTTCGCGTTTGGCCGCCTGCCGTCCGAGTTCGGTGAGCGCATCGTCGAGCGCGGCATTGCTTTGCGGATCGCGTGCGCGGACGCGTTCGGCATAGGCTTCGCGACCGATGTTCGACGACTCGATGGCCGCGATGATGCGTTCGCGCAGCTGCTCGCCGAGGTCGTCCTTCGTGCGCGCCTGGCGGCGGCGAAAGGTTTCGAGGATCGCGTGGTGCACGTGTTCCGGCGCGACGGGCTCGACCGGCTCGGCTTCGAGGTTGTGGCGCTGGTGGCCGGCGGCGACGGCGTCGAGATAACGCGTGGACCGGGCATGCAGGCCGAGCGCGAGCTTCAGGTCCTCGGTCTTGAATTCCTCGCCGTGCCGTTCGACCAGGTCCTGGTAGACGCCCAGCTTCAGCGGAAGAAAGCGTGCGCCGAACATCTTCGGATAGAGCGCGAACAGGCGTTCGAGCACCGGATGCGCCTTGTTGCGCGCTGCCTGCTGGCCTTGGCCGCTGTTGTTGCGACCTTCACGTGGCTCACGCGCCTGACGCGCATCGCCGGCCGTTGGCTGCTGCGGCTTGCGCTGCTGCTGCCCGTGACGGCCGTTCTGCTGGCGCGGCGCGTTGGCAGGAACTGCGGGAACTGCGACTTGCGCACCGTCCGCCTGCTCGGCACCTTCTTCGGATTCGGCCACTCCGGCGGCTTCGGCGGTTTCGCCGATCGGCGCCGATGGCCCGTTGCGGCGCTTGCCGCGTCCTCCGCGCGAACGACGAGTGCGGGGCGGACGATCGCCGCCTTGAGTGCCGCCTTCATTGCCGGCATCGCCGGTGCTTTCGGTGTTCTCTGCGCCGTCGACATGCGCCGATGCGATGGTCGTCACGGGCGGCAGCGATGTCTCAGCTTGCGGCGCTTGGTGTTCGGTGATTTGGGGTGCGTCAGTCATCGGGAAATCGGTTCTGGTGGGCCGCGGCAGGCGCGGCGTTGGGAAAGCGGAAATGGTCTGCCACCTTAGGCGCGAAGGTCAGCGCGGGCGGAACATCTTGAAGAGATTGTCGGGCGTCACCGTGAAGTAGTCCGCAGGGCCGCCCGCGCGCAGGATCGGCTCGGCGGCGGCGGTGTCGTAGATGCCGTCCTTCAGCAGATGGCGCGCGATGTGCACGCCGACCACTTCGCCCAGCACCAGCCAGCTCTGCACCGGCACTTCATCGACGCCCTGAAGCTGCACGATCTGCGTCAGCCTGCATTCGAACGACACCGGGCTTTCCGCCACGCGCGGCACGGCGATGCGGTGCGATGCGGTCGGCGTCAGCCCGGCAAGTTCGAACTCGTCGACTTCGGGCGGCACGGCGGCGCATGTGGCATTCATGCGCTCGGCCAGCGGACGCGTCGCCAGGTTCCAGCCGAACTCGCGCGTCTCGCGGATATTGCGCAGGCTGTCTTTCGCGCCGATGCTGCAGAAACCGACGATCGGCGGCGTGTAGTTGAAGGCGTTGAAGAAACTGTAGGGCGCGAGGTTGAGTCGGCCGTCGGCGTCGTGCGACGAGATCCAGCCGATGGGGCGCGGCCCGACCATCGCGTTGAACGGGTCGTGCGGCAGGCCGTGGCCTTTCGCGGGTTCGTAGAAGTGGAAGTCGTTCGGTGCGTTTGTATCGGCCATGAAGAGTCCTTGTCCTGATTCAGATTGTCGAAAGTGCCGGTCGCGTTGAAGCGTGTATAGCCTGCCCAGCCAGCATCGCCTGAGCCACGGCCTCGGCCACCTTGATGCCGTCCACGCCCGCCGACAGGATGCCGCCGGCGTAGCTCGCGCCTTCGCCGGCCGGATACAGGCCGCGCGTGTTGACGCTCTGGTAGTCGTCGCCGCGCGTCATGCGGATGGGCGACGAGGTGCGCGTCTCGACGCCGGTGAGCACCGCGTCGTGCATGTCGAAGCCCTTGATCTTGCGTCCGAACACAGGCAGCGCCTCGCGCATCGCCGCGATCGCGTAGGCAGGCAGTGCGGCATGCAGATCGGTCGGTGTCACGCCGGGTTTGTACGACGGCTCGACGCTTCCGATGGCTATCGACGGCGTACCGGCGATGAAGTCGCCCACCAGCTGCGCCGGTGCGCGGTAATCGCTGCCGCCGAGCACGAAGGCGTTCGATTCGAGTTCGCGCTGCAGCACCATGCCGGCCAGCGGCGAACCGGCTTTTCCGCTCGTCTTGCTGTTCTCCCAGCCGGGAAAATCGCTAGGGTCGATGCCGACGACGATGCCGGCATTCGCATTGCGCTCGTTGCGCGAATACTGGCTCATGCCGTTGGTGACGACGCGCCCCGGCTCGCTGGTCGCGGCCACCACCGTTCCGCCCGGGCACATGCAGAAGCTGTAGACCGAGCGGTCGTTGGCCGCGTGATGCACCAGCTTGTAGTCGGCCGCGCCCAGCAGCGGATGGCCGGCATGGCGACCCCAGCGCGCACGGTCGATCAGCCCCTGCGGATGCTCGATGCGGAAGCCGATCGAGAACGGTTTGGCGTCGATCTGCACGCCGCGCGAGTGCAGCATCTCGAAGGTGTCGCGCGCGCTGTGGCCGAGCGCCATCACGACGTGGTCGCAACGCAGTTCGCTCGATGCGCCGGTCTTCTGGTCGCGCACCGTCAGGCCGCGCAGATGGCGACCTTCCGGTCCATCCTCGATCATTACATCGGTCACATGCTGCTCGAAGCGGATCTCGCCGCCCAGCGCCACGATCTGCGCGCGCATGTTCTCCACCACCTTCACCAGCTTGAAGGTGCCGATGTGCGGATGCGCGACGTAGAGGATTTCGGGCGGCGCGCCGGCCTCGACGAACTCCGCCATCACCTTGCGACCGAGAAAGCGCGGGTCCTTGATCTGGCTGTAGAGCTTGCCGTCCGAAAAAGTGCCGGCACCGCCTTCGCCGAACTGCACGTTCGACTCCGGGTCCAGCACGCCCTTTCGCCACAGGCCCCAGGTGTCCTTCGTGCGTTCACGCACCGACTTTCCGCGCTCCAGAACGATCGGCCGGAAGCCCATCTGCGCCAGCAGCAGCGCGGCGAAGATGCCGCACGGACCGAAGCCGACGACGACCGGGCGCAGCGCCGCATCGCTTGACGCCTTGGCAGGCGGCGTGTAGCGCGTGTCGGGCGCGCGCTGCACGCGCGGATTGCCGGCCAGTTTGGTGAGCAGTGCGTCTTCGGTCGACGGATCGGCCAGCGTCACGTCGACGATGTAGACCTGCAGCAGCTCGATCTTGCGGGCGTCGAAGCTGCGCTTGTGCACATGGAGGTCGGTGATGGCTGAGGCGTCGATGCCGAGCAGGCCCTGAACGGCGCGGGAAAGCGCGTCGGACGGCGGGTCGAGAGGAAGCTTGAGTTCGGAAAGACGGAGCATGGCGTGCGGCCCGGGGTTATCGGGCAGGTGGCTTTGATCGGGGCGCCATTGTAGGAAACAGCCAGGGGAGAGGAGGGTAAGACCCGTTGAACTGCACCGCGTGGAGGACTATCTTGAAAACGCACCTCTGCATTTTTTGGAGATGGTCATGCTGATAGTCACGAAGGTAATTATTGCGAGCGGCGTCGCTGCCTTGGCAATGGGTGGACCGGCGGTGGTTTCTCCGCTGGATTCAGGATCGTCGGGAACAGGATCGCCGGTGGCTCAGTCGGCGCAGGCCGAGTTGTCGCGGCAGATGCAGGCGATGCCGCCTTGTCAGGCCGGTTGCAATCTTTGGCAGGCGATGGCGGGACGGCATTGAAGTAACAGTCACATTCCAGGGTTTCGGTCTGGAGAGTTCCAATCGGGGTCATGCCCGCACACACCCTTCGCGATCTGACCCAACGCTTTGCAGGCGCAGGCCGGATCGAAGCAATTCTTCTTCGTCCCGCACGCATGGCCCCGATGTCGTCCTCAACCGAAGTTCTCGTCGAACCCGGGCGAGGCCTCGTCGGCGACCGCCGCTCATCAACGCTCCGAATCGGCGACCTCGCGCAAAAGCGCGAAGTCACGCTCTTTCAGGCGGAACACCTGCCCGTCGTTGCAGCGCTGATGGGACTGCCATCGCTAAACCCATCCCGTCTGCGCCGCAACCTCGTCGTCTCCGGCATCAATCTTTTGTCGATGCGGTCGCTCTTCCCGGATGTTCGGTTGCAATGGCAGCTCGGCGACGAAGTGCTTCTCGAAATCACCGGCACCTGCGAGCCGTGCTCGCTGATGGAGGCGGAACTGGGCGAAGGTGGCTACAACGCGATGCGCGGACACGGCGGCGTGACGGCGCGCGTCGTGACGGGCGGCACGCTCCGCATCGGCGATCCGGTCCGCCTCCGCACGCCGGATCAGGCCGGCAGGAACCCCTCGACCGACAGATAGCGCTCACCGGTGTCGTAGTTGAACCCCAGCACCACCGCGTCGTCCGCCAGCTCTAGCAGCTTCTGCGCGATGGCCGCCAGCGTCGCGCCCGACGAAATCCCGACAAGCATCCCTTCTTCGCGCGCCGAGCGCCGCGCCATTTCCCGCGCCGGTTCCGCATCGACCTGGATCACGCCGTCCAGCAATTCCACATCCAGATTCTTCGGAATGAAGCCCGCGCCAATCCCCTGAATCGGATGCGGTGCCGGCGCGCCGCCGGAAATCACCGGCGATGCAACCGGTTCGACCGCGAACACCTTGAGTTTCGGAAAGCGCGCCTTCAATACCCGAGCAATGCCGGTGATGTGGCCGCCGGTGCCCACGCCGGTGATGATTGCGTCGATTCCATCGGGGAAATCTGCTGCGATTTCCTCTGCGGTCGTCCGCACGTGAATATCGACGTTGGCCGGGTTGTCGAACTGCTGCGGCATCCAGGCGCCGGGCGTGGCGGAGACGATTTCGGTCGCGCGGGCGATCGAAGCCTTCATGCCGCCGGCGCGCGGCGTCAGGTCGAAGCTCGCGCCGTAGGCCAGCATCAGGCGGCGGCGCTCGACCGACATGCTGTCGGGCATCACCAGCACAAGCTTGTAGCCCTTGACGGCAGCGACCATCGCCAGGCCGATGCCGGTGTTGCCGGAGGTCGGCTCGACGATCGTGCCACCGGGTTTCAGGGCACCGGAACGTTCCGCGTCCTCGACCATCGCCAGCGCAATACGGTCCTTGATCGAGCCGCCGGGATTGGATCGCTCGGACTTGATCCAGACCTGCTGCGTGCCCTTGGCCGTGCCGGCGAAAAGCTTCTGGATGCGCACGTGCGGCGTGCGGCCGATGGTTTCGAGGATGTTCTGAGCTTTCATGGATGGTCTCCTGGGCGGCGAAAAAACGGGAAGGTCCATTGTGGCGACATAATCCGCCCCGTGAAGCGCGCCGGACCGCCGCTGGTGCAATCTGGGAAACCAGGCACTGGAGGAACGTCCGGACTGCACAGGACAGCGTAGGAGTTAACGACTCTCCACCGCGAGGTGAGGATCAGAGCAACAGAGACGAGTCGGTGAAGGGGCAACCCCGATCCGGGTGAAACGGGCAATCTCTGCGCGCAGCAACACCAAATAGGCCAACGTCGACGTGGTTCCGCGGAGTTGGCGGGTAGGTGGCATCGAGCCGTCCGGGCGACCGGCGGCCCAGATTAATGGCGGTCACGCTGCCGTTCTCGCAAGAGGCGGCAGTGCACAGAATCCGGCTTACAGGCGCGCTTCACACTATTCACACACCAGCAAGGATTCGCACGCTCAGAAGCGCTGCGAGCCCATCGCCTTGGAAATCTTCTTGTCGGTCTTGTACTGGCTCAGTGCATAGACGGCCCAGATCGCGGCCGGAAGCCAGCCGATCAGCGTGACCTGCAGGATCAGGCAGATGATTCCGGCAATCGGTCGACCGATGGTGAAGAAGGCGACGAAGGGCAGGAGGATGGCGAGCAGAAGGCGCATGGCGTTGGTTCGTTCGGGCTGTAAAAAGAATCAGAACTTCTCATGCGGCAGCAGATAGCGCCATTCGCCAGGCGCCAGTCCTGCGAGTGGGACGCGACCGACACGAATCCGCTTCATCGCGACGATGCGGAGGTCCACGCCGTCGCACATCTGCGCGACCTGGCCCGGCCAGGCGCCTTTCATGGCGAAGCGCAGGCCGGTCTGCGTGCCGTCTTCGCTCTGCCGGCCAATACTGACCTTCGCTGGCAGCATGGCGCGACCGTCGATCACAGGCGACTGATTCAGCCGGTGCAGCGCCTGCGGACTCACTTCGCCGGTCACGTCGACCATCACTTCGTATTCCATCAGTCCGGCGTCTTCGATCAGCTTGCGCTCGATGCGCGGGTCCTGCGTGAAGACAATCAGCCCGCTGGCGCCGGTTTCCAGCGGCGTGAGGCAGCGCTGGTTGGCGAAGTGGCGCTGCAGCGTGGGGCGCTGCGAGGTGTCGTCGGCGGTGCGCTTCGCGGCGAAAAGCAACCTGGCGACCGGCGCGTCGAAGGCGATCTTCGGTGGCTTGTTCAGAACGATGGTGACGACCTGCACCGGCTCCGGCCGCGCATTCTTGTCGATCTCGACCTGCTGGCCGGGCAGCACGCGGGACTCAGGCACCTCGACGCGACGGCCATCGACCTGCACGGCGCCGTTCTCGATCAGCAGTTCGGCTTCGCGGCGCGAGCAGCCGGTGTCGGCGGCGACGCGCTTGGCCAGGCGAATACCTTCGTCGCCCTGGGTTTCTCTTCGGTTGTCTCTCATGGATGTCCTGGAAATTTCTTGTGGATGCGCTCGACGTGTGCGGCCAGCGAGCGTGCGGCCATCGGCCACATGCGTTCGGGCACGTCGGCATAGGCGACCGGCAGCCAGTCCTGCGGCGTGCCGTCGGGCTGTGCGCGCATGGCGGCGAGGACGCGTGCTTCGCGCTTCAGCCGGTGCATGCGCAGCGCCGCGATGGCGTCGCGCGCGCTGCCGATGACGTAGCCGTGCGCAGGAAGGATGAAGTCGATGTCGCCATCGGTGCAGACCTCGTCGAGCCGGGTCAGCGAATCGAGGTAGTCGGACATGTCGCCGTCCGGCGGATCGACCACCGTGGTGCTGCCGTTGAGGATGTGGTCGCCGGAGAACAGCAGGCCGTCTTCTTCCAGCACCAGACACAGATGGTTGGCTGCGTGGCCGGGTGTGTGGACGACGCGCAATGTGTGGCTGTTGCCTGAAGATGAATCGCCGAGTACCAGCCGCTCGCCATCGGCGAGTGCACGGTCGGGCACGAAGTACGAAGCCGGCCGTGCGGTCGGCGCGGAAGGCAGGCCGAGGATCGGCGGACGGTTCGCACACAGCGCCTGCAGCGGCGCCGCGCCCGGCGAATGGTCGGCATGCGAATGCGTGCAGACGATGGCGCGGATGTCGCCTGCGGTGGCCTCGAAAAGTCGCGCAGTGTGATCGTCGTTGCGCGGACCGGGATCGATGACGATGTAGCCGGTGGCAGCGTCGCCGACGATGTAGCTGTTGGTGCCGGGGCCGGTCATGGGACCGGCATTCGGCGCGGTGAGCCGGCGAATGTTGCGCAGCAGCATGACGGGGGTTTCGCTCTGCCAGTCGAGCGCATGCAGGATCTGACCATCCGGGCAGACCAGCGCCAGTTCGCCGAAGGGCGGCTCGTGCGCCATGTAGCGCGCTTCCTGTCCGCGCAGGAAGCCGGCGCGCGGACAACTTGTGAAGAGCGGCTGCTCGGTCGCGCAGGCGTCGAGCACGGCATCGACCGTCGCATACGTCGCCATGCGCTCCAGCGTGCGCACGGTCGGGAAGATCATGAAGAAGCTGCCCGCCGCATGCCGCTCCAGCGCTTCGGCCGGGCGCACCCAGACCGGCTCGAACTGCTCGGTCTCGTCGGCGACCGGCGTCTGGCCTTCAGGCATTCGCGCAACGAGAAAGGGCACGTCGAAGCGCTTGGGCAGGTCGCGGTCGGTGATCCAGTGGGCAAAGGTGAAGACGCTGTCGGTCGCGAGGCGCAATCCGTGCGCGGCGCATTGGGCGACGAGGGGCGTCGTGCCGGCGGCCGTGCTGCGGTCCATCGCGGCGATGGTTTCAGCATCGACCGGTCGGCCATCGGCATCGTGTGCCAGCAGAACGCCAAGTTCCTCGAAACTTTCGCGCAGTGCGGCGACGGCCTGCTTCAGCTGCAATTGGCTCTGCGTCAATCGCCGTGTTGCGACCTGCGGTGCCTGCGCTTCCTGCGCGTCGCTGTCGTCGATGCGTCCGCCGGGGAAGACGTAGGCACCCGGCGCGAAGCTGGCGGCGGCGGAGCGGCGCGTCATCAGCACTTCGATACCGTGCGGCGTGTCGCGCAACAGCAGCACCGTGGCGGCCGGTCGAAGGGGCGCGGGTTCGCGGTGAGGATGGCTTTGTTGGGTGGGGCGGACCATCGGGGGATTATCGGCAGCATGGCAAGATTGCCGGATGCTCGTCAATTGCGTCGTCTACGAAAACGGTTCCAAGCTCGCCGACATACCGGTCGCCGACATCAGCGAGTACCTCTCGATGCCCGGATGCTTCATCTGGGTGGCGCTTCACGATGCGACGAAAGAGGAACTGGTCGAACTGCAGGATGAATTCGGCCTGCATCCGCTGGCGGTCGAAGATGCGCAGAACGGCCATCAGCGCCCGAAGGTCGAGGAATACGGCGATTCGCTGTTCGTGGTGCTGCATCTGCTGGATGCGTCCGCAAGGCCGACGACCGACGCCGCGCCCGAATCCGAGCGTCGTCGGGCCGAGGCGAAACTCGGCGAGCTCGACATCTTCGTCGGCCGCAACTACGTGGTGTCAGTGCGCAATCGCAGTGAACAGGGCTTCGTGGAGGTGCGCGAACGCTGCCAGCGCGAACCCGAACTGCTGCGCAACGGCCCAGGCTTCGTGCTGTACGCGCTGATGGACGCGGTGGTCGACCGCTACTTTCCGGCCATCGACGCCTTCGAGGACGAGCTCGAAGTGATCGAAGAACAGATCTTCACCAAGGGCAAGGCGCGCGAAAGCCTTCAGCGCCTCTATGCGATGAAGCAGCGCCTGACGGTGTTCAAGCACGCCGTCGCCCCGTTGCTCGAAGCGACCGGCAAGCTGCATGGCGGTCGGGTGCCGCAGATCTGCGTCGGGTCGCAGGACTACTTCCGCGACGTGATGGACCACCTGAGCCGCATCAACGGCACCATCGATTCGGTGCGCGACACCATCGGAACGGCGATTCATGCCAATCTTTCGATGGTGACCATCGAAGACGGCGAAGTGACCAAGCGGCTCGCGGCCTGGGCGGCGATCTTTGCGGTCTGCACCGCATTCGCCGGCATCTGGGGCATGAACTTCGAGCACATGCCGGAGCTGAAATGGCGCTACGGCTATGTTGCGGCGCTGAGCCTGATCGCGAGCCTTTGCGGTTATCTGTACTGGCGGTTTCGGAAGGCCGGCTGGGTTTGAGGCTGGGTCTGAGTGCGGCAGGCGCCCGGCTCAGTCCCAGGCCGGCGCTAGTCCGGCCGGGCTGGTGAGGCGGTCGCCGCGGTCGAGGTCGGCGATCTGCGCCACGTCGGCTTCGCTCAATCGCAGGCGCTGCGCCAACAGATTGCTCGCCAGGTTCTCGCGCTTCGTCGACGACGGAATCACCGCGTAACCCAACTGCATCGCCCAGGCCAGCACGACCTGCGCCGGCGTCGCGTCGTGCGACCTGGCGATCGTGCCGATTACCGGGTCTTTCAGCACCTTGCCGTAAGCCAGCGTCATGTACGACGTGATGCGGATGCCCTGGTTGCGCGCGAAGTCGGCCACCTTGCGGTTCTGCAGGTACGGAGAAAGCTCGATCTGGTTGGTCGCGATCTCGCCGGCGCCGACCGCGCCGATGGCCTGTTTCATCAACGCGATGGTGAAGTTGGAGACGCCGATCCGCTTCGTCAGCCCGAGCGCCTTCGCTTCGGCCAGCGCCGCCATGAACTCTGCTACCGGCACGGCGTCGTTCGGTGACGGCCAGTGGATCAGCGCGAGGTCGACGTGGTCGGTGCGCAGCTTGGCGAGGCTGTCGCGCAGGCTGGGCACCAGCTGATCGCGGCCGTAGTTGGCGGTCCAGATCTTGGTGGTGATGAAGATGTCCTTGCGCGGCACGCCGCTCTCGGCGATGGCTTGGCCGACTTCGGCTTCGTTGCCGTAGATCTGCGCTGTGTCGACGAGCCGGTAGCCGAGTTCGAGGCCGGTCCGGACCGAGTCGATGACGACCTGTTCTTTCAGGCGGAAGGTGCCGAGGCCGAAGGCGGGGATGGATGAAGTCATGTTGCGTGGTTCTTTCTATCGGCGATCAATGGGAAGTCGTGGGAAGAAGCGCGGCCCTGCGTGGTGTCTGACCGTCGAGCTTTCCGCTCAGCGCCGTCAGCGCCAGCGAGACCAGCACCACGAGCGCGCCGATCCACGGCGTGTGCATCAGCCCGAGGTGCGTGACGATCAGCCCGCCCGCCCAGGCTGCGCCGGCGATGCCGAGGTTGAATGCCGCGATGTTCAGTCCCGAGGCCACGTCGACAGCCTGCGGAGCGAAGCGTTCTGCCTGCTTCACGACGTAGACCTGCAGTCCCGGCACGTTGCCGAAGGCAACCGCGCCCCAGGCCAGCACCGTGGCAACGGCCAGCCATTTGTGCGGCGCAGTGAACTGCAGGACCAGCAGCACGGCGGCCAGCAGCGCGAAGATGAGTTTCAGCGCCGGGATCGGCCCGAGCCGGTCGGCCAGCCTGCCGCCCCAGAGGTTGCCCGCCGCCACTGAAACGCCGTAGACCAGCATCACCCAGCCGACCGCGCCGGCGCCGAAGCCGGACACGTCGGTGAGGATGGACGCCAGAAACGTGAATGGAATGAACGATCCGCCGTAGCCGATGGCGGTGGTCGCATAGACCAGCAGCAGCCGGGGCTCGGCCAGCACCCTGGCCTGCTGCAGCAGCGAAGCCGGCGTGGTGTGGCGGATGTCCTTCGGCACGAAGAAGGCGCTGCCGATGAAGGCGATCACGCCCAGCGCCGACACGGCCAGGAAAGTCTCGCGCCAGCCGAAATGCTGACCGATGAAGGTGCCCAGCGGCACACCCGTGACCAGTGCAACCGTGAGGCCGGTGAACATGACCGCGATGGCGCTTGCCGCCTTTTCCTTCGGCACGAGGCCGGTCGCGATGGTCGAGCCGATCGAGAAGAACACGCCGTGCGCAAGCCCGGTCAGGATGCGCGCGGCCACCAGCGATTCGTAGGTCGGCGCTTTCCAGGCCAGCAGGTTGCCTGCCGTGAACAGCGCCATCAGGCCGAGCAGCAACGCCTTGCGCGGCACTTTGCCGGTCAGTGCGGTGAGCACCGGCGCGCCGATGGCGACGCCGAGCGCGTAGAGGCTGACCAGCAGGCCGGCGGAGGGCAGGCCGATGCCGAGGTCGGCCGCGACGGTGGGCAGCAGGCCGACGATCACGAACTCGGTCGTGCCGATGGCGAATGCGCTGAGGGTCAGCGCGAGCAATGCAATGGGCATCGAGGACTCCCGTGATCGTTGTGAATGCCGCGAGTCTGAAGCGATATCTATTGCAGAAAAAGCTAGATTTGAGCGATACATAGTTGCTCAATAATCAATAGTTAAAGGGCGATTTCCGCCTCGGCCATTGAGAAATCACATTCCGCATGAAAAAAGATTCGATCCAGAAGTTGCACAAGAGCTTTGAAGGCTGCGCGCATCAGAATGACGGCGTGGAGCACTGGCTGGCGCGCGAGCTGCAGGTGCTGCTCGGCTACAAGGAGTGGCGCAACTTCGTGACGGTGATCGACAAGGCCCGGATTGCTTGTCAGAACGCTGGGCAACCGGTAGTCGATCATTTTGTTGACGTCAACAAAATGATCGAGGTGGGCAAGGGTGCCGAACGCGGAGTAGACGACATCGCGCTCACGCGCTACGCCTGCTATCTCATTGCCCAGAATGGCGACCCGCGCAAGGAGGCCATCGCTTTCGCGATGACTTATTTCGCGGTGCAGACGCGTAAGCAGGAGCTGATCGAGGCGCGCATGGCGGAGTGGGAGCGGTTGCAGGCTCGCGACAAGCTCACGCTGTCGCAAAAAGAGCTGTCAGGCGTGCTTTACGAACGCGGCATCGACAGCCAGGGATTCGGCCGCATTCTGAGCAAGGGCGATGCAGCGCTTTTCGGCGGCGTGAGCACGCAAAACATGAAACTGCGCCTCTCCGTTCCCGAGACTCGTCCGCTCGCCGACTTTCTACCGACGATCACCATCAAGGCCAAGGACTTCGCCAACGAGATCACCCACACGCAGGTCAAGCAACGGGATCTGAAGGGCGAGAAGAGCATCACGCAGGAACATGTGAAGAACAACAGCGACGTGCGAAAGCTGCTGACCGATCGCCAGATCGCGCCTGAAGAGTTGCCTCCGGCGGAAGATACGAAGAAGCTACAGAGGCGTCTCAAGGCGGAGGAAAAAAAGCTTCCGCGCCAATGAAAACCACCCTCGACGAACTCCAGGCCTTCACCACCGTCGCTGACGCCGGCTCCATCACCGCCGCCGCCGAGCGTCTCGGCCAGACCGTTTCCGGCATCAGTCGCGCGCTCAGCCGGCTGGAACGCAAGCTCGACACCACACTGATGCGCCGCACCACCCGCCGCATCGCGCTGACCGAGGAGGGCGCGGCGTTCCTCGTGCATGCGCGATCGATCCTGGCTTCGATCGACGATGCCGAAGCGCAGATGGCCGCGCGTCGCGAGCGGCCGGCCGGGCGCTTGCGCGTGAATGCCGCGACGCCATTCATGCTGCACGCCATCGTGCCGCTGGTACCCGAATTCCGGCTGGCATATCCGCAGATCGCGCTGGAACTCGACACCGACGAGCTGAATATCGATCTGCTGGAGCGCAGTACCGATATCGCGATCCGCATCGGCGCACTGCGCGATTCGACGCTGCACGCGCGTCCGCTCGCGACCAGCCGGATCCGCGTACTGGCCAGTCCCGGCTACATCGCCTCACATGGCCGGCCCAGGAACGCGGCCGACCTCGCCGGGCATGCGTTGCTCGGCTTCACGCAGCCCGAATCGCTCAACCGCTGGCCGTTGCGTGGCACCCACGGTGACGAATGGCCGATCGCGCCGACCGTCACCGCGTCCAGCGGCGAGACGCTGCGCCAGCTCGCGCTGCAGGGATCGGGCATCGCCTGCCTGTCGGACTTCATGACGGCCGCCGACCGGGAACGCGGCGATCTGGTGCAGTTGCTCGGGAAGGAAACCGTCGACGTGCGCCAGCCGATCAACGCCGTGTATTACCGCAACACCCAGTTGGCGGCGCGGATCGCGTGCTTCCTGGATTTCCTTGCGACAAGGCTGGATTACCCGTAACGCCGTGGCCGGAATGCGCGACCCATAATCTGGCGATGCGAATCCGATTCACCAAGATGCAGGGCGCGGGCAACGACTTCGTCGTGCTCGACGAAACCCGAGCGCCGCTGGGCCTGACCAAGGCCCAGTACCGGTTCATCGCCGACCGCCATTTCGGCGTCGGTGCCGACCAGATCCTCACCGTGCGGCCGTCGCCGGCCGAGGGCATCGACTTCCAGTACCTGATCCACAACGGCGACGGCGGCGAGGTCGAGCAGTGCGGCAACGGCGCGCGATGTTTCCTGCGCTACGTGCGCGAACACAAGCTGACGGACAAGGACGCAGTGCGCGTCCAGACACTTTCGGGCGTGATCGAGCCGCGCATGGCCGGGGACGGCCGCATCACCGTCGACATGGGTCTGCCGGTATTCGAACCGCAGCGCGTGCCTTTCGACCGAGCCGGGCTCGATCCGCAGGCCGATGGTGGCTGGGAAAAGTGGAACCTCGCGTTATCGGCCCATGCGGGCGGCCCGATCGTGCCGCTGGCGATCCTGTCGATGGGGAATCCGCATGCGGTGCAGATCGTCGACGACGTCGATACCGCGCCGGTCGAAATACAGGGTCCGCTGATCGAGCACCATCCGCGCTTTCCGCAACGGGTCAACGCCGGTTTTCTTCAGATCGTCGACCGCAGGCACGGCCGACTGCGCGTGTACGAGCGCGGTGCCGGCGAAACGCTGGCCTGCGGCACCGGCGCGTGCGCCGCGGTCGTGGCCGGCATCCGGCTCGGACTGCTCGATGCGAGCGTCGACGTCGAGACGCGCGGCGGCATCCTCACCATTGCGTGGGCCGGCCTCGGCCAGCCGGTCTTCATGACCGGGCCCGCACTCACCGTGTTCGAAGGCGACATCGAGGTACCCGATCTCCCATGAAACTGCCATGAAATCCATCCACGACGCCGCCGCACTGCACCCCATCACCGAGGACGACATCGCCGATTACCTGGCGAACACGCCGGACTTCTTCGAGCGCCATGCCCAACTGCTCGCGCAGGTGCAGCTGACCAGCCCGCACGGCAACCGCGCGGTGAGCCTGCAGGAACGCCAGGCCGACATGCTGCGCGAAAAGATCAAGGCGCTGGAGCATCGTGTCATGGACATGATGCGACACGGCACCGAGAACGTCGCCACCACCGACCGCATGCATCGCTGGATGTGCAATCTGCTCACCACGCGCGATCCGCGCATGCTGCCGCTGCAGATCACGTCCGACCTACAGCTGCTGTTCTCGGTGCCGCAGACGGCCATCCGCCTGTGGGATTGCGACAAGGATTACTGGAAGGAGCCGTACGCTCACTGGGTCGGCGACGACGTGAAGGAGTTCGCCAACTCGCTCACGGCACCATATTGCGGGCCGAACTCGGGATTCGAGGCGACGACCTGGCTGGCGGACGACCGCACCGCCATTTCGATCGCGCTGGTGCCGTTGCGCTCGGCAGCTGACGCGCCGGCTTTTGGTCTACTGGTGCTGGCGTCGCCCGATGCGCAGCGCTTCAACGCCGAAATGGGCACCGATTTCCTCGAGCGGATCGCCGAACTGGCGTCGGGCGCGCTGTCGCGGCTGCGTCCCGCATCGTCGAACTGACGCGTTCATGGCAGACGTCGAAGCCGATCGTGCGCTGATCGACCGCTATCTCGCGTATGTTCGCGTCGAACGACGGCTCGCCGTGCGCACGGTCGATCTGTACGCCGAGCATCTGGGAACGCTCGCCGAACGCGCTGCCGAAGCGGAACTTCAGCTCGACAGGGTGCAGGCCGCGCATGTCCGGCGCTGGATGGCGCGAATGCATTCGGCGGGGCGGGAGCCCTCCGGCATCGCGCTGGTGCTGTCGTGCTGGCGCAGTTTCTATCGCTGGCTCGGCCATCAGAAACTCGTGGTCGCCAATCCGGTGCAGGACGTGCGCGCACCGAAAGCCGGTCGCCCGCTGCCGAAGGCGCTGCCGGTCGACGACGCCGTTCGATTGGCCGAAATGCACGACGCCGAGGCCGATCCGTGGACCGAGACGCGCGACTGTGCCATTGTCGAAATGCTCTATGGCTGCGGATTGCGCGTGAGCGAACTGGTCGGCCTCGATGCGCAGGCCGGCAAGGATGCGGCCGGCTGGATCGATCTGGAATCCGGCGACGCCCATGTTCTGGGCAAGGGCGGAAAGCGGCGCAGCGTGCCGATAGGGTCGAAGGCAGCCGAAGCCTTGCGCGCATGGCTGGAGGTGCGCAACGACTGCAAGGCGCTGAATGCGGCCGAGTTGCGCGATCCGGCAGGGGCTGCGGCGCTGTTCATCGGCCGCAACGGAAACCGCTTTTCAGCGCAATCGATATGGAGCCGCCTCAAGTCGCGCAGCTTGAAAGCCGGCCTCGCCACGCCGGTCCACCCGCACATGCTGCGGCACTCGTTTGCGAGCCATCTGCTGCAGTCGAGCAGCGACCTGCGCGGTGTGCAGGAACTACTCGGTCACGCCAGCATCAAGACGACGCAGGTTTATACGCGGCTGGATTTCCAGCATCTGGCGAAGGCTTACGACGCGGCGCATCCGCGGGCGAAGGCGCTGGACTCCGGGTCGCAGCGCACCCGAACAAGCGAATCTGGAAACGACTGATTAGATTTTCAAACTGTCATCGGCCAGTTTCACAGCCGCGTAAGTATTTCTCCACCGTTGCTCACGACGCTCTCGTTCATGAGCAGGCCGAGATATGCAGGTCGAACTTCCTGGGGAATCGAATTGTTTCCAGGCATAGGAAGCGGGTTCGAAACTCTCGGCTCAGGATCCATCGGAATCCATCCGGAGCCGGTTGGTGCGACCACGTGGGTCGGTGTATGGATCCATTGCCTTATCGGGTCCGGCCAGCGAAGGTTTCCGGGGTTTGCCTCATACCTGATCTTGTGATTCGGGTTCAGATGGATCCGAGCCTGCCCGTACGACGCCTGCACACGCTGATGGATGACGCCCAGGAAGTTCGCATCCTTGTTGTCGCGGCCAGATGCGCGAACAAATCCTCGTCGGCTCTCCGCGTCGATAGCCTTCGACTTTTCGATGGCGGTATCAGAGCCTTTTCTGTACGGCGCAGGAACATCGGATGTCGAACGAGCTGATTTTGCGGCGTTTGAATGTTGAAAGTTCTTTGGGGAAATTGGAGCGGTCATTGGTTTGTGGTTGCCGGGAAAAATAGAAGGGCCGTGTGCGGGCGGCCATTCTTGTTTGCGCGGCATGAGCGCTTCGTGGGACTGCTCTTATTTCCAGTTCCCCTGTCTCCGCGGTTTCGTGCGGCAATCGATAAACTTCTTTCTTCTTCAGTACGTTTCTAAGGCTCCGAATGGCTCTCATCCCCGCCACCATCCTCACCGGCTTCCTCGGCTCAGGAAAAACCACGCTTCTGAAGCGCATCCTGACCGAGGCCCACGGTCAGAAGATCGCGGTGATCGAGAACGAGTTCGGCGAAGAAAACATCGACAGCGACATCCTCGTGACCGAATCGAAGGAGCAGATCGTGCAGATGAGCAACGGCTGCGTCTGCTGCACGATTCGCGAAGACCTGCGTGAAGCGCTGCAGTTGCTGGCCGCGAAGAAACGCAAGGGGCTGCTCGATTTCGACCGCGTGGTGATCGAAACGACCGGCCTGGCCGATCCGGGGCCCGTTGCGCAGACCTTCTTCATGGACGACGAGATTGCCGAGAGCTATCTGCTCGACTCGATCCTGACGCTGGTCGATGCGAAGCACGCGCCGCAACAGCTCAACGACCGCCAGGAAGCGCGCCGCCAGGTCGGTTTCGCCGATCAAATCTTCATCAGCAAGAGCGAACTGGTGTCCGAGGAAGAAACCGAGGCGCTGATCCATCGTCTGAAGCACATGAATCCGCGTGCGCCGCAGCAGAAGGTGCATTTCGGCGAAGTGCCGCTGAAGAGCGTCTTCGACCTGCGCGGCTTCAACCTGAATGCCAAGCTGGACATCGATCCGGACTTCCTGAAGGACGAGGCCCACGATCACGGCCACCATGGTCACGAAGGTCATGACCATGCCGAGGGCGAGCACTGCGACCATCCTTCGCATGCCACCGGCGAGGGGCACGGCCACCATCATCACCATGACGACGACGTCAAGAGCTTCGTCTACAAGGCCGATCGCGCCTTCGATCCGGCCAAGCTGGAGGACTTCCTGGGTGCGATCGTCAACATCTACGGGCCGCGCATGCTTCGCTACAAGGGTGTTCTTCATATGCAGGGCACCGACCGCAAGGTGATTTTCCAGGGCGTTCACCAGCTGATGGGCAGCGACCTGGGCCCGGAATGGGGTGCGGACGAAGTGCGTCAGAGCCGCATGGTGTTCATCGGAATCGATTTGCCTCGGGAAATCCTGGTGCAGGGGCTGGATCAGTCGCTGGTTTGAATTGTGAAAAAAGGTCACCTGCGACGGTGCCGAGTTCTCTACAATCGCGCGCCTGCTTCCGAGCCTCGCGGCCGGGCGTTGTGGCGATCGGGTCATGACGCGGGAAATCGCTTGTTACCGGATCGACTTTCAAGGGTATAACCCCGGGTTCGTCGCTGGCCACGTCCAGTTCCTCGAAGCATTTCCAAGGAGCCTGCCACCGTGAAGAAGCCTGCCGTAAAGGCCACTCCCGCTACCAAGCCGACCGTTTCTGCGGCGAAGGTGGCGAAGCCGGCCATTGCTGCAGCGCAGAAAACGCCGGTTGCGGTCGCCAAATCGAAGACAGCTCCCGCAGCTGTCGTGTCTACCCAACCCGTCGGCGCACGCGCCGTGCCACCCGCCACATCGTCCCCCATGAAAAAAACGGCTGCCGCCACCACCACGCCCCCGGCGACACCTTCCGCCGCCACCAATCACGCCAACAACGCGCCGAATTCCGCTACGCCACCGCCCGCACCCGCTGCACGCGGCGGCCGCGTGTCCCGGTTGTCGCAGTTGACGGTGCCTTCGATGGCGCAGTCGGTTGCGTCGACCGCGGCCAAGTCGAGCTTCACCCAGATCGTGTCGACGGCGCTCGTGCCGCCGCCGCACGTCGCGGTCAAGAAAGACCCGAAGCTCGCGAACAACTGGAAGACGAAGGAAGCGGCCGAACTGGTCGACGCCGAAGTCATCGCGATGCCCGATTCGGAGTACATGAACGACAAGCAGATGGCGTTCTTTCGCCTGAAGCTGGTCGAGCTCAAGCGCGGCATCCTGGAAAACGCCGGCGAAACCACCGAGCATCTGCGCGAGGACACCGTGGTCGTGCCCGATCCGGCCGATCGCGCGACCATCGAGGAAGAGCATGCGCTCGAGCTCCGTACCCGCGACCGCGAACGCAAGCTGCTGAAGAAGATCGAGCAATCGATCCAGCGCATCGATGCCGGCGACTACGGCTACTGCGACGAGACAGGCGAGCCGATCGGCGTCGGCCGGCTGCTGGCCCGGCCGACCGCCACGCTGTCGCTCGAAGCGCAGCAGCGTCGCGAACTCAAGCAGAAGATGTTCGGGGACTGATCCGACTCACTCACCCGGGCGCGAACGATGTCGAAAGAGGAATCAGGCCGACTGCTCTCCAAGATGGCGAAATTCGTCCGCAATCCGCTGAAGGATTGGGCGGAACTCGACGCCCAGGATTCGGCTACCGGCGAAAACGGCTACAGCCGCGAAATGCTTCGGGAGATGCTGGAACGCCGCCAACGAAACGATTTCGTGCGGCGTCGCGAATTCGATGTGTTGCGCCGCATGCGGCAGCGCGAGGCCGCCGGCATCCGCGAGCCCGAATCGCAGTCCTCGCACGCCGACAGCAGTACGCATGGGAGGAGTGAAGGTCGCGCGCTGACGCTGCGCAAGATCGACGAGATCGAGGCGCAGATGTCGCGACAGTGGTGGAAAGGCGATCCGGCCAGTCCGGAAGGCGCGCCGATCCATCCCGATGTGCTCGCCGCCCAACGCTCGCGCGCCTATGCGGACACCACGCCCGGCATGAGACCCGACCATGCCCGGTCGTCCGACACCGACACCGGCCGCGGCGAGATGCAGGCTTCGCGCCCGCCCGAGCCGGGCAGCCTGGTGCTGCCGGCCGGCGATAGCGCACTCGACGAAGCCGCGATCCGCTTCGCTCACGGCGACGATGCCGGCGCCGAGTCCATCCTCTTGCAGGCCCTGGTGCCGGGCAGTCCGCAGGCGGGGCACGACGACACATGGCTGGCGCTGCTCGATCTGTACCGCGCGACCGGCGACGCCGAGAAATTCGGAACGGCCAGCGTGCGCTACATGCAGCGTTTCGGACGCAGCGGGCCGGACTGGCTCTCGCTTCGGGAGGAGGCTTCGAACAGGCTTCAGGCCGGCTCGATCGCGACGATGCAGGCTGCTGCAGCCGATCCGCACGCGGCCGACTGGCGCAGCCCGCCGCAACTTCGTCGGGCCGATCTGGCAGAGCTCACCCGCTCGCTCACTGCAGCGGGCGGCACCTGGACGCTCGACTGGCGCGGGCTGACCGTCATCGACGCGGATGCGGCCGGGCCGTTGCGGATGCTTTTCAACCACTGGGCAAATTCGCCGGTCGATCTGCGCTTCGCCGGAGCGCCGCGCCTGGAGGCTGTGCTCGAGAAGGCGACGCCGGTCAATGGGCGCGATGTCGAGCAGCTCTGGTGGCAGCTGCGCATGGCGGCCCTGCGCGTCATGCACGCGGCCGATCCTTTCGAGATGGCTGCGCTCAACTACTGCATCACCTACGAGGTGTCGCCGCCGGCTTGGGAAGATCCTTGCGGGCAGTTTGCGGCGCTCGATTTGCCCGCAGGAAGCGGGCCGTCGACGTCGAGCCGCAATGTGTCTGGCGGCGGTACGGCCCTTTCAGAAGGTTCGGGCAAGTCGCCCGCTGCGCTGGTGGGTGAACTGACGGGCGAATTGCCCGGCACCTGGCGACGGCTCGAAGCCGAGATCGCCGAGCGGGAACTGGCCGCCGCACCCGATCCGACGGCAATATCGTGCGCTGCGTTGATCCGCATCGACCTGGCGGCGGCCGAATCGCTGATGCACTGGGTCGCGATGCGCCAGAGCCAGGGTCATCGCGTGCACTTCGTCGACGTGCAGCGCTTGGTGGCGGCTTTCTTCAAGATCGTCGGCATCACGACACACGCACCGGTCGGCCTGCGGCAGCACTAGCGTTCCGGTTGCCATCGGATACCTTTCCGATCTTGAATCGTCCGGCGCTATCCCCAAGTGGCGTCGATGGAACAGTTTCACGGAACCACGATCATCAGCGTGCGTCGCAAGACCCCGGACGGCGACCAGGTCGCCATCGGCGGCGACGGCCAGGTGACCCTCGGCAACATCGTCATCAAGGGCTCGGCGCGCAAAGTCAGGCGACTGCATCACGGCAAGGTCATCGCAGGCTTTGCCGGCGCCACGGCGGACGCCTTCACGCTCTTCGAGCGCTTCGAGGCCAAGCTCGACAAGCACCAGGGCCAGCTGGCCCGTGCCGCGGTCGAACTCACCAAGGACTGGCGTACCGACCGCGTCCTGCGTCGCCTCGAAGCGATGCTGGCCGTCGCCGACGGCACCAC
This sequence comes from Variovorax glucosi, assembly GCF_051216695.1. NCBI lineage: Bacteria > Pseudomonadati > Pseudomonadota > Betaproteobacteria > Burkholderiales > Comamonadaceae > Variovorax > Variovorax glucosi. The sequence goes on from NZ_JBPJZE010000004.1 coordinate 329,491, forward strand.
GTCGCTGATCATCACCGGCAACGGCGATGTGCTGGAGCCCGAGGACGGCATCGTGGCGATCGGTTCCGGCGGTGCGTATGCGCAGTCCGCTGCCAAGGCGCTGCTCGAGAACACAGACCTGTCGGCTGCCGAGATCGTCAAGAAGTCGCTCGAAATCGCGGCCGATCTCTGCATCTACACCAACATGCACCACACGATAGAGACGCTCTGAGTCTGCCCACCATGTCAATGACCCCCCAGGAAATCGTCTCAGAACTCGATCGTCACATCGTCGGCCAGCCGCAGGCGAAGCGCGCGGTCGCCATCGCACTGCGCAACCGCTGGCGTCGTCAGCAAGTCGAGGAAAAGCTGCGCGTCGAGATCACGCCGAAGAACATCCTCATGATCGGTCCCACCGGCGTCGGCAAGACCGAGATCGCGCGCCGGCTCGCGCGCCTGGCCGATGCGCCGTTCATCAAGGTCGAGGCGACCAAATTCACCGAAGTCGGCTACGTCGGCAAGGATGTCGATGCCATCATTCGCGATCTGGCCGAGATTGCGGTCAAGCAGACGCGCGAGAAGGAAAGCGTCAAGGTGCGGATGCGTGCCGAAGACGCCGCCGAAGACCGCATTCTCGACGTGCTGCTGCCGCCCGCGCGCACGCCGGAGGGCGCTGTGCCCGCCATCGGCGACGGCGGCAACACCACGCGCCAGGCGTTCCGCAAGAAGTTGCGCGAACACGTGCTGGACGACAAGGAGATCGAGATCGACCTGTCGGAGAACCGCACGCCGCTGGAGATCATGGGTCCGGCCGGCATGGAGGAAATGACCGAGCAGTTGCGCGGCATGTTCGGCCAGATGGGCCAGGACAAGCGCAAGACCCGCAAGCTGAAGATCGGCGAGGCCATGAAGCTGCTGATCGACGAAGAAGCCGCCAAGCTGGTGAACGAAGACGACATCCGCACCCAGGCGATCCACAATGCCGAGCAGAACGGCATCGTCTTCATCGACGAGATCGACAAGGTCGCGACACGCTCAGAGGCGCAGGGCAGCGACATCTCGCGTCAGGGGGTCCAGCGCGACCTGCTGCCGCTGGTCGAGGGCACTGCGGTGTCCACCAAATATGGCGTGATTCGGACCGATCACATCCTTTTCATCGCGAGCGGCGCGTTCCATCTGAGCAAGCCCAGCGACCTGATTCCCGAACTGCAGGGCCGCTTTCCGATCCGCGTCGAGCTGCAGTCGCTTTCGGTGGCGGATTTCGAGGCTATCCTGATGCAGACGCAGGCATCGCTGGTCAAGCAGTACCAGGCGTTGCTGGCGACCGAAGGCGTGACGCTCGACTTCACGCCGGACGGCATCACCCGATTGGCCGGCATCGCTTTCGACGTGAACGAGCGCACCGAGAACATCGGTGCACGTCGGCTTTCGACGGTGATGGAGCGTTTGTTGGACGAAGTCAGCTTCGACGCGACCAGGCTGAATGGCCAGTCGATTTGCATTGATGCAGCATATGTAAACGAACGGCTTATAGCGTTGAGCCAGGACGAAGATTTGTCTCGATTCATCCTCTGAAGAGGTCTTCGAGCCCGGCGGTTCACGCATCACATTCAGTGCGTGAGCTAAGTGCTTCATTTGCAACGAAATTCGCTGTTACCGAGCATTCGATAACGGCGCTAAGTCGTTGATTCCATTAAGAAAAATTACCTTGTTGCAAGGTTGTGTGCGAATCGTTTCCTGCTACAGTGCAAAAAAGTGCAGTTAAGTGGGAAAAAGTGTCGGACAGCGTCTCTTCGAGATGCGCGCCAGATCCCACCACAAAGGTTTCGTGGTCGTGTTTCAAGGCGCTTCATCGCTCAGTCTGGATGCAAAGGGGAGGCTTTCCGTGCCTACCCGGCATCGTGACGTGCTCGCGGCCACGGCAGGCGGTCAGCTGACCATCACGCGGCACCCGCACGGCTGCCTGATGATCTTTCCGCGCCCGGCCTGGGAGCAGTTCCGCGAAGGTATCGCGCGCATGCCCCTCAAGGACCAATGGCTCAAGCGACTGTTCCTCGGCAATGCGATGGACGTCGACATGGACGCTACCGGCCGCGTGCTGGTTTCGCCCGAGTTGCGCGCTTCAGCCAACATCGGCAAGGAAACGCTGCTGCTGGGCATGGGGAGTCATTTCGAGCTGTGGGACAGGTCCACGCACGATGCCAAGGAAGCCGAATCGATGGCGATCGGCATGGTGTCCGCGTCCGTCCAGGATCTGACGTTCTGATGGCCCTGACCCACACCACCGTGTTGCTGGAAGAGGCTGTCGAGGCGCTCTTCGCGGACCGTGCCGACGCGGCGGGCGGCACGTATGTCGACGCCACTTTCGGTCGTGGAGGACACGCCCGGCGTCTGCTGGAAAGGCTGGGGCCGGGTGGCCGGCTGATCGCGTTCGACAAGGACGCAGAAGCGGTCGCCGAAGCAACGCGCATCCACGATGCGCGTTTTTCCATTCGGCACCAGGGCTTCCGCGACATCGGGGACCTGCCGCTGGCGAGCGTGTCGGGGTTGCTCATGGACCTTGGCATCAGCTCCCCGCAGATCGACGATCCCGCGCGGGGTTTTTCTTTTCGTTTCGACGGTCCGCTCGACATGCGCATGGACACCACGCGCGGCGAGAGCGTGGCCGAATGGCTGGCGACGGCCGAAACACAGCAGATTGCAGAGGTGATCCGTGACTATGGCGAAGAACGGTTTGCTGTTCAGATTGCAAAGGCGATTGATGCTCGCCGACAAGAACGGGGCCCAATTTCAACCACCACCGAGTTGGCCGAGCTCGTGGCTGGCACGGTCAAAACCCGCGAGCCGGGCCAGAACCCTGCAACGCGCACATTTCAGGCTCTTCGGATTTTCATCAATGCCGAGCTTGAAGAGCTGCAACAGGCGCTAGAGGCAAGCCTCAAGGTACTGGCGCCGGGTGGTCGTCTGGCTGTGATCGCATTCCATTCGCTGGAAGACCGCATCGTGAAGCAGTTCATCGCGACGCATTCGAAGGAGGTCTACGACCGTCGCGCGCCGTTCGCGGCACCGAAGGTCATGAAGCTGCGCGCGCTCGGTCGCACCCGTCCGACGCCGGAAGAGGTTGCCGCCAACCCGCGCTCGCGCAGCGCGATCCTGCGCATCGCAGAACGGACGGAGGCCTGACATGACGCGTCTCAACGTCCTGCTGCTGCTCGCCGTGCTCGCCTCGGCGCTGTTCCTGGTGCATACGCAATACCGTTCGCGGCTGCTGTTCACAGAGCTGGACCGCGTCAGCACCGAAGCCCGCCGGCTCGAAGTCGACGGCGACCGCCTGCAGGTCGAGAAGCGCGCACAGGCGACGCCGCTGCGGGTCGAGAAGCTGGCCAAGGAGCAGCTCAAGATGCGCACCACGACGCCGGCCATCACGCAGTACGTGCGTCCGGACGGTACCGTGATCCCGCCGATCGTCGCGCCTGCGCCGGTCGCGTCCGCTCCGAGGAGGGCCGGTTGATGCCTCGCAACAGTCGCAGCCGCAGCGTGCAGTACACGACCAGCCCCTTGCTCGCGAGCAAGACGCCGGTGTGGCGCAGCAAGTTCATCGTCGCCGCAATCGCCATGGGCTTCATGGTGCTGGCCGCGCGTGCCGCCTATGTCCAGGTGGTCGACAACGCCTTCTTCCAGCGCCAGGGCGAAGTCCGCTTCGCACGGACGCTGGAATTGCCCGCGAGCCGCGGCCGGATCCTCGACCGCAACGGCCTTCTGCTGGCGTCGAGCGTGATCGCGCCGAGCATCTGGGCGATCCCCGAAGACATTGAGCGGGACGACCCGGACGTCAAGGCCAAGCTGAAGCTGGTCGCGAAACTGCTCGAGATGCCGCAGAAGGATTTCGACAAGAAGCTGGTGGACGAAGACAAGACCTTCGTCTGGATCAAGCGCCAGGTCGATGCGCCGATCGCCAAGCAGATCGCCGACCTGAACATCAAGGGCCTGTACCAGCGCAAGGAATACAAGCGCCAGTACCCCGAGGGCGAGGCCGCCGCGCACGTGGTGGGCTTCACCAACGTCGAGGACCACGGGCAGGAAGGCATCGAGCTGCAGTTCGACAAGGAACTCGGCGGCAAGCCCGGATCGCGCCGCGTGATCAAGGACCGCCTGGGTCGTGTGGTCGAAGGCGTCGGCGACGCCGTGCCACCGTTCGACGGCAAGGACATCCAGCTCAGCGTCGACAGCAAGGTGCAGTTCTTCGCCTACCAGAAGCTGCGAGACGCGGTCATCGCACGCCGTGCGAAGGCCGGCAGCGTGGTGGTGCTCGACGCCGTGACCGGCGAAGTGCTGGCGCTGGCCAACTATCCGAGCTATGTGCCCGACAAGCGTCAGAACCTGACGGGCGAAATGTTGCGCAACCGTGCGCTGACCGACACCTTCGAGCCAGGTTCGACGATGAAGCCGATCACCGTCGCGATGGCGCTCGAAGCCGGCCGCGTGAAGCCTTCGACGCTGATCGACACCGGTCCGGGCCGCTTCCAGCTCGGCGGTTTCACCATCAGCGACACCCACAACTACGGCGTGCTGACGGTCGAGGGCGTGATCCAGAAGTCGAGCAACGTCGGTGCGCTCAAGATCGCGCAGCGGATGCAGCCGCAGGAGATGTGGGATACGTACACGGCGCTCGGTTACGGCCAGAAGCCGCAGATCCAGTTCCCAGGCGCAGTGACCGGACGGCTGCGTCCGTGGAAGAACTGGAAGCCGGTCGAACAGGCCACCATGGCCTACGGCTACGGCCTGTCGGCGTCGCTGTTCCAGATGGCGCATTCGTACACCTCGTTCGCCCACGACGGACGGCTGATTCCGGTCACGATCCTGAAAAGTCCGGAGCCGGCGGTCGGCGTTCCGGTGTTCTCTCCCGAAAACGCGCATGCGGTGCGCAAGATGCTGCAGATGGCGGCCGGCCCCGGCGGTACGGGGCAACTGGCGCAAACGGTCGGCTATTCGGTCGGCGGCAAGTCCGGCACGGCACACAAGCAGGTCGGCAAGGGCTACGCGAGCAACAAGTACCGCGCCTGGTTCACCGGCATGGCGCCGATCGAGAAGCCGCGCATCATCGTCGGCGTGATGATCGACGAGCCGAGCGATGGCAAGTACTTCGGCGGCATAGCCGCCGCACCCGTTTTCAGCGAGGTCGTCCAGCAGACGCTTCGCATGATGAACGTCGCGCCTGACCTGGCGGTGAAACCGCTGGTCATGACGCAGGGCGTGGACGAGAGCTTCTGAACGTGACGCTGCCCATCACTCGCCGTTCGCTCCAGACCCCGCAGGATGCAGCCCGCTGGCTGCAGGACCGCGTGCGCGGTAGGCTGCGCGTCGACAGCCGTGCGGTGACTGCGGGCGACGGCTTCATCGCCTGGCCCGGCGCTGCGACCGACGGCCGCCGCCATGTCGCCGCAGCGCTCGCGCAAGGCGCTGTCGCCTGTCTGGTCGAGCATGAAGGTGTCGAGGCTCATGGCTTCGATGCGGCGGACGATCGCATCGCCACCTATCCCGGCCTGAAGTCCGCGACCGGACCCATCGCTGCCGCTTACTACGCCGAGCCATCGGGTCAGTTCGACGTGCTGGCCGTGACCGGTACCAACGGCAAGACCTCCACCGCCTGGTGGCTGGCCGAGGCTTTGAACACGCTGCCGCATGTCGACGGCATCACTTCTTCGCCATGCGCCGTGATCGGCACGCTCGGCGTCGGCGTGCCGCCAGAGCTCGTCTACACCGGCCTAACGACGCCGGATCCGGTCACGCTGCAATGCGCGCTGCGCGACTTTGCCGACCGCGGCTTCGGCGCCTGCGCGATCGAAGCGTCGTCGATCGGCATCGCCGAGCGCCGTCTCGACGGGATGCGCATCGCCGTGGCCGTGTTCACCAATTTCACTCAGGACCACCTCGACTACCACGGCAGCATGGAGGCCTACTGGGAGGCCAAGGCCGAGCTGTTCCGCTGGCCCGGCTTGCGGGCGGCAGTCGTGAACATCGACGACGTTCACGGCGCGGCGCTGGTCGCGGGCCTGATCGAAACGTCGACCGGCGCGCTCGACGTCTGGACAGTTTCGGCTTCGGCCACCGCAGCTCGCCTGACGGCCCGCGACATCGGCTACGACGCTCGCGGTCTGGGTTTCACCGTCTGCGAGCACGGCCCCGACGGCGACAGCGTCGAGCGTCTCGATACCGCGATGGTGGGCGACTACAACGTGGCGAACCTGCTCGGCGTGATCGGCGCTCTTCGCGCGCTCGGCCTGGGCCTGGCGCATGCGGTGGATGCCTGCCGCGGTCTCGGCAGCGTGCCCGGCCGCATGGAACGCGTCGACGTTCCCGGCAAGCCGCTGGCGGTGATCGATTACGCACACACGCCGGATGCGCTCGACAAGGCGCTCGCAGGTCTGCGTCCGTTGGCTGCGCAGCGCGGCGGCGCGCTGTGGTGCGTGTTCGGCTGCGGCGGCGACCGCGATGCGATCAAGCGCCCGATGATGGCCGCCATCGCCGAGAAATGCGCCGACCGCGTGGTCGTCACCAGTGACAACCCGCGCAGCGAGAACCCGGCGACGATCGTCAGCCAGATCCTGCTGGGCCTGTCGAATCCCGACGCGGCGCAGGTCGAGCCCGACCGCGCCCGTGCCATCGCGGAGACGCTGGCCCAGGCCGCGCCGCAAGACATTGTTCTGATTGCCGGCAAGGGCCACGAGTCCTGGCAGGAAATCGCAGGCGAACGTTTCGAATTTTCTGACCGGCTGCACGCAGCCGCCGCCCTTGGCGCCCCCGTACCGCGGAGCGCTCCGTGAACCCCGAAAGTGCATTGATGACGACCATGACGACGCTGGGCCAAGTGCTGCAGTGGCTCCCCGGCGCCCGGCTGGTGGGCGATGCCGCCACGCCGTTCGCGCGCGTCCATACCGATACCCGCACGCTGGCTGCGGGTGATCTTTTCGTCGCAATCAAAGGTGACACCTATGACGCCAACGCTTTTCTCGCCGATGCGCGGGAGCGTGGCGCCGTTGCGGTCATCGCGCACGGCGGGCTCGAAGCGGCCGGTCTTTCGGGCCTCGAAGTGCCCGACACGCTGGCCGCGCTAGGCGCACTGGCGTCGCACTGGCGCGCGCAGTACACCTTGCCGCTGGTGGCCGTCACCGGCAGCAACGGCAAGACCACGGTCACGCAGATGATCGCGTCGATTCTGGGTGCCGCTTCGAGCGACCGTTCGCTGGCGACGGCCGGCAATTTCAACAACGAGATCGGCGTGCCGCTGACGCTTCTGCGCCTGCGCGCCGCGCATCAGCTGGCCGTGGTCGAACTCGGCATGAACCATCCGGGCGAGATCGCCCGGCTCGCCGCAATGGCGCAGCCGACGATCGCGCTGGTCAACAACGCCCAGCGCGAACATCTGGAATTCATGTCGACCATCGAGGCGGTGGCGCAGGAGAACGGTTCGGTGTTTTCGGCGTTGCCCGACAACGGTACCGCCGTATTCCCTTACGGCGACACCTGGTCGCCGCTCTGGAACGAGATCGCGCACGAAGGCGCTTCGCGCCGTTGCCTGACCTTCGGCGAACAGGCTGCCGCAGACATCTCGCTGCACAGCGCCGAATGGAAAGCCGGAGCGTGGGCCATCGAAGCACGGACGCCCCTTGGTCCGGTCCGCACGACGTTGCGCATCGCCGGACGCCACAACGTCGTGAATGCCCTGGCTGCGATCGCCTGCGCGCTGGCGAGCGGCGTGTCGGTCGAGAAGATCGCCGAAGGACTGGCCGCGTTCGAGCCGGTCAAGGGCCGTTCGCGCGCCAGTGAAGTCGTGCGTGCCGACGGTACCGCGTTCACGATCGTCGACGATACCTACAACGCGAATCCGGACTCGGTGCGCGCCGCCATCGAGGTGCTGGCCTCGCTTCCGGGTCCGCGACTGCTGGTGCTGGGCGACATGGGTGAAGTCGGCGACCAGGGTCCGCAGTTCCATGCCGAAGTCGGCGCGCTGGCGCAGGCACGCGGCATCGAGACGCTGTTCGCGCTCGGTGCGGCTTCCGCGCATGGCGTCGAGGCGTTCAAGGCGGCCGGCGGCACCGACGTGCAGCACTTCGACGATGTCGAACTGCTCAAGACCGTCGTGCTGGCACGCCTGCCGCAAGTTGCGAGCGTGCTGGTCAAGGGCTCGCGTTTCATGCGCATGGAGCGGGTGGTGCAGGCCATCGCGACGGCCTGATGCTGCTGAGCCTCGCTCAATGGCTGCAGACGCTCTCGCCCGAGTTCGGGTTCCTGCGCGTCTTCCAGTACCTCACCTTTCGCGCGCTGATGGCCGCGACCACGGCGCTGCTCATCGGCCTCGCGGTCGGTCCGTACGCGATCCGTCGCCTGACGGCGCTCAAGATCGGCCAGCCGGTGCGCGGCTACGGCATGGAGTCGCATCTGAGCAAGAGCGGGACGCCGACTATGGGCGGCGTGCTGGTGCTGTTCTCGATCGCATTCTCGACAGTGCTCTGGTTCGACCTGAGCAACCGCTTCGTCTGGATCGTGCTGTGGGTGACGCTGGGTTTCGGCGCCATCGGCTGGGTCGACGACTGGCGCAAGGTCGTACGCAAGGACCCGGAAGGCATGCGTTCGCGCGAGAAGTACATGTGGCAGTCGCTGGTCGGCCTGGTTGCAGGCTTCTATCTGCTGTTCAGCATTTCCGAAAGTTCGAACTGGCGCGTGCTGGAACTCTTCGCAGCATGGGTGCGCTCGGGCTTCGCGCTGGAGTTCTCGCCGAAGATCAACCTGATCGTGCCGTTCTTCAAGGAAATCAGCTATCCGCTCGGCGGGATCGGTTTCGTGATCCTGACGTATCTGGTGATCGTCGGATCGAGCAATGCCGTGAATCTCACGGACGGGCTCGACGGGCTGGCGATCATGCCGGTGGTGATGGTCGGTTCGGCATTGGGCGTTTTCGCCTACGTGACCGGCAGCGTCGTGTTCTCGAAATACCTGCTGTTCCCGCATATCCCCGGCTCCGGCGAACTGCTGGTCTTCTGTTCGGCGATGGCCGGCGCGGGCCTCGCCTTTCTCTGGTTCAACACGCACCCGGCACAGGTGTTCATGGGTGACGTCGGCGCGCTGGCGCTGGGCGGCGCTCTCGGCACGATCGCGGTCATCGTGCGCCAGGAGATCGTGTTCTTCATCATGGGCGGCATCTTCGTGGTCGAGGCGGTCTCGGTGATGGCGCAGGTGATGTACTTCAAGTACACCAAGAAGCGCTTCGGCGAGGGACGCCGCATCCTGAAGATGGCGCCGCTGCACCATCACTTCGAGAAGAGCGGCTGGCGCGAGACGCAGGTCGTCGTGCGCTTCTGGATCATCACGATGCTGCTTTGCCTCGTGGGTCTCTCGACGCTGAAGCTGCGCTGAATCGACCACACCCGATGAAGCATCTGCAAAACCTTCCCGTGCTGATCCTGGGCCTCGGTGCGTCCGGCCTGGCGATGGCGCGCTGGTGCGCGCGCCACGGGGCGGTGGTGACGGTGGCCGACACGCGCGAGGCGCCGCCGCAGCTGGCCGCGCTGCGGCTGCAGGTGCCGGATGCAAGCTTCATCGGCGGGCCGTTGTCGGCTGCGCTGGTCGAGGGCACGGCGGTGCGTGCGGTGTATCGCTCGCCCGGCCTGTCGCCGGCGAGCATCGCTTCGGTGGTCGATGCAGCGCGTGCGACGGGTCTGGTGGTGGGTGGCGAGCTGGATCTGTTCGCGCAGGCGCTGGCCGATCTGCGGACAGTCGACGTGCCGGCCGAAGAAATCGTCGTCGTTCCCGAAGCCGAAGCCGAAGCCGAGCCGGTCGCCGGGACGCCGGTGCAGTCCGAGATCGAGATGCCAGAGCCAGAGCCCGAGCCCGAGCCCGAGCCGGTGATCAAACCTGCAGCCGAAACAGCGATCGAAACCGTCCCGGCCAAGCCCTCGGTGCACACCGCCGCGCGCGAAGCCGCAGAATTCGTTGCCCGCATTGCCGAACTCTCCGCCGCCGCACCTCCGGCGCCCGCCGAAGACGACAAGCCGCTGCCGATCGCCGCACCCGAGCCAGCGCAGCCCAAGGGTTACACGCCCGCCGTGCTCGCCATCACCGGCACCAACGGAAAAACGACAGTCACCGCGCTCACCGGCCAGCTGGTCGAACGCGCGGGCAAGTCGGTCGCCGTCGCCGGCAACATCGGTCCCACGCTGCTCGACACGCTGGCCGCGCACATCGACGCCGGCACGCTGCCGGATGTCTGGGTTCTGGAGCTTTCCAGCTTCCAGCTCGATGGCGTGCAGGGCTTCGAGCCGACGGCTGCAGCCGTGCTGAACATCTCGCAGGACCATCTCGACTGGCATGGGGACATGGCGAGCTACATCGCGGTCAAGGCACGCATCTTCGGCGCGAAGGGTCTGCTGGTGCTCAACCGCGACGACGCGGCCGTGATGCAGATGCTGCCGCCGCCCGTACGCGCCCGGCTGCAGCGTCCGGTGGTGCGTGCGCACATCACGTTCGGCGCCGGCATGCCGCTGCGTCCGGGCGACTTCGGCATCGAGCGGATCAACGGCATGGGCTGGCTGGTGCGCGCGCTGGAAGCCGATGAAACCCTCAAGCGCAAGCGCGGTGCCGCAGCCGAAGCGCCTGAAATCCATTTGCAGCGCCTGATGCCCGCCGATGCGCTGCGCATTCGCGGCCAGCACAACGCGCTGAACGCACTCGCCGCGCTCGCGCTCGCGACTGCTGCCGGTTGCCAGCTCGGACCGATGCTCTACGGCCTGCGCGAATACCGCGGCGAGCCGCATCGTGTCGAGTCGATCGCGATCTTCGACGAGGTCGAGTATTTCGACGACAGCAAAGGCACCAACGTCGGCGCAACGGTCGCGGCGCTGGGCGGGCTCGGCATCGAGCGCCGTCTGGTCGTGATCCTCGGCGGCGAAGGAAAGGGCCAGGACTTCGAGCCGCTGGCCGCGCCGGTTCGTCAGTACGCGCGCGCCGTGGTGCTGATCGGCCGCGATGCGCCGCTGATCGAGGCTGCGCTGTCGTCTGCCGGCGTGCCGCTGCTGCATGCCGCGTCGATGGAAGAAGCCGTGCATGTGGCCGCCACGCATGCCGAGTCCGGCGATGCAGTGCTGCTGTCGCCGGCTTGCGCGAGCTTCGACATGTTCAAGGACTATGCGCACCGCGCCGCCGTTTTCTGCGACGCCGTACAGACGCTGCAGGGAGAGCATTCATGAGCAACGCTGCTGCCAACACCGCCAACACCGCCAACGCCGAATCCGCGGGGCGCTTCCGAGGCTGGTTCAGCCGTGCGGCGAAGACCGGTATCGACGCGCTGCCGGTGCACCTGCCGGTTCGTCTGGGCGGCGGCGGCGACGTCGCGCAGACCAAGGCGACTCCGATGCGCGTGCTCGGCTTCGACCAGGCGCTGCTGTGGGTGACTTTCGCGCTGCTGGCCTGGGGCATGGTGATGGTGTATTCGGCATCGATCGCGCTGCCGGACAACCCGCGTTTCGCCCGTGCCGGCTACGGACCCGCCTTCTTCCTGACGCGCCACATCCTGTTCATCTGCATTGCCTTCGTGGCGGCGCTGCTGGCTTTCCAGATTCCGATGAAGACTTGGGAGCGCGCGGCGCCGTGGATCTTCGTGCTGTCGATCCTGTTGCTCGTGCTGGTGCTTGTCCCGCACGTCGGCCGCGTGGTCAACGGTGCTCGCCGGTGGCTGCCGCTGGGCATCATGAACTTCCAGCCGTCGGAGCTGGCAAAGCTCGGAATGGTGCTTTACGCGGCCAGCTACATGGTGCGCAAGATGGAGATCAAGGAGCGCTTCTTCCGTGCCGTCTGGCCGATGGGCGCTGCGGTCGTGATCATCGGCATGCTGCTGCTGGCCGAGCCGGACATGGGTGCTTTCATGGTGATCGCGATCATCGCGATGGGCATCCTGTTCTTGGGCGGCGTCAATGCGCGCATGTTCTTCGTGATCGCGACGCTGATGGTCGTGGCCTTCGGCGTGATGGTGATGACCAGCGAATGGCGTCGCGAGCGGCTCTTCGCGTACCTCGATCCGTTCAGCGAAGCGCATGCGCTCGGCAAGGGCTACCAGCTGTCGCATTCGCTGATCGCTATCGGGCGCGGGGAGATCTTCGGCGTCGGACTGGGCGGCAGCGTCGAGAAACTGCACTGGTTGCCCGAAGCGCACACCGACTTCCTGATGGCTGTGCTGGGCGAGGAATTCGGCCTGATCGGCGTGCTGCTGGTGCTGGGCCTGTTCCTCTGGCTCACGCGCCGGATCATGCACATCGGCCGCCAGGCGATCGCGCTCGACCGCGTCTTCTCCGGGCTGGTGGCGCAGGGCATCGGCATCTGGATCGGCTTCCAGTCGTTCATCAACATGGGCGTGAACCTGGGCGCCTTGCCGACGAAGGGTCTGGGCCTGCCGCTGATGAGTTTCGGCGGCTCGGCGATCCTGCTGAACCTGATCGCGGTGGCGCTGGTGCTTCGCGTCGACTACGAGAACCGCGTGCTGATGCGCGGCGGTCGCGTATGAGCGAAGCGAATCCCGTCAAGTCCATGAACTACACGGCGCTCGTCATGGCGGGTGGTACCGGTGGGCACATCTTTCCGGGCCTGGCTGTGGCCGAGGCGTTGCGCGAGCGCGGCTGGCGCGTGCACTGGCTGGGCGCGCCAGCGAGCATGGAAGAAAAGCTGGTGCCGCCGCGCGGCTTCGCCTTCGAGCCGGTGCAGTTCGGCGGGTTGCGCGGCAAGGGTCTGCTCACGCTGGCGCTGCTGCCGGTTCGGCTGCTGCGCGCGTTCGCGCAAAGCGTAGGCGTGCTGCGCCGCGTCAAGCCCGACGTGGTGATCGGCCTGGGCGGCTACATCACCTTTCCGGGTGGCCTGATGAGCGTGCTGATCGGCCGGCCGCTGGTGCTGCACGAGCAGAATTCGGTCGCGGGGCTGGCGAACAAGGTGCTGGCAAGCGTCGCCAACCGCGTCTTCTCGGCTTTTCCGAACGTGCTCAAGGATGCCCAGTGGATCGGCAATCCGCTGCGCGCGCCTTTCCTGGCGCAGACCGATCCGGTCTTGCGCTTCATGGGTCGCAGCGGCCCGCTGAAACTGCTGGTCGTCGGCGGCAGTCTCGGCGCGCAGGCGCTGAACGCGGTCGTGCCCAAGGCGCTCGCGCGCATCGCGCCGGCCGAGCGGCCGGTCGTGCTGCACCAGAGCGGCGCCAAGCAGATCGACGCTTTGCGCGCCAACTACGCCGCAGCCGGCGTCGATGCCGAACTCGTTCCCTTCATCGACGACACAGCCAGCGCCTACGCGGCGGCCGACATCATCGTCGCTCGTGCCGGCGCCAGCACCGTCACGGAAATCGCGGCCGTCGGTGCAGCAGCGCTGTTCGTGCCTTTCCCATCGGCGGTGGACGATCACCAGACCACCAACGCGCGCTTCCTCGTCGATGCGGGCGGCGGCTGGCTCGTCCAGCAGACCGATCTCACGCCTGAACTACTGTCCGACTTGCTCCAGAAAACAGAACGATCCACGCTGGTGGAAAAAGCCCTGCGCGCCAAGGCGATGCAGAAGACCGAAGCCGTCGACCTGATGGTCGCCGCCTGCGAGGAGCTGGCCGACAGGAAGCGTCGCAAGAGTGCGAAGAACGACGGGGTGCGCGCATGAAGCACGCCATTCGCCAGATCCATTTCGTCGGCATCGGCGGCGCCGGCATGAGCGGCATCGCCGAGGTGCTGCTCAACCTGGGCTACCGCATTTCCGGCTCCGACCTGAGCGACAGCGCAACGCTGCGTCGCCTGGCCGGCCTCGGCATCGTCACCTATGTCGGTCACGATGCGGCCAACATCGCCGGCGCCGACGCGGTCGTCACTTCGACCGCGGTACAGGCCGACAACCCCGAAGTCATTGCCGCACGCGAGAAGCGCATTCCGATCGTGCCGCGCGCCATGATGCTGGCCGAGCTGATGCGCCTGAAGCAGGGCATCGCGATCGCCGGCACGCACGGCAAGACGACGACGACCAGCCTGGTGGCGAGCGTGCTGGCCGCAGCCGGTCTCGATCCGACCTTCGTGATCGGCGGCAGGCTCAACAGCGCCGGCGCCAATGCGCAACTGGGCAGCGGCGACTACATCGTGGTCGAGGCAGACGAGTCGGACGCCTCGTTCCTGAACCTGCTGCCGGTGATGGCGGTGGTCACGAACATCGACGCGGACCACATGGAGACCTACGGGCACGATTTCTCGAAGCTCAAGAAAGCCTTCGTCGACTTCCTGCACCGCATGCCGTTCTACGGCGTTGCCATCCTCTGCACCGACGACGCCGCAGTGCGCGACATCGTGCCCGAGGTGACCTGCCCGGTGACCAGCTACGGCTTCAACGAGGGCGCGCAGGTGCGCGCCGTCAACGTCCGCGCCGTCGGTTCGCAGATGCACTTCACCGCGCAGCGCCGTAACGGCGTCACGCTGCCCGACCTGGACATCGTGCTGAACCTGGCCGGCGAGCACAACGTGCTGAATGCGCTGTCGGTGATCGCTGTTGCGGTCGAACTCAGCGTGCCGGACGAGGCAGTGCAGCGCGGCCTGGCCGACTTCAAGGGGGTCGGACGCCGGTTCCAGAGCTACGGCGACGTGCCGGTGAAGCGGCCGGGTGTGTCTGTGGACACCTTCACGCTGATCGAGGACTACGGCCACCATCCCGTCGAGATGGCCGCCACCATCGCAGCGGCGCGCGGGGCATTTCCCGGTCGCCGTCTGGTGCTGTCGTTCCAGCCGCACCGATTCACCCGCACGCGCGACTGCTTCGAGGATTTCGTCAAGGTGCTGGGCACCGCCGATGCGGTATTGCTGAGCGAGGTCTATGCAGCCGGCGAAGCGCCCATCGTGGCGGCCGACGGCCGTGCACTCACGCGTGCCCTGCGCGTGGCCGGCAAGGTCGAGCCGGTCTTCGTCGACGAGATCGGCGAGATGGCGGAGGCCATCCTCAACAACGTGCACGGCGGCGATGTCGTCATCTGCATGGGCGCCGGCTCCATCGGCGCCGTACCGGGCCGGGTGGTCGAACTCGGCGGTTCGCTGACGACCGCCAAGCCCGGACTCTTCACTCGCGAAGGGAGGGCGCTGTGATCGCTTTCAATGTGGATCCGAAAAGCTTCGGCAAGGTCGCCGTCCTGTTCGGAGGAAGCTCTGCGGAGCGTGCGATTTCCATCCTCTCGGGCACCGGCGTGCTCGAGGCGCTGCGGGCTCGCGGCGTCGATGCGCATGCGTTCGATCCGGCGGAGCGCGATCTTGTCGAACTTCGTCGCGAAGGCTTCGACCGATGCTTCATCGCGCTGCATGGCCGCCATGGCGAAGACGGCACGGTGCAGGGCGCGCTCGAGCTGCTCGGCATTCCCTACACCGGCTCCGGCGTGATGGCATCCAGCATCGCGATGGACAAGGTCATGACCAAGCGGCTCTTCGAGGCTGAAGGACTGCCGACGCCGAAGTACGTGCGCCTCGCACCCGACCGGCAGACGCCGGAGCAGGTGCGCGTGGTGCCCGATGTGCTCGGCCTGCCGCTGATCGTCAAGCCGCCGCGCGAGGGCTCGTCGATCGGCGTGACCAAGGTCGAGGGCTACTCGCAGATGCAGGAGGCGGTGACGCTCTCGGCGAAGTACGACGCGGATGTGCTGTGCGAGCAATTCATCGAAGGAGAGGAAGTCACCTGCTCCGTGCTCGGCAGCGGCCAGGATGCCGAAGCGATGCCGGTGGTGCGCATCGCCGCGCCCGAGGGCGCATATGACTACGAGCACAAGTACTTCACCGACGATGTGAAGTACCACTGCCCGAGCGGACTGCCCGAGGCGGAGGAAGCGGAAATCCGCCGCATCACGCTGGCAGCGTTCCTCACGCTCGGCTGCAGAGGCTGGGGCCGTGCCGACATCATGATCCGCGCCACCGACCGCAAGCCGTTCCTGCTGGAGATGAATACGTCGCCCGGCATGACCACGCATTCGCTGGTGCCGATGTCGGCGCGCGCGCTCGGCATTCCTTACGAGGAACTCTGCCTGCGCGTGCTGGCCACCGCTTCGCTCGACATCAAGGGAATCGTCTGATGGCAGCCGACAGCATTCCCGTGCCCTTCGACGTCAAGCTCATGAACATCACGGCGACGCTGGCTTTCGCCGCGTGCGCGGTCATGCTGCTGGCTTCGGGCGCGTGGTGGGTGCTGCGGCAGCCGTTTTTCCCGATCGCCGCGATCAAGGTCGACGGCGAGGTCACGCACAACACCGCCGTCACGCTGCGCGCGCATGTCGCGCCGCAGCTGGTCGGCAATTTCTTCACCGTCGATCTGGCACGCGCGCGCAGCGCATTCGAGACGGTGCCGTGGGTGCGCAAGGCTGTCGTGCGACGTGAATTCCCGAACAAGCTGCGCGCCACGCTGACCGAGCAGGTGCCGGTCGCGCACTGGGGTGACGAGACCGGTTCGAAGCTGGTGAACGGCTACGGCGAAGTCTTCGATGCCAACGTGGCCGAGGTCGACGACAAGCTACCGCGCCTGGAAGGTCCTGACGACCAGGCCAGTCAGGTGCTGGGCATGTACCGCGTGATGGCGCCGATCTTCGCGCCCTACGACCTGAACGTCGAGGAGCTGGGCCTGTCGAGCCGAGGCAGCTGGCATGTGCTGCTGGACACCGGCGCGGTGATCGAGCTGGGCCGTGGTCGCAGCGAGCAGGTGTCGGCGCGTGCGACGCAGTTCCTGCAGACGGTGAAACAGGTCGCGGCGCAGTACGGCCGCACGGTCGCATCGATCGAGGGCGCCGACCTGCGCCACAACGAGGGTTATGCGCTGCGCCTGCGCGGCGTCACCACGGTCGTCACCGACCCCAAGAAGAAATAAGCGAGTAGCGAGGAATCTGCATGTCCAAAGAATACAAAGACCTGGTCGTCGGCCTCGACATCGGAACCGCCAAGGTGATGGTGGTCGTGGCCGAGGTGCTGGCCAATGGCGCTCTGAAGCTCGCCGGGCTCGGCGTAGCTCCGAGCAACGGGCTCAAGCGCGGCGTGGTGGTGAACATCGACGCCACGGTCCAGAGCATCCAGCAGGCGCTCAAAGAAGCCGAACTGATGGCCGACTGCAAGATCGGCCGCGTCTACACCGGCATCACCGGCAGCCACATACGCGGCATCAATTCGAGCGGCATGGTGGCCGTCAAGGACAAGGAAGTCACGCCGGCCGACGTGGCCCGGGTGGTCGAGACCGCACGCGCCATCAACATCTCCAGCGACCAGCGGCTGCTGCTGGTCGAGCCGCAGGAATTCGTGATCGACGGCCAGGACGTGAAGGAGCCGATCGGCATGAGCGGCATGCGGCTCGAAGCCAAGGTCCACATCGTGACCGGCGCCCAGAGCGCGGCCGAGAACATCATCAAGTGCGTGCGCCGCTGCGGCCTCGAGGTCGACCAGCTGATGCTGAATCCGCTGGCGTCGAGCCTGTCGGTACTGACCGAGGACGAGCGCGAACTGGGCGTGTGCCTGGTCGACATCGGCGCCGGCACGACCGACGTCGCGATCTTCACCAACGGCGCGATCCGCCACACCGCCGTGATTCCGATCGCCGGCGACCTGATCACCAGCGACATCGCGATGGCGCTGCGCACGCCGACCAAGGACGCTGAGGACATCAAGGTCGAGAACGGCTATGCCAAGCAGCTGCTGGCCGACCCGGACACGCAGGTCGAGGTGCCGGGGCTCGGCGATCGTGGTCCGCGCATGCTGAGCAAGCAGGCGCTGGCCGGTGTGATCGAGCCGCGCATCGAAGAGATCTTCTCGCTCGTGCAGCAGGTCATACGCGAGTCCGGCTACGAGGAAGTGCTGTCGTCGGGCATCGTGCTGACGGGTGGCAGCGCGGTGATGCCGGGCATGGTCGAACTGGGCGAGGACATCTTCCTCAAGCCTGTGCGACGCGGCATCCCGAAGTATTCGAGCGCGCTGTCCGACATGGTCGCGCAGCCGCGCGCCGCGACCGTCATGGGCCTGCTCGAAGAGGCCCGGATGGCCCGGATGCGCGGCTACAAGGTCGCGCAGAAGAACGGTTCTGTAAAGACTGCATTCGGACGTTTCAAGGACTTCATCGTGGGGAACTTCTGACCATGCGCAACCACCCACTTTGGCTGGCGCGACAAGGTCCGCCACGACATTTCAACGAGCGATGGCGACGCACAGGGCCGCCACCGTGAACGCAGACGCGACAGACAAGACATTCATCACCTCCCAACAACGGCAGCAGCAAATTAAGGAGTCAGAAATGGCCATCGAAATGATTGAAGTGGAAGAGTTCAACCAAGGCACGCAGATCAAGGTGATCGGCGTCGGCGGCGGCGGCGGCAACGCGGTTGCGCACATGATCGAGCGCGGCGTGCAGGGCGTTCAGTTCTCTTGCGCCAACACCGACGCGCAGGCGCTGTCGCGCAGCAACGCACCGAAGCTGATCCAGCTCGGCAGCAACGGCCTGGGCGCGGGCGGCAAGCCGGCCAAGGGTCGCGAAGCGGCCGAAGCGGCGGTCGACGAGATCCGTACCGCCATCGAAGGCGCACACATGCTGTTCATCACGGCAGGCATGGGCGGCGGCACCGGCACCGGCGCTGCACCGGTGATCGCGCGCATCGCCAAGGAGATGGGCATCCTGACGGTCGGCGTCGTGACCAAGCCCTTCGACTGGGAAGGCGGCAAGCGCATGAGCAATGCCGACGACGGCCTGGCCGAACTCGAAGCCAACGTCGACTCGCTGATCGTGATCCTGAACGAGAAGCTGCTCGACGTGCTCGGCGAAGACGTGACGCAGGCCGAAGCCTTCGCGCATGCCAACGACGTACTGAAGAACGCGGTCGGCGGTATCTCGGAAATCATCAACGAGTACGGCGGCGTGAACGTCGACTTCGAAGACGTGCGCACCGTGATGGGCGAGCCGGGCAAGGCCATGATGGGCACTGCAGCGGCCAGCGGTCCGGATCGCGCGCGCATCGCAGCCGAGCAGGCCGTGGCCTGCCCGCTGCTGGAAGGCATCGACCTCTCCGGTGCCAAGGGCGTGCTGGTGCTGGTGACGGCATCGAAGGGCTCGCTGAAGCTGTCGGAATCCAAGCTCGCGATGAACACCATCCGCGCCTATGCATCGCCTGAAGCGCATGTGATCTACGGCGCCGCCTACGACGAAGCGCTCGGCGACGAGATGCGCGTGACGGTGGTCGCGACCGGCCTTTCGCGTCCGGAAGCGCGCCGCCAGGCACCGATCCTGGAAGTGATCCGCACCGGCACCGACAACATTCCGTTCAACGTGCAGAACACGATGGGCGGCATGGGTCACCATGGCGCGCACGGCCAGCCGAACTACGAAGGCATGGCCGTTCCGAGCGTGTGGCGCACCAACCGCACGATGGCTGCAGCCAAGGTCGACGCGCTGTCTTCGGGCGGCATGGACGATTTCGAGATCCCTGCCTTCCTGCGCCGCCAGGCCGATTGAGCGGGCGATGGCCTATCGGGGCCATAGCGAGGCGGACGTTTCCCGGTCCGCCTCGCGCTCATAAAATGACGTTCGTGCTGCAACAACGAACCCTCAAGTCCATCACGCGCGCGGTCGGCGTGGGGCTTCACAGCGGCCAGCGCGTGGAACTCACGTTGCGGCCGGCACCGCCCGATTCGGGCATCGTGTTCCGGCGCGTCGATCTTCCCGAGCCGGTGTCGATTCCGATGACGGCAGAAGCCGTCACCGACACGCGTCTCGCATCCACCGTGTCGAGCGGCGGCGCCAAGGTCCAGACCGTCGAGCATCTGATGTCGGCCTGTGCGGGGCTCGGTATCGACAACATGGTCATCGACATTACTGCCGACGAGGTTCCGATCCTCGACGGCTCCGCCTCTTCGTTCGTTTTCCTGCTGCAGAGCGCGGGCATCGAATTGCAGAAGGCGCCCAGGCGGTTCATCCGTGTCGTCAAGCCGGTGGAAGTCCGGGAGGGCGACGCGGGTCCGAACGCGAAATGGGCAAGACTGGAGCCGTACCACGGCTTCAAGTTGAGCTTCGAGATCGACTTCGATCATCGCGTGGTCGATTCGACCGGGCAACGCGTCGAGTTCGATCTGGGCAGCGGCTCCTACAGTCGCGATATCGCGCGCGCGCGCACCTTCGGCTTCACCAAGGAAGTCGAGTACATGCGCAGCAAGGGTCTGGCGCTCGGCGGCGGGCTCGACAACGCGATCGTCATGGACGACACGAAGGTACTCAATGCCGGCGGATTGCGTTACGACGATGAGTTCGTGAAGCACAAGATCCTCGATGCGATGGGCGACCTCTACGTGGTCGGCCGTCCGCTACTGGCCGCCTACAGTGCTTTCCGTTCGGGCCACGCACTGAACAACAAGCTGCTGCGCGAACTGCTGCTGCATGAAGACGCCTACGAGATCGTCACGTTCGACGACGTCAAGCGCGCGCCGCGTGGCTTCGCCGAAGTCGCGCGCGCCTGGTAGGCATCGCCGATGCTTCTTTTTCGTTGGGCGATTCTTTTTCTGCTGCTGATGTGCGCGGTGTCTTTTGCGTTCTATGCGGGTACCGGTCAGGTGAAGTACCGGCGCTTCGGCTGGATCACGCTGAAATGGACGTTGCTCGCGGCGTTCGGTTTCTTCGCGGTGTTGATCGCAGAGCGCGTCGCCTGACCTGAACAGTTTCTCAGCGTGTCCGGCCCTGCCGGTACATGCCGCTGGTACTGCGCGCAAGCCCCGAGGCATCGGCAAGCCGCGCCATCGAACTGCCGACATGCGCGTGCGTGATGGCGATCCCCAGCGCGTCGGCTGCGTCGCTGCCGGGCAAGCCGGGCAGATCGAGCAGCCTTCTCACCATCTCCTGAACCTGAGCCTTCGCCGCTTGGCCGTGCCCGGCAACCGCGCGCTTCATCTGCAGCGCTGTGTACTCGGCGACCTGCAGATCCTTGTTCACCAGGGCGGTGATGCACGCCCCGCGTGCCTGGCCCAGCAGCAGGGTCGACTGCGGATTGACGTTGACGAAGATGATCTCGACGGCAGCCGAGACAGGCTCGTAGCGCGCCACGATTTCGCCGATGCCGTCGAACAGCACCTTGAGTCGTTCAGGCAGATTGCCGCGCACCATGTGCCTGGTGCTGATAGTGCCGCTGGCCACGTAATGCAGCTTGTGGCCTTCGGCATCGACCACTCCGAAGCCGGTGGTCTGCAGGCCGGGGTCGATACCGAGAATTCGCATGCACGCGAATGTAGTCTAGAAGCGGTGGCGCAACCCGATCGTGTAGCCGTTGCGGCTCTTCGGGCCGGCGGTGGTACCGCCGTTCAGGTTGGCGTTGCCCTTGAGACTGGTGCGGTCGGCTTCGATGTATGCGTCGGTGCGCTTGGAAAACGCGTAGTCGAGCGCCATCGTGAAGAAGTCGCCGCGCGTGTCTCCGGCCAGCGTCGGACCGGACTGGTTGGTGCGGAAGTAATGCGCGCCCAGATTGATCTGCGGCGTGAGCTGGTAGCCGACGCCGACCTTCGCGATGTCGCGCTTGTTGGCGGCGAGGAATGCCGGGCCGCCGAAGTTGCCGTTGGTGATCGAGCTGCCGCTCCAGATGCCCGACAGCACCGCGAGGTCGAGCGGCGCGGTCAGTGGGCCGCCGTCGAGCTTGTTCTGGCCGTAGCCGAGGTTGAAGTACCACTTATCGATGCGGTAGGACCCGCCCAGGGTCCAGGCTTCGATCTTGCGGCCGGAGCCGAACTGCAGCGTCTGATAAGCAGCACCGAGCGCGAAGCCGTTGGCTGCGTAGCGCAGATAGCCTCCGGCCGTCCGGCCGCCGGTGGGCGAATCTTCCGAAGGCGAGTACTGGAGGCCGCCGCGGAAGGCGCCGTACTCGGCCGTGTACTTGAGCATGTTGCTGGACCGCGCGCCGAGAGAGAAGCCGATCTCCGGCTTGTAGGCTTCGAAATAAGGCGAATAGGGATACGACGCGTAGGTGCTTGTCACCAGGTCGAAGAGTACGTTGTACTGCCGGCCCATCGTGATCCGTCCGAAAGTGCTGCTCTGCAAGCCGACCCACGACTGCTGGAAGAAACTGGTCGCCGCCACCTGCCCCGAATCGGTGAGAAAGCGGTTCTCCAGGTTGGCGACAGCGCGCAGCCCACCACCCAGATCCTCGGTCACATTGATGCCGAAGCGGCTCTGCGACATGCCGCCTCCGATCATCTGCGTGAGCGAGCCGTTGCCGGTCGGGCCCTCGTTGGTGGTGTGGCGGATGGCTGCATCCACGATGCCGTACATCTCGACCTTCGACTGTGCCCAGGCGGCGGGCGTGAGCGTGGCGACGAGGGTGCAGGCGAGCAACGGCTTCGTGTAGGTCACAGTGTTTCCTCTTGTTTTTGGACCTACGACTTTAGGAGCATATGCGCGTCCCGAAACATGTTGTTTCGTGCTCGATTTCCCGGATGGGAGGGCCGACGTCAATCCGTTAAGGACAAGTCATACCAATCGGTAGAACCGACCTCGCTGCGAGCATCGGCCCTCAGGTTCAGGGCAAGTCGGCCGACGGCATTCGCGCAGTGATGGTTCCTGCGCGACCGATGAGGTAGGGCGAGCCGGGGCGACGTTCAAAGAACTTCGGGCTCGGCAGCATCACGGCCAGCCGGGCCGCTTCGTTGGCGCCAAGCTTCGCAGCCGGTTTTCTGAAGTAGTACTGCGAAGCCGCTTCGGCACCGAACACGCCTTCTCCCCACTCGACGTTGTTGAGGTAGATCTCCAGGATGCGTTCCTTGCTCAGCAGCAGTTCGAGCGCGGTCGCCAGCACCAGTTCCTGCCCCTTGCGCAGCATCGTGCGTTCACCCGACAGCAGCAGGTTCTTGGCAAGCTGCTGCGTGATGGTCGAGCCGCCGCGGATCTTCGGCGCCGAGGGCTCCTTGCCGCGCGCACGTGCCTGCGCCGCACGACGGGCGGCGATTTCCTCGGCTTTGGCATTGCGCTGGCGGGCCCGCTCGATGGCCTCCCATTCGATGCCGCGGTGACAGATGAAATCGGCGTCTTCGCTGGCAATCACCGCGCGCTTCAGGTTGTCGGCGATGCGGTCGTACGGGACCCATTGCTGCGCCCATTCGCGCTTGTCGCCGGAGCGGCCTTGTGTCGCGATCTGCCAGGCTTCCGAACGCTGGAAAGCGGTCGATTGCGGATCGACGACGGCCATCGCGGCGATGCGTGCGATGAAGAAGATCTGCAGCGCCAGACCGGCGGCGATCAGGCAGGCCAGCCAACGCAACAGCGCACGCATGTCCGGGGTATGTCGCTCAGGCGGCGGCGAGCAGCGCCCGCAGCTCGGCCAGCACCTGCGCAGCCGGCGGCCGCACGCCACGCCAGATCGTGAAGGCTTCGGCCGCCTGCTCGACCAGCATGCCGAGGCCATCGCGCGGTATGGCACCGTGCGCACGTGCCCAGGCCATGAAGCCGTCTGCAGCGGGGCCGTACATCATGTCCAGCGCCAGAGCGCCTGGCTCGAGCACGCCCCCTGCAACCGGCACCTCAGCGCCTGCAAGGCTGGAGGCCGTGCCGTTGACGACGACGTCGAATTTGCCGTCGACGGCATCCAGCGCCTGCGCCTCGATCCGTACGCCATGCTCGAAAGCCAGTGCCGCATGCCGCTGCACCAGTGCGACGGCTTTGTCGAGCGTCCGGTTGGCGACCGCGATGCGCCGCGCGCCGGCTTCGATCAGCGGGCCGAGCACGCCGGCCGATGCGCCGCCGGCGCCGATCAGAAGCACGTCGCGCCCCGACAGCGCAATGCCGGCATTGCGCCGGATGTCTGCAACGAGTCCGGCGCCGTCGGTGTTGTCGCCGTGCACGCCGTCGGCCGCGAAGCTCAGCGTATTTACCGCACCTGCCAGCGTGGCACGCGGGCTGAGATGCTCCGCGGCCAGCGTACCGGCGTCGAACTTGAAGGGCACGGTCACGTTGCAACCGCGTGCGGTGCCGGCCGTTTCTGCGCGGAAGGCAACCACGGCTTCTGCAAAACCGCCAATGGGCACGAGCCTGCGTTCATATGAAATCGCTTCGCCGGTGAGTTCGGCGAAGCGGGCGTGTATCCACGGCGAGCGGCTGTGCGCCACCGGGTTGCCCATCACACAGTAGAGGTCCATGTTGCGGTTTAAATTCGGTTGTGGGTTACTGCGATACCGACGGCTGCGTCTCGAGCGTCTCGTCGCGCGTGAAGCGGAAGCGCGACGGCAGCACGATCTGGTCGGCCTGCTTGCGCATGGCTGGCGAAAAAGCGCCGAAGTTGCCGATGCTGCCGACGATCGCCTGCGCACGACGGTCCAGCGCGACGTTGCCCGACGAGGCGACGATCTCCATCCCGATCAGCCGGCCGTCGTAGTTCACCGTGACCATCATCGTCAACTCGCCGTAGAGCTTGCGGCCGGCGATCTCGGGAAAGTTCTCGGTGCCGCGCGCCTCGATCCGGCGGCGCAGGCCGTCGACATAGGTCGCGTAGGCAGCCTCGCGCGTCGACGGGCTGACATAAAGCTTGCGCGGCCGGGCATTCTCTTCGTTGACGCGGCGTTCGATCTCGGCGAGCAGATTCACCAGCTGCTTGCGCTTCTCCTCGCGCGCCTTGGCCTCTACCGGGCTCGGGCTGTTCTGCTGCTGCGCATCGGGCACGGTCAGCGTCGCGAGCTGTCGCTTGAGTTGCGAGAGCAGCAGCATCTGCTGCGCCTGCATCGCCTCGACCTGACGCTGCGCGTCCTCGCTCGAATCGCCGATGGCATTGAAGGCGGACGGCGGCAGCGGGCTGGTCGCGCGGCCGCGATCGAGGTCGCCGCCGCCGGCCATCGATTTCTGCGCCACCGCGGTCGCCTTGTCCGGCCGCTCGTTGGTGGACGCGTTGACCAGGATGACCTCGAGCGGCGTCTCCTGGAACATCCGGTCGAACGACTGCGGATCGACGAAGCGCACCGCCAGCAACGCCGCATGCGCCAGAACCGACAGGCCCAGCGCAATCTGCAGCGTGCTCAGGTTCGTGAACTTCATGCCGTTCAGGCTGGCGCGCGCTCCGTGCCGTTCTCGGTACCGGCCTCGCTGTCGGTCATGTCGACAGCGATGGCGATCGGGCCGGCCGCGTCCTCTGCATCGTCCTCGCCGCCGTCGTCCGGTGCGGCTTCTGCGGCATCCGTCGGCAGATCGAGTCGTTCGAGCACCGTGCCGTGCACGTCGAGTGCGATCTCGTCAATCTCGCCCAGCTTCACGCGAAGGCGCGCGCCGCGCTGTTGCTGGCCGGCTACCGGAAACACCAGCGGAAGCGTGTCCGCACGGACCAGCGCGCCGTTCGGCAGGTCCTTGATCACGGTCGCCTCCAGTTCGGTGATGCCCTGCTGCTGCAGGTACTTCAGCGTCCAGAAGCGCTCCATGCCACCCTGATAGGCGTTGTAGGTTGCATAGGCGGCATCGAAGCCCGAGAGGATCGAGAACAGGTCGGCGTCCTTCGGCTTGAACGGCGCTGCCAGCGCGGCGGTCTTGCCGTGGCGCGCCGCTGCGATGATCTGCCATTGGTTGACCAGATCGGTGTAGCGGCGCAGCGGCGACGTACTCCACGCGTAGCTTTTCACGCCGAGGCCGGCATGCGGCAGCGAGCGCGTGCCCATCCGCACCTTGACGCCCGGCGCCAGGCTGGCCTGGCTGCGGTACAGGCCCGGCACGCCGATCTCGCCGAGCATCGCGCCCCAGCTGCTGTTGGCCAGGATCATCGCTTCGGAGACGATCAGGTCGAGCGGCGCGCCGCGCTGGCGGGTCGTGATGCTGACCGTTTCGTTTCCTACCGGTTCGCCTTCGTTGCCGGCGAGCCGGAAGTTGTAGTCGGGCCGGTTGAAGTTCTCCGGCTTGCCGCGCACGACTTCGCGCTGTGCCTTGAGCTGTTTCGCGAGGCGGAAAAGAAAGCTCAGCGGATCGCGCAGCGCAGTCACTGCATCCGGCGTGTCGGCTGTCACGACCGCGGCGTCTTCGAGCCAGGGCTGCGTGATGATTTCGTCGAGCTGGTCGTGGCGCAGGTTGGCGACGATCGGCACGCGCTCGAGCTTCGTCTCGGTGCTTTTCAGCTCGAGCGTGGTCTCGTCGAACTGCGCGTAGAGCGATACGGCGGGGCGGTCGCCGCCTTCGAGCAGCGTGTACGTCTGCACGACGTCGTCGGGCAGCATGGTGATCTTGTAGCCCGGCATGTAGACGGTCGACATGCGCGCACGCGCCACCTGGTCGATCGCGCTCCCTGGCACCAGCGCAAGCGCAGGCGCGGCAATGTGTACGCCGATCGTCACCGTGCCGCTGCCCAATCCCTGCACCGAAAGCGCATCGTCGATTTCGGTGGTCTGCGAATCGTCGATCGAGAACGCCTGGACACCCGCAGCGAGCGGCAGGTCGTCGGCGATGGCCGGTGCACTGAGCGCCGGAAAGCCCGTGCCCTTCGGAAAGTTCTCGAACAGGAAACGCCGCCAGTGGAACTGGTACGGGGAATCGATGGCGCCCGCGCTTTCGAGCAGTTCGAGCGGCGGACGCTGCGCCGTGCGCGAAGCTTCGACCACCGCCTTGTATTCGGGCGCGTTCTTGTCGGGCTTGAACAGGATCTTGAAAAGCTGTTCGCGCACCGGCGCCGGGCATTCGCCGGCGACCAGCTGCGCCGCCCATTCGGCGATCTGCGCGAGCACCTGCTTCTTTTTCTCGATGGCGGCCAGCGCCTGCTGGACGATTTCGGCCGGCGCCTTCTTGAATCGGCCCTTGCCGGCGCGGCGGAAATAATGCGGCGCCTCGAACAGGGCGAACAGCGCGGCAGCCTGTTGCACCAAAGTCGGACTGGCCTGGAAATAGTCGACCGCGAGATCCGCGAAGCCGAACTCGCCTTCGGCAGCGAATTCCCAGGCCATGTCCAGGTCCATGGTTGCCACAAGCGCACGCGCCTCGGCGATCAGCTCCGCAGGTGCGGGTTTCTCGAAACGCAGGACGATGTGCGCACTTTTGACCTTGAGGCGTTTTCCAGTGTCGAGCTCGACCTGCGCCGACGCTTCGGCTTCGGATAACACGCGGCCGCCGAGGTACTTGCCGGCTTCTTCGAACAATACAAACATGGATGAGATTGTCCCATGCTGGATTTGGCTCAGAGCAGGTCGAGGAACGCCATCACGTCGTCGAGGTGGTGTGTCTCGAAATCCGACAGGGCGTGGTCGCCGCCTTCCAGCAGCCGGATCGGGCTGCCGGGGTAGCGCGCCGACATCTCCCGCCAGTCGAGCACTTCGTCGCCCTTCGCGACGATCGCAAAGACCCGCTCCGGCAGTGTCAGCGGGCCGGTCTCCAGCGCCCGCAGTTCGCCGATGAACTGCGGTTTGAAATAGAAGTGCTCCTGCGGATCGTGCCAGGCCGTCTGCTCGCCGATGTAGCGCGCCAGATCGCGGGCCGGATCGACCGCCGGGTTGAGAAGCACCGTGCGGCAGCGCGTCATTCCGGTCACGTAGGTGGCGTAGTAGCCTCCGAGCGACGAGCCTATCGTCGCCATCGATTCCCGCGGCCAGTCGGCGATGCCGCGCATCACCATGTCCATCGCTTCGCGCGGGGAGGGCGGCAGCTGCGGACACCACCACTGCACCTCCGGATGGCGCTCGGCGATGCGTGCAGCCACCAGACGGGCCTTGAGCGATTGCGGCGACGAGCGAAAGCCGTGCAGGTAGAGAAGGTGGGTGATCGGCATGGGACGGAATGGTATGTCCCGACGATAATCCGTGTCCATGTCGGCCGTCTTCCAGCAACCTTCCTTCGCCCGGCGCATCGCGCCTGTTTTCCAGGGCTTCGACGGATTCCTTGCGTTCGCGGTGTTCCTGCTGGTCTGCGCCGGATTGCTGACGATGTATTCGTCGGGGTTCGCGCACGGCACGCGCTTCGTAGATCACGGCCGCAACATGCTGATCGCCGGCTTCATCATGTTCGTTGTGGCGCAGATACCGCCGCAGCGCCTCATGTCGCTCGCCGTGCCGCTTTACATCACCGGCGTCGCACTGCTGATCGCGGTTGCCGTCTTCGGCATCACCAAGAAGGGCGCCAAGCGCTGGATCAACGTCGGCATGGTGATCCAGCCCAGCGAAATCCTGAAGATCGCCACCCCGCTGATGCTGGCATGGTGGTTCCAGCGCCGAGAAGGGCAGCTGAGGCCGCTCGATTTCGCTGCGGCGACAGTGCTGCTGGTGATTCCGGTCGGTCTCATCATGAAGCAGCCCGATCTCGGCACCTCGCTGCTGGTGCTCGCTGCGGGGCTGTCGGTGATCTTCTTCGCCGGACTGAGCTGGAAGCTGATCGTGCCGCCGGTGCTGATCGGGCTGGTCGCGGTGACGCTGATCGTCGGTTTCGAGTCGCAACTGTGCGCCGACGGCGTCGACTGGCGCGTGCTGCACGACTACCAGAAGCAGCGCGTCTGCACGCTGCTCGACCCGACCAAGGACCCGCTCGGCAAGGGTTTCCACATCATCCAGGGAATGATCGCGATCGGCTCCGGCGGCATCGGCGGCAAGGGTTTCATGCAGGGCACACAGACGCACCTGGAATTCATCCCCGAGCGCACCACCGACTTCATTTTCGCCGCCTATTCCGAAGAATTCGGCCTCGCCGGCAACCTGTTCCTGATCGTTTCCTTCATCTTCCTGATCTTCCGCGGCCTGAAGATCGCCCTCGACGCGCCCACATTGTTCTCCCGCCTCCTGGCCGGCGCGGTGACGATGATCTTCTTCACCTATGCCTTCGTGAACATGGGCATGGTCAGCGGCATCCTCCCCGTCGTCGGCGTGCCGCTACCCTTCATCAGCTACGGCGGCACCGCGATGGTGACGCTGGGCCTCGCGCTAGGCATCCTGATGTCAATAGCACGCGCCAGACGCCTGATGCAGAGTTAAACCACTGCGCGTGCCGCGCGTCTCCCTTCGCAAAACACCGCGGAACGGGCTCCGCCCGGCCGCCGGTGTTGCCCCCGGTAGGGGGAAGGCGAAGCGGACACGAAGTGCCGCGCAGCCTGGGGGCGAGCAATAATCCAGGTCATGATTTCTCGCGAACCCACCATCGAACGCCTTGCCGTCGCGCAAGGTTTGCTGCTCACGCCTTTCGGACTCGACGAGTCGCACCTGAGCAAGGCGCTGGCCGAGATCAAGGCGCACAAGGTCGACGATGCCGATCTGTACTTCCAGTACACGCGCAGCGAAGGCTGGAGCCTTGAAGAAGGCATCGTCAAGACCGGCAGCTTTAGCATCGACCAGGGCGTCGGTGTGCGGGCGGTCAGCGGGGAAAAGACGGCTTTCGCGTATTCCGACGACATTTCCGAAGCCTCGCTGCTCGATGCTGCGCGCACGGTGCGGTCGATTTCTTCCGCCGCCCGCAGCGGTCGCGCCAAGGTGCCGACGCGCAAGATCGCATCGAGCCGGTCGCTCTACAACGGCGTCGATCCGATTTCCACACTCGACAGCACTGCCAAGGTCAAGCTGCTCGAAAAGGTCGAGCAACTCGCCCGCAGCCGCGACCCACGCGTGGCGCAGGTGATGGCCGGTTTGGCCAGCGAGTACGACGTGGTGCTCATCGCACGCGCCGACGGCACGCTGGCGGCCGACGTTCGTCCGCTGGTGCGGCTGTCGGTCACGGTGATCGCCGAGCAGACGGTCGGTGGTGTCGCCCGACGCGAAATCGGTTCAGGCGGTGGCGGCGGGCGTTTCGGACTTGCCTATTTCACCGACGAACAGATCGCCGAATACGTCGATCACGCAGTCAAGTCGGCGTTGACCAACCTCGAATCGCGTCCTGCGAAAGCCGGCGAAATGGTCGTCGTGCTCGGCCCGGGCTGGCCTGGCATCCTGCTGCACGAAGCCATCGGCCACGGGCTGGAAGGCGACTTCAACCGCAAGGGTTCGAGCGCGTTCTCCGGACGCATCGGCGAACGTGTGGCAGCCAAGGGCGTCACGGTGCTCGACGACGGCACCATCGCCGATCGCCGCGGGTCGCTCAATGTCGACGACGAAGGCAACGCCAGCCAGCGCAACGTGCTGATCGAGGACGGCATCCTCAAGGGCTACATCCAGGATTCGATGAATGCCCGCCTGACCGGTGTCAAGGCGACCGGCAACGGCCGTCGCGAGAGCTATGCCCACGTGCCGATGCCGCGCATGACCAATACCTACATGCTGGGCGGCGACCGCAAGCCGGAAGAGATCGTGGCCAGCATCAAGAAGGGGTTGTACGCCACCAACTTCGGCGGTGGTCAGGTCGACATCACGAGCGGCAAGTTCGTGTTTTCGGCAAGCGAGGCGTACTGGGTCGAGAACGGCAAGATCCAGTATCCGGTCAAGGGCGCGACCATCGTCGGCAACGGCCCGGACGCGCTGACCCGCGTGACCATGATCGGCGACGACATGGCGCTCGATTCCGGCGTCGGCACCTGCGGCAAGGAAGGCCAGAGCGTGCCGGTCGGTGTCGGACAGCCGACGCTTCGCATCGACGGGCTCACGGTCGGCGGTACGGCCTGACGACGTCGAACCGATTCGCATCTTTTCAACTGTGTTAGATTCGCTGCCGATGTCTTCCGTCCGCTCTTACTTTTATGGCTACTTTTGGTTCCCGGTTTCCGGCGGACGAGAGGTGAGCGCCTAAAAAGCGATCAGACAAGAAAACCTCCCAAAACCGCCGGCGCCTAAAGCCCGGCGGTTTTTTTTGTTCTCAATTGTTCAGTTCCAACGATCCCCAGGAGCCTCACGATGATCCACCCCACCGCCCCCACCAGCGACAGCTGGTATGCGAGCGTCGAAAAAACCAGCCAGACCGACGACGAACGCATCAAGGACATCAACGTGCTCCCCCCTCCCGAACATCTGATCCGCTTTTTCCCGATACGCGGAACGGCTGTCGAATCCCTGATCACCGATACCCGCCGGAACATCCACAACATCATGGCCGGCGAGGACGATCGGCTGCTGGTGATCATGGGTCCATGCTCGATCCACGATCCGGCCGCCGCGCTCGAGTACGCGCGCCGTCTCAAGGTCATGCGCGACAAATACGCCGATTCGCTCGAAATCGTGATGCGCGTCTATTTCGAGAAGCCGCGCACGACGGTCGGCTGGAAGGGCCTCATCAACGATCCGTACCTGGACGAAACCTTCCGTATCGACGAAGGCCTGCGCATTGCGCGCCAGCTGCTGATCGACATCAACCGCATCGGCCTGCCGGCAGGCAGCGAATTCCTCGACGTCATCTCGCCGCAGTACATCGCCGACCTGATCTCCTGGGGCGCGATCGGCGCGCGTACCACCGAGAGCCAGGTACACCGCGAACTGGCGTCTGGCATTTCTGCACCGATCGGTTTCAAGAACGGCACCGACGGCAACATCCGCATCGCCACCGACGCCATCCAGGCGGCCGCGCGCGGTCATCACTTCCTGTCGGTGCACAAGAACGGCCAGGTCGCGATCGTGCAGACGAACGGCAACAAGGATTGCCACGTGATCCTGCGCGGCGGCAAGGCGCCGAACTACGACGCCGAAAGTGTCGGCTCCGCCTGCCGCGACCTCGAAGCCGCCGGCTTGCGCCCGACCCTGATGGTCGACTGCAGCCATGCCAACAGCTCCAAGCAGCACCAGAAGCAGATCGACGTCGCCTCCGACATCGCCAACCAGATCGCGACCGGCAGCCGCCACGTGTTCGGCGTGATGGTCGAAAGCCACCTGACGGCCGGCGCTCAAAAGTTCACGCCAGGCGTGAACCCGATCGCCGGACTCGAGTACGGCAAGAGCATCACCGATGCGTGCATCGGCTGGGACGATTCGGAGCAGGTGCTCGAAACCCTGTCGCAGGCAGTGAAGAACCGTCGCGGCTAGAGCTAACGAAGCTTCAGGGCGGCGAGCAGCTTGTCGTGCACGCCGCCGAAGCCTCCGTTGCTCATGCAGACGATGTGATCGCCTGGCCGCACAGCCGCCGCGACCTGCGCGACAAGCGGCTCGATCGCGTCGATCGTGCTGGCCCGCTGCCCCATCGGCGCCAATGCCGACGACACATCCCAACCCAGGCCGCCGCTGTGACAGAAGGCGAGATCGGCCGCTTCGAGACTCCACGGCAGCTGCGCGGCCATCGTGCCGAGCTTCATGGTGTTGCTGCGCGGCTCGAACACCGCGACGATACGGTCGGCCTTCAGGCCCTGACCGTCGAGTTGGCGTCGCAAGCCGTCGAGCGTGGTGCGGATGGCAGTGGGATGGTGCGCGAAATCGTCGTAGACGGTGATCAGGCCATCCGGGCGCGTGACGGTGCCGCGCAACTCCATCCGGCGACGCACGTTGCGGAAAGTGCCCAGCGCCGAAGCCGCTTCCGCCGGCGCAACGCCGACATGTTCGGCCGCTGCAATTGCAGCCAGCGCGTTCATCTGGTTGTGCAGGCCGGACAAGGCCCACTCGACCCGACCGACCTTCTCGCCGCGCAGGCGCACATCGAAAGCGTCGTGCGCGCCGTCCGCCTGCCAGTCGGCGCTTTCCGCGGCTCCGAACCGCGAGATTTCGCTCCAGCAGCCTTGCGCGAGCACTCGTCGCAGGCTCTCCTCGGTGCCGTTGACGACCACTCGCCCGCTCGCAGGAACGGTGCGAACCAGGTGATGGAACTGGCGCTCGATGGCAGCGAGATCGTCGAATATGTCCGCGTGATCGAACTCCAGGTTGTTCAGGATCGCGGTTCGCGGTCGGTAATGGACGAACTTACTGCGCTTGTCGAAGAAGGCGGTGTCGTATTCGTCGGCCTCGATCACGAAGCTCTTCTGCGCGCCGAGCCGTGCCGAAACGCCGAAATCGAGCGGTACGCCGCCGACCAGGAAGCCGGGCGCCTGGCCGGCGCATTCGAGGATCCAGGCTAGCATCGAGGTCGTCGTCGTCTTGCCGTGCGTACCGGCTACCGCGAGCACATGCCGACCCTGCAGCACATGCTCGGCCAGCCACTGCGGCCCGCTGGTGTAGGGCGCGCTGGCATCGAGGATCGCTTCCATCAGCGGGAATTTCGGCGTGCCGTCGGCCAGGCGGGCGCGAGAGACGACGTTGCCGACGACGAACATGTCGGGCTTCAGCGCCATCTGGTCGGCGGAGAAACCTTCGATCAATGTGATGTCCAGCGCGCGCAGCTGATCGCTCATCGGCGGGTAGACGCCGGCGTCGCAGCCGGTGACACGGTGGCCGGCTTCACGCGCCAGCGCGGCAACGCCACCCATGAAGGTGCCGCAGATGCCGAGGATATGAATATGCATCCGTCCAATTCTAGGGAAGCGGGCAAAATGCCCGGATGGACACGCTCAAGCGCGAAATCGCCGCCGTCGCCTCCCGTCTCATCGTCGAGGACGGGATGGAGTACGGGCCGGCAAAGCGGCGCGCGATCAAGGAAATGGGTCTGCCGGCGCGCACTGCCCTGCCCAACAACGACGAAGTCGAGGCCGAGGTGCGCGACTACATCCAGATGTTCTGCGCCGATACCCAGCCCCGTGAATTGCACGCGCTACGGCTGCTGGCGCTGGAATGGATGTCGCGCATGGCCGCTTTCCGTCCGTATGTCGGGGGTGCGGTCTGGCACGGGACGGCGACACGGCTGTCCGACATCTACATACAGCTGTTCTGCGACGATTCGAAATCTGCGGAAATCGCCCTCATCGACCATCACGTGGATTACGAACCGCGCATGGTGACGGGTTTTCACGGAGAGAAGGTCGAGGCGTTGAGCGTCCATGCAATGAGCCGCGAACTGGGGGAAGAGGTCGGTGTCCATCTGCTCGTGTACGACCTCGACGATCTGCGTGGCGCACTCAAGCCGGATGCCCAGGGCCGTACGCCGCGTGGAGATGCGACGGGGTTGCGGAAGCTGATCGAGAAAGAATCGAAGGCATGAAGCTATCGACGAAACGGCGCGCCCTCGTGGTGGGCGGCGTTGCCGCCGCTGCCGGCGTCATCGGGGTTGGAACAGGGCTGATTCGCCACCTGCCCACTGAAGGCGGCGGCCTGGAGGCCCTCGACGGCAACTTCTGGGCCGGTCGTTTCGATCGGTCGGACGGCGGACAACTCGATTTCGCCAGCTTTCGCGGAAAGCCGCTGCTGGTGAATTTCTGGGCCACCTGGTGTCCTCCGTGCATTGAGGAGCTGCCGATGATCGATCGTTTCTTCGTCGATCAGGCGGCCAACGGCTGGCAAGTCGTGGGACTGGCGGTGGATCAGCCTGCTGCAGTGCAGAAGTTCCTGGGCAAGACGCCGGTGACGTTTCCGATCGGCATTACCGGCCTGGCGGGAACCGAGTTGATGAAGCAGTTGGGAAACACGGCGGGAGGCCTCCCGTTCACGCTGGTGGTGTCTGCGGGAGGCGGTGTCGCGGCGCGTAAAATGGGCAAGCTCGAAGCTGCCGACCTCGACACGTGGCAGCGTGCACAACTTCACAGTTAGAATCCGGCCGCACAAACGGCTGTTGCCGGTAGTTGACGTCTGAACGCTTGATTAGGCTTACTTAGACTTAAGTAAGCCGATTTACAGCGATTTTCAGGCAAGTTAAATCCGAATAGCCGGGCTGACCGGCAATGGAGTCCCATGGATCTGCGCAAACTCAAGACACTGATCGACCTGGTGTCTGAATCGAATATTTCCGAACTGGAAATCACCGAAGCCGAAGGCAAGGTCCGGATCGTCAAGGGTGGCATTGCCGCCCCGGTCCAATATGTACAGTCCATGGCAGCTCCCGCTGCAGCCCAGCCTGCATCCGCCGCCGCGCCTGTGGCCGAGGCCGCACCTGCGCCGGCCGCTGCGACCGGCCATGTCGTGAAGTCGCCGATGGTCGGCACTTTCTATCGCTCGTCGAGCCCGGGCGCTGCCGCGTTCGTGGAAATCGGCAGCCAGGTCAAGGAAGGCGAAACCGTCTGCATCATCGAAGCGATGAAGATCCTGAACGAGATCGAAGCCGACAAGTCGGGCACGATCACGCAGATTTTGGGTGAGAACGGCCAGGCGGTCGAATACGGCCAACCCCTGTTCATCATCGAGTGACCATGTTCAAGAAGATCCTGGTCGCCAACCGCGGCGAGATCGCGCTTCGAATCCAGCGGGCCTGCAGCGAACTCGGCATCAAGGCCGTGATGGTCTATTCGGAAGCCGATCGCGATGCCAAGTACGTCAAGCTCGCGCAGGAGGCCGTGTGCATCGGCCCCGCGCCGTCCGCGCTGAGCTATCTCAACATGCCGGCCATCATTTCTGCCGCCGAAGTGACCGACGCCGAAGCCATCCATCCCGGCTACGGCTTCCTGAGCGAGAACGCCAATTTCGCCGAGCGCGTCGAGCAGAGCGGATTCCAGTTCATCGGCCCGACGCCGGAAAACATCCGCACGATGGGCGACAAGGTCATGGCAAAGCAGGCCATGATCAAGGCCGGCGTGCCGTGTGTGCCGGGCTCCGAAGGTGAGCTCTCCGACGACGCGATGACCAACAAGCGCATCGCGCGCGCCATCGGCTATCCGGTGATCATCAAGGCTGCGGGCGGCGGCGGCGGTCGCGGCATGCGCGTGGTGCATACCGAAGCGGCGCTGATCAACGCGATCCAGATGACCAAGGCGGAGGCCGGTGCGGCCTTCAACAATCCGGCGGTCTACATGGAGAAGTTTCTCCAGGACCCGCGCCACATCGAGATTCAGATCCTCGCCGACAAGTACAAGAACGCGGTCTATCTGGGCGAGCGCGATTGCTCCATGCAGCGCCGCCACCAGAAGGTGATCGAGGAATCGCCGGCGCCGGGCATTCCGCGCAAGCTGATCGAGAAGATCGGCGAGCGTTGTGCAGCAGCGTGCAAGAAGATCGGTTACCGCGGTGCCGGCACCTTCGAGTTCCTGTACGAGAACGGCGAGTTCTATTTCATCGAGATGAACACGCGCGTGCAGGTCGAGCATCCGGTGACGGAATTCACGACCGGCATCGACATCGTGAAGACGCAGATCATGGTCGCCGCCGGCGAGAAACTGCCGTTCACGCAGCGCCAGATCGAGATGCGCGGCCATTCGATCGAGTGCCGCATCAATGCGGAAGATGCCTACAAGTTCACGCCGTCGCCAGGCCGCGTGACGATGTGGCATCCGCCGGGCGGTCCCGGTGTGCGCGTCGATTCGCATGTCTACACGAACTATTTCGTGCCGCCGAACTACGACTCGATGATCGGCAAGATCATCGTGCACGGCGACACCCGCGACCAGGCGCTTGCACGCATGCGCACGGCGCTGAACGAGACCGTGATCGAAGGCATCCAGACCAACATCCCGCTGCACCGCGAGCTGATGGTCGATTCGAAGTTCATGGCAGGTGGAACCAACATCCACTATCTCGAAGAGTGGCTGGCAGCGCGAGCACGGTGATTCGCCCCCAGGCTTGCCGACTTCGCGTGGCAGGGCCCGATCGCCTCCGGGTGCTCTTGACGAAGAAAAGGGAATTGTCATGTTTGAGCTTCGTCTGATGTCGCCGGAAGGCCGAGTCGAAACGGTGAGCGATGCGCTCGACGCACTCGATGCGCTGAGCGTGTCGGTCGAGGACGCCGATGCGCAGACCGATGCCGAGCAGGCGCTGTTCGGCGAGCCCGGCATGCCGCCGCCCAAGGACGGCTGGCAGCGGTCGCGCGTGATCGCGCTGTTCGAATCCGAGAAACTGGCGCGGGAAGCCGCTGCGGTGCTCGCGGTGCAGGATTTCTTCGTCGATTGCGAACTGCTTGGCGTGGCAAGCGTGCCGGAGCAGGATTGGGTCCGGCTCACGCAGTCGCAATTCACGCCGGTCGAG
Organism: Variovorax glucosi; assembly: GCF_051216695.1. Lineage (NCBI taxonomy): Bacteria > Pseudomonadati > Pseudomonadota > Betaproteobacteria > Burkholderiales > Comamonadaceae > Variovorax > Variovorax glucosi. Next base: position 366,315 of record NZ_JBPJZE010000004.1, read on the forward strand.
ATCACGCCCGAATTCTGGATCGTGCCGACGTGGCATGAGCCGCCGGCGCAGGCGCGACAGGTCATCAGGCTCGATCCCGGACTGGCTTTCGGTACCGGCACGCATCCGACGACACGCATGTGCCTGCGCTGGACAGCCACTCGACCGGACCGCTCGCTCGGCCGCGTGCTCGACTACGGCTGTGGCTCCGGCATCCTTGCCATCGGCGCGGCGAAGTTCGGCGCATCGGAAATCGACGCGGTCGACATCGATCCCGCTGCGGTCGAGGCCACCCGTCTCAATGCCGAGGCCAACAACGTCGAGTTGAACGCCGGCCTGCCGGACGCTGCGACGGGTCGCTACGACATCGTTCTCGCAAACATCCTCGCAACGCCGCTCAAGGTGCTTGCGCCGTTGCTGTGCGCGCATGTGAAAGGCGGCGGTTCGCTAGTGCTCGCAGGTATTCTCGAGCGCCAGGCCGAGGAGCTGAAGGCGGCCTATGCGCCTTACGCCGCGCTCGAAGTCAGCGACAGCGAGGACGGCTGGATATTGATGACGGCACGTCTTTGACATCGAGATCGCTGCCGTGAGTCTCGCCACCCGATGCCCCGCCTGCGGCACCACTTTCAAGGTGGTGCCGGATCAACTCCGGATTTCCGACGGCTGGGTGCGTTGCGGCCGCTGCAGCGAGATCTTCGACGGCAACGAAAACATGCAGGAGCCGGGAGCAGTCGAGGCTGACCTGCCCGATCCGACAGAAACGGCGGTTGCCGCACCTGTAGCTTCTGCGATTCCTGCCTCCGGAATGCCCGACCGGTCCGCATTCGACTTCCCTGATTTTTCCGCCTTTCCCGGCGCACCGCCTGTCGAGACTGCGGTCGACGAAGGCACGCGCGCAACGGAGCCCGCCGACGATCGGCTGCCGGAGGATGATCCGGTTTCAACGGACGCAGCAGTACAGCAGGTTCCTGCGCCCTGGCTCGGCCAATGGCCGTCGCTGGAGCTCAAACCCGGCGCCGGCACGATGGCCTCCGAGGCATCGCTGCCGTCTGCAGCCACTGCGATCGCTGCAACTCCTGCAACTGCTGCAACTGCTGCAACTCCCGTTGCTGCGCCGGACGCGACATTCGATGTTGCGCGCGCGTCCGCGTTGGCGGAGCCCGCTGCACCGACCTCGAGCACGTCAGAGCAGGATTCCGCATCGAAGGGCGAAACCAGCGGTTTTGCAACGCTCGACCGGCCTGAGGGAACCCTCAAACGCTGGTTGCGGCGCATACCGGGCCTCGACCGCCTTCCATTGCGGACGATCAGCGCGGGCGCAGTCGTGCTGCTGGGCGCGCAGATGGTCTACCAGTCGCGCGACGCGATCGCTGCCCGACAACCGGCGTTTCAACCGGCGTTGACTGCGATGTGCAAAGTCGCCGGTTGCGCGGTTTCCGCCTTTCGGCACATCGATTCGATCACCATCGACGGTGCTTCCTTTGCGCGCGATCCGAGCGGCGAGGGCTATCAACTGAGCTTCACATTGCGCAATCGCGCTGCGGTACCGCTCGCCATGCCGGCTGTCGAACTGACGCTGCTCGATACGCAGGAGCAGGCCGTCGTCAGGCGCGTGCTCCTGCCCGCCGACTTCAACGCACCCGACGTGCTCCCCGCGAGCACCGAGCGCTCGACCACGCTGCCGCTGGCGCTTTCCGCGGCACCCGCGCTGGCGCCGGTTGCCGGCTACGGCATTGCCGCGTTCTATCCCTGAGCGCGCTGTCCAGGCGCTTTCCGGGGTTTCCCTCTCTTCCTTCCTCATTCTTCAGGTCTACCCATGGCAGCAGTGATTTGCGGTTCGCTCGCGTTCGACACCATCATGACTTTCGAGGGCCGGTTCGCCGACCAGATCCTTCCCGACCAGCTTCACATCCTCAACGTGTCGTTCCTGGTGCCGGCGTTGCGACGCGACTTCGGCGGCTGCGCCGGCAACATCGCCTATGCGCTCAACGCACTCGGCGGCAATGCGCTGCCGATGGCGGCCGTCGGCAGCGACGGCGCGGAATACATCGCACGGCTGCGCGAACTGGGCATCGGTACCGAATTCATCCGCACGATCGACGACAGCTATACCGCCCAGTGCTTCATCACCACCGATCTGTCGAACAACCAGATCACCGCCTTCCATCCCGGCGCCATGCAGCAGGCGCACCTGACGAAGATCGAGGCGCGAGACGACATCCGCATCGGCATCGTCTCGCCGGACGGCCGCGATGCGATGCTCCAGCATGCCGAGCAATTCAAGGTGGCGGGCATTCCCTTCGTCTTCGATCCGGGCCAGGGACTGCCGATGTTCGACGGCGACGAACTCGCGCGCTTCATCGAGCAGGCCGACTGGGTCACCGTCAACGACTACGAAGGCAAGATGCTGAGCGATCGCACCGGCTGGGACAACGCCGAGATTTCGCGACGCGTGCGCGGACTGATCGTGACGCTTGGAGCGGAAGGTTGCGACGTGTGGATTGACGGCGAGCGCACGCACGTGCCGGCCGTGACGCCCGAGGCCATCGTCGATCCGACCGGCTGCGGAGATGCCTGGCGCGGTGCGCTGCTGTTCGGACTGGAGAAGAACTGGTCGCTGGCCGACTGCGCGGCGCTCGGCAACAAGCTGGGTGCGCTGAAGATCGCCCAACGCGGACCGCAGAATTACACGGTCGATCGCTCTGCACTCGGAATCCTGCAGGCGTAAAAAAACCCGGTGCCTTGCGGACACCGGGTCGTGCCCTTTTCCAAGGGCTTCGAGCCGCAGAGACTCAGGGCTTGCTGGCGGTCGGAAACGGCCAGGCGGCTTGCGGGTTCAGCGTCGTCTGAGCCGAAGGTGCCGGGGCTGCAGCGGCTGCCGTCGTTTTCGCAGGCGCCTTGGCTGCCTTCTTGGCAACCGCAGTCTTCACCGCAGGCTTGGCGGCAGGCTGGGGGGCGGCAGCGGGCTTCTTCGCAGCTTTCTTGGCGGCCGTCTTCTTGGCCGCCGCCTTCTTCGCTGGCGCCTTCTTGGTCGCGGTCTTCGCAGCGGTCTTGACTGCAGCAGCCTTCTTGGCCGGGGCCTTCTTCGCCGCGGTCTTGGTCACTGCCTTGGTTGCCGTGGTCTTCTTGGCAGGAGTCTTCGCAGAGGTCTTGGCGGACGTCTTTGCAGCAGTCTTGGTCGCCGGTGCCTTCTTGGCGGCTACCTTCTTCGATGCGACCTTCGTTGCCGGCGCCTTCTTTGCAGCGGTCTTGGTTGCCGGTGCAGCCTTCTTCGCAGCGACCTTCTTGGCTGCTGCCGGAGCCTTCTTCGCCGCTACCTTCTTTGCGGCGACGGGTGCCTTCTTTGCAGCAGCGATCTTCTTGGCCGGTGCGGCCTTCTTCGCAGCGACTTTTTTAGCCGGTGCTTTCTTTGCAGTTGCCATTTTCTTTCTCCTTGATCAAGTTGAAAAATCAACCTCTTTGAGCACGCCGCGCACGCTTGTGTACGCGATGTGATCCATGGTGTTGGATATCAAGCTCCAGCACCATGAACACCTGCGCCCCCGGCATCGCCGTGCTCTCTGGCACGATCGACGGCGAAGGCAATTCCTGATTCCACTTGCGGTTGTCTTTGAAAATTCAATCCCAGGAGAGAGCGCCGCCCGATTGGTATTCGATCACGCGGGTTTCGAAGAAATTGCGCTCTTTCTTCAGGTCGATCATTTCGCTCATCCACGGGAACGGGTTTTCCTCGTTCGGGAAAAGGGTCTCGAGGCCGATCTGCTGCGCGCGCCGATTGGCGATATAGCGCAGGTAGCCCTTGAACATGGAGGCGTTCATGCCGAGCACGCCGCGCGGCATGGTGTCTTCGGCATATTGGTATTCGAGCTCGACGGCCTTCAGGAACAGTTCCTTGATCTCGGCCTTGAATTCAGGCGTCCAGAGCTCGGGGTTCTCGAGCTTGAGCTGATTGATAAGGTCGATGCCGAAATTGCAGTGCATCGATTCGTCGCGCAGGATGTACTGATACTGCTCTGCGGCGCCGGTCATCTTGTTCTGGCGGCCGAGTGCGAGGATCTGCGTGAAGCCGACATAGAAGAACAGGCCTTCCATGAGGCATGCGAAGACGATCAGCGACTTGAGCAGCGTCTGGTCGGTCTCGTGCGTGCCGGTCTTGAAGTGCGGATCGCTGATCGCTTCGATGAAGGGAATCAGGAACTCGTCCTTGTTGCGGATCGACGCGACTTCGTTGTACGCGTTGAAGATCTCGCTCTCGTCCAGACCCAGCGATTCGACTATGTACTGGTAAGCGTGCGTGTGGATCGCTTCCTCGAATGCCTGGCGCAGCAGGAACTGGCGGCATTCGGGCGCAGTGATGTGACGGTACGTGCCGAGCACGATGTTGTTCGCGGCCAGCGAATCGGCGGTCACGAAGAAACCGAGGTTGCGCTTGATGATGCGACGCTCGTCTTCGGTCAGACCATTCGGGTCTTTCCACAACGCGATGTCGCGCGTCATGTTCACTTCCTGAGGCATCCAGTGATTGGCGCAGGTCGCGAGATACTTTTCCCAGGCCCACTTGTACTTGAACGGCACCAGCTGGTTGACGTCGGTCTGGCCGTTGATGATGCGCTTGTCGGCCGCATTGACGCGACGTGCGACGGCGGGAACTGCAGGAACAGCGGTTGTCGCAGTCATTGCAGTGGTTGCGGGCGGCGTTGCGATTGAAGCGACTGCCACCGAAGGTGCGACTGCAGCGACTTGCGCGGTCGGGAGGTCCATCGAGCGTGCGCGTGGCACGTCGTTTTGCGATGAGCGATGCGGCTCTTGCAGCACCTCTTCTTGCGCGGATGGTTTGACTTCTTCGTCCCAGGTCAACATAGAAAAATCCAATGCTCAAATTATGTGAGCAACGATGAAGGGTTGCAAATTGCAGCTCTCACCGCGCCCGAATTATCTCGTGCTTATTCATGCTTATGTTGTCCGCATGCATCGCTATTTTTGTCAGGCGATGCCGCGAACCAACTTCGCATCAGGCCGACGTCACTGGCAGGCTTCGCAGGTCGGATCGTCGACGCCGCAGAACGCGATGTCGGTTGCCGGAATCGAGTTGAGTTGCGCCTGCGCAGCCATCGCTGCCGCTTCGATCGCGCTCATGCCCGCAGGTGCTGCGGACGATGTCGATGAGTCGCTGCTGCCGCCCGAAGAAACCGCGTTCAGACGCCCCGATTGCACGGTCGATTTCTCGGCGTGCGTCGCGCTCTGCGTGCGAAGGTAGTAGGTCGTCTTCAGGCCGCGCAGCCAGGCGAGCTTGTAGGTCTCGTCGAGCTTCTTGCCCGAGGCGCCGGCCATGTAGATGTTGAGCGACTGCGCCTGGTCGATCCATTTCTGGCGACGTGCCGCAGCCTCGACCAGCCACCTGGTTTCGACTTCGAACGCCGTGCCGTAAAGCGCCTTGATGTCCTGCGGCACGCGATCGATCGGACGCAGCGAGCCGTCGAAGTGCTTCAGGTCCATGACCATCACGTCGTCCCACAGTCCGAGGCGCTTCAGGTCGCGCACCAGGTAATGGTTGATGACCGTGAATTCGCCCGACAGGTTCGACTTGACCGACAGGTTGCCGAAGCAGGGTTCGATCGACGCGTCGACGCCGATGATGTTGGAGATCGTGGCGGTCGGTGCGATGGCGACGCAGTTCGAGTTACGCATGCCGTCGGTCTTGATCTTCTGGCGCAGCGTGTCCCAGTCGAGCGTGGTCGAGCGGTCGACCTCGACGTAACCGCCGCGTGCCTTTTCGAGCATGTCGAGCGTGTCGATCGGCAGGATGCCCTGGTCCCACAACGAGCCCTTGTAGCTCGAATAGGTGCCGCGCTCCTTTGCCAGATCGGTCGATGCCCAGTAGGCGTGGTAGCAGATCGCTTCCATCGATTCGTCGGCGAACTGCACGGCTGCGTCGGATGCATACGGAATGCGCAGTTCGTACAGCGAATCCTGGAAGCCCATCAGGCCGAGGCCGACCGGACGATGGCGCAGGTTGGACGTGCGCGCCTTCTCGACCGCGTAGTAGTTGATGTCGATCACGTTGTCGAGCATGCGCATCGCGGTCGAGATCGTCTTCTTGAGCTTGGCCTGGTCCAGAACCTTGGTGGCAACGCCGTTGGCGTCGCGTGTGCCGTCCTTCAGATGCTGCAGCAGATTGACCGAGCCGAGGTTGCAGACCGCGGTTTCCTCGTCGCTGGTGTTCAGCGTGATCTCGGTGCAGAGGTTCGACGAGTGGACCACGCCGGCGTGTTGCTGCGGCGAGCGCACGTTGCAGGCATCCTTGAACGTGATCCACGGATGGCCGGTCTCGAACAGCATCGTCAGCATCTTGCGCCAGAGGTCGCTCGCCGGAACGGTGCGCGACGGCGTGATCTCGCCGCGTGCGGCCTTGGCTTCGTAGGCGACGTAGGCGGTCTCGAATTCGGCGCCGAACAGGTCGTGCAGCTCAGGCACGTTGTTGGGCGAGAACAGCGTCCAGTTGCCCTTTTCCATCACGCGACGCATGAAGAGGTCGGGGATCCAGTTGGCGGTGTTCATGTCGTGCGTGCGGCGGCGGTCGTCGCCGGTGTTCTTGCGCAGCTCCAGGAACTCCTCGATGTCGAGATGCCAGGTTTCGAGGTACGTGCAGACCGCGCCCTTGCGCTTCCCGCCCTGGTTCACGGCGACGGCCGTGTCGTTCACCACCTTCAGGAACGGCACCACGCCCTGCGATTCGCCGTTCGTGCCCTTGATGTGGCTGCCGAGCGAGCGGACACGCGTCCAGTCGTTGCCGAGGCCGCCGGCGAATTTCGACAGCAGCGCGTTTTCCTTGATCGACTCGTAGATACCGCCGAGGTCGTCGGGCACCGTCGTCAGGTAGCAGCTCGACAGCTGCGAGCGCAGCGTGCCGGCGTTGAACAGTGTCGGCGTCGACGACATGAAATCGAACGACGACAGCACTTCGTAGAACTCGATGGCACGCGCTTCCCGGTCTTTCTCGCCGAGCGACAGGCCCATCGCGACGCGCATGAAGAAGGCTTGCGGCAGTTCGATGCGGGTCTTGCGGACGTGCAGGAAGTAGCGGTCGTACAGCGTCTGCAGGCCGAGGTAGTCGAACTGCAGGTCGCGCTCGGCCTTGAGCGCGGCGCCCAGGCGCGGCAGGTCGTACTTGAGCAGTTCGGCATCGAGCAGTTCGTTGTCGACGCCCTTCTGGATGAACTTGGGGAAGTAATCGACGTAGGCCTGCGAGCGCTCCACCGGCATCACTTCGCGGCCGATGATCTCCTTGAAGATCGTGTGCAGCAGCAGGCGTGCGGTGGCGAAGGTGTAGTCGGGGTCTTTCTCGATCAGCGTGCGTGCCGCCAGGATCGACGCCTTGTAGACCTCGTCGAGCGGTACGCCGTCGTAGAGGTTCCGCATCGTCTCGGCTTCGATCGGTGCGGCGGTGATGGTGTCGCCCAGGCCTTCGCAGGCGGATTCGATCAGGCCCTTGAGCTCGTTGAGGTCGAGCGCGACGCGCTGGCCGTTGTCGAGCACATGAATCGTCGGCACTGCAGGCGCAACCTGCGCATCCTGCTTGGCGCGCTCCTGCATGCGGCGTTCGCGATAGAGCACGTAGGCGCGCGCGACTTCGTGGTGGCTGCCGCGCATCAGGCCGAGTTCGACCTGATCCTGTACGTCTTCTATATGGAAGGTGCCGCCGCCCGGACGCGAACGCATCATGGCGCGCACGACATTCTGGGTGAGCGTGTCGACGGTTTCGCGCACGCTGGCCGAAGCCGCGCCCTGGGTGCCATGCACGGCCAGGAAGGCTTTCATCATCGCGATGGCGATCTTGCTCGGCTCGAAAGGAACGACCGACCCGTTGCGGCGAATGATCTGGTAGTGCGCCAGCGCTTCGCTTTCGATGGGTGCGGCGACGTCGCGCTGGGTCGTCGCGCCGGAAGGCCGCGGAGCGGTATTCGGGACGCGGGAGGTCGATGGCGTGTTGGATGCTGTTTGCATTGAGTCCTCGGTGTGGCGGATTTGTCTGGGTGAGCCGCAAACGCGCTAGGCAGTACGCATGGGCTATGTTTCGACAGCGTTTTCTGTGCCGGCGACCGAAGTTCGACATCGGACGCGTTTGGGCAGACGGACACTATATCTGGGGTCAGAAAGGTCTACAACCCACTACCTGTAGTGCTTTTCCGATTCTTGGACACCGTCTTTTCGGCGCATTTCTGCTGGAAGCCGCATGCCTTCTAGGTTTCAGGCGCCGCGCGACTGCTGCCGGGCGAGCAGCTGAAAAAAGTCTTTTTTTAACCCGATGGTGTTGCTTTGTCGTTCCAGCCAAGAAGAGTAAGAAGAAGGTTCCAATCAAACCCGGGGCCTGGATCGATCTTGCGTTCTGGTGCGATGTCGGAGTGTCTTGCGATGCCGTCGATCGGGTATTTGGCCGCGATCGCCGGGCAAAGACGCGCCAGGGTGTCGTATTGCGCCGGCTCAAAGGTTTCGCCTTCGAGTCCTTCGAGTTCGATGCCGATCGAGAAGTCGTTGCAGTTGGAGCGGCCGCGCCATGAAGACGCGCCGGCATGCCACGCACGCTCGTCGCAGCTCACGAATTGCCACAGCGCTCCGTCGCGCCGCACATAGAAATGCGCCGAAACCTCCATCCCGCGGATCCGCTCGAAGTACGGATGCGCGCTCCAGTCGAGCCGGTTAGTGAAGAACTGCTGCACTTCGTCGCCGCCGTAGATGCCGGGCGGCAGGCTGATCGAATGAAGGACGATCAGGTCGACCGCCGTACCGGTCGGTCGCGGACCGAAGTTCGGCGAGGGCAGCTGCTTTGCCGGCTCGTACCACCCGTCCCGCCACGTGCGCTCACTCATCGGCGAATCCGCCTGGCCCGGCCGGCGCGTCGTCGCCGTTCGGCATCGCGATGCCCAGACGCGCAATGCGGTAGCGGATCTGCCGCAGGCTCAGGCCGAGGCGTGCAGCCGCGGCAGTGCGGTTGAAGCTGCTTTCGCGCAGCGCCCGCACCAGGATTTCACGCTCCTGCTGGTCAAGGTAGACCTGCAGGTCGGCCGGAACGTCCGACGGCGAAGCGGTCGCCTGTGCCTGAAACACCGGAGCCGTGGCCGTGGCTGCCGAAGGCGATGAGACCGCCAGGTTCGGCGCAGCTTCGCCGCCCATGAAATCCAGGTGAAGTTCGTCGCCGTCGTTGAGCGCCACCGCGCGATGCAGGAGGTTCTCCAGTTCGCGCACGTTGCCATGCAGCGGCTGGCAAGCCAGCTCGTCGACGACGCCGGAGGACAGCACCGGCACCGGCATGCCCGCGTCATGCGCGATGCGGGAGAGCAGCGCAGCGCACAGCACCGGCAGGTCCTCGCGGCGGTCGCGCAAGGCGGGCACCGCGATCTCGATCACGTTCAGCCGGTAGAACAGGTCCTGGCGGAACCGGCTGGACTGAACCTCGGCCTGCAGATCCTTGTGCGTCGCGCTGACGATGCGGACATCGACGGCGTCTTCCTGCGTCGAGCCGATCGGCCGCACGCTGCGCTCCTGGATCGCACGCAGCAGCTTGGACTGCATGGCGAGCGGCAGGTCACCGATCTCGTCGAGAAACAGCGTGCCGCCGCGCGCAGCCTGGAAATAGCCGTCGCGATCGGCTGCCGAACCGGTGTACGAACCCTTGCGTGCGCCGAAGAATTCGGCTTCGAGCAGGTTTTCGGGAATCGCGCCGCAGTTGACGGCGACGAACGGCCCGTCGCTTCGCTGGCTGCACGCATGCACCGCGCGCGCGACCAGTTCCTTGCCGGTTCCCGATTCGCCACGCACCAGCACCGGCGCCATGCCGCGCGCTACCTTTGCGATGCGCGACTTGACGCGTCGCATCGGCTCCGAATCGCCGACCAGCCGGTCGAGCGCCGCCATGCCGACGCCGTCGGGCAGGACGGTGACGGCGGTTGCGATCGTCTTTCCGCTGTCGTCGGCGGATGTTCGTGCCGGCTTGATTGCCACCGGCTGCGCCTGCACCGCGGCAGCGACCACGCCGCGAAACTGTTTCAGGTCGACCGGTTTGGTCAGGTAGTCGAAGGCGCCGGCCTTGAGCGCCTCGACCGCGTTCTCCGCCGAGCCGTAGGCCGTCATCACGATGCAGCGTTCGCCGCGCTGGTCGCGTTGCGCGCGCTGCAGGATTTCCATGCCCAGGCCGTCCGGCAGACGCATGTCGGTGATCACCACGTCGAAGCGCGAGGCATCGAGCAGGCGCTGCGCCTCGGCCACGGTGCCCGCAGCCTCGACGCGGTAGCCCTCGCGCAGCAAGGTCAGTTCATAGAGCGTGCGCAGGTCCGGCTCGTCGTCGACGACCAGGATCTGCACGGTTTTCGGTGGCGAAGCGGCGGGTGTACTCACGCTTCTATTGTGTCAGCGGCATCTGGCGGAGCGCGGCGGGCGCGAACACGATGAAGAACGCATTCCCCTCGGGCCCCGTGCCGGAGGCCGAGCGCCGTTCGTAGCCAATGGTGGCGCCGTGGCGCTCGCACAGTTCTCGGCAAAGGAAGAGGCCGAGTCCGCTCGACCGGCTTTCCGAGGAGAAGAACGGCTCGAACAGGTGGCGCTGCACCGGGGGTTCGAGCGCCGCGCCGTCGCTCCAGACCTGCAGGCCGATCCGGCCGCGCGGATCGACGCGCGTCGACAGCTGGATCGATCCGTCCCGATGGCCGGCGTAGCGCGCCGCGTTGTCCAGCAGGTTGACGAGAATGCGGCGCAGGTGCTCGGCGTCGAAACGCACGTCGAAGCCGGGTGCCTCCAGCGCTATCAGCACGCCGTGGCCGCGGGTCTGCCGCACCCATTCCTCGCCCAATGCGCGCACCGTGGGGTCGAGCGTGATCTGTTCGCCCAGCGGCAGCACGTGCTGCTGGCGCGCGCGTGCGACGTCGAGCACATCGTCGACGATGCGCGCCAGGCGTTGTGCGTTCTGCTCGACCATCGCGATCAGCCGGCGCTGCGCCGGATCGCTCAGGTCTTCGCTGAGCAGCGCGCTGGCCTGCGTGATGGCGGCGAGCGGATTGCGGATCTCGTGGGCGACCGCGGCGGACATGCGTCCCATCGCGGCCAGCTTCTCGGTGCGGATGCGCGCTTCGAGTTCGCGCAGGTCCTGCAGGAACATCACGCACAGGCTGTCGACCGACGGATAGGTGGCCGGCGTGAGTCGCGTGCGTACCCGCACCTCGCGCGCCGCGCCGCGCGCCTGCGCCAGCGGCAACTCGCCGGTCTGCGGACTCTTGCGGACGAAGGTGAGTTCGGCCAGCGCGGCCAGCGGTTGCCACGCCGGATGGGTGCTGAGCGCGAACGGCATCGATTTGTCGGCCAGGCCCTGACCCAGGATGGCGTCGGCCGCCGGATTGGCCGCGTGTACCCAGCCTTCGTCGTCGATCACCAGCACGCCCTCGCTGAGCGTCTCGATCACCAGATCGTTGACCTGCGCGTGCATCTGCGCGGTGCCGCGGTTGCGTTGTGCCAGCGCTTCCTCGCGCGTCAGCCGACGCGCCAGCTGATGCGCCAGCAGGGCGACGATGAAAAGGCCGGTTCCGGTCAGCGCAGCCTGGACGAAACGTGCCGATGAATCGGCTGGCAGGTCGAACCAGTGCCAGGCGGCGTCCGCAAGGAGCAGAAGCGTGGCGCCGGCTGTCGTGCCGAGCCCGATGGGCAGCGTGCCGAGCACGGCGCCCATCAGCACCGGCAATGCGAACAGCGGCGTGTAGTTCACGCTGCCGACTTGCAGCACCTGCAGTGCGGCGAAAGTGGCGAGATCGACGCCGAGCGTCGAAATCCACGTTACGCCGAGCCCGTGGATCGGCGGATGGAAGGGGGCATACCGGAGCGCCAGCAGCGCAAGTACCAGATAGGCGGTCGACAACCCGATCGCCGACCAGGACGGCGTCTGGCCGAGCACGAAACCGACGAATTGCAGCAGCAGCAGCACCATGCCGACAAAGCTGCGGGCGGTCATGAAGCCGCGCCAGAGCCGGTGCAGCGCGGAACTCTCGCCGCCCGGCGGCTCGAAGGTGCCCCAGTCGGTGCGACCATCGCCGCGCGACCAGAGAAGGGTGGTCATCGCGCGATGTTCCGTCTCAGCCGGGACCGGCACGCCGATGCGCGGGGCTGCAGTAGACGCCGCCGGGTCCGGCAATGGCGTCGGTGGCGGGCAGATGCAGGCCGCAATGCGCGCATCGCACCATCGCCTTCGGCGGGCCGACGGCCGGTGGTGCCTTCGCGGCCTGGGCCGATTTGTTCCGGCTGCGCATTTCTTCGCGTCGGCCCTGGCGCCACAGCCAGAAGCCGACCATCACGACAACCGCTACCAGTATGTATTTCATCTTGCGGGGTGCGTCAGCACCACCTCCAGAACGAAGCGCGATCCGACATAGGCCAGCAGAAGCAGCCCGGCGCCGGCGTAGAGCACGCGCCTCGCCTTGCGGCCGCGCCAGCCGAAGCGGCTGCGCCCGATCAGCAGAACCGCGAAGGTCAGCCATGCGAGTACCGAGAACACCGTCTTGTGATCCCACTTCAGCATGCGGCCGGCATCGCCGTAGAGCGTTTCGCTGAAGAGCAGACCGGCCAGCAGCGTGGCGGACAGCAGCACGAAGCCGGCGGTGACGAAGCGGAAGGTCAGTCGTTCGAGCGTCAGAAGCGGTACGCCGGCTTGCGGTTCGGTGGCGAGCCGGATCTGCTTCTCGGCTCGCGTCGTGAGCCATGCATGAACGACCGCGGCACCGAAGAGGCCATAGGAGGCGATGCCGAGCGCCAGATGAAGCGGCAACCAGGGCGACGCCGACACATGCAGCGGCGTTCCGGGAAACAGCAGCGCCAGCAACACCGCGACTGCACCGAGCGCAGCCAGCACGCGTCGCGACTTCAGCTGCGGGTACATCCGGCTTTCGATGCCGTAGACCGTCAGCACGAGCCAGGCGGTGATCGACAGCGCCGGCGCAAAACCGAAGCGCGGCACCGCGCCGATCAGGCCCCAGCCGAGCGCCAGCGCATGCAGCAGCCAAGCTGTTCCGAGCGTGGAGCGCGTCGCCTGCCGGCCGAAACGGGAAGACATGGCCGCCGCCAGACCATAGGCAGCGGCGGTGGCGATGCCCAGTGCCACGCCGGGCGGGGAGGGGATCGCTAAAATCATCGGGCTAGTTTATCTCCCCCAGGTTTGCGCACGCCCCGTGCGGCAAGGCCTTCCCAGGTATCTCGTTCATGGCCACCGCACTCACCGAAAAATTCTCCCGTCTCGTCAAGCAGATGAGCGGACAGGCCCGCATCACCGAGGCCAACGTCCAGGACATGCTGCGCGAAGTGCGCATGGCGTTGCTGGAGGCCGACGTGGCGCTGCCTGTCGTGCGCGACTTCGTGGCGCGCGTCAAGGACAAGGCGCTCGGCCAGGACGTGCTCGGCTCGCTCAAGCCCGGTCAGGCGCTGATCGGCATCGTGAACCGCGAGCTCGCGGCGACCATGGGCGAAGGCGTTTCGGACATCAACCTGATCGCGCAGCCGCCGGCCGTGATCCTGATGGCCGGCCTGCAGGGCGCCGGCAAGACCACCACTACGGCCAAGCTGGCCAAGCACCTGATCGAGAAGCGCAAGAAGAAGGTGCTGACCGTCTCAGGCGACGTCTACCGTCCGGCTGCCATCGAGCAGCTCAAGATGGTCACGAAGCAGGCTGGCGCCGAATGGTTCCCGAGCACGCCCGACCAGAAACCGCTCGACATCGCGCGCGCCGCGCTCGACTACGCCAAGCGCCATTTCTTCGACGTGCTACTCGTCGACACCGCCGGCCGCCTCGCGATCGACGAAGTGCTGATGAACGAGATCAAGGAACTGCACGCGGCCATCAACCCGGTCGAGACGCTGTTCGTGGTCGACGCGATGCAGGGCCAGGATGCGGTCAACACGGCCAGGGCGTTCAAGGATGCCTTGCCGCTCACCGGCATCATCCTGACCAAGACCGACGGCGATTCGCGCGGCGGCGCGGCCCTGTCCGTGCGGCAGATCACCGGCGTGCCTATCAAGTTCGCCGGAACGAGCGAGAAGATCGATGGCCTCGAAGTATTCGACGCCGAGCGCCATGCGGGCCGTATCCTGGGCATGGGCGACATCGTCGCGCTGGTCGAGCAGGTGACGGCCGGCGTCGACGTGGCTGCGGCGCAGAAGCTCGCGGCAAAGGTCAAGAGCGGCGCCGGATTCGACCTCAACGACTTTCTCGGCCAGCTCCAGCAGATGAAGCAGATGGGCGGACTTTCCAGCCTGATGGACAAGCTGCCCGCTCAGATGGCGGCCAAGGCGACCGAAGCCGACATGACGCGCGCCGAGCGCGACATCCGCCGCAAGGAAGGGATCATCAACAGCATGACCGCGCTCGAGCGCCGCAAGCCCGAGCTGCTCAAGGCGACCCGCAAGCGTCGGGTGGCTGCCGGTGCCGGCGTCCAGGTTCAGGAGGTCAACCGCCTGCTCAACGAGTTCGAGCAAATGCAGACCATGATGAAGAAGATGAAGGGCGGCGGCCTGATGAAGATGATGAAGCGCATGGGCGGCATGAAGGGGCTCGGTGGCATGGGTGGCGGCATGGGTGGAATGGGCGGCAAGTCGCCTTTTTGAAGCCCCAAGCCTGATTTTTGAATGCGGCTGGCGCCTACGAGCGTTTCCGCCGCTCGCTGATGATCCGAACGTATCCAGATGTTTGAATGACTTCATGCACGAGACCTTCGTGCATTCGCATTTTTCAGACGTCAATTCGTATCGGAGATTTCAATATGACCGCCTCTTCCATCCGCAGCCTGCGTACCGCAGCTACCGCTATCGCCATCGCAGTCGCCGGCGTCGCCATGGTCGGTTGCACCACTACCCGTCCCGACGACAAGGCGTCGTCCATGTCGGCGCGCCAGTCGATCGACGCCGAGACCACCGCCGCGCTGTCGAAGCTCTACAACAGCGTTCCGGGTTCGCGCCAGCTGGTTTCGCAAGCCAAGGGCGTGCTGGTGTTCCCGTCCGTCGTCGGTGCGAGCCTGGGCGTCGGTGCAGAGTACGGCCGCGGTACGCTGCGCACCGGCACCACCACGGCCGGCTACTACAGCACCACCGCAGGTTCGATCGGCTTCCAGGCCGGCGCACAGTCGAAGGCCGTCGTCTACCTGTTCATGACCGACGAAGCGCTCCAGAAATTCCGCAACAGCAAGGGCTGGACCGTCGGCGCAGACGCCACCGTTGCAGTCGCCAATGTCGGCGCCAACGGCAGCATCGATTCGCAAACCATTCGTCAGCCGATCGTCGGTTTCGTGATGACCAATGTCGGTCTGGAAGCCGGCGTGTCGCTGTCGGGTTCGAAGATCAGCCAGATCCAGCCGTAATTACTTCAAGCACGCTCCCGGTTGCGATGGCGGATGGCTTATCGCACGGTGTGTGAAGAAATCGAAAAGCTTTCAATGAAAATGCCCCGCATGCCAGCGGGGCATTTTTCGTTGGGGTGAGCGAACGCAAAAGCGCTGAGCATTGATTTTCCGCGCGGGTGCTTCTAATTCACGCAGCCTTCTTCAGTTTGCCGCGTTGTCGACTTTGCACCTCGATTTCGGCACTGCGGATCAGATTGTCCAGCTTCCTGGACTGCTCTTTTATAAAGGGAGGTGATTCGCCTTCAGGTTCAAGGACACCCAGAATATCGGTCAGTCGAAATACGCCATCCTGCGCTATCCCGCCTTGAAGGTCGAGCATGTCAAACTTCTGCGTGAACGACCTGATTGCCCTCAAGCTGGAAACTGTCTTTTCATTCAGCAATGGGGAGTCGAGAAATTCCGAGTGCATCGCATCTGGATGCTTCTGGTCAAAGAAATAAAAATTTTTCAGTTTTTGTTGCACGTATGCCTCCCGGGGGAAACCATCTTTTTGGACCATCCCAATTTCGTGAACCTTGGCAACTGGCACCCCCGCTCGCTCCAACATGGCTAGCTTCGCCAGTTCTTGAGCAGAATCTCCCACGACCAGTACTTTGCCGTCGCCGATATCGTGGCAAATTTTAAATGCGCCTTTTCCGAGAAAATTCTCGGGTGTCCTCAGATGCTGGTATTTTTCAAGACTGACGCTGCGCATCGTTTTTTTGAGGTTGTCGAGGTATCCCGTAAATTGCTCAGATGAACCCTTTAAACTCACATATTCGGCGATTGCCATCGGTGGGGCAGGGATGGCTGAAAATGGTGAGGGGTCGCGCAGGTTGACAACCTTCTTGCCATCAGGCGCAGGCTGATGGAGGCGAGTAAATTGTTTTACGGGTCGATGGCCAGTCGAATCTCTTGTCGTGTCGATTGCGTAGCGGCGCTGCGGAAGGTTGGTCGAAATATTGAGCATCATGAGGCCACGTAAATTTGAATCGGTGCAAGCAATAGCGTGCACAACATTTGAATTTACAGATCGACTGCTTAATGACACATCAGAACGCTCCGAATCGCACCACTTGTCCAAACAATAAAAAAAGCCGCCCGAAGGCGGCTTTGTCGTTTCTCTGCGGCTCGCCGATCAGGCGATCGCCACAGCCTTCGGCTGCATCAGCTTGATCGCATGCATCCACGCCCGGCGCAGCACGGCCGGCGAACGCGATTCCTCGGGAATCAGCAGGAAGCCGCGGTCGCGCAGCGTGGTGCCGAGCGCGATCTGGCTGGTCAGCACGGTCAGCGGGATCGCCAGCAGCAGCGGCAAGCCGACAGGCATCAGCCAGACCAGTGCGCTGGCGTCGATCATCGCGATGCCGACAGCCAGGATGGCGATGATCGAAGACATAGGCGCCAGCTGGTTGAAGGCGATGCGCCATGGCACTGCAGCAGCTTCACGGGGAGGCGACTTCCAGTCGAGCTTGATGCCGGTGAGGGCGACGACCACGAACAGCGAATGGGCCAGCATGCGGACCGGTGCCTGGACGATGGCCAGCGCGCTTTCGAGCGCCGAGCTCTTCAGCAGACCCCAGAGACCGCCGTACTGGCGTTGCTCGCCACGCATCAGAACGGCAGCGATGCCGAGGACACGCGGGAGGAACAGCAGGCTGATGGTCCAGAGCCACAGGCCGGCGAGTTCCATCGGCAGCACGTTCCAGCTGGAGACGATGCTCGAACCGCTCAGCCACAGGGCCGTACCCAGCGTCAGGAAAGCGAGCCACAGCGGAGCCGAGGCGTAAGCCATGGTGCCGGTCACGAACATCGCGCGATGCACGGAATGGATGCCCGGTTCGGCCATCAGGCGTGCGTTCTGCAGGTTGCCCTGGCACCAGCGGCGATCGCGCTGCAGTTCGGAGAGCAGGTCGGGCGGTTGCTGTTCGTAGCTGCCGACCAGGTCGGACACCAGCCACACGTGGTAGCCGGCACGGCGCATCAGCGCAGCTTCGACGAAGTCGTGCGACATGATGCCGCCCGACATGCCGCCGGTGCCCTTGATCGGCGCCAGCGCGCAATGATCCATGAAAGGCTGGACGCGGATGATGGCGTTGTGGCCCCAGTAATGCGACTCGCCGAGCTGCCAGAACTGCATGCCGAGCGTGAACAGGCGGCCGGTGACGCGGGAAGCGAACTGCTGTGCGCGGGCATGCAGCGTGACGTGGCCGATGGCCTGCGTGGCGGTCTGGATGATGCCGGCGGTCGGGTTGGCTTCCATCAGCTTGACCATGGAGCTCAGGCAATCGCCGCTCATGACCGAGTCGGCGTCGAGCACGACCATGTAGCGATAGTCCTTGCCCCAGCGACGGCAGAAGTCGGCCACGTTGCCGGCCTTGCGGTGCGTGCGGCGTGTGCGCAGACGGTAATAGACCTCGACCTGCGGCTGGTTCGGGCTTTCGGCCAGCGCCATGCGCAAGTCTTCCCACGCAGCGCGCTCGGCGTCGGCGGTGCCCGGTGCGTAGCTGTCGGAAAGCACGAACACGTCGAAATGCTTGGAATGACCGGTAGCCGCGACCGATTCGCAAGTCGCGCGGAGGCCGGCGAACACGGTGGCCACGTCTTCATTGCAGATCGGCATGATGATTGCCGTGCGTGCTTCGGGGTTCATCGGACGGTCGACGACCTGCTTGGCCGAGAGCGCGTGCTTGTCGCCGCGCACCGAAACGTAGAAGCCCATCAGCGCGGTGACGAAGCCGGTCACGACCCAGCCGGAGAGCAGGCCGTAGAGGCCGATCTGGCCGTATTCGAGCCAGACGTTGTCGTAGTTCGGCTGGACGGCTGCGAACAGCGTCGAGGCGAGCACGGTGCTGACCAGCGCCAGCACCATGAAGGCCAGGCGACGCTGCTTGGCGGCGCGCTGCCACGGCTGTTCGGCGGCGGTCGGAGCCGGTGCGGTGCGCACGGTCTTGTCGCCGGCGCCCATCTTCACCAGCGCGGCGGTGCCGAGGCTGTTCCAGAAACCGCGCCACGGACGCGGCGCCATGGAGCCGCGGTTGACCGGCGGTGCCGTCACGGCGTTGGGATGACGTTCTTCACGCACCGGGCTGCGGCGCACGAGATCGCTGTCGTTCAGGACGTTCAGCTGGGAGAAATCGTTTGGCTTCATGGGCTACCTCAGCGACGTTGCGTTTGGGTGGAGACCGAAGAAAGGGGCATGTCGCCGATTGCCGGAAAGCGCTTGGTCACGCAATCCATGGCGGCGGCGTCGGAAGCGTCGAAACCAGCTCCTGCATGGCCGACTGCGCGAGGCCTTGAGAGGAGAACCTGCCGCGAGCGGAGGTAGTCGCGCTGCGATCGCAGTGCGGAAGAGGGGCTGAAATGAGCTTGCATGCAGGCTATAGGGCAATCCCTGTGCCAGCACCGAAAAATGCTTTTGAATCAACGACTTAGCTTGGATTTTTCGGTTTTGGAGTCTGCAGCTGCCGCCAAAGCCCTGCAAAACCCCCAAATTTGTCGCCGAATCCCGACAGCCTGGACAGGCTAAAGAAAAATATCCAGCAAAATCAACGCTTTACACACGTCGCTGCAAAGCGACAGCGTCAAACACCCGGCGACGGCGTGTCGGCCTTGAACAGTCCGGGCGTGAGTTCGTGCTTCTGCAGAAGGCGATAAAACTCGGTCCGGTTGCGATCGGCAAGACGTGCGGCATCGGCCACGTTGCCATCGGTCAGCTTGAGCAATCCGACCAGGTAATCGCGCTCGAAACGCTGCTTGGCGTCCGCGTAGGTCTGCACTTCCACGCTTGGCACACGCAACGCGCGCTGCACCAGCGCCAGCGGGATCAGAGGCGAACTCGACAGCGCACAGACCTGCTCGACCACGTTGAAGAGCTGTCGCACATTGCCCGGCCACGACGCCGTCGTCAGCGCCTTGAGCGCTTCCGGCGCGAATCCCGACAGCCGCTTGCCGTATTTCGTCGACAGGCGTTGCAGGAAATGGTTTGCCAGCAGCGGAATGTCCTCGCGCCGGGCCGAAAGCGGCGGCAGCGTGAGCGTGACCACGTTCAGCCGGTAATAGAGATCCTCGCGGAACTGGCCGGCTTCCATCGCCGCATCGAGGTCGCGGTGCGTCGCCGAGACGATTCGCACGTCGACCGCGATCGATTGGGCGGCGCCGACCGGACGCACCGCGCGCTCCTGCAGCACGCGCAGCAGCTTGACCTGCAGCGCGGGCGGCATGTCGCCGATCTCGTCGAGCAGCAGCGTGCCGCCGTCGGCCTGCTGGAACAGGCCCTTGTGATTGGCGACGGCGTCGGTGAAGGCGCCCTTCATGTGGCCGAACAGCTCGGATTCGAGCAGCGCCTCTGGAATCGCACCGCAATTGACGGCGACGAAGGGCTTGCCGGCGCGAGAACTGGCCTTGTGAATGGCCCGCGCCAGCAGTTCCTTGCCGGCGCCGCTGTCGCCGCGCAGCAGAACGCTGGCGTCCGACTTGGCGACCATATGCGCTTCGGCCAGCAGTTCGGCCATGCGGCTGCTGCGGCTGACGATCTCCGAGCGCCAGCTGTCGTCGCCGCCGGTGCCGCCGGGCGTGGGCGCGGGCGCACCGAGCGCGAGTGCCTGGCTGATTTTTTCAAGCAGTTCGCGTGCGTCGTAGGGCTTGGTCAGATAGGTGAAGACACCGCGCGCCGTCGCCTCGACCGCGTCGGGAATCGTGCCGTGCGCGGTCAGCAGGATGACCGGCAGCGTCGGATGGTTCTTGCGGATCTCGTCGAACAGCGCCAGACCGTCGCGGCCCGGCAGGCGGACGTCGCTCAGCACCAGTTGCGGATGTTCGATTTCGAGCTGGTTGAGCGCGGATTCGGCCGATGTGACGGCCGTGACCCGGTAGCCGGCCGAATTGAGGCGCATCGACAGCAGCCGCAGCATGTCCGGATCGTCATCGACGACCAGCAGGCGGGCGCCCGTGGCCTTGAGGGAAGGGGATGCGGCTGCGGCGTCTGTCATTGTCTGGCGGGTCTCATGGTGCGGGGGCCGTGCCGTTGCCGGTGCGGCTCCCGCCGTTGTTCTGGATCGGCGCATTGGGGCGCGCGAAGCTGCGCTCGATCGCACGCAGCGCCTCGATGCGGTCGTTCAGCTGGTCGATGCGGCGCTGGGCGTCGCGCGCCTGCTGCGCCTGGCGGTCGCGGTCGTCCTCGACGCGGCGCTGTTCGGTGTAACGGGCGGCCAGCGCACGCGCCAACGGCTGCAATGGCTGGGCCTCGGGCGCCGTGCCGGACGCGACACGCTGCATCAGGCCGAGCGCACGTGCCAGATCGGCCGGCGCCCTCGTCTGCGCCAGCGCCAGCGCCACCTGCATCTGCGTCGTGGGCGAATCCGCCGGATCGCCGAGCCGCGACAGCTCCGCCGCCAGTTCGCCCGAACCCAGCTGCCGCAGCTTGTCCGCATACAGAAGCATGGCCGACAGCGGGCTCAGGCCGGAGGGAACGTAGGCCAGTGGCGATTGCGTTGCCGGTGCGACGGGCTCCGCCTCGACCGGCATCACCCGCACGGCGGGCGGTGTCAGCGCCTGGGCCTGGGCCTCGATTTCCTTCGCAATCTTGGCCTCGACCCTGGCCTGCGCTCTCGACTGTGCCTGCGCCTTGGCCTCCGGCGCCGAAACCGGCGCGGTGCAAGCCATCAGCAGGGACGAAGCCGCGAGGAGGCCGGCGGTTGCGGCACGGGATGATTTGCGAGCGAACGAGGGCAGCATGGGACGAAGGTACGCGGGAATGTTCTGGATGTCGGCGGACGGTGGCGCGAGACTGAATTCACACCGAACGGGGCAGTTCGATGCGAAACCGGGCACCCGGTCCGTCGGGCAGCAACGTGACGCGGCCGCCGTGCGCTGCAATGTACTCCTGCACGATCGACAGACCGATGCCTGTGCCTTTGAGCGCGTGTTCCGGCTGGCGTTCACCGCGGAAGAACGGCTCGAAAACCCGGTCGCGGTCGCCCTCGGCGATGCCCGGGCCGGCGTCGGCGATGTCGATGCGGGCCATTTCGGGCGTCAACGAAACCTCGAAGCGGATCGTGCCGCCGCGCACCGAGAAGCGGATCGCGTTCGACAGCAGATTCGCCAGCGCCGTGCCGAGCTTGGTCGGGTCGACCGTGATCGCCAGCGGCTCGCCCTCGACCTGCACCTGCAGCCCGGAACCCTGCCACTGCAGGCGCTGCGCCTCGATCTGCTCCTCGATCAGCGGCAGCAGATCGGTGCGCTGCCGATGCAGGTCGCGCGCCTCGAAAGCCGCCGCATTGAAGCGCAGCAGCGCCTCGATCTGGCTCTGCAGCGAAATCGCGTTCTGCTGCAGGATCTGCGCGACCTCGCTCTGTGCCGGATTCAATGCGCCGGTCACGCCGTCTTCCAGCAGCGAAATGCCTTCGCGCAGCGCCGCCAGCGGCGTCTTGAGTTCATGCGAGACGTGGCGCAGGAAACGTGCCTTGTCGGCGTCGAGTTCGGTGAGGCGCAGGCGCAGCCATTCGAGCTGCTGCGACACGCGCCGCACGTCAGCCGGACCGCGAATGTCGATCGGCTCGTCCAGCCGGTTCTCGCCCAGCCCGACGATGGCGCGCTGCAGCCGCTTGAAAGGCCGCGCCAGCCAGACGCCGAAGGCCAGCGCCAGCGCCACCGCCAGTGCGCTGGCTGCCAGCACCTGGCGCATCAGCCGCGTGCGCGCGTCTTCGATCCGGGTCGACAGCGCGTTGTTCTGCGCCTCGATCTGCGTCTGTGCCTGCTGCGCGATGTCGGTGTTGAGGCTGTCCAGATCGCGGAACTGCATCGCCATCGCGCCTTCGCGCGACAGGGCGGATTCGGTCGGACCCGCAATCAGCGCCTCGATTGCGCCCGACTGCGTCCGCCAGGCATCGGCTGCCGCCGGCGGCACGCCGTTCTCGACCAGCCGGCCGAGCACGCTCTGGGCGTCGCGCGAAGCGTCGGTGAAGCGACGCCTCAGCACGGCGTCGTTCAGCACCAGCGACTGGCGACCCGCGCGCTCCATCGCGGCGCTGCGTTCGGCCAGCGACTGCGCTGCGCCCGACAGCGCCAGCGCCCGCGACGCCGCGTTGCGGCTCTGCGCCAGCAGCGCGTCGTACTGGAAGACCGAGCGCAGCGCCACGCCGACCAGCAGCGCGGTGATCAGCAGGAAGGCGAAGAGCAGGAGTTGCTGGAAAGAGCCGCGCGCGGCGTTGAGCTTCGGCATCAGGCGGCGAACACCGCTGCGTCGACCGATGTCGCTTCGCGCGTCGGCACCTCGCCGCGCAGCGTGTAAGCCAGCGAACGCTCAATGCGCAGGTCGACCATCTGGCCGATCAGCCGCGCATCGCCCGCGAAGTTGACGACGCGATTGCAGTCGGTGCGGCCCATGAGTTCGTTCGCATCCTTGCGCGATGCGCCTTCGACCAGCACCCGCTGCGTCGTGCCGACCAGCCGCTCGCCGAAGCGCTTCACGTTGCGGTCGATGACCGCCTGGAGTTCGTGCAGGCGGGCCAGCTTGACCTCGTGCGGCGTGTCGTCGTGCAGCGCGGCGGCCGGTGTGCCCGGACGCGGGCTGAAGATGAAGCTGAAGCTGGCGTCGAATTCCATGTCGGCGATCAGCTTCATCATCTTCGCGAAATCCTCGTCGGTCTCGCCGGGGAAGCCGACGATGAAGTCGCTGCTGAGCGCGAGTTCGGGTCGGATGGCGCGCAGCTTGCGCACCGTGCTCTTGTATTCCATGGCGGTATAGCCGCGCTTCATCGCCATCAGGATGCGGTCGCTGCCGTGCTGCACCGGCAGATGCAGGTGACTCACCAGTTGCGGCACCCTGGCATAGGCCTCGATCAGTCGCGGCGTGAACTCGTTCGGGTGGCTGGTTGTGTAGCGGATGCGCTCGATGCCGGGGATCTCGGCGACGTACTCGATCAGCAATGCGAAGTCGGCGATCTCTGCCGTGCCGCCCATCGAACCGCGATACGCGTTCACGTTCTGGCCAAGCAGCGTGATCTCGCGCACGCCTTGGTCGGCGAGTCCGGCGATCTCGACCAGCACGTCGTCGAGCGGCCGGTTGACTTCCTCGCCGCGGGTGTACGGCACCACGCAGTAGCTGCAGTACTTGGAACAGCCTTCCATGATCGACACGAAAGCCGTCACGCCGTCGACGCGCGCTGGCGGCAGGTGGTCGAACTTCTCTATCTCCGGGAAGCTGATGTCGACCTGCGGCCGGTCCTGAATGTCGCGCTGGGCCAGCATCTCGGGCAGACGGTGCAGCGTCTGCGGGCCGAAGACGATGTCGACGTACGGCGCGCGCGCAATGATCGCCGCGCCTTCCTGGCTGGCGACGCAGCCGCCGACGCCGATCTTCACGCCGCGCGCCTTCAGGTGCTTGACGCGGCCGAGGTCGCTGAAGACCTTTTCCTGCGCCTTTTCGCGCACCGAGCAGGTGTTGAACAGGATCAGGTCGGCCTCGTCGACGTTCTGCGTCGGCTCGTAGCCTTGCGCGGCATGGAGCACGTCCGCCATCTTGTCCGAGTCGTACTCGTTCATCTGGCAGCCGAAGGTCTTGATGAATACTTTTTTGGACATCGTGGAATCTCGAAATCGGGGGTAGGTCAGCTGCCGTCGTCGGCGCCGGTGCCGGTATTGCGCACGAAAGGCCAGAAGTTCAAAAACGGCTTTTCAGCCGACGCCCTGGCGGTGGCCGATTCGGCTTCCGACAGGATCCATACGAGCGACACCAGGCCGGACACATCGCGCGTGTAGTTGACCACCAGCGGCTGGCCGACCAGCGATGCCGGCGTCATGAGCATGTTCTGGGCGTTTCGGATACGCACGCCGGGCGACATGCGGTCGGCCTTGTCGTCGAGCCGGATGTCGGGCGCGTCGACCACCAGCAGCCGACCGCGCAGTGCACCGACAGGAAAATTGCGTCCGCCGACGGCGGCTTCGTTCTGGGTCGCGGTCTGCGCGAGTTCGGACGTGGACTGCGCCTGCGCGGGCAGCGCCAGGCAGATCGAGAGGCCGGCAATTGCGAACAGTGTCGCAAACAATGCCGGCGGGGCAGGGCTTCTCAGGAGGCCTTTGCAGCGGTTCATGGGGTATATCCAGAGGCTGTGGAGCAGCCGATTTTAACGGTCGGGCAACGCTCGAGCGCCGCCTGTCCGAATCGGCGGCCGCCGCAGCAACCGGCGGGCCCGCCGCGCCGCGTCAGCTGGCTGCTGCGCCGACCGGCCGAGGTGGCATCGGCGCCGGTGCGCGACGCTGGCTGAACGCTGCGAGCGATATCGGTTCGGTGGCCGCGCCGGTCGATACGGGGACCGTGAAATCCGATGCGATTCCCAGCGCCCAGGCGGATGCGCGCACCATGAACGCCTGCTGGGCCGCTATCGACGTGAAGGTGTGGTCGATGTCGCGCGCGAATTCGTACTTCACCTTGGCAGCGAACGGTTCGCGCACCAGCGGACCCAGGTGGTCGCGGCTGCGATCGCGCACGTGCTGCGTGCCCGAGTAGAGCAGGTACACGGCAACGCCCCGCTGCGTGATCTCGTTCATCGAATTCTTGAAGATTGCCTGAATCTCTTCGGGCGACTCCTCGTCGACACGGAAGATGTCCACGGGCGGCGTGGTCGCGATGTTGAGCAATTTGCGCCGCATCCAGCGAACGGTCTTGCCGATGACGGCCGGGTTGGTCGGCGCTGCGAGCGCGCGCCAGAAAGCGCGTTCCCAATACCAGCGGCGGCCGGGAAAGCTGTAGCCGTCGAACATCAGGATGCCGGCGACGCGCGTATCGGCTACCGCCAGACCCATCGCATGTGCGGTGCCCGAGCACAGGCCCACCACGACGAACCGCCGGATGCCGAACTTGGCTTCGATCAGATCCATGCCGGCCTGCAGATCGCGAATGCCCTGGATGAGATAGCGTTCGGCGCTGCTGGCGGGGCCGCTGTCGCCGAGGCCTGCGAGGTCCATGCGCAGACTGGTCATGCCGAGCGATGCCAGGCGGTGCGCCAGCTTGACGTTGATCCGGTGCGGGCCGCCGCGGTGATTGGCTCCCATGTTGAGCATCAGGCAGGCGACCGGCCCGCTGGCATCGACGCCGATCGCGGGGCAGGTGATCACGCCCATCAGGGTCTGATCGGCGCCGAAAAGTACCGGTTCTTGCCGGAACGAAGGATCACTCATACATCGTTGTCAAAAGGCGCTTGAGTGCTTCTGCGGGCACCATGGCATTGTTGCTGCTCGGGTCGGAATTCCAGATCAGGGGATGCTCGAATTCGAAAAACTGTACCGGCGGTTCGCTGACTTGCAACTGAATCCACTTCTTCAGGGAATCGTCTCCCGGCTGTCCCAGGACAAGGGTCCTGCAATCGGTGGGAATCCGCAAGCTTTCCGGCTGAAGAGACGAAAATTGCTGACGCAGAAGAGGCGAAACGGCAAAGCCGGAGGCTTCATCCGTGAAGGCATGGGCATCGTCGGCCAGCCTGCGCCTCAGCGATGGTTCCGGAATGCAGTAGGACAATTCCAGCGATTCGACATGCCACTCGCGCAACTGTTGCGCATAGCGTCGGCCGTCGACCACCGGTTCCCACAGAACCAGCCGTTCCAGCGCCAGCCTGTTGCACTGTGCAGCCTGGATCGCCATCGTGCCGCCGAGCCGTGCGCCCAGCCATGCGACCCGGCGTATCGCCGAGGCCGAGAGGCGGCGCAGTTCCTCGTGCGCGGCCAGCACGTCGCGTCGCCAGCCGTCGAATTCGCCGTCGATGTCGTCGCCCGGCGAATCGCCCGTACCGTGATAGTCGAAGCGCAGCACCGAGAAGCCGGTGCGCGCCAGGCGATCCGCCAGCACACGGAAGAAGCGATGCGATCGCAGGGCTTCCTGTCCGAAGGGAGGGCAGATCAGCACGGCGCCCCTGTCCTGCGAAACGCTTTCCGACGGGTGATAGATGCCGAACAGCCGACGTGCGGACGGACCGAACATGAGCGGGGTCATGCCTGGACCTCCATCGACGCGCATGCGGCACGAGAGGCCGGGACCGGCGCGCAGCGCAGAGCGAGCGCGCCGACAGCATCGCCGTCCGCAAAGGACTGCAACTGCAGCCGTTCGAGCCCTTCGGGTGTCGCGATCTCCACGAGCTGTTCCAGCGGAGAGATTCCGACTTCGAAGCCGCCGGTCGCGAGGTACAGGCCGATGCCGAGCGCCTTCAGGCAGGCTTCCTTGCGCGTCCAGCAGATGAAGAAGGCGCGGTCGCGTGCGGCATCGCCGAAGTCGGTGCCGCAGGTGGCGAGCGCGGCCTGCTCTGCGGGCGTGAAATACGCGGCGGCCATCGCGGCGGCATCTTTCATCGGTCGAATCTGTTCGATGTCGACGCCCAGTTCGGCATCTTCGGAAATCGCCACCACGCCGACGTCCCGGCTATGGCTGAGATTGAAATGCAACGACGACTGCAGATGCGACCCCGACGGTGCCGCCAGCGCCGGTTTGCCGTGCCTCCCGAGAACCATCGTCGGCACCGCCGCTGCAGCGTTGCCCGCATTCGCAAAATGCTGCGTCAGCAATTGCCGCAGTGCGGCATGCGCAGCGATGTAACGGCCGCGGTCGCGAGGAAAGACGAACCGCGAAGCGCGCGCGACTTCTTCGGCCGACAACCGTGCGTGCGCCGCGGCCGGCACATGCTGGTCGAGGTCGACGCGCCACAGCGCACACGGCACACGCGTGGCGTTGGCAAGGCGCAGGGGTGAAACGTTCATGCGCACCACCTTTTCAACCCTTTCGGCCCCAGCCGGAGAACATGCGGCCGAGCAGGCCACCGCTCCTGGCAGGCCGGTCCGGTTCGAGATTGCCGCGATTCGTGGTGCGTCCGGTAATGCTTTCGGCCAACGCCGGGCCGGGCTGCGCCGATGCAAGCTGGGCCAGGCTCTCGAACACGTAGCGCCGGGGCTCGATGCGGAAACCGAGCGTCTGCTCCGACATCTCGACCACCCGCATCGCCTGCAGCGAGTCGCCGCCGAGATCGAAGAAGTTGTCGCTTGCGCGGATCTCGTTGACGTCGATGTCGAGTGCCGAAGCCCAGACCTGCGCCAGACGCGCCTGCTCGGGCGGCAGCAGCGCCATCGGCGAAGCGGTTCTTGCGGGCGTTGCGGCCCGCGCCGCGTCGCTGCCGGCCGAATCTGCCGATGTCGCCGGCTCTGCGGCGGTCGCCGCCAGTTGCGCCAGACGCGCGGCGCTGGACGAGCCCTCGGGCGACAGCAGCGTCTCGATCAGCGCCTCGGGTTGCGCCGCGACCTTTTGCATCAGCTCGACGAAGCGATCCTTGAAGGCCTCTCCCGTCTCGGGCAGGTAGATGTCGGCGTTGTAAGTCACCGCGCCTTCGAGGCCGTGCGGTTTTTCCATCAGCCACATGCCGAGGTCGTCGGTCGCGCCGCTCTGCAGGATGTGGATCTGCCTGTGCGTCAAGCCGCCGAAATCGAGCGGACGCTCGCGTGCGTCCTGGAACGAGAACAGGGCCTGGTACAGACCGACGCCCTGTGCGCGCTCGGCGAATTCGGGCTCCGCAACCAGGCGCTCGAACGGAATCTGCTGGTTGTTCATCACCGCCAGCAGTTCCTGCTTGACATAGCGCATGAAGCCGCCGAGTCCGGCCGCGCGGTCGATGCGGAAAGCCATCGGCAGCACGTTGTTGAAGAAGCCCATCACCGTCTCGACTTCGGGCTGTTCGCGGCCGCGTACCGGCGTCGCGACGACCAGCGAGTCGGTGTCGATCACGCTGGCCATCATCAGCACGTAGACGCCGAGCGCCAGCATGTTGAGCGTCACGTCGTGCTGGCGCGCGACTTCGCGCAGCCGTTCGGTCAGCGCCTTGTCGATGCGGATCCAGTTCGTTCCGCCCTGGCCGCTCATGCCGGCCTTGCGCGGACGGTCGGTGCGCGCGGCGCGCGGCATCGGTGCGGCGGCGAAGCGCGATTTCCAGAAGCGCAGTTGCGCCTGTGCTTCGGGCGATTCGAGCCATTCGGCATACCACTGCGCGTAGTCGGCCATCGTCACCGGCAGCACGGGCAGCGACGGCACTTCGCCGCGCACCAGCGCGCCGTAGAGCGTCGACAGCTCGGCCTGATAGAGATCGAAAGACCAGCCGTCCCAGATCAGGTGGTGCGGCACGAAGACGAATGCATGGTCGTCTGCGGCCATCCTGTAGAGGGCGACGCGGAACAGCGGGCCGTTGTGGATATCGAGCGGCAGGTCGATGGCTTCGCGCAGCAGCGCGGTCAGCTTTTCTTCCCGGTCCGCTTCCGGCAGCGCCGACAGATCGATCAACGGAAAGTCGAATTCCAGCGTCGGCGCGACGATCTGGCACAGCGCGCCGGTATCGGGGTCGGTGCCCATCGAAGTGCGCAGCGCCGACTGGCGCGAGACGATGGTGCGGAAAGCCGCTTCGAACATCGCTGCGTCCAGCGCACCGCCGAAGCGGTGCGTCGACGGCTGGTTGTATACCGGCCGTCCCGGATGCAGCTCCTCGACGAACCGGATACGCGCCTGCATCGGCGTTAGCGGCGCGTTGCGGCGGCGCGGCACGTGCAGGACCGGCTTGCGGCGCGGCGCATCGCTTTTCGCGAGGCCGTCGACGGCCTGCGCCAGCCGCTCGGCAGTCGGCGATTCGAACAGCACGCGCATCGGCACGACGATGTCGAAAGCCGTACCGAGCAGCGATGCCAGCCGCGCTGCCAGCAGCGAATGGCCGCCGAGCGCGAAGAAGTCGTCGTGGATGCCCAGTCCCGGCAGATGCAGCACCTTTTCCATCGTTTCAAGCACGACGCGCTCGCGTTCGTTGCGCGGCGCGACGCGCTCGGCGCCGTCGTCGCTCAGAACGCTGCTCGGCGGCGGCAATGCCTTGCGATCGACCTTGCCGTTGGGCAGCAGCGGAATCGCGGCGAGCGGCACCAGGTGCTGCGGCAGCATGTACTGGGGCAGGCTGCCGCGCAGCGACTGCATCACCTGCGCCATCGCTTCGCGGTCGAGTGTCGCGCCCGCGGCCGCCACGAGATAAGCCACCAGACGGACGTCGCCCGGCTGGTCTTCGCGCGTCACGACGACGCTGCGGGCCACGCCCGGCGACTCGTTGCAGCGCGTCTCGATCTCGCCGAGTTCGATGCGGTAGCCGCGCACCTTCACCTGGAAGTCGTTGCGGCCCATGTGCGCCAGCTGGCCGTCGTTGCGCCAGCGGCCGCGGTCGCCGGTGCGGTAGATGCGGGTCGGCGCACCGGCGATGTCGATGATCGTGAAGCGGTCGGCCGTCAGCTCGGGCCGGTTCAGGTAACCGATCGCCAGGCCATCGCCGCCGATGCACAGCTCGCCCGGCACGCCCATCGGCAGCGGACGCAGGTGGTCGTCCAGCACCCAGACGGTGGTGTTGTCGATGGGTTTGCCGATCGAGATGCCGCTGCGGCCGATCTGCGCCAGGTCGACGCGCCAGACCGTCGACCAGATCGTGGTCTCTGTCGGGCCGTACATGTTCCAGACTTCGCCCGCCGCGCGCAGCAGTTGCTGCGCCAGGTCCGTCGGCAGGCTTTCGCCGCCGACCAGCGCCTTGAACGGACCGCGACGGTGCCAGCCTGCATCGAGCAGCAGCCGCCACATGCCGGGTGTCGCCTGCATCAGGGTGGCGCCGCTGTCGTGCAGCAGCGCGCCCAGGTCGTTGCCGTTGAGCGCAACGTCGCGCGAGGCGATCACGACCTCGGCGCCGACGGCCAGCGGCAGCATCAGTTCCAGCACGGCGATGTCGAAGGACAGCGTGGTGACGGCCACCAGCACGTCGCTTTCGGTGATGCCGGGTTCGCGCTGCATGCTCTGCAGGAAATTCGCGACAGCGCCGTGTGGCACCGCCACGCCCTTGGGCTGGCCGGTGGAGCCGGAGGTGTAGATCACGTAGGCGGCATCGTGCGAGCGAGCGTCGGCATCGGTCGCGGCCAGCGCGTCGGCCGGCTGCTGCTTCCAGGCGAGATCGGTGTCGATCGCCATCGTGCGTTCGATTGCATCGGCGCGCCAGTGCGTCGGCGCCGTGGCCACCGACGACACGGTCAGCAGCAGCGCCAGATTGGCGTCCTCGGCGTAGTAGTCGAGTCGGGCCTGCGGAAATTCGGGGTCGAGCGGCACGTAGGTGGCGCCGGCCTTGAGCACGGCCAGCAGCGCCATGACCATGTTCGCATCGCGCGGCAGGCACAGGCCGACCAGTGCGCCGCGCTGCACGCCGCGTGCACGCAATTCGCGGGCGAGGCGGTTGGACTGCGCGTCGAGCTCGCCGTAGCTGAGCGCGGTCTTGCCGTAGCGCAACGCATTGCGTGTGGGACCGACGGTCGCCATCTTCGCGAACGCGGCGTGCATCAGCGGCTGGCTCGGCACCGGCGTCGGGGCCGGCTGGAGCGCCAGCAAGGCATGCGCTTCGGCTGCCGACAGCAGTTCGAGCTGGCCCACGCTGCGCGCCGGGTCCTGCGTCGCGCTGCGCAGCAGGCTTTCATAGACCTGCAGCCAGCGCGTGATGGTCGCGGCGTCGAAAAGGTCGGTGTTGTATTGCAGCTCGATCTTCATGCCGGTCGCGACCGGCACGATGTTCACGAAAAGCTCGAAATTCTCGGAGGCGCGCGGAACGCTGCCCTGTTCGGCTTCGATGTCGGGGAAGCTGCCGGCGTTGGGCGCGGCGTCGCGGTCGACGTTGAACAGCACGCTGACCAGCGGCAGGCGGCTCGGGTCGCGCGTCATCGGCAGTTTGCGCAGCAGCGTGCCGTAGGTGAGGTTCTGATGCTCGAAGGCGTCCAAGAGCTGGCTGCCCGACTGGCGCATCAGAGTGTCGAAAGGCAGCGTGCCGTCGATGGCGACGCGCAGCGGCAGCAGGTTGACGCAATGGCCGACAAGGCGCGGCATGTTGGCCGCCATCTGGCCGGCGGCGGCGATGCCGATCACCAGATCGTCCTGAGCGGTCAGGCGATGCAGCAGCGATGCGAATCCGCTGAAAAGCACTGCATACAGGCTGGCACCGACGCCGGCGCCGGTCTTGCGCAGCGCGTCGATCAGCGGGCGCTCCAGCACATGGTCGATGCGCTGCGACGCGAATGTGCGTATGGCGGGGCGCGGACGGTCGAGCGGCAGTTCCAGCACCGGCAGGCTGCTGCCGCTGAACTTCGAGACCCAGTAGTCGACATGCGCCTTCATCTCCGGGCCGTCCGCTTCGGCGGCTTCCCAGGCGACGTAATCCGCGTAGACCGGCGCCGGATCGAGCGACGGACCTGCGCCGATGCGCTCGGCATAGAGCCGGCCGAGGTCTTCGGCGATCACGCCCCACGACCAGCCGTCGCAGACCGCATGGTGCGCGGTCATGAGCAGCACGTTCTCGACGGTCGACAGGCGGTAGAGCGCGGCGCGGAACAGCGGGCCGCGGTCGAGCTCGAAGCGCTCGCGCACGGCGGCGAAGGCGTCGGCTTCGACGATGCGCTGGCGCGATGCCGCGTCCTGCGAGCGAAGGTCGTGTTCGGCCAGCTGCAGCGGTGCCGGCTCGGCGATCAGCAACTGGCTGCCGTCGGTCGAGAAAACGGTGCGCAACGAAGGATGCCTGGCCACCAGCGCGTCGAAGGCGCCGGCCAGCGCCGTCGCGTCGAGCATGCCGTCGAGACGCAGCGTCAGCGATTCGTTGTAGGCCAGCGAAGCCTGCGGGCCGAGCTGATCCGCCAGCCAGACTTCGCGCTGCGCTTCGGTGGCTGCGGTGGTCTGGGCAATGGCGCCGGCGGCGAAGGGATCGAAATCCGCTTCGCTTTCTGTGCCGGTACCGGTACCGGTGCCGGTGCCAATGGCCGGGTTTGTCGCTTCGATTTCCATGGATGCGTCGTCTTCCGTCTTCATGCCTGCAGCTTCACGTACTTGCCGTGCGCGGCCGGATCGGGAACGAACCATGCCGGCTGGCCGTCGCGGTCACGGCCCAGGCGCGCGTCGGGCACCGGCGGATTGGCGGCGTCGAAGCCGCGAGCGACAGGCGCCCGGCCCGGCAGGAACTCGGCCTGCTGCATCTCGGCGACGGATTCCTTGAAGGCCTGCTTGATGGTGGCGATGTCGGCCGGCGTGTGCGCGGTCGTCATGAAGCACGGGAAGTTGTCCAGGATGTGCACGCCGCGGCTGCGCATCATCGCGAAGAGCAGGTCCTGCAGCGGATGGTCTTCGAGCCAACTCACGCGCCAGAGCGACGCGAAATACCGGATCTCCAGCGGCGCGCCGACTTCGCGGCAGAACGCCGTGAGTTCGTCGGCCATCGCCGCGGTGTGCAGGTTGAGCTGCGTCTGCAGAGCGACACCCGAATTCGCCAGATGGTCGAGCGACGCCTTGGCCGCGGCCAGTGCCAGCGGATGGCGCACGAAGGTGCCGGCAAAGTAGGTCACGCCGACGCTCGGGATGGAGTCGTCGCCGTAGTTCCAGGCGCCGCCGTCGAGCGCGTCCATGAATTCGCGCTTGCCCGCGATGGCGCCGATCGGCATGCCGCCGCCGATCACCTTGCCGTAGGTCGCGAGGTCGCCGCGCACGCCGAACAGCGCCTGCGCGCCGCCCGGATGCGAGCGGAATCCGGTGATGACCTCGTCGATGATCATGCAGGTGCCGCTCTTCTCGGTGATGTTGCGGACTTCCTGCAGGAATTCCTTCGGCTGGAAGTCGGGCCGGCGGCTCTGCACCGGCTCGATCAGCACGGCGGCCAGATCGTCGGCGTTCTCGCGGATGAATTCCAGCGACTCGGGCGTGCCGTAGTCGAGTACGCGGACGTCGCCGAACATGCCGCTCATCACGCCCGGCGTGGCCGGGATGCCGCGTGCGCCGCGACCGGCGCGCACCAGCACTTCGTCGAAGGTGCCGTGATACGAACCGCTGAACAGCACGACGGTGCTGCGGCCGGTATGGGTGCGTGCGATGCGCACGGCAGCCATCACCGCTTCCGAGCCGGTGTTGCAGAGCGCGGCGCGGTCGAAGCCGGTGAGTTCGCAGATGCGCGCCGTGACTTCGGCGGCCAGCGGATGCTGCGGGCCGATCTCGTAGCCGATGTCGAGCTGGCGCTTGACCGCGTCGTTGATGAAGTCGGGCTGCCAGCCGAACATGTTCATGCCGAAGCCGTTCAGCACGTCGACGTACTCGTTGCCGTCGACGTCCCAGACGCGCGACGCCTTGGAGCGCTCGACCACGATCTGATAAGTGATCTCTTTCGTCGCGGGACGGAAGCCGTTGACCACGCGCGGGTCGGCCATGTGGCCACGGTTGGCGGCGGTGAAGCTCTTGCTCTTCTGCGTGCGCTCGACATAGCGGCGGATGAAGGCATCGAGGCGTGCCTGCTGGCGACCGGTGATGTCGCGGTTCGGCGTGGTGTGTATGCGGGCGATCGCGCCGAAGGCCTTCTTGACGTCGTAGGTCACGTGGCCGGCTTCGCGCTCGACGGTCGGCGCGACGAGCAGCGGTGCCGGCTCAGTGGCGACGGCTGCAGCCGCAACGGCTGGCGCGTTGCCGGCCAGCAGCGCGAGCTGCTGCTGCATCAGCTGCATCTGCTGCTGGATCAGTTGCTGCAGCATCGGCGCGTCGGCGCGCACGGCCAGCGGCGCCATGGGCACGACCGGCGTGAAAGCAGCGGCAGTTGCGGTGGCCAGCGGCGCGGGCGCCATCGGTGCCACGGCTGCGACCGCAACAGCGGCGGGTTCCGGTGGAAGCAGGCCGTCGAGGTGGTCGACCAGCAGGTCGAAGCTGCGGCAGCCTTCCATCAGCTGGCGGAAGGTGATGTTGGTCTTGAAATGCTTCTTGACCTGCAGCGCGGCCTGCGTCAGCACGAGGGAATCGAGGCCCTGGTCGATGAAGGACACGGCGCCGTCGGCATCCGCCATCGGCGTGCCCGAGATGTCCTCGAAAAGCTCGCGCACCTTGGCGTGAAGTGCCGTGCGGCGGGTGCTGGAAACTGCGGACGTGGCTGACATGGTGGACATGTGGGGCTCCGTGATCGTGACGGGTGTAGCTGGAGAGACGTTGTGTAGGGAAACGGCAGCAGGCGTGGCCGGGACGATGTCGACCCAGTGGCGCTTGCGTTCGAATGGATAGGTCGGCAGCCGGACGCGCGCCTTGCGGGTGCGCATGTCGAGCTGGCCGAGGTCGGTATCGACGCCGATAGCCCAGAGGCGGCCGAGCGCCATGTCGAAGGCGATCAGCTCTTCCGCCGGATCGGCCGCGAACACCGAAACCGCCGCGGGCGCCGGCGAACCCGAGACCGCATGCTGGCGGACCAGGGTCGACAGCGTGTTGCGCGGGCCGAGTTCGATGAAGAGCGGCTGCGCGAACTGCGCCATCGCCGTGCGCACGGCCGGCGAGAAAAGCACCGGTTCGCGAAGGTGGCGCGCCCAGTAGGCGGGATCGGTGGCTTCCGTTGCGCTCAGCACGCGGCCGGTCAGCGTCGAGACGACGGTGCGTTGCGGCGCGCGCAGTTCGACGGTGCGGACCAGCGCTTCGAACGGCGCGACGGCGGCGTCCATCATCGAAGAGTGAAAGGCGTGCGATGTCGGCAGCAGCCGGCTGGCGATGCCGTCGGCCTCCAGCTTCGACTGCAGTGCGACGATCTTTTCCGACGGGCCGGCGACGACGCAGGTCGCTGGGCCGTTGTCGGCGGCGAGCGAGACGCCTTCCACCAGGTAGGGCGCGAGCTTTACAGCACCGAGGCGCACCGACAGCATCTGTCCGGCGGGCAGGGCCTGCATCAGCGCACCGCGTTGCGCAACCAGCCGTGCAGCGTCGGCGAGCGACATCACGTTGGCGATCACGGCGGCCGCGAATTCGCCGACGCTGTGGCCGATCATCGCGACCGGACGCAGGCCGAAAGCCAGCGCCCGTTTTGCCAGCGCGTATTCGAGCGCGAAAGTCGCGGGCTGCGTGACGGCGGTCGGCGCCAGCGCATCGGGATCGTTCGAGAACAGGCGCTCGCGAAGGTCGAAAGGCAGCGCGCACTTTTCCAGCGCGGCAGCGACTTCGTCGATGGCGGCGCGGAAGATCTCGTCGTGCACATACAGCGTGCGGCCCATGCCTGCGTATTGCGCGCCCTGTCCAGGGAAGAGCAGCACGGGTTCATGCACGCGCGCACCCGGCACGCCGGCGATGCGGCGCGGCGAATTCAGGTCGCGCAGCGCGGAAATGGCTTCCGGCACGCCGTCGGCGACAACGGCCAGTCGCTGCGAAAACAGCTTGCGGCCGACGCGCAGCGTGTGCGCCACGTCGCCGAGGTTGATGGCCGGCGTCGCCTCGAGGTGATCGGCCAGCTGTGCGGCCATCCGTGCCAGCGCCGTCGGCGTGCGCGCGGACAAGGTCAGCAGCTGCGGGCCGGCGACCGGCTCCGAAGGCACGGCGAGCGGTGCTTCTTCGAGGATCAGGTGCGCATTGGTACCGCCAACGCCGAAGGAACTCACGCCCGCGCGACGCGGCGCACCGGCTTGGCGCGGCCAGGCCAAGCGCTGTGCGTTGACGCGGAACGGCGTGCCGGCAAAGTCGATGGCCGGGTTCTCGGCATCGAAATGCAGCGAAGCCGGCAGCGTTTCCTCGTGCAGCGCCAGCGCCGTCTTGATGACGCCCGCCGCGCCCGCAGCCATCAGCATGTGGCCGACGTTGCTCTTGACCGAGCCGATGGCGCAGAAGCCGCTGTCGGCGGTGTGGCGCGCGTAGCTGCGCGAGAGCGCCGCCACTTCGACCGGGTCGCCCATCGGCGTTGCGGTGCCATGCGCCTCGACGTAAGAGATGCTGCGCGCATCGACGCCGGCCGAAGCCAGCGCCATCGACACGACGGCCGCCTGGCCGTCCACGCTCGGCGCGGTGAAGCTGGCCTTGACGCCGCCATCGTTGTTCACGCCGACGCCGCGCAACACCGCATAGATCGTGTCGCCGTCGGCCTGCGCGTCGGACAGGCGCTTCAGCAGCACCACGCCCGCGCCATCGCTGAAGACCGTGCCTTGCGCCTGCGCGTCGAAGCTGCGCGTGCGGCCGTCCGGCGACAGCATGGCGCCTTCCTGGTGCAGGTAGCCGCTGTTCGGCGGGCAGGTGATGGCGACGCCGCCGGCCAGCGCCATGTCGCACTGGCCCGAGCGCAGCGCGCCGAAAGCCTGCGCCATCGCGACCAGCGAGGTCGAGCAGGCGGTGTTCATGCTGATCGCCGGGCCGGTCAGGTTCAGCTTGTTGGCCACGCGGGTCGCGACGTAGTCCTTCTCGTTGCCGAGCATCACGGTGAATTCGCCGACAGCATCGACCAGGTCCTGGCGCGGCGTCACGTGTTTCTGGAAATACGTCGCGTTGTGCATGCCGGCGTAGACGCCGACCGGTGCCTTCTGGCGGTCCGGCGCGTAGCCGGCGCGTTCCATGCATTCCCAGCAGATCTCGAGGAACACGCGCTGTTGCGGGTCCATCAGCGTCGCCTCGTTCGGGTTGATGCCGAAGAACGCGGCGTCGAACTGGTCGGCATCGTCGATCACGCCGCGGGCGCGCACGTAGTCGGGGTCGGCGCGCAATGCGGCGCCGACGCTGGCATCCAGCATGGCGTCGTCGAAGAAGCGGATCGTGTCGCGGCCTTCATACAGGTTGGCCCAGAACGCTTCCACGTCGGCGGCGCCGGGAAAGCGGCCGGCCATGCCGATCAGCGCGATGGGTTCCTGTGCAGCCGCGTCGGCAGAGCGGGCGCGGTTTGCCAAGACGGGTTCATGCACGACGCCGTCGAGTTCGCGGGCGATGGCCTGCGGCGTCGGATCCTGGAAGAACAGGTTGGTCGACAGGCGGCGGGCGCTCGATGCCTGCAGGTCCGCAAGCACCTTGAGCACGCGCAGCGAATCGCCGCCGAGATCGAAGAAGTTGTCGGCGCGGCCGGCACGATCGATGCCCAGCGCACGGGCGAACGCGGCGCAGACGCTGCGTTCGGTGTCGGTGCGGCCTTCCTCGAAGGGCTCGGCCATCTCCGGACGCTCGGCCAGCGGCTCGGGCAGAGCGCGCCGGTCGACCTTGCCGTTGGGCGACAGCGGCAGCA
Organism: Variovorax glucosi; assembly: GCF_051216695.1. Lineage (NCBI taxonomy): Bacteria > Pseudomonadati > Pseudomonadota > Betaproteobacteria > Burkholderiales > Comamonadaceae > Variovorax > Variovorax glucosi. The sequence goes on from NZ_JBPJZE010000004.1 coordinate 403,744, forward strand.
CGTCGAGCACGACGAACACCGACGGCACCATGTAGGAAGCCAGCGTCGACTTGAGGTGCTCGCGCAGCTGATGCGACAGTTCGGCACCGGTGGCTGCGCCCGGTTGCGCCGTGAGGTAGGCGACCAAGCGCGCATCGCCGCCGCCGTCGTGGCGGGCCAGCACGGCGCCTTCGCGCACGGACGGGTGTGCCAGCAGAGCGCTTTCGACTTCGCCGAGTTCGACGCGGAAACCGCGCACCTTCACCTGATGGTCGTTGCGGCCGAGGTATTCGATCTCGCCATTCGCGGTCCAGCGGCCCACGTCGCCGGTCTTGTACAGGCGGGTCGCGGGGTCGGTGCTGAAAGGATCTTCGACGAAACGCTCGGCCGTCAGTTCGGGCCGGTGCAGGTAGCCGCCGCGTGCCACGCCAGCGCCGCCGATGTGGATTTCGCCCGTCACGCCGAGTGGCGCGGTGCGGCCCTGACGGTCGAGGATGTGGATGCGGCTGTTCGTGATCGGCTGACCGATCGACGGCAGCGCCGCCCATTCGCGCGGATCGGCGCCGAGCTGCAGCGCGGTCACGACGTGGCTTTCGGTCGGGCCGTACTGGTTATGCAGGCGGCAGCCCGCCATACGCTCGAAGAATGCGCGCACCGACGGGCTGGCATGCAGCTGTTCGCCGGCGGTCACCACATCCTGCAGCGCGGGCAGCGACTCGCCGGCCGCGACCACGTAATCGGCCAGGTTCTGCAGCGCGATGAAGGGCAGGAACAGGCGCTCCACCTGCTGCGAGCGCATGACCCCGGCCAGCGCCTGCGGATCGCGCCGCACGCTTTCGTCGATCAGCACCAGGGTGCCGCCGACAGACAGCGTCGAGAAGATTTCCTGGAATGCCACGTCGAAACCGAGCGCCGCGAATTGCAGCGTGCGCTGCGGCTTCGGCACGGCCGGATGCATCGCCTGCCAGCGCAGCAGGTTGACCAGCGCACCGTGATGCATCGCCACGCCCTTCGGCGTGCCGGTCGAGCCGGAGGTGTAGATGACGTAGGCGAGGTTGTCGGGCGTCAGCGCCTCGAGCCGCATGGCATTGCCGGTCTTGCCGGTGAAGAAAGCCGCATCGCCGTCGGCCGAACCGTCGAGCAGCAGCGTCTCCACGTCGGGCGTCGCGGGTGTGGCGGGCAGGGCGGCGCGCAGGCCGGACTGGGTCAGGATCACGCGCGGCAGCGCTCCGGCGAGGATGGTCGCGGTGCGCTCCGGCGGATGGCTCGGGTCGAGCGGAACATAGGCGCCGCCGGCCTTCAGCACCGCGAGCAGGCCGATCACCATGTCAATGCTGCGCTCCACATACAGCGCCACCGGCACGTCCGGGCCCACGCCGCGCGCACGCAATGCGCCCGCCAGCAGGTTGGCGCGGGCGTCGAGCTCGGCGTAGCGGATCGTCTGTGCGCCCAGCACCACGGCGACCGCTTCCGGCGTGCGCGCGGCCTGGGCTTCGACCAGCTGATGCACGCAGGCCGGCACGCCGAGGTCTTCGGCAGTGGCGTTGAAGCCTTCGATCAGGAGTTGTTCTTCCTTGCCGATCATCGGCAGCGCATCGATGCGGCTACCGGCGTGGCGCGGCATTGCCGTGAGCACGGCAAGCACATAGCCGGCCCAGCGCTCTGCAGTCGTGCGCGAAAAGAGAGAGGCACGGTAGTGCAGCGAAAGAGATGTGCCGCCAGCGTTCGTGCCGACGGAAAGCAGCAGATCGAAAGACGCTGAGGCTGCGGGTTCCAGGCGACCGATGGAAAGGCCGGTGCGCATCGTCGTCGCGCCCGGGTCGGTTGCCGGCTGTTCGTTGCGCGCGGTTTGCAGCGCTGCTTCGATTCGGGCGAGCACGACGTCGAGGCGCGGAGCTTCACCTGCTTCGGCGCCTGCTTCCGGTCTGAGATCCGCACGCAGCGTCGTCTGGCCGATGCCGTCCGCCGTACCGATCTGCAGGCGGATGAGGAAGTCGTCCGCGCCGCCGAGACGGGACAGCACCATCGTCCAGGCCGCAGCGAACATCGTCTCGCCGCTCCGGCTCCGGCCTCTTGCCGCTTCCCGCAGCGCAAAGTCGAGGTTCTCGTCGAGCGCCAGACGGACTTCGGCAAGTGCGGCCTCGTGAGCGGTGTCGGGCGCGTTCTGGCGAGTCGAATCCGTCGGCAGCTCGATCGGTCCCACCATGCCGTCTGTAACCACAGGATTTGTAACAAGCGATGGCATCGACGTTGCGCCTTTCTGATTATTCATTTGGGCCTCCGGCATTCAGCGTCACTGTCGCAACGAATGCTTTCGTAAACCAGGAGCCACGTCATTACAGAGTTTCTTAGGTAGATTTACTTAAAAAGCGTTCACATTGCGAGACCGATCTTCGGTCCCTTCCCTGCAGATTGCCCATCGGCCAAACGGCGTAGAACGTTACCTGGCAATTGACGTCTGTCACTTCGGTCGCAATTCGTTGCGATTGAAGTCTTGACAATACTTCATCAATCGCGTTTTGAGTTCAGATTCTGCGCTTATTTCAGTAGAAAATGAATACTAAACACTCAGTGCCGCCCAAGTGATTGGTCAAGTTTGAGAGAAAGTTGACAGGGTGCCGCCGCGTGCCCAGGGAAAGCACCTATCGATGCCCTTGCCGTCGGATTCAGTCGACCGGTTCATCCAGCGGTGCCAGCTGTGTCAGGTGACGGGTGTCGCCCCAGCCTACGAGCGTGAAACCTTGCGGCGTCCAGAGCAGCCGGTTGATGGCTGCATTGCCCAGGTGCCAGGTTCGTGGCGCCTGAAGTCCCTGGCCGGTGGCTGCACGGTAGAGCACGTCCATCACGCCACCATGCGCCACCAGCGCGATCTGGCCGCCCGCATGGCGGGCAGCCAGCTCGGAGGCGACATCGATGACGCGAGACCGGAAAGCGAGCAGCGACTCGCCGCCGCCGGCCGGAGCGAATTCCGGATCGCGGGTGCGCCAGAGTCTGGCTTCGGCAGGCATCCCGCTTTCGATTTCCGCGAAGGTGAGCCCTTCGAAGCATCCGAAGGCGCGCTCCCGAAGCCGGGGTTCGGGGATGGGTTGCGCTTCTTGTCGTTGGTGACGCGCCACGCCTTCGGCCGTCGCCCATGCGCGCGACAGATCGCTCGCATAGACGGCGTCGAGCGCTTCGCCGCCAAGTGCCTCTCCGAGCCGGCCGGCCTGCGCCAGTCCGGTCGCATTCAGGCCGATGTCGAGCTGACCCTGGATGCGGGTGCCGACATTCCAGGCGGTTTCGCCGTGGCGGAGGACGATCAGTCGCGTGAGTTCCATCAGGTGCGGGAGCTTCCCATGCGATTCATTTCGGAGGAATTTCGATGTCCACCCGACGTTCGCCCTGCGGTGGCGTCGGGAAGCCCTGCAGCGCGGCACGGAACATCACGGCCAGCACTGGCGCGTCGGTCGAATACGGCCCATCGTTGCGGGCACGGGTTTCGTAGACGACCTTGTTGGACGAAAGTTCACGCAGCACGACGCTGACTTCGCGCGAATACCAGGGTGTGGAGGACGCGCCGTACCAGCCGCCGCCCCAGCCTCCGAAACCGCCACCGAATCCGCCGCCGCCCCAGCCGCGCCCGCGGAAGTGACCGACACCGACGCCCAGCCCGACATACGACCTCGGACCCCATCCACCGCCATAACCCCACGGGCCGAGCCACGGATCGTCCCAGGGCGAAATCGTCAGCCCAACGCGGGCGCCGATCTGCGCGCTGTAGCGCGGTGCGGTGTCGCTGCGTTGCAATCCGACGCCTTCCAGGGCTGGCGCAGCCAGTGCCTCCAGGGCTTCGGCCTGTTGCATGGCACCCGTGCCCTGCTGCTGCGATGGCAGGCGCTCGAAGCGATAGGTCGCACCGGGCGCCGCCGCGTCCGCCGGCAGACTGGAGAAACTCCGCACGTTGCTGTCGACGACCCAGCGGGTCGCGCAACCGGTCAACGCCACGGTCGCTGCAACGGCAAAGAGGGAAATGACGCGTCTGAGCATGGTTCTTGTGTCTCCTGAAACTCCTGGAACGTCTACAACTGCACGATCCGCAGCGATGATGGCAGCGTTGAACCGACCGGCAGTTCCGGCGCGTCGAAGGCCTTGTCGCCCTCCGGGTCGGGCACGCCGGTCGTCTTCAGGCCATTGAAATCAAACGCTTTTCCGTCCAGCAGGTGCGACGGAACGATGTGCTGCAGCGCGCCGAACATGTTTTCGATGCGGCCGGGATGCTTCTTCTCCCATTCGCGCAGCATCTCGCCGACCTGCTTGCGCTGCAGGTTTTCCTGGCTGCCGCAGAGCGTGCACGGAATGATCGGGAAATTACGGTGCTGCGCCCAGCGCACGGTGTCCTTCTCGGCGACGTAGGCGAGCGGGCGGATCACGATATGCCGGCCGTCGTCGCTCACCAGCTTCGGCGGCATCGACTTGAGCCGTGCGGCGAAGAACATGTTGAGGAAGAAGGTCTGCAGCATGTCGTCGCGGTGGTGACCCAGCGCGACCTTGGTCGCGCCGAGCTCGTCCGCCACGCGGTACAGGATGCCGCGCCGCAGCCGGCTGCACAGGCCGCAGGTCGTGTTGCCTTCGGGAATGACGCGCTTGACGATGCTGTAGGTGTCCTGCTCTTCTATATGGAAGGGCACGTTCAGCGCCTTGAGGTACGCGGGCAGCACGTCTTCGGGGAAGCCGGGCTGTTTCTGGTCGAGGTTGACCGCCACGATGTCGAAATGGATCGGCGCGCGAGCCCGCAGCTTGAGCAGGATGTCGAGCAGCGCATAGCTGTCCTTTCCGCCCGAGACGCAGATCATGACCTTGTCGCCGTCCTCGATCATGTTGTAGTCGACGATCGCCTGCCCGACCTGCCGGCACAACCGCTTCTCCAGCTTCTGCGTCTCGCGCTGGATCTTCAGGATGTTTCCGGCTGCACCGCTGGCCGTGGCTTCTGCGGCTTCGTCTTCGACCCAGATGGCACTCATGTCATTTACTTCTGAAGACCTCTACGCCCACTGCTTCGCAATCGGGATAGACGTCGGGTTTGGCGGTCGACACGCGGGCGGCCTGCACCTTGGGGTGCGCCAGGATCTGCGTGAGGATGTCGTCGCAGAGCGTTTCCTGCAGCTGGATGTGGCCCTTGCTGAGCCGGGCCGCAACGGTGCGGCGGATGAAGTCGTAGTCGACCACTTCGTCCAATTCGTCCTCGCGCGGCGTGGAAAGTTCCAGCGGCACATAGAGATCGACGTTGATGATCACGCGCTGTTCGGCGCGTTTCTCGAATTCGTGCACGCCGATGTTGATCCAGACCTCGTAGTTGCGCAGGAACACGCGGCGGCAGGAGAGCAGGAGGGGATCGAGAGCCGCAGTGGTGGTCATGGGGCAATTGCTTTCTTGAGCAGGTCGTCGACGACGAACATGATGTCGCGCTCGAGCGGCACCAGATGCTGGCCGTTGTCGACGCACAGGGTTGAGCCGGTCACGCTGGGCGTGGCGGCGAGGAAGACGCAGGTGCGCGCCACGTCGGCCGGGTCGATCGGCCGGCGCATCAGGTTCACGCTGGCCGCGCGGACGAAGTTGTCGTGGTCTTGCGGACCGCTTTCGAACATCAGCCCCGGCGCCACGCCGCACACGCGCACGGCCGGCGCCAGCGCCTGGGCCTGCAGCGCGACCGCGCGCTCCAGCGCCAGCTTGGACACCGTGTACGAGAAATAGTCGGGATTGAGGTTGTAGACCTTCTGGTCGAGGATGTGGATCGTCGAGCGGTCGATGCCGTCGCCCGCCGTCGCCTGACGGGCGAGCAGTCGAGCGAAGGAAAGCGGCGCGACCAGATTGACGGCGAGCTGCCGCAGCGCCGCGTCGGCATCGAAATCGAGCGCGCTGTCGGGCTCGAAAGCCGAGGCGTTATTGACGATGCAGGCGAGCGGGCCGTCGACGGAAATTGCGTCGATCAGCGCCGTGCGGCCGGGCTCGCTGCCGATGTCGGCCTCGATCGCCGTGGCGCGCAGGCCTTGGTCGCGCAGACGCCCGCAGAGCGATTCGGCCGCTTCGCGCGAGCCGCGGTACTGGCACCACACCTGCCAGCCGGCCCGCGCGAAGGCTTCGCAGAGCGCGGCGCCGAGCCGGCGTGCGCCGCCGGTCACCAGCACGCCGTGCTGCCGCGAATGCTCGGAAAAGAGTGTCGTTCCAGCCATGCTGATAGATTTCCGGGGATGAATATGGATGCAAAAAAGGGGCTCGCGGGCCTGGATCCGCTGCACCGGATTATCGGTGCGTCGATGCAGCGGGCGGGCGGCTGGCTGCCGTTCGACCGCTTCATGGCGCTGGCTTTGTATGCGCCAGGCATGGGTTACTACGCCAACGCAAGCCGGAAATTCGGTCACCTGCCGTCCTCGGGCAGCGATTTCGTGACGGCGCCCGAGCTCACGCCGCTGTTCGGCCAGGCGCTGGCGGTGCAGATCGGCGAGGCGCTGGAGAAGACCGCTACCGACGAACTCTGGGAGTTCGGAGCCGGTTCCGGCGCACTGGCGCTTCAGCTGCTCGAAGCGCTTGGCGCGCGCGTGAAGCGCTACCGCATCGTCGACCTGTCCGGCACGTTGCGCGAGCGGCAGCAGGAAACGCTGGCGAAGTTCGGCGACAAGGTCGAATGGCTGAGCGAATTGCCCGAACGGATGCGCGGCGTGGTGGTCGGCAACGAAGTGCTGGACGCGATGCCGGTGCAACTGCTGGTGCGAACCGGCGGGAAATGGTTCGAGCGCGGCGTGGTTCAAGGCGCTGCGCCTGCGCTCTGGGTCTGGGAAGACCGCCCGACCGATCTGCGCCCGCCGGTCGAGATCGAAGGCGAACACGACTACCTGACCGAAATCCATCCTCATGCCGAAGCTTTCATCGCCACGCTGGCCGACCGGCTGGTGCAGGGCGCGGCCTTCTTTATCGACTACGGCTTTCCCGAGTCGGAGTACTACCACCCGCAGCGCCATATGGGCACGGTCATGTGCCACCAGGGTCACAAGGCGGACAGCGATCCGCTCGTCGCGGTCGGGCAGAAGGACATCACCGCGCACGTCGACTTCACCGGCATCGCGCTGGCAGCGCAGGACGCCGGAATGCCGGTGCTCGGTTATGCGGGGCAGGGACGATTCCTGCTGAATTGCGGACTGCCGGCGATGGCCGACGCGGCGACCGTCGCCCAGCGGGCGCTCACCGGTTACCTGATCAACGAGCACGAGATGGGCGAGCTTTTCAAGGTGATCGCGTTCGGCGCCGCCGAGGCTGAGCCGTGGGAACCGCTCGGCTTCGCCGCAGGCGACCGCAGCCACACGCTCTGAGCCTCCGATAATCCGCCGCATGAAAAAGACACCTGTTCCCGCTGTTCCTTCCGCGCTCTCCGTCGTCGTCATGGCGGCAGGCAAGGGCACGCGGATGAAAAGCCGGCTGCCGAAGGTGCTGCATCGCCTCGGCGGTCGTCCGCTGGCATTGCGGGTGCTCGACACGGCGGCGGGTCTGGGGGCGCGGCAGGTCGTGGTCGTCACCGGCCACGGCGCCGAAGAAGTCGAGGCGGTGCTCGGTGCGTCGGCGAAGCAGATCGGCCTCGATGTGCAGTTCGCGCGCCAGATGCCGCAGCTCGGCACCGGTCACGCGGTGCAGCAGGCCGCGCCGCTGCTGCCGGACGACGGCACGGTGCTGGTGCTGTCGGGCGACGTTCCGCTGATCGCCGAAGACACGCTGCGTGCCTTGGTCGAAGCCAGCGGCGGCGAGCGGCTGGCGCTGCTGACGATCGATTTTGCAGACCCGACCGGCTACGGCCGCATCGTGCGTTCGGCGTCGGGCGACGTGCAGGCCATCGTCGAGCACAAGGACGCCAGCGAGGCGCAGCGCGAGATCCGCGAGATCTACAGCGGCATCATGGCCGCGCCGGCCAGGCTGCTGAAAGCCTGGCTGGCGCGGCTCGACAACCGCAATGCGCAGGGCGAGTACTACCTGACCGACATCGTCGGCTTCGCCACGGCCGACGGCGTGCCGGTGGTGGCGCACCTCATCGCCGACGCGGCGCAGGTCGCCGGCATCAACAGTCCGTCGCAGCTCGCGGCACTGGAGCGCGCGCTGCAACTGCGCCAGGCTGAAATCCTGATGACGCAAGGCGTGCGGCTCGCCGATCCGGCGCGTTTCGACCTGCGCGGCACGCTCGAATGCGCAGCGGATGTGGAGATCGACGTCAACTGCGTGTTCGAGGGCGTGGTCGTGCTGGGCGAGGGCGTGCGCATCGGCGCGAACTGCGTGATCGCCGATGCGCGCATCGAGGCGGGTGCGGTGATCCATCCCTTCACGCACATCGACGGCGAATTGGCCGGCGTGACCGTCGGCACAGACGCCCGCATCGGCCCGTTCGCCCGCCTGCGCCCCGGCGCGAAGCTGGGCGCCGAGGTACACATCGGCAACTTCGTCGAGGTCAAGAATTCGACGCTCGCGGCCGGTGCCAAGGCCAACCATCTGGCCTATCTCGGCGACGCGACGGTCGGCGAGCGCGTGAATTACGGCGCCGGCAGCATCACAGCCAACTACGACGGTGCGAACAAGCACCGCACCGAGATCGAAGCCGATGTGCACATCGGCAGCAACTGCGTGCTGGTGGCGCCGATCACCATCGGCGCCGGCGGCACGGTGGGCGGCGGATCGACGCTGAACAAGAGCACTGAGCCGGGAGCGTTGACTGTTTCGCGGGCACGGCAGATGAGTTTTGCTAACTGGAAGCGGCCGAAGAGGAAATAAGGTCAGCCCAGCGGAAGCTTCGGCTCGAACTTCGCCCGCTTTAGACTAAAGAACGCCTTCACGTTCCGCACGTTCGCATCTGCCGTGAACAGCCGCTGCGTCAGTGCCTGGTAGCCCGGCATGTCGCGCACGGCGACGATCAGCACGAAATCGGGACCCGGGGACACGCGCCAGCACTGCTGCACCGCGTCGTCGGCGATCGTGCGCGCTTCGAAGGCGTCGAGCGATGCGGCGTCCTGCCGGTCGAGCGACACCTCCACCACTGCCTGCAGGCCGTGGCCGAGCACGGCGCTGAGCCGCTCGGGCGAGAGCAGTGCGATTTCGCGCTCGATCAGTCCTGCGGCGCGCAGCCTCTGGACCCGGCGCAAGCAGGTGGGCGGCGAGATGTTCAGGTCGGCGGCGAGCTGCTGGTTGGTCTGGGACACGTCGCGTTGAAGCGCATCGAGCAAACGAAAATCAACTGCGTCGAAGTCAAAGGATTTCATTTGAGTGTCGATTATGAAATTCAATTTCCCGATGTGTAGTGGGTGAAATTAAATTCCTTTATACAGACTTTTTAGAAAGCACGTTTCGCATCTTCGCGCCTAGCATGACCGCATTCGTCTCCAGAAAGCAGGCTTCTCATGTGTGGCATCGTCGGCGCAGCATCTCATCGCAACATCGTTCCCGTACTCGTCCAGGGGCTTCAGCGGCTCGAATACCGGGGTTACGACTCCTGCGGTGTCGCAGTCCACGCTGGCGGGCTAGCCAGAACGCGCACCACGTCGCGCGTTGCCGACCTGATCACGCAGGTCCGCGAAGACCACGTCGAGGGCATGACCGGCATCGCGCACACACGCTGGGCGACGCACGGCGCGCCGGCGGTGCACAACGCGCATCCGCATTTCAGCCTGGGTCCGGGCGTTGCGGCGAGCGATGCGGTCGGTGTCGTGAAGCAGGCGCGGATCGGTCTGGTGCACAACGGCATCATCGAAAACCACGAGTCGCTGCGTGCGGCGCTGGAGCGCAAGGGCTACGTCTTCGCGAGCCAGACCGACACCGAAGTCATCGCCCACCTGATCGACAGCCTCTACGACGGCGACCTGTTCGACGCGGTGAAGGCAGCCGTGCTGCAGCTCCACGGCGCCTATGCCATCGCGGTGATCTGCCGTGACGAACCGCACCGCGTGATCGGCGCGCGGGCCGGCTCGCCGCTGATTCTGGGCGTCGGCGCGGACGGTACCGAGAACTTCCTGGCCAGCGACGCGATGGCGCTCGCCGGCGTGACCGACCGCATCGTCTATCTGGAAGAGGGCGACGTGGTCGACCTGCAGCCGGGCAAGTACTGGATCGTCGACCGCGCGCACAAGCCGGTCGGCGACGGCCAGCGCCCGGTGCGCACGGTCCAGGCGCACAGCGGCGCGGTCGAACTGGGCCCGTACCGGCACTACATGCAGAAGGAAATCTTCGAGCAGCCGCGCGCCATCGGCGACACGCTGGAGGGTATCGAAGGCATCGTGCCGGAACTCTTCGACGGCATCGGCCAGGACGGCAAGACTGGCGCCAGCGCGCACCGCGTGTTCAAGGACATCGACAAGGTGCTGATCCTGGCCTGCGGCACCAGCTACTACAGCGGCTGCACCGCCAAGTACTGGCTCGAAAGCATCGCGAAGATCCCGACACAGGTGGAGATCGCGAGCGAATATCGGTACCGCGATTCGGTACCGGACCCGAAAACGCTGGTCGTCACGATCACGCAATCCGGCGAAACCGCCGACACGCTGGCCGCGCTCAAGCACGCGCGGTCACTCGGCATGGAACAGACGCTGACGATCTGCAATGTCGCGACCAGCGCGATGGTGCGCGAATGCAAGCTGGCATACATCACGCGGGCGGGTGTGGAAATCGGCGTGGCGTCGACAAAGGCATTCACGACGCAACTGGCCGGGCTGTTCCTGTTGACACTGGCGCTGGCGCAATCCAAAGGCCGTCTTCCTGCCGAAGAAGAAACGAATTACCTGAAGCAGATGCGGCATCTGCCTGTCGCGCTGCAGTCGGTGCTGGCGCTGGAGCCGCAGGTCATCGGCTGGTCCGAAGATTTTGCGCGAAAGGAGAACGCGCTGTTTCTCGGACGCGGGCTGCATTACCCGATCGCACTCGAAGGCGCATTGAAGCTGAAGGAAGTGACGTACATCCATGCCGAGGCTTACGCCGCCGGCGAACTGAAGCACGGCCCGCTGGCGCTGGTGACGAGCGAAATGCCTGTAGTTGCGGTCGCGCCGAACGATGCGTTGCTCGAAAAGCTTAAGAGCAATCTGCAGGAAGTGCGGGCGCGGGGCGGGGTGCTTTATGTGCTGGCCGACGCCGACACACATATAGAGAACAGCGAAGGGCTGCACGTGATCCGCATGCCGGAGCATTACGGCGCGCTGTCTCCGTTGCTGCATGTGGTGCCGCTGCAGCTGCTGGCGTATCACACGGCCTGCGCGCGCGGAACGGATGTGGACAAGCCGCGGAATCTGGCGAAGAGCGTGACTGTGGAATAGTGGTCGAATATTTATTCGGAAGAATTTAGCGGGAAATTTACTATGCTTCGTGCAAGCTGCCTGTGCCAGGGAATTGCGTTGGAAATAGACGGACCTGTTCAGAATATGCTGTTCTGTCACTGTTCAATGTGCCGCAAGGCGCACGGAACGGCTTTTAGAGCGCGAGGCCGAGTGGCTACAGAAAATCTGAGATGGATTCGTGGCGAGAACCTGATTCGGTTCTACGAATCGTCTCTGGGCGAACACAGAGGTTTTTGTTCGGTCTGCGGCTCCAACATTTTTACCAAGTTCGATAAACAGCCGCATGAGTTAGGATTTGCGCTTGGTATTCTGGATGACGATCCTGGCGCAATGCCTGAATGCCACGTATTTGTCGGCTCAAAAGCCCCGTGGTATGAGATCTCTGATGCTTTGCCGCAATACAAAACTTTCGCTCCTGGCTGAATATATTGGGTGCAGGAACATTGAATGCACATGTACAGTCAGTCGAGCTCGCGCAACGATTGCCGGAATCAGGAAAACACGAAAGTGAGAATCGCGGCCAGCACCAGTGCGCAGACAAATATCAGTGCATCGAGCCGACACGTCACATGCCAGACAGAACGTGAAATTTTTCCAGCGAAAGCGCGTAGGCGATCGCCTCCGGGATGGGCGCGAGGAAGCAAGGCTGCTGCGGTCAACGACCCTGCGATCAGCAGAACCGCAGCGCTGAAGACCGTGGTGAAAATTGCCGCAAATGCCATGACTGAAAGAAGTACGCCGTCCATGATCTTGATTGTGGCGATCATTTCGACGCGTCGCAACGCCGCGCAAGTGGCCTGCATCGTCCTGCGTGATTCGCAGCCTTCGTCCTAAGTCGAAAGCCGGGAGAAGTGGCACAACCGAGGTTTCCAGGCCATGGCTCGACAAAAACGGAAGCGTTGCATGATCAATAGAAGTACGAAAAGCCGACGACCCCGAATCGCCCTCGCACTGCAAGGCGGTGGCGCGCACGGCGCGTATGCGTGGGGCGTGCTGGAGCGTCTGCTCGAAGAAGAGGTCGACATCGTCGCCATCAGCGGCGCCAGTGCCGGCGCTCTCAACGGTGCGGCATTCGTTGCGGGAATGGCCACGGGCGGTCGCGACGGCGCGCTCGCCGGACTCGAGCGTTTGTGGAAGGCGGTTTCGAACGGATCGCCGCTCAAGGCCTTCAATCACGAGATGTGGAGCGGGCCTCTGGTCGATCCGTGGTTCCGGCGTTCGCTGGAGGTCGGCAAGCTGATGAGCCGGTATGTCGCGCCGTTCACTCCTCATATCCGCGACATGCGCGGACTGCGTCGGGTAGTCGAGCAAAGTATCGATCTGTCGGCGCTTGCGTTGCCGAATGCACTGCCGCTGCATGTCTCGGCGACGCGGGTATCGACCGGTGCCGCGCGGCTGTTCGCCGGCGACGAGATCACGCTCGACGCGATCATGGCTTCGGCCTGTCTGCCCGAACTGTTCGCGGCAGTGAAGATCGATGGCGAGGATTACTGGGATGGAGGCTTCTCCGCCAATCCTGCGCTGGAGCCGCTGGTTCTCGGCGATGTCGATTCGACCGATGTCCTGATCGTGCAGATCACGCCTTTTGCGGATGAGGACGTTTCGTCGTCGCTCACCGGCATCATGGCGCGGGTGAGCGACATAGGCTTCAACGCCTGCCTGTTGCGCGACCTCAAGGCATTGACCAGGATTCAGTCGATGGCGCGCCGGATGGAGTCCTGCGATCCGGACATGCAGGCGCTGGCGTCGACCAATCTGCACCTGATGGAGGCTTCCGAAGAGCTGACGCGACGCGGATCGGCGAGCAAGGTCGACACGCGCTGGTCGCAGATCGAGGAACTGCGGGAGCTTGGCCGGGAAACAGCCGATGCATGGCTGTCGGCGCATGGCCATGCACTCGGTCTCGAGTCGACGCTGACGGAATTGCCCGAAACGGTGGCATCCGATCGATAGCGGCTTAGTCGACCGTAACGGTCGGACACTATCGGGTTAAGTTTTGGAAAGACTTTCGTGACAAACTGCGGTCCCTCGTCTGCTTAGACCGTCCGCCCGATGCCTTGTTCGACAGGTCGCGCACTACGATTGACTCATGCAAACAATTCATACCGACAGCGAAGATTACGCCGACATGATGGACTTCATCATGTCCGGCGGTCGCGTCGACACGCAGCTCGGATCGCACATCGACAAGGCGGAGTTGATCGCGGAAATGTGGGCGCCACGAGCGCGCGCCATGACCAACGCGTCGATCGCGATAGCGCACGCCGCCATCGGCGCCCAGGCCTGAGCTTCGGTTACTTCGCTGCCGGCGGTGCGACCGGCGTCACGGTTTCGCGGATCACGCCTCCACCCATCACACTGCCTTCCGTCGTCGTCTTTCCGGCGCCGACACCGGTAATCCTGGCTTCGCATTCGGCCTGACCCGACGGCGGCTGCTGCTTGCAGCGGTCCAGCGCATTGCGGTCTTCCGCACTGGGGCTCGGATTGGTCAACCCGTCGCGACGCGCCTCCTGTTGAGCCGCACCGGCTTCCCGCAGGCACGCTGCACGGTCCTGCAGGTTTCCATCGCAAGCGGCACGCTCGCGCTGCATGCGGGCATCCGTACCTGGAGCGGCAGGTTGCGCGAAAACCGGCCCGCTCATCAATCCGCCAGCGACGAAAAATGCGAGGCCGAGGGTGCGAAAGCTCTTGTTCATGGATCGATCCTTGTTTGAGTTGTGACAGTTTGATGCAGCGCCCGGTCGCCTCACGCGGGACTGCACAGCATTCGGGCCATCGGTGCGGCAGCTATCGATGTAGGCGTAATCCCTCATGCGCATGGCCGAATTCTTACTTTTTGCATTTAAACTGCAGGTCCCTTTGGGGAGTAGCCGGCTTCCGCTCCAGGAAGCGCCTGCGTCAACACACTCGAGATGCCCTGCATCTTGTGGCGCCGGCAGCCGTTCAGGTTGGCGAGACCATTGGCACGTCAGCACGACAAGGTCGGGCAGTGATGGCGTGCCTCTGTGCTCATGCCCGGCCGAACAAAAAAGATCCCCATGAATCCTGCCGCCATCGCCTTGCTAGCGCTAGCAATGTCCACCGACGCTTTCGCTGCCGCAGTCGGAAAGGGCACTGCACTCCAGAAGCCGCGCTGGTCCGAGGCGTTGCGGACCGGCGCCATCTTCGGTGTCATCGAGTCGATCACGCCACTCATCGGCTGGGCTCTCGGCTATGCGGCGGCCGAATACGTCAAGGTGTGGGATCACTGGATCGCCTTCACGCTGCTGGGCCTGCTCGGTCTGCGGATGGTGCTTGCCGCTTCCCGCATGCCCAACCTGGAGGAGGCCGAAAAGCCGTCGCGTCACGGCTTCTGGCTGCTGGCAGTCACGGGTTTCGCAACCAGCATCGATGCGATGGCGGTCGGCGTCGGGCTGGCCTTCCTGAACGTTAGCATTTTGCCGATCGCCGTGTCGATCGGGCTCGCGACCTTCGTGATGGTCACGCTCGGCGTGATGGTCGGGCGCGTGCTCGGCAACGTCGCCGGCCGGTGGGCGGAGGCGATCGGCGGCGTGTTGCTGATCGGAATCGGTGCCTTCATCTTGTTCGAGCACCTCACCGCAGCGGGTTGAAAGCGGATCGTCAGGCGCTTTCAGCGACCGAGGCCGCTTCGGCGATCCGTTTGGCCAGATGCGCCAGCGCTTCTTCCACCTGATCGACCAGCACCAGCGCCAGATCGCCCGGCTGCAACCGCTCCAGCGCGAAGTCGATCGCGATGAATTCGCCGCGGATCTCCTCGATATGGCGGGTGCGACCGGCGCCCTGCAGGCCTTGTCGCAGCAATGCCATCACTTCGCCGTCGGCACGACCGCGCTGGGCGGCGTCCTGGTAGAGGATGACGTCGTCGAAAGCTTCGCCGAGGATCGCGGTCTGGTCGCGGATATCGCTGTCGCGGCGGTCGCCCGCACCGCTGATGACGACCGAGCGACGGTTGGCCGGCAGCGTGTCGACGGCGGCCACCAGCGCCTTCATGGCGTCGGTGTTGTGGCCGTAGTCGGCGATCACGGTGGCGCCGCGGTATTCCATCATGTTGAAGCGCCCGGGCACGCCCGCCGCATCGTTCTTGAAGCTTGCCAGACCGCTGCGGATCGTGTCCCAGTCCATGCCGACGGCCCAGGCCGCGGCCACCGCCGCCATCACGTTTTCGACCTGGAACGGCAGCGAGCCGTTGCGGGTAATCGGCACGTCGCGCAGCGAAACGCGCTCGCGCCACGAGCCTTCGGCTGCGATCAGCGTGTCGTGATCGATGTAGACGGTGCGCTTGCCTTGCGCGCGATGCGTGGCCATCACCGGATGCTGGCGGTCGGCGGTGAAGAAGATCGTGCCGCCGGGGCACGAAGCCGTCATGGCTGCGACGTTCGGGTCGGCCGCGTTCAGCACCGCAAAACCGTGCTCGGACACGTTGCGGACCACCACGCGCTTGAGCACGGCCAGATCTTCGACCGTGGTGATGTAGCTCAGCCCCAGATGGTCGCCGCTGCCGATGTTGGTCACGACAGCCACTTCGCAGCGGTCGAAACCCAGGCCTTCGCGCAGCACGCCGCCGCGCGCGACTTCGAACACCGCCGCTTCGACATCCGGATGCATCAGCACGTTGCGAGCGCTTTTCGGGCCGCTGCAGTCGCCGCTGTCGGTCTGGCGTCCGTCGACCCAGACGCCGTCGGTGTTGGTCATGCCGGTGCGCAGGCCGCTGGCCATGAACAGGTGGTTGATCAGGCGCGCAGTGGTCGTCTTGCCGTTGGTGCCGGTGACGGCGACGACCGGTATGCGGCCGTCGTCGCCGAGCGCATAAAGCGTGTCCATCACCGCCGATCCGACATCGCGGCCACGGCCGAACGACGGCGAGATGTGCATCCGCAGTCCCGGCGCGGCATTGACTTCGACGACGCCGCCGTGCTGCTCTTCGAGCGGACGCAGCACGTTCTCGCAGACCATGTCGACGCCGCAGATGTGCAGGCCGACCATCTGCGCCGCATCGATGGCGCGCGCGGCGACTTCCGGGTGCACGGTATCGGTCACGTCGGTGGCGGTGCCGCCGGTCGAGAGGTTGGCGTTGTTCCGCAGCACCACGCGCTGGCCGAGCGCCGGCACGCTGTCCGGCGTCATGCCGAGCGATTCGAGCCGGCCGACGGCGATGGCGTCGAGCCGGATCTTGGTCAGCGACGTCGCATGGCCTTCGCCGCGGCGCGGGTCGAGGTTGACGGTGTCGACCAGCTGCCGCACCGTCGATATGCCGTCGCCGATCACTTGCGGCGGGTCGCGGCGGGCGGCTGCGACCAGCCGGTTGCCGACCACGAGCAGCCGGTAGTCGAAGCCCGGCAGGAACTTTTCCACCATCACCTCGCCGTATTCGGCTGCCGACGCATAAGCCGCGTCGAGTTGTTCGCGCGTCACGATGTTGACCGTCACGCCCTTGCCCTGATTGCCGTCCTGCGGCTTCACGACCACCGGCAGGCCGATGTCCTGCGCCGCGGCCCAGCCGTCTTCTGCGCTGACGACCGGCCGCCCGCGCGGCACCGGCACGCCGGCCGCGTCGAGCAGCTGCTTGGTCAGTTCCTTGTCCTGCGCGATGGCTTCGGCGACGCCGCTGGTGCTGTCGACTTCGGCCGCCTGGATGCGACGTTGCTGTACGCCCCAACCGAACTGCACGAGGCTGCCGCGCGTGAGGCGGCGGTGCGGAATGCCGCGAGCGGTCGCGGCATCGACGATGGAGCCGGTGCTCGGGCCGAGCCGCTCGGATTCGTCCAGATCGCGCAGTTCGGCCAACGCGGCGTTGGCGTCGAATGCGGCGCCTTCTTTCTGCAGCGCGGCTTCGATCAGCTCGACGGCCAGCGCAACCGCGCGCCTCCCGACTGCTTCTTCGCAATACTGCACCGCGACCTGATAGACGCCTTCCTCCAGCGTGCGTGAGGTATTGCCGAAAACCACCGCGCAGCCGGCCTGCGACTGCAGCGCCAGCGCGGCGTTCTCCAGTACGTGAGCCAGTGCCAGCGGCTGGCCCAGGACCATCGGATGCAGCTCGCCGATGGTCGGGAACAGCGAGCGAAGGCGGGTTTCGAAACCGTGGAGCTGTTCGACGGCGTTTTCGGTGCCCTGGCAGCTGACGACGGCTTCGATCGAGGTATGGCGGCTCCAGAGATTGGGGCCGCGAAGGGCGCGGATGCGGGTGACTTCCATGGATCGGCGATCAGGCGAGTTGTGCTTCGCGAACGTCCTGGACGGCCGCATCGGAGGAAGGGATGGTCTGCGACAGCTGCAGCGAAGCGAGCGCGGCCTGCAGGTCGGCCTCGAAAGCTTCGGCGCCGGCGCCGATCAGATTCAGCGGAATGCCCAGCGCCCAGCCGGTGGCGACCGCCGCCAGCAGGCTCTCGATGCTCACGCCGATGTGCGTGGCGCGCCAGACGGTCAGCCGGCCGAGGCCCGGCAGGAACGATTCGCTGCTGCCGTTCGCCAGCACCACGCGGTCCTGGCGCACCAGCACCGCCCGTCCGCCCGCACCCTGGTGCGCGACGAGTGCCGGCGCATGCGCATCGGCTGCGTAAAGCACGACCGCGCCGTCGCACAGCGGCGCCAGCGCGGCGATGCGCGGGTCGTCGGCATTCAGCACGGCGGTGCCTTCGGCCAGCACCACGTCGACCTGCGTACGCATCACCCGCACCAGCTGGTCGCTTTCGACGATGTCGAATTCGGCCAATGCCTCCGCACCGCCGAGGTCGGTCACGATGCCGACGTGGCAGCGGTCGTAGGCCAGGCCGTCGCGCAGGATGGTCGCGGCGCCGTTCTCTATCACCACGGCTTCGGTGGCGCGGTTCACCAGCAGGCGATGGGCGGCTTCCCAGTGCGCGCTGTCGCGGGCGTCGACACGACGGCGGTCCAGGAACAGGCCGTCGCGACAGGCCAGGCCGGTGTAGCGACCGCCAAGGCCGAGCAGCCAGGCCACCAGCCGCGCCAGCACGGCGGTGTCGCGCGATCCGGTCACGCCGACGACCGGAATGCGGCCGGCGAGCTGGCCTTCGTCGGTTTCGGGGTACAGGTGATCGCAGATCGCGCGGCCGACCGGGCGCGGCGAGCCGACCGCGGGCTTCAGGTGCATCAGCAGGCCGGGGCCGGCGTTGACTTCGACGATCGCACCGCGCTGTGCGCCGAGCGGTTTGCCGATGTCTTCGGCCACCAGGTCGATACCTGCGATGTCGAGCCCGACCACGCGCGCGGCCAGCACGGCGGCATGCGCGACTTCGGGATGGACCAGATCGGTGCAGTCGACGCCCAGATTGCCGTTGCGCTGGATCGTGACTATCCGGCCCGCGTCCGGCACGGCAGCGCCGTCGAGCGACTGGCGCCTGAGTTCGAGCTGCAGCTTGGCATCGGTCGGCAGATCGATCAGGTCGAGCGGGAATTCTTCCTCGGCGCCGCGACGCGGATCGCTGTTGAGCTGGCTGTCGATGAGCGAAGCGACGGTCGAAGTGCCGTCGCCGGTCACGCTGATCACCGCGCCGCGTGCCGCCGCGACGACCTGGCCGCCGATCACCAGCAGCCGGTGCTCGAAGCCGCGCACGAAGCGCTCGACCATCACGTCGCTGCCTTCGGGCTCGGCGACGGCGAAGGCGGCCATGACTTCCTCGCGCGTGGTGAGTTCGAGCGACACGCCGCGGCCGTGATTCGCGTCCGACGGTTTCACGGCCACCGGCAGGCCGATGTCTTCGGCGGCTTCCCAGGCTTCTTCGGCGGTTTCCACGATCCGGCCTTCGGGCACCGGCACGCCGCAGGCCTGCAGCAGGGACTTGGTGAGTTCCTTGTCGCTGGCGATGGATTCGCCGATGGCGCTGGTGTGGTCGGTTTCGGCGGTCCAGATGCGCTGCTGTTCGGCGCCGTAGCCCAGCTGGACCAGGTTGCCGTCGTTCAGGCGCATGTGGGGAATGCCGCGGTCGGTGGCGGCGGCGACGATGGCGGCGGTGCTCGGGCCGAGATAGCAGTCTTCCAGCTTGGCCTTGACGGCGTCGACGGCGCGTTGCGTCTCGGCGGCGCCGAAAGCCGTGTCGTTGATGGCGGCCATCAGCAGGCGGTGGCCTTCGGTCAGCGCGACGCGGGCGACCTGTTCGTCCCGGGCGCGAAACACCATGCGGTAGACGCCGTGCTTCGACGTGCTCCGGGTTTGTCCGAAACCGGTCGGCATGCCGGCAAGGTTCAGTAACTCGATGACGACGTGTTCCAGCACATGGCCGGCCCAGGTGCCCTCGGTCAGGCGCTGGATGAAGCCGCCGCGCTCGCCGACGCCGCAGTGGTGTTCGATCAGCGCCGGCAGCAGCGTGGTCAGGCGTTCGGTGAAGCCGTTTATCAGGTTGGACGGGAAATCCTCCAGCCGGCCGAGATCGAGCCAGACCTCCAGCACCGGACGGTAGGTCCAGATATTGGGGCCGCGCAAATAGGAGGTGCGCAGAAAGCGGATGTCGTCGAAACGGGTCATGTAAACGTTCGATGAATCAGAATCAGCGGGCACGACGCGAAAGACACAGAAACACAATGCAACATCACGATCCAGTCGAGTCCCGGGAGGGCAGGGTAGCGGCGGCGCCGGACGGTTTGAAAGACCAGCTAACAATTGCGGAAAACGTTCTGGCGAGCCTGACGGTTGACCTCGACCCCCAATTGCGCTTCGCCGACGACTTGCTCGCGATGACGGATCGCCGCCTGATCGCCCGCGAAACCAATGGCGATCGCGGCAAATGGCGCGACTGGCCCTTGTCGCATCCGGGACTGGCTTTGGTGGTGTCCGATCACGCAGGCGTCGGAACTTTCGACCTCATGGACGCCAACGGTCGGTTGGCTCGCTGGCGTTACACGCTGGCACAACAGCCGGCGGCGCTGCGGTTGCAGAAGGAGTTCGAGCGGCATCAGGAAGGCGCCGCATCCAACGCGGCCGAAGACGGAGCCGACACGACCCGCTCGGGCCTCGGCGAAGCGCTCGAAGCCGAGAAGAAGGTCGTGCCCTCGACCTGGGTGCTGCTGCGCCTCGGCCGTTTCGCCAAGCCGTACCGGAAGCAATTGCTTGCCGGCTTCCTGCTGACGCTGGCCTCCACCGCAGCGACGCTGGTGCCGCCCTACCTGACCATCCCGCTGATCGACGACATCCTGATACCGTTCCAGAACGGCCAGCAGATCGCCATCGAGAAGGTCGCGATGTTCCTCGGCGCGCTGCTGATCTCGGCGCTGGCCGGCTGGGGGCTGGGCTGGGCGCGCACCTATCTGCTGGCGCTGGTTTCCGAGCGCATCGGCGCCGACCTGCGCACCACCACCTACGAACACCTGCTGACGCTGCCGCTCGACTACTTCGGAGGCAAGCGCACCGGTGACCTGATGTCGCGCATCGGTGCCGAAACCGACCGCATCAACGTCTTCCTGTCGCTGCATGCGCTCGACTTCCTGACCGACGTGCTGATGATCGTCATGACCGCCGCCATCCTGGTGTCGATCAACCCGCTTCTGGCTGTCGTCACGCTGGTGCCGCTGCCGTTCATCGGCTGGATGATCCACGTGGTGCGCGACCGGTTGCGCACCGGATTCGAGAAGATCGACCGCGTCTGGAGCGAGGTGACCAACGTGCTGGCCGACACGATTCCGGGCATTCGCGTGGTCAAGGCGTTCGCGCAGGAAAAGCGCGAGGCCGACCGCTTCCGCGACGCCAACAAATACAACCTGCAGGTCAACGACAAGCTCAACAAGACCTGGTCGCTGTTCACGCCCAGCGTCTCGCTGCTGACCGAGATCGGCCTGCTGATCGTCTGGGGCTTCGGCATCTGGCAGGTGGCGCGCGGGCGAATCACGGTCGGCGTGCTGACGGCGTTCATCGCCTACATCGGCCGTTTCTACACGCGGCTGGATTCGATGAGCCGCATCGTCTCGGTGACCCAGAAGGCGGCGGCAGGCGCCAAGCGCATCTTCGACATCCTCGACCACGTCAGCAACGTGCCGGAACCTGCGAATCCGGTGAAGCTGGAACGCCTGTCGGGCCGGATCGAGATGCGCGGCATCGGTTTCCGCTATGGCTCGCGGGCGGTGATCCGCGACATGGACCTGGCGATAGAGCCGGGCCAGATGATCGGGCTGGTCGGCCACAGCGGTTCGGGCAAGAGCACGCTGGTCAACCTGATCTGCCGTTTCTACGACGTGACCGACGGCGCGATCGTGGTCGACGGCGTCGACATCCGCCGCTTCGCCGTGGCCGACTACCGGCGCCACGTCGGGCTGGTGCTTCAGGAGCCGTTTCTGTTCTTCGGCACCATCGCGCAGAACATCGCCTATGGCAAGCCGGAGGCGACGCGCGAGGAAATCGTCTCTGCGGCGCGTGCGGCGCATGCCCACGATTTCATCCTGCGCCTGCCGCACGGCTACGACTCGCTGGTTGGCGAGCGCGGCCAGGGCCTGTCGGGCGGCGAGCGGCAGCGCATCAGCATCGCGCGTGCGCTGCTGATCGATCCGCGCATCCTGATCCTCGACGAGGCGACTTCGGCGGTCGACACCGAGACCGAAAAGGAAATCCAGAAGGCGCTCGACAATCTCGTGAAGGGCCGCACCACCATCGCCATCGCGCACCGGCTGTCGACGCTGCGCAAGGCCGACCGCCTGGTGGTGATGGACCGAGGCGAGATCGTCGAGGTCGGGCCGCACGACGCGCTGATGGAAAAGCAGGGCGCCTACTGGCGGCTGTATCAGGCGCAACTGCGCACGGCCGACGACGAAGGCGTGGCGCAGGGCGTTGCCGACGAGCGCGCGGGTGTCGCCGTCGCCATGACCGGCCACGCGGCCCATCCGGCGGGGGACGCATGAACTTGACCGACAAGATGACGACGGATTTTCAACTCGAGCGCGACGCTTTCGGCCGGCTGGTGCTGATCGATGCGCGCGGGCGGCGGCATGAAGGCGTCGTGCCGGTGCGCGCTTTTCCGCTGAGCGCGCCTGGCGAAGGGCTTTCGCTGGTCGGCTCGGATGGTCGCGAGCGGTTGTGGATCGACCGTGCCGATGCGCTGCCGCCGGCCATGCAGGAAATTCTCGCTCCCGATCTTTCCGCGCGCGATTTCGCACCGGAACTGCTCAAGCTGCACAGCGTGTCCAGCTTTGGCGTGCCGAGCACCTGGACGATCGGCACCGACCGTGGCGACACGACTTTCGTGCTGAAGGCGGAAGAAGACATCCGGCGGCTCGAAGGCGGCTCGCTGTTGATCGCCAGCTCGCACGGGCTGCAGTTCCGCGTCGCCGATCCGAAAGCGCTGGACCGCCCGTCGCGCAAACTGCTGGAGAGATTTCTTTGACTTGACGCCGGAAGGCTGGCGATAATTGCACCATCCAGGAGAAACCGTGCCGAACGGCGCAGTTACCGTAGGCGCAAACCCGAAACGCTCAGGTCCCGTACTGGAGAAATCAATCAAACTGGAGAGTGTTGCAGTCCGTTTTCAGACGGATCATGCAGCCGCCGAAGGTGCAAACCGGTCCGTCGCGACCGGTGAATCTCTCAGGCAAAAGGACAGTGGGGCCGGCTACCGATTTTGGTGGCCGGCCCTTTTCTTTGTCCTTTCGAAACCTGAATCTGAGAGAAAACAACATGAAAGTCATCGTGATGGGCGCCGGCGTGATCGGCGTCGCGACCGCCTGGTACCTGAACCAGGCCGGCCATGAAGTCACCGTACTGGAGCGAAACGCAGGCGCCGCGCGTGAAACGAGTTTCGGCAACGGCGGGCAGATCTCGGTCAGCCATGCCGAGCCCTGGGCCAATCCGTCGGCACCGTTCAAGTTGCTCAAATGGCTGGGTCGCGAAGACGCGCCGCTGCTGTTCCGCCTGCGTGCCGATCCGGCGCAGTGGGCCTGGGGGCTCAAGTTTCTCGCCCAGTGCGGCAAGCAGCGCTCGACCCGCAACATGATCCAGCTGTTGAACCTCGGCACCTACAGCCGCTCCAGCCTGCAGCAACTGCGCACCGACACCGACATCGCCTACGACCATCTGACCAAGGGCATCCTGCATTACTACACCAGCGGCAAGGAGTTCGAGTCGGCGCTGGAGCCGGCGCGGATCATGCGCGAGCTCGGGTGCGAGCGGCAGGTGATCGACGCCGACGAAGTCGTGCGCATCGAGCCGGCGATGAAGTCGATCCGGCCGCAACTGGCCGGCGCTACGTACACCAGTGCCGACGAATCGGGCGATGTGCATAAATTCACGACCGAACTGGCGCGCAAGGCAGCCGAGCACGGCGTGCAGTTCCGCTACGGCGTGCGCATCCAGCGGCTGCGCAAGCTCGGCGGCGCGATGGCCGGGGTCGAGATCGCCAGCGAAAGCGGCATGTACGAAGTGCTGACCGCCGACTCCTATGTGCTGGCGCTCGGCAGCTTCAGCAAGCAACTGGCCGAAGACGCCGGCGTGTCGCTCGACGTCTATCCGGCCAAGGGCTACTCGGCGACGCTGCCGGTGCTCGACGAAAGCAAGGCGCCCAGCGTCAGCCTGACCGACGACGAATACAAGCTGGTTTTCTCGCGCTTCGGCAACCGCATGCGCATCGCCGGCACGGCCGAACTCAACGGCTACGACCTGTCGCTGAATCCCGCCCGCTGCCGCGCGATCGTCCAGCGCGCGCTGGAAGTCTTCCCGGGCATGAGCCGGCCCGAACTGGCGACTTTCTGGGCCGGCCTGCGTCCCGCGACACCGGGCAACGTGCCTTACATCGGCAAGAGCCGCCTCGAAGGCCTGTACCTGAATACCGGCCACGGCACGCTCGGCTGGACGCACGGTTGCGGTTCCGGTCGGGCACTGGCCGAGCTGATGTCGGGCCGCCAGCCGGAGGTCGATTTCGAGTTCTGCGGCTACACGCGACGCAGCGCGACAGTCTCGACCCGCCCGGCTATGGCGACCTGACCGGCAATCCCGGCGACCGTCAGCGCGCGTCCCAGTCCGTGCCGGCGCGCCGCTGTCTTTCTTCTCGCTCTTTGGCCATCTGTTCCGCGAACTGCTGGCGCCCTTCCTTGGCGACGGCAATCAGCTTGGCGCGATCCTTGTAGTGCGGGTAGGTTTCGGCGGTGAGCTTCTGATTGCGCCGCCGGAACGACATTGCCGATTCGCGTGCTTCGTGCGCCGGCCAGCCGAGTACTTCGAGCACCGAGCGCGCACTGCGCAGCGATGACTCGAACAGCTCGCGCTCGATGAACTCGACCTTGCGGTCCTGCAACTGATAGAGATGGCCGACGTTGCGCGCCCGCGCGACGATCCGCGCCTGCGGAAAGTGTTCGCGCACCAGATCGACGATCTCCAGTGATTGCTCGACGTCGTCCACCGCCACCACGATCGCCAAAGCGCTGCCGGCACCGGCCGTGCGCAGCAGATCGAGCCGCGTCGCATCGCCGTAAAAAACGCGAAAGCCGAATTCGCGCAGACCTTCGACCGTGTCCGGGTCGTGGTCGAGCACCGTCACCTTGATACCTTGCGAGCCGATCACCCGGCCGACGATCTGGCCGTAACGCCCGAACCCGCAGATCAGCACCTTCGGCGTCTGCTGCTCCGAGATTTCGTCCATCGCCGCACCGCCGCCCAGGCTGTAGCGCGGCAGCACGAACTTGTCGATCATCACCAGCAGCAGCGGCGACACCAGCATCGACAGCGCCACCGCCGCGATCAAGAAAGACGCGATGGCCGGCGCCAGCACGTCCGGCCCGGCCGCCTGGAACACCACGAAGGCGAACTCGCCGCCCTGCGCCAGCAGCAGCGTGAACACCGGCCGCTGCTGGTAGGGCACCTTCATCAGCACCGAAAGGCCGTAGATCACCGCGCACTTCAGCACCAGAAAGCCGACAACGACCAGCGCCATCAACCCCGGATTCGCCATCAGCACGCCGAAATCGATGCTCATGCCGATGGCGATGAAGAACAGCCCGAGCAGCAGTCCCTTGAACGGCTCGATGTCGGTCTCGAGTTCGCGCCGGTATTCGCTTTCGGCCAGCAGCACGCCGGCCAAAAAGGCACCGAGCGCCATCGACAGGCCGACGAACTGCATCAGCGCCGCGATGGCGACCACCAGCAGCAGCGCGGCAGCCGTGAAGATTTCGGGCGTGTTGCTGCGCGCGATCCAGCGAAGCACCGGCCTCAGCAGCAGACGGCCGCCGAGCACGATAGCTGCGATCACGCCGATGATCTTCGCCGCCTGCAGCGCGCGTGCGGCGCCGGTCACGGCTTCGTGCGTATCCGCGCCCACGCCGGCCAGCAGCGGAAGCAGTGCGAGGATCGGGATCGCGGCCACGTCCTGGAACAGCAGGATCGAGAAACCGGCCTGTCCGCTGACCGTCGGCAGCAGGTTGCGCTCGCCGAAGACCTGCAGCGCGATCGCCGTCGACGAAAGCGCCAGCCCCAGCGCAGCCACCAGCGCCACGCGCCACTCGGCACCCGCCAGGTAGCCTACGCCGAACAGCACCGCCGCGCACCCGAGCACCTGCGCCGAGCCCCAGCCGAAGATCGGACGCCGCAGGCTCCAGAGACGCTCGGGCTCGAGTTCGAGGCCGACGAGGAAAAGCATCAGCACCACGCCGAATTCGGCGAAATGCAGCACGTCCTGCGGACTGGAGACCAGGCCCAGTCCCCAGGGACCGATGGCGATGCCTGCCGCGAGGTAGCCGATGATCGATCCGAGCCCGAGGGCGCGCGACAGCGGTACCACCAGCACGGCGGCACCCAGGTAGATGAGGCTGTTGATCAGCCAGGCGGGAGCGTGTTCCATGTCGTGTCTCGATGCTTTTCAGCTTGCCGGCATTTCGATGGG
Source organism: Variovorax glucosi (assembly GCF_051216695.1). Lineage (NCBI taxonomy): Bacteria > Pseudomonadati > Pseudomonadota > Betaproteobacteria > Burkholderiales > Comamonadaceae > Variovorax > Variovorax glucosi. Next base: position 429,881 of record NZ_JBPJZE010000004.1, read on the forward strand.
CGCGGTGCCGGGGCGGTCCTGCGCCGGGACGATGCAGGTCGCGCAGTCGCCGAACTCGTCCATCTCCGGCCAGGCCGGATAGCTCGAGAGTCGATCGGCGAAGGTGTCGGCATGGGATTCGAGCGACGCCCGGTCGGTGCTGCGCGCGCCGTGCAGGACCAGCGGCGGCAGGAAACGCATGCCGCACAGCGCCGCCGTCTGCTCGTAGGGCGGCAGGAAGGCATCGAAGAAATAGCGGTTGTAGCCTTGCGGGTGGTAGCTGTCTTCCGCAGCGCCGGTCGACGCCACCAGCCACAGGTCCTTGCCTCGAAGCGCGATGCCTCCTTCGCCGTAGGCCCAGCCGTAGCGGAGCACCTCGTCGAGCCAGAGCTTCTGCAGCGCCGGCATCGAGTACCACTGGATCGGATGCACCAGCACCAGCAGGTCGGCGGCTTCGACGCGGCCCCGTTCGGCCTCGGCGTCGATGGCGTAGTCGGGATAGGTGGCATAGAGATCGTTGATGTCGATCCGCGCGCCCGCTGTCGCGGCGGATTCTGCAGCGGCCATGAGCCGGCGCGTCACGCGCGACTCGCGCCAGTGCGGATGTGCGGCGATCAGGTAGATGCTGTGCCGGTTTTCCGGCGCTGTTGTCATGGGCGTCATCCCGCGAACATAGCGCGCTTTCGGCTTGTCGCGCCGTCGACACGAAGGCGGCGCACGCCGATCTACAGTGCGCGCCATGACCAAGACATTCCAGACTCTTCAGAATCTTGCCGCATGCGTCGGCCAGGACGAAGTCGCCATCAGCGACTGGATCACGATCACTCAGGCGCAGGTCGACCAGTTCGCCGAAGCCACCGGCGACCGGCAGTGGATTCACGTCGACGTCGAGCGCGCGAAGGCCGGACCGTTCGGCGGACCGATTGCACACGGCTTTCTGACGTTGTCGCTGCTGCCGCAGTTCTTCGAGAGTGCGCTGACGGTCGCCGAATCGCGCATGGGCGTCAATTACGGACTCAACCGTGTGCGTTTCATGTCGCCGGTGCCGGTCGGCAGCCGATTGCGGGCACGGCTGAAGCTGCTGTCCGCCGAGCCGATCGCCGGCGACGGCTTGCAGCTGACGTGGGAGGCGACGATCGAACTCGAAGGCGCGACCAAGCCGGCTTGCGTGGCGGAATCGGTGGTGCGTCGGTTCAAGTAGCCGCGCTCATTCGAAGCCGTTCTGTCGCCAGGCTTCGAACACCGTGACGGCGACAGCGTTCGACAGATTCAGGCTGCGCTGACCTTCGCGCATCGGCAGCCGCAGCCATTGGGCCGGTGCGAAGGTTTCGCGCAGTTCGGGCGCTAGACCACGGGTTTCGGAGCCGAACACCAGCCAGTCGCCGTCTGCGAACGCGACGTCGTGCACGCGCCGCGTGCCGCGTGTGGTGAGCGCGAACATCCGCTCGGGCAACGGTTTTTCGGCATCCAGCAATGCCTGCCAGTTCGCATGGCGCCGCACTTCGGCGTACTCGTGATAGTCGAGGCCGGCGCGGCGCAGCAGGCGGTCGTCCATCGAGAAGCCGAGCGGCTCGACCAAGTGCAGCATGCAGCCGGTGTTGGCCGCCAGCCGGATGACGTTGCCGGTGTTCGGCGGGATTTCGGGTTCGACGAGGACGATGTGGAACATGCGGCGATTGTCTCGTGCCAACGAACGTCGCTCTGTCGCGTCAGGCCGTTCGTGCCAGCACCACCGCCGAGATGTTCGATGCGCCGGCCGCCCGCAACACCGTCGCCGCAGTGAAGAGCGACGCGCCGCTGGTCATGACGTCGTCGATCAGCATCACCCGGCGGCCGCGCACGGCATCGGGACGCAACGGCTCCACGGCGAACGCCGACTGGAGATTTCGCAGGCGGTCGGCGCGCAGCAAGGTGCTCTGTGCGGGCGTGTCGCGCGTGCGCAGCAGCAATCTGGCGTCGGTCTTGTCGGGCGCGAGCCGGCGTGCGAGTTCGTGGGCCTGGTTGAATCCGCGCTGCCGCAGTCTTTCCTTCGACAGCGGCATCGGCAGCACCAGATCGCACTGCTCGATGCGCAGTTCAACCCATGGCGCACTGCGCATCAGCGTCGCGAACGGCATCGCCCAGCCGGCATCGCCGTGAAACTTGAAGCGGGCGATGTGCTCGGACCACGGCCAGGCGTAGTCGCAGGCGGCCAGGCAGGCGTCCAGCGGCGGCGGATGGACGATGCAGTCGCCGCACCGATTGCCGGCTTCCAAATTCGACAGCGGCAGAGCGCAGGTGGTGCAGCGCGGCACCGGCGCGGCGAAGCGCGCAATGCACGCATCGCAGACCGGTTGCGACGGCCAGGCACGGCAAACCGCGCACTGGCTCGGCAGGCGGTCGATCCAGCGCGAGAAGATCGAAAAGGGGAAGAAAGGACGTACGCCCCGGCCGGAAAACATCGCTCAATATACTGAGCGCTCCCATGCCTACCGAATCCGCACAGCGCCCGCCGACCATCGATGCCGAGGCCGCAGCCCGCTGGGAGCGCCTGGCGCCGCCTGCCGTTCCTGCATCCGACACCCTTGCGTCGCCCTGGCTGCACGAGGAGATCGGTCGCCGGATGGAAGACCGGCTGCAGTGGATCACCGTGAAGCCGAAGACATGGGCCGACTGGTCGCCGCTGCGGGGCGGACTGGAAGCCCATGCGCTGGTCGCCCGCCGGTACCGCGATGCGCCGTCTTTCGTGATCGAGTCCGATGCCGCTCTGGCTGCCCGCACGGCAAGCACGCTGGCTGCGCCCTGGTGGACGGCTCGCCGCTGGCAGGGCGCGCAGGCGCGCTTCGACCCGCTGCCGGAGCAGGGCGTCGACATGCTCTGGGCCAACATGGCGTTGCACATGGCGGCCGACCCGCAGGCGCTGATCGCGGCCTGGCACCGCCGGCTCGCGACCGACGGCTTCCTGATGTTCTCCTGCCTGGGCCCCGACACGGTGCGCGAGCTTCGCGGGCTGTACGAGCGTCTCGGCTGGCCGCCAGCCGGCCATCAATTTACCGACATGCACGACTGGGGCGACATGCTGGTGGGGGCCGGATTCGCCGAGCCGATCATGGACATGGAGCGCATCGTGCTCACCTGGGCCACCCCCGAAGCGGCGCTGGCCGAACTCCGCGGAATCGGCCGCAACCTGCATCCGGGCCGTTTCCCGGCGCTCCGCGGGCGGCGCTGGCACGCGGAATTGCGCGCGGCGCTGGCCGGCCTGGCCGTTCCGGGAGAGAACGACGGCCGGATCGCGCTGAGCTTCGAGATCATCTACGGCCATGCCTTCAAGCCGCCACCGCGCGTTGCGCTGTCCGGCGAAAGCGCGGTTTCTCTGAGGGAAATGCGCGAGATGCTCCTGCGCGGACGGCCCTGATACGGGTCAACCCGAGTAACCGACCCGCTACAATTCCCAACAGCGTGAACTCCTGGGCATTTTCCCGCGCCGCTCCGATTTGGCGAACACATACGTGTCGAACTCCGTGTTTCGTTTTGCCGTCGTTTCGGGCCAGAGCACCGACTGGATCCTGAAGCGCAACTGCTCCGTCGCACCGAGCCAGCTAGGCTGGCTCTACGTGTCGTTGTGCGTGGTTTCGCTCGGAATCGGCACGGCTTTCTGGCTTAACGGCGCACCTCTCGTGTTGCCGTTCGCCTGGCTGGAGCTGGTGGCCGTGGGTGCCGCTTTCGTGATCTATGCGCGTCACGCCACCGACGGCGAGCGAATCGCGCTGACCGGCGGGCGGCTGGTGATCGAACTGGAGAACGGCGGGCATCGCGAGCGCACCGAGTTTTTGCCGCATCAGGTGCGGATCGAACCTCAGGCCGGCGACGGTTCGCTGATCGAGGTGTCGGGACAGGGTCGGTCTGTCAAGGTGGGGCGCTATGTGCGCCCCGAGCTTCGTGCGGCACTGGCGCGCGAGATACGCATGGCGCTGCGCGGTGCCTGAAGTGACTCGGTCAGCCGTCGGTTAACGAAAAAATGAAGAAGTGAACACGATGAAGAGCATTTGGCGCAACAAGTTCAGTCTGGCGAATCTGCTGCTGGCGGCCGGAACGACCGTCTCCGGTGCGGCCCACGCGGTCGAGGATCTGGCCGGCGGTCCGATGGTGCGTCAGCTCAACATGCCGGTCGGCGTGACCAAGATCGCGCAGGAGCAGCATTTCCTGCATACGGTCATGATGATCCTGTGCACCGTGATCTTCGTTGCCGTGTTCGCGGTGATGTTCTATTCGATCTGGAAGCACCGAAAGGCCGCAGGCCACAAGGCGGCCAACTTCCATGAATCGGTCGTGGTCGAGGTGATCTGGACCATCGTTCCGTTCATCATCGTGATTTTGATGGCACTCCCAGCCACCAAGGTGCTGGTCGCGCAGAAAGACACCACCAACGCCGACCTGACCGTCAAGGTCACCGGCTACCAGTGGAAATGGGGCTACGACTACATCAACGGCGAGGGTGAGGGCCTGGGCTTCATCTCGACGCTGGACAGCTCGCATCGCGCGATGTCCAACAGCGGCGCCAAGGGCGAGATTCCGGTCGACTACCTGTTCAAGGTCGACAACCCGCTGGTCGTTCCGGTGGACAAGAAGGTGCGCGTCATCACCACCGCCAACGACGTGATCCACGCGTTCGCGGTGCCGCAGTTCGGCATCAAGCAGGACGCGATTCCCGGTTTCGTGCGCGACACCTGGTTCCGTGCCGAAAAGGTCGGCGATTACTACGGTCAGTGCCAGGAACTGTGCGGCAAGGAGCACGCCTACATGCCGATCCACGTGAAGGTGGTTTCGGCCGGCGACTACACGGCCTGGGTCGATGGCAAGCGCAAGGAAGCCGCCGCCAAGCAGGACGATCCGAACAAGGTCTGGGCGCTGCCCGAGATCCTCGCGCGCGGCGAAAAGGTCTATGCCGCCAATTGCGCGGCCTGCCATCAGGCCAACGGCAAGGGTGCCGGCCCGATCAAGGCGCTCGACGGCTCGCCCAAGGTGCTCGACCCCGACCACACCGACCAGATCAACGTGCTGCTCAAGGGCCAGGCCAACGGTGCGATGCCGTCGTGGAAGCAGTTGAGCGATACCGACATCGCCGCGGTGATCAGCTTCACCAAGAACAGCTGGTCGAACAAGACCGGCCAGCTGGTGCAGCCGGCTGAAATCAAGGTCGAGCGCGCGAAGCTCTAAAAGGAATAAAGACATGAGTGCAGTTCTCGACCCCCACGGCCACGGCGCCCACGGCGCCCACGGTGCCCATGACGACCATGCGCACGACGAGCATCACGACATGCCGACCGGCTGGCGTCGCTGGCTGTTCGCCACCAACCACAAGGACATCGGCACGCTTTACCTGCTGTTCAGCTTCACGATGCTGATGGTCGGCGGCGTGCTGGCGCTGCTGATCCGCGCCGAGCTGTTCCAGCCTGGCCTGCAACTGGTCAACCCCGAACTGTTCAACCAGTTCACCACGATGCACGGGCTGATCATGGTGTTCGGCGCGATCATGCCGGCCTTCGTCGGATTCGCGAACTGGATGATTCCGCTGCAGATCGGCGCGTCCGATATGGCCTTCGCGCGGATGAACAACTTCAGCTTCTGGCTGATGATCCCGGCCGCAGTCACGCTGGTGGCATCGTTCTTCATGCCCGGCGGCGCGCCGGCTGCCGGCTGGACGCTCTATGCGCCTCTGACGCTGCAGATGGGTCCTTCGATGGACGCCGGCATCTTCGCGATGCACCTGCTGGGCGCCTCGTCGATCATGGGTTCGATCAACATCATCGTGACCATCCTCAACATGCGCGCGCCCGGCATGACGCTGATGAAGATGCCGATGTTCTGCTGGACCTGGCTCATCACCGCCTATCTGCTGATCGCCGTGATGCCGGTGCTTGCCGGTGCCATCACCATGACGCTGACCGACCGCCACTTCGGCACCAGCTTCTTCAACCCCGCCGGCGGCGGCGACCCGGTGATGTACCAGCACATCTTCTGGTTCTTCGGTCATCCCGAGGTCTACATCATGATCTTGCCGGCCTTCGGCATCATCAGCCAGATCGTGCCGGCCTTCGCACGCAAGCGGCTGTTCGGCTATGCGTCGATGGTGTACGCCACCTCGTCGATCGCGATCCTGTCATTCATCGTCTGGGCGCACCACATGTTCACCACCGGCATGCCGGTGACGGGCCAGCTGTTCTTCATGTATGCGACGATGCTGATCGCCGTGCCTACCGCCGTGAAGATCTTCAACTGGGTCGCCACGATGTGGCAGGGCTCGATGACCTTCGAGACGCCGATGCTGTTCGCCGTCGGGTTCATCTTCGTGTTCACGATGGGCGGCTTCACCGGCCTGATCCTGGCCGTCGCACCGATCGACATCCAGCTGCAGGACACCTATTACGTGGTGGCTCACTTCCATTACGTGCTGGTCGCCGGCTCGCTCTACGCGATGTTCGCCGGCGTCTATTACTGGTTGCCCAAGTGGACCGGTGTGATGTACAGCGAAACGCGCGGCAAGATCCACTTCTGGTGGTCGCTGATCTCGTTCAACGTCACTTTCTTCCCGATGCACTTCCTGGGTCTTGCCGGCATGCCGCGTCGCTACGCCGACTATCCGATGCAGTTCGCGGACTTCAATGCGGTTGCCAGCGTCGGTGCGTTCTTCTTCGGTTTCGCGCAGGTCTACTTCTTCCTGTTCGTCGTGTTGCCTGCGATGCGCGGCAAGGGCGAAAAAGCACCGCAGAAGCCTTGGGAAGGTGCGGAAGGCCTGGAGTGGGAAGTGCCGTCGCCGGCGCCGTTCCACACCTTCGAGACGCCTCCGCGCCTCGATGCGACCGCGTCGAAGATCATCGGTTGACCTGACATGGCAACCACGCCCGAGCAGAAGAAGCGCAATCGACGGATGGGGCTCACGCTCGCTTCCATCGCCGTGCTGTTCTTCATCGGTTTCATGGTCCGCATGGTCGTGATCGGACGCTAGATGGCCCTGGGTATGCGCATCCGTCGCGAGAACGTCCGCATGGTCGGCAAGCTGGTCGTGGTCGCGGCCGGCATGTTCGCCTTCGGCTACGGGCTGGTGCCGCTGTACCGCGCGATCTGCGAGATGACCGGCATCAACGTGCTTGCGCGCTCGGAGCTGCAGGTGCCGGGTGGTGCTTCGGGCGGCTCGGACGTACGTGTCCCTGGCAACACGCAGGTCGACATGACACGGACGATCACGGTCGAATTCGACGCCAACGTTCGCGGGCTTTGGGATTTCAAGCCGGCGCAGCGGTCGATGCAGGTGCATCCCGGTCAGCTGAACACGGTGATGTACGAGTTCCAGAACGTTCAGAACCGGCGCATGGCTGCACAGGCGATTCCGAGCTACGCGCCGCAGCAGGCCGCGCCGTACTTCAACAAGCTCGAATGTTTTTGCTTCAACCAGTACACGCTGGAAGCCGGCGAGAAGAAGCAATGGCCGGTCGCCTTCGTGATCGATCCGAAGATTTCCAGGGACGTGAAGACGATCACGCTGTCGTACACCTTCTTCGAGGTCGGTGGCAAGACGCCTCCGGCCCCGACAGCCGATGCGGCGCAGGTCACGCCGGCGGAGCAGCGCTCGTGAAGGACGACGGTTTCGCGACGCCTCCACGCAAGGGTTCGCTGCTGCGCACGATCAAGGCCGTCGCATGGGGATTTTTCGGGGTGCGCAAAGAGAGCGCCTACGCCGAAGACATCGCAAGGCTGACGCCGCTGCATATCGTGGCGGTCGGTCTGGTCGGTGGAATTCTGTTTGTGATCGGCTTGATCATGCTGGTCAAGTTCGTGGTTGCGACCTGATCACCGATCAACGGCATGAAGCATTGCACCGAAGAAACGACAACGAGAGAAGAAAGCCAGGAGCTGATATGAGTTCAACCACCCACGGCACCGCGCCCTACTATTTCGTGCCGGGGCCGTCGCGCCACCCGATCATGGCCGCCATCGGCCTGTTCTTCGTGATCCTGGGGGCAGGGCAGTGGGTCAACGGCCACGAGTGGGGCGCATATTCGCTGGCGCTCGGGCTCTTGTGGTGGTGGGTCGTGCTGTTCCAGTGGTTCCGCGAAGCCATCGGGGAGAGCGAGAGCGGCAAGTACGGCAACAAGATCGACCTGTCGTTCCGCTGGAGCATGAGCTGGTTCATCTTCTCGGAGGTGATGTTCTTCGGTGCATTCTTCACTGCGCTGTGGTGGGCGCGCACCCATGCGCTGCCCGCGCTAGGCAGCCTCGACAACGCGCTCCTGTGGCCCAACTTCAAGGCCGTGTGGCCGAGCGTTGCTGCCGGTGTCACCGGCTCGCCGGCCGACACCGTCGAGCCTTTCCAGACCGTCGGGCCGTTCTGGCTGCCGACGATAAATACCGCGCTGCTGCTGAGTTCCGGCGTGACGCTGACCATCGCGCATCACGCATTGCGCGCCGACCACCGTGCGCAGTGCGTGCGCTTCATGTGGGCCACTGTGCTGCTCGGCAGCATCTTCCTGTGCGTGCAGGGCTATGAGTACTACCACCTGTACACCGAGCTGAACCTCAAGCTGAATTCGGGCGCCTACGGTTCGACCTTCTTCATGCTGACCGGCTTCCACGGCCTGCACGTGTTCATCGGCACGCTGATGCTGTTCTTCATCACGCTGCGCCTGCAGAAGGGACACTTCACTGCGGAGCGCCATTTCGGCTTCGAAGGTGCCGCCTGGTACTGGCACTTCGTGGACGTGGTGTGGCTGGGTCTGTACGTTCTGGTGTACTGGCTTTGAGCGTCGAGAACGGCACCGTCGAAAAGCGCCGCAAGGCGCTTTTTTCATGGCCTCGCGGCTGGACCTGGAACGAGCACGACCTACTTGCCGACGGGGATGCCGCCGGGCTGGATGTAGCCCAGCCGCCACGCGAGCAGAAGGCAGAGAAACAGCAGCACCGAAAGGCCGATACGGACAGTCAGCGCGCGCGCCATGCCGCCGCTTTTGGCCCGCCCATCGCGCCCGTCCTTCAGCATGAAGTACAGGGCCCATCCGAGGCTTCCCAGGATGCCGATGAACGCAAGGCCGATGAGGTATTTCATGCTCCGGATTATCGGGCGGCAGCTCCGTCCCCGGCATTGACGCAGCCTCTCCCGCGCCGGCGTCGCCGCGGCAGCTTCGCCGTGATCACGCTGGCGATGATCCTGGCGATCTATGCGACGGTTTCGCTCGGCCGCTGGCAGCTGTCGCGCGCCGCGCAAAAAGAAGCGCTGCAGGCAGGAATCGATGCGCAGAAGCTTCTGCCGCCGATCGATCAGGACGCGTTCCTCGCGCTCGGCGATGTGAAACGCGCGCCGCCCGATGGCCCGGGACTGAACGACCTGATGTACCGCCCGGTCAAGTTGCGCGGCCTGTGGCTTGCGCCGCAGACCGTCTATCTCGACAACCGCCAGATGAACGGCCTGCAGGGTTTCTATGTGCTGACGCCGTTCGCGATCGAGGGCAGCGAGCAGACGGTGATGGTCCAGCGTGGCTGGGTACAGCGCAATTTCAGCGACCGCACGCAGCTGGCGCCTATCGACACGCCGGCTGGGCTGGTCGAGGTAACCGGACTGATCGCGCCCCCGCCTGCACATCTGCTGGAACTGGGTAAGGCAGAGTCGGCAAGCGGCGCAGCATCGGCGGCCGCATCGGCTGGACCTGCCGGAGCGGCCGTTCCCGCGTCGGAAATCACGGCCAGCGCGCCGACCAGTACCGTATCCACGAGCGCCGCCGCCGCGTCTTCGCCCGACACCGTCCCGGCGGTCCCAGTGGGGTCTTACCCCATCCGGCAGAATCTGAGTCTGCAGGCATTTCGCACCGAGACCCGGTTGCCGCTGCGCACGGATCTGTCGTTGCAGCAGACCGGCGGAGCTTCCGAAGGTCTGCAGCGGAACTGGCCGGCACCGGCGCTGGGAGTGGAGAAGCATTACGGCTATGCCTTCCAGTGGTTCGGCCTCTCGGCGCTCTTAGCCGTGCTTTATGTGTGGTTCCAGCTGATCTCCCCGTGGCTCAGAAGGCGCCGCGAACGCGCAACCGTCTATTTCACCCAGCCCAACGACCCCCGATGAACCCTGCTGACGAACCCCTCGGCCTGACGGTGCACTCGATGCCGTCGCCGAACCAGGCGCTCGACAGCGAGAACGTCCGCCGCACGGTCAGCGGCCGCTGGAAGATGCTGATCGTGCTGGCATGCTGCGCGGCGCCGGTGATCGCCTCGTACTTCACTTATTACGTGATTCGTCCCGAAGGCCGTCGCGTCTACGGCGAACTGATCGATCCGCAACGTCCGCTGCCCGCGACCGTGGCGCTGTCGCCTGACGGCAAAAATACCACGTTGACCTCGCTCAAAGGGCAGTGGTTGCTGATCACGGTGGCCGATGCGGCTTGCGACGCACTGTGCGAGCAGCAGCTGTATCTGCAGCGCCAGCTGCGCGAAAGCCTGGGCCGCGAAAAAGACCGCATGGAGCGCGTCTGGCTGGTCAGCGATGCCGCGCCGGTGCCCGAGCGGCTGGCCAACGGACTGCATGGCGCGACGGTGCTGCGGGTGTCGCCGGCCGAGCTGGCGCAGTGGCTGGCGCCGGCCGCCGGGCACACGCTGGCCGAACATTTCTTCGTCGTCGATCCGCTCGGCAACTGGATGATGCGTTTTCCGGCGCGCATGGACACGACCGGCGCCGGACAGGCCAAGCGCGACCTCGACCGCCTGCTGCGCGCCTCGTCGTCCTGGGACGAACCCGGCCGCTGACGCAGTCGCCGAACGACACCATGGACACGAACTCCGCTCTTTCCCTGTACGACCTGAAGCCGGTCGCCTGGCTGATGGTCGTCGGCATCCTGCTCGCGCTGGGGCCGCTGATCTGGGTCTGGAGCCGCAATGCAGGTGCCGGTCAGGCGCGACGGCTTCACGCGCTCACCGTACTCACGCTTTTCCTCACATTCGACCTGACGATGTTCGGCGCCTTCACGCGACTGACCGATTCGGGGCTCGGCTGCCCCGACTGGCCCGGCTGCTACGGCAACGCCAGCCCGGTCGGTGCCCGTCATGAGATCGCGATGGCGCAGGCCGCGCAACCCACCGGCCCCGTCACGCACGGCAAGGCCTGGGTCGAGATGGTCCACCGCTATCTCGCGACCGGCGTCGGCGTGCTGATCCTCGTTCTTGCCGTGGCGACATGGATCGAGCGGCGCCGTCAGCGTCGGCTGCCGGTGACTGCCGGCCAAAGCGGCAGTCGCGCCGTACTCAGCGCATGGTGGCCGGCAGCGACGCTGGTCTGGGTCTGCCTGCAGGGCGCCTTCGGTGCGCTGACCGTAACGCTCAAGCTGTTCCCGGCCATCGTCACGCTCCACTTGCTCGGCGCGATCGTGCTGCTTGCGTTGCTGTGCATTCAGGCGGTTCGCTATCCGCAGGTTGCAACCGGTCGGTTGCCGACGGTGATCGCATCGTCGCTGCGTACGCTGCTGATCGTCACGACAGGGCTGCTCGTATGGCAGATCGCGCTCGGCGGCTGGGTCAGCACCAATTACGCCGTGCTCGCATGCACCCAGTTCCCGACCTGCCAGGACAGCTTCTGGCCGCCGATGAACTTCGCGCAGGGCTTCCAGATCTGGCGCGAGCTCGGAGTGGATGCAGGCGGAACGCCGATCGATTTCTCGGCGCTGACCGCCATTCACTATGTTCACCGGCTGATGGCCTACGTCGTCTTCGTCGCGATCGGCTTGCTGGCCTGGCGATTGAATCGTCAGGTGCCGGCGCTGCGTCCGCAGGCTCGCTGGCTGGCCGGACTGGCGCTGCTACAGCTCGCGACCGGCCTCGGCAACGTACTGCTTGACTGGCCGCTCGCCGCCGCGGTGCTTCACACCGGCGGTGCCGCGGCGCTGGCGATCGTGCTGGTCTGGGCGCTTTGCGAGAGCCGGCTCGCCCGGCAAGCTGGAGGCGCCGCATGAGCACGCCATTGCCCACGCCCGCGCCGCAGGTCGAAACCACGGCTTCCGTGATGCGCCAGTTCTACGCGCTCACCAAGCCGCGCGTCGTCCAGCTGATCGTGTTCTGCGCGCTGATCGGCATGGTGCTCGCCGTTCCGGGCATTCCGTCGCTCGCCGACCTGCAGCGCGGCCTGCTGGCGTGCATCGGCATCTGGCTGGTCGCGGGCGCCGCGGCGGCCTTCAACTGCCTGGTCGAGAAAGGTATCGATGCCAAGATGAAGCGCACCGCCTGGCGGCCGACCGCGCGCGGCCAGCTGAGCGACCGGCAGGCGCTGCTGTTCTCGGCGGCGCTGTGCACGGTCGGTTCGGTGTTGCTCTGGTTCACGGTCAACCCGCTGACCATGTGGCTGACCTTCGCGACTTTCGTCGGATACGCGGTGGTCTACACCGTCATCCTGAAGCCGCTGACGCCGCAGAACATCGTGATCGGCGGCGCGTCGGGCGCGATGCCGCCGGTGCTGGGCTGGGCCGCGATGACTGGCGACGTCGGCCCCGAAGCGCTGATCCTGTTCCTCATCATCTTCCTGTGGACGCCGCCGCATTTCTGGGCGCTGGCGCTCTACCGGGTCGAGGATTACCGGAAGGCCGGTCTGCCGATGCTCCCGGTGACGCACGGCAATGAATTCACGCGGCTGCAGGTGCTGCTCTACACCTTCATCCTGTTCGCAGCCTGCCTGATGCCGTTCATCTACGGCATGAGCGGCTGGCTTTATCTGGCTGTGGCGGTTGTCGTGAGCTTCGGCTTCTGCGGCTACGCGTTCGCACTGTGGCGCAATTATTCGGACGCGCTGGCTCGCAAGACCTTCCGTTTCTCGCTGATCCACCTGAGCGTGCTTTTCGCGGCGCTGCTGGTCGATCATTACCTTTTCTGATTCCGTTCGACAGCTGGGCCCGATTCATGGACAAGCGATATTTTCTGAAACGCATCGGCGGCGCCGTTGTCTGGACAGGCGCCGCGTCATTGCTGGGCGCTGGCTTGGCCGGATGCAAGGATTCGGCCGAGGCGCCACCGAAAGCGTCGTTCAATGCGGTCGACATGACCGGCGCCGACTATGCCAAGGACTTCGCGCTCAGCGATGCCGACGGCAAGCCGCGCACGCTGGCCGATTTCAAAGGCAAGGTCGTGGTGCTGTTCTTCGGCTACGCGCAGTGCCCGGATGTCTGTCCGACGACCATGGTCGAGATGGCGCAGGTCAGACAGCAGCTGGGCGCCGACGGCGACAAGCTGCAGGTCGTGTTCGTCACCGTCGATCCGGCACGGGACACGCCCACGGTCATGAAGGCCTACACCAACGCCTTCGACCCCAGCTTCATCGCGCTGATTCCTACGCCCGAGCAGCTTGCCGCCATGGCCAAGGACTTCAAGTTCTATTACAAGAAGGTCGACGGCACCACGCCCACCAGCTACACGATGGACCATTCCGCCGCCAGCTACGTCTACGACACGCAGGGCCGGCTGCGTCTGTATGCGCGTTACGGTGCCGGCGTTGCGCCGATGGTGGCGGACGTGAAGACGCTGATCGGCCAGGCGTAGACCGACCGACCGGACGTCCGGCGTCAGTCGGCGGTGATGCCGCGCGCCTTGATCACACCGCCGAGCAGTGCGGTGTCGGCCTTAATCCGGTTCGCCAATCCCTCCGGCGACGAGCCGACCGCCTGCCAGCCCTGCATGAACAGTTTGCTGCGCGCATCCGGCTTGCGGACGATCTCGCCGATCAACGTGGCCAGCTTGTCGACAATGGGTTTCGGCATCGATTTCGGCGCCGCGACGGCATTCCAGATCTCCAGCTGAAAGCCCGGCACACCGAGTTCGGCGAGGCTCGGCAACTCCGGAACCAGCGTGCTTCGCACAGCCGATGTCACGCCGATGGCCCGCAGCTTGCTGGCTCGCACCTGTGCCATCGCCAGTGCCGGCGGCAGAAGCGCCCACTGCAACTGGCCGCCGATGATCCCGTTGATGACCTGCGGGTAACCGGGATAGGGCACATGCACCGATTGCGCCCTGAGCTGCCCGTTGAGCAACTCCATCCCCAGATGACCGACCGTGCCGACGCCCGGCGTGCCGTAGCTCCAGGCCGAGCCGGAAGCGCGGGCGGCCGCGAGAAAGTCGCCGGCCGTCGCACCGGGTGCGTTCGCTGGCGCTGCCAGCACCAGCGGCGCCACGCCGACCAGCGTGATCGGCTGCAGGTCGGCCAGCGGGTCGTACGGCAGGCGGCTGTTGAGCAGCTTCGCGATCGTCATGTTGCCGTTGATCATCACGCTGATGGTGTGGTTGTCGGTCGCGTGCGCCACCACTTCGCCGGCAATGTTGCCGCCCGCGCCGACGCGGTTCTCGACGATCACAGGTTGTCCGAGTGCCTTCGAGAGCGGCTCGGCGATCATGCGCGCCGTCAGGTCGGGCGTCGATCCGCCGGGAAAGCCGACGACGATGCGCAGCGGGCGGCTCGGCCAGCCATCGAGCGGAGCGGCGGCGAATGTGCCGGATGCCGTCGAAAGGATGAGAGCAGCAGTCAGTGCGTTAAACGAGCGGCGTGTGGTGAGGGCAGTCATGAAGGCGTGCAATGTGGGCGTGAAATCATGTCATCTATTGACATCGATGGCGGCAAGACCCATTGTGAAGCACTGTCCACCGAGAGAGAACTTCAATGACCAGCAGCTTGCACGTCAGCCTGCCCGACGATATGCGCCGGTTCGTCGATCATCGTGCCGACGGAACACAGCGCTTTTCTACGCCCAGCGAATATGTCCGCGCCTTGATACGTGACGATATGGAGAAGGAAGCGGAGCGCAATCATGTGCATCATGAGTTGTTGAAGTCGGCAGCGGATATCGATGCCGGCCGGCTGCATTTGGCTAACGCCGTCAGGGATCTTTCAGACCGGGTGCTGCAGGACCTGAAGACCGAATCGCGGGAATGATTCAGCCAACGTATTGCTTGACCCGAACGGCACTTTCCCATTTTGAAGAGGTGATTCGCGAAACGGCGCGTCGATGGGGATGGCGGCAGGCTGAAAGCTACCGAGATGCTTTGCTCGCCGGCTTTGATGGAATTGCCAAAGACAACCTGGCTTCGCGTCCTTCACGTCGGCAAGCGATCGCACAAGGCACAGATTTTTCTCTGCATCTGGTCGAGCACCATTACGTGTGCTTTATTCGTCGTGACCATGCATCTGTAATAGTTGCCGGCCTCTTTCACGAGCGAATGAACATCCCGGTTCGACTCAAGGAACTTCAAGCCCTGAGTTCCGGCGAGATCGCTGCGCTGCAAGCGACGATTGGGCGTGACGCTCCACTGCGTCAATAAGCAAAAAGCCCGGCACAGGCCGGGCTTTTTAAAGGGCGACAGGCGACTCGATCAGAAGTCCGCCAGCGCCTTCTTCATCTTCTTCATCGCCGCCACTTCGATCTGGCGAATGCGCTCCGCCGAAACGCCGTAGACAGCCGCCAGGTCGTGCAGCGTCATGCCGCCCGAACCGTCGTCGTTCACTTTGAGCCAGCGCTCTTCGACGATGCGGCGGCTGCGGTCGTCCAGCGCTTCGAGCGCAGTGGAAATGCCTTCGCTCGACAGCCGATCGTGGCGCTGCGATTCGAGCTGCGCGGTCGGCTCCTGGGTAGCGTCGGCAAGATAGGCGATCGGGCCGAAACCTTCTTCGCCATCGTCGGACGGGCTAGGGTCGAGCATGACGTCGCCGCCCGAGAGGCGCGTTTCCATCTCGAGGACTTCCTCGCGCTTGACGTTCAGGCGCGTGGCCATCGCACTCACTTCGGACGGGCTCAGCGTCTCGCGGTGGGTGCTCGCATCGGCAGCGGCCGCGTCGGCCTTGAAGCCCTGCTTCATCGAGCGCAGGTTGAAGAACAGCTTGCGCTGGGCCTTGGTCGTCGCGACCTTGACCATGCGCCAGTTCTTCAGGATGTACTCGTGGATTTCGGCCTTGATCCAGTGCATGGCGTAGCTCACCAGCCGGACGCCCTGGTCAGGATCGAAGCGCTTCACAGCCTTCATCAGGCCGATGTTGCCCTCCTGGATCAGGTCGCCATGCGGCAAGCCGTAGCCGAGGTACTGGCGCGAAATCGAGACCACGAGGCGCAGATGCGACAGAACCAGCGCACCGGCCGATTCGAGATCGTTATCGCTGCGCAGCTTGCGCGCAAAACCTTGTTCTTCCTCGAGCGTCAGCATCGGCAGGCGATTGGCTGCCGAGATGTAGGCGTCGAGATTGCCGAGCGGCGGAACCATCGACCATGGATTGGCGACGGCGAGCTGATGGGTCGTAGAGGCTCCAGACAGCGTTGTCATTGGGAAAACTCCTTCGTAATTCAACATATTAGCACTCGGTTAGAGCGAGTGCTAAGCCAAGGGTTCCCTCTCAAAGAGCATCCCTCGAGACGCGCAACGGGTAAAACCCCGATGGCATCGACTGATATTGACGCGATATGCGTTCGTCGGTTCGTACGACGAGACCCCGAAGCTGTTACGGAGTGTCGGCCGGTGCGACCGCAGCGCCTTCGATGCCATGACGTCGGAGAGCGTCGGACACGAAGCCGGTGGACTTCATTTCCTCGACATAAGCGTGCAGCGCGCGGGCAGCTGCCTCGCCACGGCCTTTCGGCACGCCCATCGCCTGCTGGATCACCATGAAGCGTCCCGGCAGGAGTCGCATGCCGGGCAGATCGCGGATGTCCGCTTCGAGTTGCTGGCGTACGCCTGCGGCCACTTCGACGCCTTGCTCGACGAATGTCGAAACCACGGTCGGCGAGGTCGGCGCACGCACGATTTCCGCGTTCTTCAGCTCCCGGCTCAGATACAGGTCATACGCACTGCCCTTGCCGACCACGATGCGGCGCCCTGCGCGGTCGACTTCGGCGTTGTCCTGCAACGGCGAATCCTGCCGGACCAGATACGCGCCCTCGATGAGCACATAGGGCGCGGTGAAAGCGATGCCCGCGCCTCGCAGCGGATCGATCGCGAAGAAGCCGATGTCGGCCTTTTCATCGGTGACGGCGTCCACCGACTTGCCGGCAGAGTCGAAGACAACCAGCTCCATCGGCACGCCCAGACGCTCCGCGAAACCGCGGGCCAGGTCGATCGACACGCCGGTCGGTTCACCGCCGGCCGAATCCTTGTTCACCAGGATCGGATTGCCACGATTGATGGAAGCGCGCAGCGTGCCGGTCGGCGCGAAGACGGAAATCAGGGATGCATCGATCGACATGAAGTTCTCCAGATAACAGTCCAGCTATCAGCCCAGCAGCGCCTGCGCGAACTCGCGCGCATTGAAGGTTTCCAGATCTTCCAGCTTTTCGCCGACGCCGATGAAATACACCGGAATCGGCCGTTCGCGGGCGATGGCGCAGAGCACGCCGCCCTTGGCGGTGCCGTCGAGCTTGGTGACGATCAGCCCGGTCAGGCCGAGTGCTTCGTCGAAGGACTTCACCTGCGACAGCGCGTTTTGTCCGGTGTTGCCGTCGATCACCAGCAGCACCTCGTGCGGCGCCGTGGCGTCCGCCTTGGTCACCGTGCGCTTGATCTTCTTGAGCTCGTCCATGAGATGCAGCTGCGTCGGCAGGCGGCCGGCGGT
This sequence comes from Variovorax glucosi, assembly GCF_051216695.1. Lineage (NCBI taxonomy): Bacteria > Pseudomonadati > Pseudomonadota > Betaproteobacteria > Burkholderiales > Comamonadaceae > Variovorax > Variovorax glucosi. Next base: position 447,441 of record NZ_JBPJZE010000004.1, read on the forward strand.
GTCTACCAGCACCACGTCCTTGCGGCGTGCCTTGCCGGCCTGCACCGCGTCGAAGCTGACGGCGGACGGGTCGCCGCCTGCGTTGCTGACGATTTCCACCGTGTTGCGGTCGGCCCAGATCAGCAACTGTTCGCGGGCTGCAGCACGGAATGTGTCGGCGGCGGCCAGCAGCACCGATGCGCCTTCGGTCGCCAGATGCTTGGTCAGCTTGCCGATGGAGGTGGTCTTGCCGGCGCCGTTGACGCCCGCGACCATGATCACGGTCGGCATGAATTTGCCGATGACCAGCGGCTTTTCCAGCGGCTTCAGCAAATCTGCGACGGCGTCCGCCAACAGCACGCGCACCTGCTGCGCATCGCGCGGCATCTGGGACTTGACGCGGCGGCGGAGGTCCTCGAGCAGGAATTCGGTTGCCTTGACGCCGGTGTCGGCCATCAGCAGTGCGGTTTCCAGCTCTTCGTACAGCGCGTCGTCGATCTGCGCGTTGACGAACACGGCCTGGATGCCGGTGCCGGTCTTGCGCAGGCCGGTCTTGAGCTTGTCCATCCAGCCTTTGCGTTCCAGCTCGGTCGAGGCGACGGTCGACGCGGGAGGGCGCGCCACAGGCGCGACCGGTGTCGGTGGAACCTCCGGCGTCTGGAACCAGCTGGCAGGCGAGAACTTCGACCGCGCCGGCTCGGCGGGCGGAGTTGCCGGGGATGCGACAGGGGCTACAACCGGTGAAGCAGAATCCGCAGCCGGTGCCGGCGGGGCTGCTGTCGTATCGGGCTGTGGTTTTTTCTTGAAGAAACTGAACATCGGTGCTTTTTTACAATCCGACCCATTCTATGAAACACCCCCTGCATCGCCGTACGGCGTCCGGCGTAGCGACGGCCATTGCGCTTCTGGCGTTCTGTGCATCGCCCGCTTTCTCGCAAACTTCCCCGACGCCGACATCGCCTTCCACGGCGTCCATGGCCGTTACGCCGCCCGGCACTGCCAGCCCGGTCCGTGCGCAGCAGTTCACGCTCGCCAACGGCATGACGTTGATCGTGCAGCCCGACCGCCGTTCGCCGACCGCAGTCAACATGGTCTGGGTGCGCGTCGGCTCGATCGACGAGGTCGACGGCACTTCCGGCGTCGCGCACGCGCTCGAACACATGATGTTCAAGGGCAGCAAGCGGCTAAAGCCGGGTGAGTTCTCGCGCCAGGTGGCGGCGCTCGGCGGTCAGGAAAACGCCTTCACCACCCGCGACTACACCGGCTATTACCAGCAGATTCCGTCGGCGAAACTGCCCGACGTCATGAAGCTGGAATCCGACCGTTTCGCCAACAACCAGTGGCCGGACGACGAATTCAAGCGCGAGATCGAGGTCATCAAGGAAGAGCGCCGCCTGCGCACCGAAGACCAGCCGCGCGCGCTGCTCGGCGAGCAACAGAACGCGGCCGTGTTCATCGCTTCGCCATACCACCGGCCGATCGTCGGCTGGATGAGCGATCTCGACGCCATGACGCCCGACGACGTGCGCGATTTCCATCGCCGCTGGTACGTTCCCGCCAACGCGGTGGTCGTGGTGGCCGGCGATGTCGATGTCGACAAGGTGCGCGCGCTGGCCGAATCGACCTACGGGCGCATACCGTCGGGCGCCGTGCCGGCGCGCAAGCCGCGCGAGGAGCCGGAGCAGCGCGGCATCCGGCGCATCGAGTTCAAGGCGCCGGCCGAGCAGGCCTATGTGGCGCTGGCGTTCCGCGCGCCGAAGTTCGATCCGGCCAGCCTTTCCGCAGCGGCGGGCACCGGCAATACGGAGAGCGACGATGCGCTCGCGCTGGTCGTGCTGTCGGCGTTGCTCGACGGCTATCCTGGCGCCCGGCTCGACCGCGCGCTGACGCAGGGGCCGGATCGCGTCGCCGATTCCGCCGGTTCGTACGGCGGTCTCGCATCGCGCGGTCTTCAGCTGTTCGAGCTCGAAGGCGTGCCTGCTGCCGGCAAGACGGCCGAAGCGGTCGAAGCTGCATTGCGCGCGGAAGTCGCCCGTGTGGCAAAGGACGGCGTCGGCGCTGCCGAGCTGGCGCGCGTCAAGACGCAATGGGTGGCAAGCCAGACCTACAAGCTCGATTCGGTGATGTCGCAGGCGCGCGAGTTGGGGGCGAACTGGATTCAGGGCCTGCCGCTGGATGCCAGCGCGCGGCTGATCGCCAAACTGCAAGCCGTGACGGCCGAACAGGTGAAGTCGGTGGCCGGCAAGTATTTCGGCGACGACCAGCTCACCGTCGCCACGCTTCGTCCGCTTCCGCTCGACCCGACCAAGAAACGCCGCCCGCCGCCGTCCGAAGGCGCAGCCGGCGCCATGCGCTGACCGAAAGAACCGACCCATCATGTTGTCCCTGAAGAAAACCGGCCTCGCTTTCGCCGCCTGCGCGGCCTTGTTGACGGGCCTCGGCGCCCACGCAGCCATTCCGATCCAGCACTGGACGCTCGCCAACGGCGCCAGGATCTACCTTGCAGCGACCGATGCGCTGCCCATCGTCGATGTGCAGGTCGACTTCGACGCCGGCAGCCGTCGCGATCCGGCCGCGCAGGCCGGTCTGGCCGGCGTGAGCGCGTCGATGGTCGAGAAGGGCGTTCGCGCCAGCGGCGGCGAGCCGGCGCTCGACGAGAACGCGCTCGGCGAAGCCTGGGCCGATCTCGGCGCCAGCTTCAATGCCGGGGCGGGTTCGGAGCGCATCAGCTTCTCGCTGCGTTCGCTGGCCGACCCGGCGCTGCTCGGCAAGGCCGTCGCGCTCGCTTCGCGCGAAATCGGCGAGCCGTCGTTCCCGGCCGACATCTGGGAACGCGAGCGCCAGCAGATCAACGCTGCGATCAAGGAAGCGAACACCAGGCCTGCGACGGTCGCCGGCCGCACATTCGCCAAGCTGGTCTACGGCAGCCAGCCGCTCGGCCAGGAAACCACCGAAGCGACATTGGCGGCCATCGACGTCGCCGCGATGCGCACGCGTTACGAGCGTCTGATCCAGCCGTGCCGCGCCAAGCTCAGCATCGTCGGCGCCGTGACGCGGGCGCAGGCCGAGGCGATCGCCACGCAGCTGCTGTCGCGCCTGCCCGCAACGACCGCTTGCGAGCCGTTGCCCGCCGTGCCGGAAGTCGCCGCGCTCACCGCACCGGCTGAAGAAAACGTGCCGTTCGATTCGGCGCAGGCGCATGTCATCGTCGGCCAGCCCGGCTATGTGCGGCGCGACCCGGATCATTTCGCGATGACGCTGGGCAACTACGTTCTCGGCGGCGGCGGTTTCGTGTCGCGGCTGATGAACGAGGTGCGCGAGAAGCGCGGCCTGGCCTACAGCGTCTACAGCGGGTTCTCGCCGGGGTTGCAGGCCGGCGCCTTCCGCGTTGCTTTTCAGACCCGGCCCGACCAGGCTGCGGCGGCGGTGAAGGTTTCGCGCGAAGTGCTGGCGAAATTCGTCGCCGAAGGACCGACGCCAGCGGAGCTCAAGGCGGCCAAGGACAACCTGATCGGCGGCTTTCCGCTGCTGCTCGACAGCAATGCCAAGCTGCTGGGCAACGTCGCGAACATCGCCTGGAACGACCTGCCGCTGGACTATCTCGACACCTGGACGGCGCGCATGAATGCCGTCACGGCGGCGGACATCAAGGCGGCTTTCGCGCGCAAGCTGCAGCCCGAACGCATGGTGACGGTGGTGGTGGGCGGAAAGCCCTGAGCTTGCAGGCTAAGCTCGGGCGCATGAAGAAGGTTTCTCCCCCCAAAGCCAAGCAGCCGTCCCACAAGGACAAGCGCCCGCACGAAGTGCGCATCATCGGTGGCCAGTGGAAGCGCACGCGCCTCGCCGTCGCCGACAAACCCGGTCTCCGCCCGACACCCGACCGCGTCCGCGAGACGCTGTTCAACTGGCTTGCCAGCATCGCCGGCGTCGGCGGCGGCGAACTTCCCGGATGGCAGGTCATCGATGCATTCGCCGGCACCGGCGCGCTGGGGCTCGAAGCGGCGTCGCGCGGTGCGACATCGGTGCTGCTCTGCGAGCAGGAGAGCGATCTGGTCGTGCAACTGCACAAGGCCAAGACAAAGCTCAAGGCCGAGATGGTGCGCATCGAGCGCGGCAACGGCGTCACGGCGGTCGAGCGCGCGGTGTCAGGCAGCGTGCATCTGGTGCTGCTCGATCCGCCGTTCGAATCGCCCGCCATCTACGAACCCGCATTGCGTGCCGCCGCCCGCGCTCTGCATCCGGACGGCGCCGTCTATCTCGAAGCGCCGCGCGTCTGGACCGACGAGGAACTCGCGCCGCTGGGCCTGCAGGTCTACCGTTACCTGAAGGCCGGCGCAGTGCACGCGCATCTGCTGCGGCCGCTCGATGCACCGGCAGCACCGGCGCTTCCGGCCGAAGCTGCTGAAGCTGCTCCGGCGCCGGACAGCCCAACTGCATAATTGGACAGATTCGAATCAGCACGGCCGCGATGGCCCAACGAGGAGTCCGAACGATGTCCAACGTGATCGCGGTTTACCCCGGCACATTCGATCCCATGACGCTCGGCCACGAAGACGTGGTCCGGCGCGCAACGCAGCTTTTCTCGCATGTGATCGTCGCGGTGGCTGCGGGTCATCACAAAAAGGCGCTGTTTCCGCTGCACGAGCGCATCGACATGGTCAATCAGGCCGTCAAGCCCTACAGCGCGAGCGTGACTGTCGAAAGCTTTTCCGGCCTGCTGCGCGACTTCGTCGTGTCGCGCGGCGGCAAGGCGATGGTGCGCGGCCTGCGCGCGGTCACCGACTTCGACTACGAATTCCAGCTCGCAGGCATGAACCGCTCGCTGATGCCCGATGTCGAGACCGTGTTTCTCACGCCGAGCGACAAATACCAGTTCATCTCCAGCACCTTCGTGCGCGAGATCGCGATGCTCGGCGGCGAGATCGACAAGTTCGTCTCGCCCTACGTGCAGGAAAAGCTAGTTGCCAAGGTGCGCAGCCTGGGACGCGAATAGTGCCCCGCGCACCTTCTACACCTTCCGCACTTTTACCTCGGCTGCATTCGCTGGGCGACGCCGCGCTGATGTGCGAGTTGCCGCCGCCCGCCACGCTGGCGCAGCAGCGGCAGATCTGGGCGCTTGCCACCGAGGCGCTGCAATGGCCGGCCGTGCATGAAGTCCTGCCCGGCATGAACAACCTCACGCTGATGTACGACCCGCGGCTGATCGATGCGACCGAACTCGAAATCCAGGTGCTGACCGCCTGGCCGCAACTCGCAGTGCCGGAGGACGAGCGCGATGCCCGCACCATCGAGATTCCGGTCGCCTATGGCGGCGTCGACGGTCCCGATCTGGCGGATGTCGCCGCGCACACGGGTCTTTCTGCCGAAGAAGTTGTGCGTCGCCATTCGGACGCCGAATACGTCGTCTACCTGCTCGGTTTCCTGCCCGGTTTCGGCTTCCTCGGTGGATTGCCGCCGGAACTCGCGACGCCGCGCCGCGCGGAGCCGCGTTCGGCGGTGCCCGCGCGCTCGGTCGGCATCGGCGGTTCGCAGACCGGCGTCTATCCGCTGGTGTCGCCGGGCGGCTGGCAGCTGATCGGCCGCACGCCGCTCGCGATGTTCGATCCGCAGGCGGCTGAACCGACCCTGCTGCGACCGGGCGACCGGGTGCGATTCGTCATCGAGAGCATCGACGCATGATCGTCGTCGCCAAACCCGGCCTGCTGGCCTCGGTGCAGGACCTCGGTCGCCACGGACTTCGCCAGCGCGGTATCTGTCCTGGCGGTGCGCTGGACGCGCTGGCGATGTCGCTGGCCAACCGGCTGGTCGGCAATGCCGAGTCCGCCGCAGGGCTCGAACTCACGATGGGCGGCTGCACGCTGCGCTTCGAGACCGCGACGCGGATCGCGCTGACCGGCGGCGATTTCGGCGCGCGGCTGGACGGCTTGCCGCTGTTCCCGAACTGGAGCGTTCCAGTTTCCGCCGGCCAGACGCTGACGCTCGCCGGCGCTGCCGCAGACAAACGCTCGCTGCGCACCTGGCTGGCCGTGGCCGGCGGCATCGACGTGCCGCCGATGCTCGGCTCGCGCAGTACCGATCTGAAGGCCGGCTTCGGCGGACATCAGGGTCGCGCGCTGAAGAAAGGCGACAGGTTGCCGTTGGGCGCAACGACGCTCGACGCAACGCAGCGCGCGCGCCGCGCATTCGGCCTGCGCGGACCCGAATGGGACATCGAGGGCAGGAAGAAAAGCGACTCGCTGTTCGGTGCCGGCGACGATGGCGAAGACTTCGGCGACGCAATCCCGCTGCGCGTGATGCCCGGCCCGGAATTCCATCAGTTCACGCCCGAGGCGCAGACCGCGTGGTATTCGGCGCCCTGGCGCATCACGCCGCAGAGCAACCGCATGGGAAGCCGGCTGGAGGCGGTCGACATGGGCGTTTCGCTGCAGCGCACGAACAAGGTCGACATGCTCTCGTCGGGCGTCATTCCCGGCACGGTGCAGGTGCCGCCGTCGGGCCAGCCGATCATCCTGATGGGCGATGCGCAGACGACGGGCGGCTATCCGCGCATCGGCGTGGTGATCCGGGCCGATCTCTGGAAGCTGGCGCAGGCGCCGCTCGGCGGACAGTTGCGGATGGTGCGGGTCGATACGACCGCTGCGCTCGCGGCATGGGAAGCGCAGCAGCGCTACCTGGCGCAAGTCCTGCAAGGCTTGAAAGCGGCCGGCTGGCCGATCATCGAAGGAGCAACCCATGCAGATTGACCTGAACGCCGACCTCGGCGAAGGCGCCGGCAGCGACGAAGCGCTGCTCGGGCTCGTCAGCTCGGCCAACATCGCCTGCGGCTGGCATGCCGGCGACGCGTCGACCATGCGCCAGTGCGTGCGCTGGGCCATCGACAACCACGTCGCCATCGGCGCGCATCCGAGTTTCCCCGACCGCGCCAATTTCGGCCGCAGCACCATGAACCTGCCGGTGCAGGAAGTCATCGACGGCATGCTTTATCAGATCGGCGCGCTGGCGGCCATCGTCAGGTCCGAGGGCGGTACGCTGGCGCACGTCAAGCCGCACGGTGCGCTCTACAACCAGGCGGTGAAGGAGCCCGAGCTTGCCGAGGCGCTGTGCGAAGCGGTGCGGCGTTTCGACCCGGGCCTGCGCTTCTTCGGGCTGGCCGGCAGCGGCATGATCGGCGCCGCCGAGCGCGCTGGGCTCAAACCGGTCGAGGAAGTCTTCGCCGACCGCGGCTACATGCCCGACGGCAGTCTGGTGCCGCGCAGCCAGCCGAATGCGCTGATCGTCGACGAGGACCAATCGCTGGCGCAGACGCTGTCGCTGGTGCGCGACCACCGGGTCACTGCCGTCGACGGCAGCGTGGTTTCGGTCAATGCGCAGAGCGTGTGTCTGCACGGCGACGGTGCCCATGCGCTGGCTTTTGCGCGCCGCATCCGCGAGACGCTGGAGCGCGAAGGCATCGCCATCATGGCGACCGGGGCCTAACGCTTCAGCGCATCCAGGCGGCTCAGCCAGTCGACCAGCGCCGCGTTCACCAGCGCCGGCTTTTCCATCGTCAGCATGTGACCGCATTGCGGCAGGAAGTGCAGTTCCGCCTGCGGCACGAGATCGGCGATGTCCTGCGAGCAGTCGGGCGCCGTCAGCCGGTCGCCGTCGCCGCACAGGACCAGCACCGGACAGCGCAGCGACGGCAGATGCTTGCGCGCGTCGGGCCGGTGCATCACGGCGCGGTTCTGGCGTATCAACTGCTCGACGCCTGCGTCCAGCACCAGTTCCACATAGCGACGCAGCAGCGCCTTGTCGGCGGCCTGCGCGGGATGAAAGGCGAACACGGCGTTGAATTCGATCAGCTCGCGCGCGTCGCCGCGCTCGAACAGGCCGATGGCCGATTCGCGCAGCTTGAACATCTCCGGTGTCTCCGGCCGCGGATTGGTGCCGAACAGGCCCAGCCCGACGATGCGATCCGGCGCTTGTCGCGCCGCTTCCATCGCGACCATGCCGCCCATCGACGCGCCGCAGAGGATCAGTGGCCCATCGTGTTCGGCCAATACGGCGGTCGCCATTGCTTCGGCGCGGTCGTGGCGCGTGTGGGCGTCGGTGACGCTTGTTTTCAGCGGAAAGGGAAGGCCGGCGACGGCGGCCAGCTGCGATTGCCAGATGCGTGCGTCGCAGGCGAGACCGGGCAGAAAGACGAGTTGGGGCGTTGAAGACATATTTACATTTTCAGCGAGGACAATCCCGAAGCATGTCCATACCGAACGCAACTGAAATCATTCTTGTCCGGCACGGCGAAACCGCCTGGAACCGCGAACTGCGCTTCCAGGGCCACGTCGACATTCCGCTCAACGATGCCGGCCACGAGCAGGCGCGTCGGGTCGGTCTCCGGCTGGCCGGCGAAGCGGTCGACCATGCGTTCAGCAGCGACCTGATGCGCGCGCAGCAGACCGCAGCCCCGGCGGCGCAGCAGCTCGGGCTGAAGGTGGTGACGCAGGCCGGACTGCGCGAGCAGCATTTCGGTGTCGTCGAGGGATTGCGGGCCGAGGACATCCGGCAGTTGCATCCGCGCGCCTGGGAAGACTGGCTGGAATTTCGGGAAGACCACGCGATGCCCGAAGGCGAGTCGGCGCGGCAGTTCCATGCGCGCGTGATCGGCGCGCTGGGCGCGATTGCGGCCGCGCATGCCGGGAAGAACCTGCTGGTCGTCACGCACGGCGGCGTGCTGGACATGGTCTGGCGCACCGCGCACGGGCTGGGCCTGAACGGGCCGCGGCAGAGCGACATTCCGAATGCGGGCATCAACCGCATCCGGCTGGCGAATTCGGAAAAGCCGACGGAGATCGAAATTCTTTATTGGGCCGACACGCGCCATCTGGCCGACCTGCCGCCGCAGCCGGTGTACGACCAGCGGCGGCATCTCGAGAAGAAGTAGAGGCGGCACCGTGCGGTCGTGCCTGGCATCTCAAGCCAGTGCATCCAGCCCCAACGCGCCGTACACAGCCCCGGTCTGCCGGCGCAACCGCAGCGACTCCGGCTGCCCGTTGAGCTGCTGCTGAAGAATTCCCTGCGCCGCCGCCAGCGTGCGCTCAGTGCCGGCACGCACGAGCGCATCGAGATACACCTGATCGAACAGATCGCGCTGCGCATGGCTGCCGCCGATTTCGATCAGTCTGGGAAGCGCCGTGCCGAGCCCTTCGACGGCAGCAACGAAATCGCCGCGCGCATGTGCTAGCAGGCCGTTCGCTGCCGGCACGCAGACGCGCTCCCACGCGGGGCGCGTCGCGGCAGGCGCCTGCGCGGCGAAGGTTTCGATGTTCCGCAGCAGCGTGTCGGCTTCGGGTCGGCCGGCGCGCGCGAGTCCGTAGAGATATTGCAGGTCGAGGAACGGCAGCACATGGTCGTCCAGCCGATTCGTCAGCCGCTGCGCCACATCGTCCCAGCGCGTACCGACATCGATGCCCGACAGCTCGAAGCGCGCCAGCAACGACACCGCGCCGATCTGGTCCTGCGAATAGTCCTTGGCAACGCCCCACACGTGGTCGTCGTACACGGCGAGCGCCTCGTCGTCGCGGCCGAGGTCGATCAGGAACAGCGCCACATGCCACCAGTTGTGCGTGACCATGAACGAGTTCAGGCCGGTCCATGTGTCGCTCACGCCGCGCATGAAATCCAGGCCCTCGGCGAGCCGGCCTTCGGTCAGCATCACGTGGCCCAGGGCGTGATGCGCCCACGGCTCCTTCCGGCACATGCCGACCGCATTGCGCGCGCTGGCCTCGGCGTCGCGCATCAGGTGGCATTGCTCGTAGCCGAACGCGGCCATACCGTGCATGTAGGGCACGTCGGCAGCGGCGGGCAGCGCAGACAGCGCAAGCCGCAGCATGCCGGGACAGTCGCCGGTGTTGAAGCAGTGGTACTGGCCGAGCTTGACCGAGACGAGGTCGCGCGGATGTTCGCGTGCCTGTTCCTGATGCAGCGCGATGGCGCCGGCAACGTCGCCGTCGATCCATGCGGAGACGGCGGCGATGAAACGCTGTTCTCGTGTGGTCGTGCGGAACGCGCCGACCTGCGCGCGGTCGATGAAGCGTCGCGCTTCGGGCGCACCCTCGCGCGACTCGGAGAACATGTGCAGCGCGGCGCAGTACGCTTGCACTAGCGGACTGCGATCTTCGGCGGCTGCAAGCACATCGGCGGCCCGCGCTTCGCAGGAAATGAACCCTCCGACAAATGCGTCGACGGCGGCCAGCGCAGCCGGATCGACCAGCGTGACCGGATTGCCGAGTGCGTCGATCGTCATGGTGTCAGCCAGCCACGCTCAGGACCAGGACAGCGCCGAGAGATCGTTCGCGAAGATCGGCAGCTCCTTCCAGAGACCTTTCACATTCTTCTTCGCGATGGTCGGGAATTGAGGCTGGTACAGGAAGCCGTTGGCCGCATCCTCCGCCAGCATCTTCTGCGCATCGCCGAGCAGCTTGTTGCGCTCGGTGGCGTTCGACGTGTTCTTGATCTTGTCGTACAGCGCGACGAAGGGTTTCGACTGGTAGCCCCAGTAGTAATCGGACTTCGCGTAGTTGCCGATGTCGAAGGGCTCGACGTGCGAGATCAGCGACAGGTCGTAATTCTTCGCGCCGTAGGTGCCGCTCAGCCACTGTGCCCACTCGACGTTCTGCACCTTCACCACGATGCCGATCTTGGCGAGCTGCGCGACGATCATCTCGCCGCCCTGGCGCGCATACGGCGGCGGCGGCAGCGTCAGCGTGAGTTCGAGCGGCAACTTGACGCCGGCTTCGGCCAGAAGCTTCTTCGCCTTCTCGACGTCGAACGGATTGATCGCGGTCGTGTCGATGAAACCCGCCGCGCCCGGCACGTAATGGCTGCCGATCGGCGTGCCGAAGCCGTCCGCCGCACCTTCGACGATCGCCTTGCGGTCGATGGCTGCGAGGATGGCACGGCGCACGCGCACGTCGTCGAGCGGCTTCTTCGCGTTGTTGATCGCCAGGATCGTCTTGGCGCGCGAGCCGGCCAGGATCACCTGGAACTGCGGATTGCCCTTGAACTGCGCCACGATGCGCGTGCCGGCGCGCGGGAATACGTCGACGTCGCCGGCCATCAGCGACGCGGCCTGCGCAGCGGCGTCCGAGATGAAGCGGAAGGTGACCTTGGCGATCTTCGCCTGGCCCGGGTTGCGGTATTCGGCCCACTTGCCGAGCACCAGCGACGCGCCCTTGTTGTAAGCATCCAGCTTGTACGGACCGGTACCGACCGGCTTGGCGGCGTTGGTGTCGGCGCTCTTGGGCTCGACGATGACGGCCGTCGCCTGACCGAGCGCGAACGGGAAGTCCGGGTCGATTTCCTTGGTCAGCAGGACCACGGTGTAGTCGTCGATCACCTGCACGCCGATGCTGGCGAAGGTGCGCTTGTCCTTGTTGGTGCTCTTGTCGCTGCCGGCGCGCTCGAAGCTGAACTTCACGGTCTGCGCATTGAACGGCTCGCCGTTCTGGAACTTCACCCCCTTGCGCAGGCGGAAGGTGTAGGTCTTGAGGTCGGGCGACACGTCCCAGCTCTCGGCCAGCAGCGGCGTCACGCTGCCGTTCTCGTTGATCTTGGTGAGCGTCTCGTAGATGTTGTAGAGCGTGACTTCGGAGATCGACGCTGCAGCGCTGGTCGTAGGGTCGAGCCCGGTCGGCTCCAGCGTCATGCCCAGCACGATGGCGTCTTTGCGGTTCTGCGCCAGGGCGGCGAGCGGCGAGGCCAGCGCCACGGCGGCGCTGCCGGTGGCGAGGAGGGTGCGGCGATTCAGCATTCGAAAAATCTCCAGGTTGGAATTCAGGTTCGCGCCATTGCCAGCGTTTTCGATGTCGTCGGCATGTGCGGCACGGCGTCGAGCAGGCTTCGCGTGTATGGGTGCTGCGCGTCTCGGAACAGCCGCTCCGGCGGGCCTTGTTCGACGATCTTGCCCTTCAGCACCACGGCCACGTCGTCGCACAGATGGTTCACCACGGCGAGATCGTGGCTGATCAGAAGATAGCTGATGCCGAACTGCTGCTGCAGATCCTGCATCAGGTTGAGCACCTGCGCCTGGACCGACACGTCGAGTGCGCTGACCGGTTCGTCGGCGACGATCAGTTTGGGTCGCGTGATCAATGCCCGCGCGATGGCGATGCGCTGGCGCTGGCCGCCGGAGAATTCGTGCGGGTATTTGTCGAGATCGGTGGTGCGCAGCCCGACGGCCGATAGCGACTCGGAGGCGCGCTCGCGCTGTTCGGAGCGACTGCTTCCGGCCAGCGCTTCGAGCGGCTCGGCAACGATGCGCGCCACCGTCTGCCGCGGATCGAGCGAGCCGTACGGGTCCTGGAACACCATCTGGAAATCGCGTCGCGCGGTACGCAGTTCGGAAGTCGAAATCTTGTGCAGATTGCGCCCGAGCATTTGCACACTGCCGGAAGTCGGTTTGTCGAGCGCCATCACGAGGCGCGCGATGGTCGATTTGCCCGAACCCGATTCGCCGACGATGCCCAGACTGCGACCTGCCTCGACGGTGAAGCTCACGCCGTTCAGCGCCTTCACGGTATTCACCGGGCCTAACAGCGATTCGCGAGGCATCGGATAGTGGCGGACCAGGTCGGTGACCTGCAGCAGCGGCGCGATGTTCGCGGTCATGCTGACGACCTCTGCGCTGCGGCGACGTCGTCGAGCCGGATGCAGCGCACGACGTGGTCGTTCGGCAGCAAGACGGCCGGCGGTCGCGTGGTTTCGCAAGCGTCGATGGTGAAGGCGCAACGTCCTGCGAACGGGCAGCCCGGCGGCATGTCCATCAGTTCCGGCACGCTGCCACGGATCGTCGCGAGCCGCCCACCGCGCGGCGCGCCCAGCACCGGCCGGGCCGCGAAAAGCCCTTGCGTGTACGGATGTGCGCGCTCTGCGAAAACCGTTGCGGTCGGACCGCTCTCGACCACCGTGCCGCCGTACATCACCAGCATCCGCGACACCGTGTTGGCGATCACGCCCAGGTCGTGCGAGATCAGGATCAGCGCCATGCCGCGCTCGGCGACCAAGTTCTTGATGAGGTCGAGGATCTGCTTCTGGATCGTGACGTCGAGCGCGGTCGTCGGTTCGTCTGCGATCAGCAGGTCGGGTCCGCAGGCCAGCGCCATCGCGATGCCGATGCGCTGCCGCTGCCCGCCGGAGAACTGGTGCGGATAGGCGTCCAGGCGCGAAGCGGCATCCGGAATGCCGACCCGCTCCAGCAGCGCCAGCACTTCCTTGCGCGCAGCAGCGCCGGTCAGCCCGCGATGCAGCCGCAGCGGTTCGCCGACCTGTCGCGCCACCGTGTGGACCGGGTTCAGCGCCGTCATCGGCTCCTGAAAAATCATGCCGATGCGGTTGCCGCGAATTTTGCACATCGCGCGCTCGTCCAGGCCGACCAGTTCTGTGCCGTCGAAACGGATGCTGCCGCCCACCTGAGCGCTCGAAGGCAGCAGCCCCATCAGCGACTGCACCGTGATCGACTTGCCGCAGCCCGATTCGCCGACGATGCCCAGCGTCTCGCCGCGCTCCAGCGCGAAGCCGATGTCGCGCACCGCATCGGCCGGGCCGCGCTGCGTCTGCAGGCGGATGTGGAGGTCTTCGACTTGGAGGAGTGGCATGGTTCAGCGTGCCCTTGCCAGGCGCGGGTCGAGCAGGTCGCGCAGACCGTCGCCGAGCAGGTTCAGCCCGAGCACCGCGAGCGCGATCGCCACGCCCGGAAACACGGCAAGCAGCGGCGCCTGGAACATCAGCGTCTGCGCCTCGCTCAGCATGCGTCCCCACGACGGTTGCGGCGGCTGCGTGCCGAGCCCGAGGTATGACAGCGCCGCCTCGGCCAGGATAGCAATGGCGAAGCGGATCGTGATCTGCACGATCAGCACTGCGGAAATGTTCGGCAGCACATGCTGGAAAGTGATCGAGAACGCGCCCTTGCCGCAGGCGCGCGCCGCGGCGATGTACTCGCGCGACCAGATCGCGTTGGCCGATGCGCGGGTGATGCGCGCGAAGGTCGGGATGTTGTAGATGCCGATCGCGACGATCGCGTTCACGATGCCCGGCCCGAAGACCGCCGTCATCATGATGGCCGACAGGATCGCCGGGAACGCGAGCGAGAAGTCCGAGAGCCGCATGATCGCTTCCTCGACCCAGCCGCGCCGCGCCGCAGCCAGCAGGCCGAGCCCTGTACCGACGACCAGTCCTATGCCGACCGCGATCACGCCGACCAGGATCGACGCCCGCGCGCCAACCAGCAACAGCGAAGCGACATCTCGCCCGAAGCTGTCGGTCCCGAGCCAGTGCGACCAGCTTGGCGGCTGCATCTTGCTCGGCATGTCCATTTCGTAAGGCGACCACGGCGTCCAGATCAGAGACACGGTCGCGGCGAGCACCAGCAACAGCGTGAGCACGGCGCCGATGGCGAAGCTGCGGTGGCGCAGTGCGCGGTGCCAGAAGCCAGGGAGTTTGAGCGCGGCGCCGCTCGGCGCCAAGACGGGGAGGGCGCTCATATGTCGGACGCCTTGATGCGAGGGTCTATGACGGCATAAAGCACGTCCACGATGAAATTGACGATGACAACCATTGCCGCCAGCAGCATCACGCAATTGCGCACCACGACCAGATCGCGGTTGCTGATCGCCTGAAAGATCAGCCGGCCGAGTCCCGGCAGATAGAACACGTTTTCCACCACGATCGTTCCGGCGAGCAGCTCGGAGAACTGCATGCCCATCACCGTGATGACCGGGATCATCGCGTTGCGCAGCACGTGCGTCCACAGAACGGCGCGCCGCGAAACGCCCTTGGCTCGCGCAGTGCGGACGAATTCTTCTCGCATCACCTCGAGCACCGCAGAGCGCGTGATGCGCGCGAGGATCGCCGCCTGCACGACTGCCAGCGAGAGCGCCGGCAGCAGCAGCGATTTGAGGCCGGCGAATATGCCTTCGCCCCAGCCATCGAAACCGCCGGCAGAGAACCATTTGAGCTGCACCGAGAACACCAGGATCAGCAGGATCGCGAACCAGAAATTCGGGATCGCGATGCCTACCTGCGTCATGCTCATCAGTCCGACGTCACCGAGCTTGTTGTGGCGTGCCGCAGCCGTCACGCCGACGAGAAGCGCCAGCACGGTGGTCAGCGCCATCGCCATCAGCGCCAGCGGCACGGTGAGCGCGAGGCGCTCGAGGATCAGGTCGAGCACCGGCGAGCTGTACGCATAGCTGTCGCCGAGATTGCCGGTCAGCATGCCGCCGACCCAGTGCCAGTAGCGCGTCCAGGCCGGCTGGTCGAGGCCGAGCTTGACGGCGAGCGCGGCGACGGCATCGGGTGCGGCATCGGGCCCCAGCATCAACTGCGCAGCATTGCCGGGCAGGATTTCGAGGACCAGGAAAACGATGATCGAAGCGCCAATCAGGGTGCCGATCAGCGTCGCAAAGCGCTTGAAAATGAAGAGGCTCATGGGGCGAAGCGCAGCATAACCCGGGAAGAAGCAGCATCCGTGCCCAGGACCGATAATCGGGCATGGCCCTCATGATCACCGACGAATGCATCAACTGCGACGTGTGCGAGCCCGAATGCCCGAACGACGCGATCTACATGGGTGTCGAAATCTACGAGATCGACCCGAAGAAGTGCACCGAATGCGTTGGCCATTTCGATGAGCCGCAGTGCGTTCAGATATGTCCGGTGGCGTGTATTCCGGTAAGCCCTGACCATGTGGAAACGCGCGAGACGCTGTACGAGAAGTACCTGCGCCTCAAGGCAGAAAAAACCGTCGCGCACGACGCGACTAGCTCGCCGGCTTGACCTTTACTCGTTTGTCGTGAACGGTGCGGGGCTTGCGCCGGGCTTCGTCTTCCCGATCGATTTTTCTTTGTGCCGCTTGCAGCGCGAGGCGCTCCTTGCGTGCCGCGACACGCGGGTCGGCAATGATGCTGACGCTGCCGCGTCCGGCCGCCGAATTCTCCAGCTGCATCCGTTCGCGTGCCATGGCGTCTGCCTTGCGCTCGATGCGCAATGTCGCTGCTTCGGCGGCGCGCTGGTTCTCTGCGCTGCGCGGGTCGGCAGTGTCGATCCGTCTGCCGCCTTCGCAAGGTTGATCAGAATAGGCATTGCCGCAACGCCAGGTCCTTGCAGCTTCCTTGGAGGAAGCAGCATTTGCCGAAGCAGCGCAGAGAGATGCAATCAGGGTCGTGGCGACAAGGGAGACAAAGGCGGCAAGCGCGGCGCGGAGGCGAGGTGACGGGTTCATTCTTCTTTTTCCCCCGTCGCGTCGCGAAGGGCTATGTTGCAGCCGGTGGTGTTTCGCCACCGTCGGTTTCCCGGCGTGGCGGTTTCGGCCTCGGCGGTTTGCTCGTGTGGATCAGCAGCGTTGCCTTCTCCATCTCGCCGGCCAGCAGCGCCGGCACGGCGTGCAGGGTGCGGATGATGGCATCGTCGATCGCCTCGCGCTGTTCCTTGAGAGGTTTCTTCAGAACCCAATGGATGACCTCGGACTTGACGCCTGGGTGTCCGATGCCGACGCGCAGCCGCCAGTAATCGGCCGTACCGAGTTGTGCGTGAATATCGCGCAGGCCATTGTGGCCGGCGTGGCTACCGCCGAACTTGAGCTTGACCTGGCCCGGCACCACATCGAGTTCGTCGTGCACGACAAGAATCTCGCTCGGTTCGAGCTTGAAGAAGCGCGCCAGCGCAGCCACGGACTTGCCAGACAGATTCATGAAAGTCTGCGGTTCCAGCAGCCAGACCGGGCGACCGGCGATTTGCGTGCGCGCCACGAGGCCGTGATAGGCCCGCTCGGGCACGAGCGAAACCTTGAGGTCGCGGGCTAGCGCATCGATCCACCAGAAACCGGCGTTATGCCGCGTGGCCTCATATTCAGGGCCCGGATTACCGAGCCCGACAAACAGCTTGATCATGGGAATAATTATCGGCACCAATGAAAACGGCCCGCACGAGGCGGGCCGTTCAAGAAACCGGAGGGAAGAATTACTTCTTCGCAGCCGGGGTCTTGGCAGCAGGCGTCTTGGCCGCTGGCGTCTTCGCGGCAGCGCCCTTGCCACCCTTGCCAGCCGGTGCGGCAGCAGCAGCTGCAGCCGCTTCTGCAGCTTCGACGGCCGGATCGACTTCTTCGGCAGCTGGCGGCGTTGCCGATGCGAGCACCGGGTTCTGCTTGCCGTGGCTGACCCAGCGCACGCCGCGCGGCAGCTTGATGTCCTTCAGCGTCACGGTGCCGTTCTTCTTGAGACCGGACAGATCGACTTCGATGAACTCAGGCAGTTCGGACGGCAGGCAGTTCACTTCGAGTTCGGTCATCACGTGCGTGACGAGGTTCAGTTCGAGCTTCACGGCGTCGGACTCTTCTTCACCCTTGTAGTGAAGCGGAACCTTCATGGTCATGCGGGTGCGGGCATCGACGCGCTGGAAATCGATGTGCTGGACCAGCTGGCGGAACGGGTGATACTGCACATCGCGCAGCAGAACCTTGCTCACGGTGCCGTCGACGTCCATCTCGAGGACGGATGCGTGGAAAGCTTCCTTCTTGAGGGCATGCCACAGCGCGTTGTGATCGATTTCGATCAGTTGCGGTGCGGCTTCGCCACCGTAGACGATGCCGGGGGTCTTGCCCGAGATGCGGAGACGGCGGCTCGCACCCGTGCCCTGCTTGGCGCGCTCAAAAGCGACGAATTTCATAGTTAACTCCTTGGAGCGATGGCGGATCTGCCGTATCGCTTCTTGAGCGCCGACCGCGACCAGTGCGGCGCCGGTTTCAAAATAGCCCCGTCACGCATTCGAGCGCTGAGAGGCTGGCTTTTTGCTCAGAACAGGTTGTCCTGATCCGAGAACAAACTCATCACCGACTCGCCCTTGGCAATGCGCTGGATCGTTTCGGCGATCAGCGGTGCCACGGAGAGCTGGCGGATCTTTCCGCAGGCCATCGCGCTGTCGGAAAGGGGAATGGTGTTGGTCACGACGACTTCGTCGAGTGCCGGACCCTGCGCGATGCGCTCGATGGCCGGACCCGAGAAGATGGCGTGCGTGCAGTACGCGTAGACCTTCTTGGCGCCGCGCTCCTTGAGCACTTCTGCCGCCTTCACCAGCGTGCCGGCGGTGTCGATCATGTCGTCCATGATCACGCAGTTGCGGCCGTCGATCTCGCCGATCACGTTCATCACTTCACTCACGTTCGCTTTCGGACGACGCTTGTCGATGATGGCGAGGTCGGTGCCGAGCTGCTTGGCCAGTGCACGGGCACGAACCACGCCGCCGACGTCCGGCGAAACCACGATCAGGTCTTCGTAATTCTTCGCCCGGAGGTCGCCGAGCAAGACTGGCGATGCATAGATGTTGTCTACCGGGATGTCGAAGAAGCCCTGGATCTGGTCGGCATGCAGGTCCATCGTGAGGACGCGCGAAACACCGACGGTCTGCAGCAGGTTGGCGACGACCTTGGCCGAAATCGGCACGCGGCTCGAACGCGGACGACGATCTTGACGGGCGTAACCGTAATAGGGGATGACCGCGCTGATCCGCTCGGCCGAAGCGCGCTTGAGCGCATCGACCATGATCAGCAGTTCCATCAGATTTTCGTTGGTCGGCGCGCAGGTCGACTGGACGACGAACACATCGCGGGCCCGGACGTTCTGATTGATTTCGACGGTCACTTCGCCATCGGAGAAACGACCCACGCGGGCCGCGCCGAGCGTGGTGCCCAAATTTTGAGCAATCTCCGCCGCCAGACCCGGATTGGCGTTCCCGGTGAAAACCATGAAATCAGGGTGTTGGGCCTGCATGTGTGCGTCCAGCATGGGAAAGACCCTTCAGGGAGTCGACAGTATTTTCGTGGTCTTCGCTACGCCCGGTACGTTCGGCGAAGCCGGAGGTACGGCCCGAAGGCTGTACCTGAAATTTTGGCAGGGGAGAAAGGATTCGAACCTTTGCATGCTGGAATCAAAATCCAGTGCCTTAACCAGCTTGGCGACTCCCCTACACGGGTCCGAAGCTTGCGCCTCGAACCGATATCGGTCTACTGAACTGCCCAACCTGCGAGAGGATGAACAGCCAGATTGCTGCACTCGCGAACTTGCCAGCCCCTGGGGATCTCGGCAAGCAGAAGGTTGCTGGATGAACTCGGCATTGTCGGCAGAACCGAAAAAACCGCACTTCCCGAACCGGTCATCCGGGCTTTCAGTCCTTCGCGACCCAGCCAATCGATGGCGTCGGTCACTGCGGGACAAAGCCGCTGGGCAACAGGCTGCAGGTCGTTGTGTCCGAAGCCATAGGGCTTGTTCACGTCCATCGCTTTCGCGATACCTTCTACATCAGCTACGCTGTGTGCAGCAAAGCCAGAAATTATAGCAGCCGGCGTGGAGCGTTCGAGATCAGGCGCAGAAAAAATTAACGAGGTGTCCAGACCGGCTTCCGGCTTGACCACGGCGAAGCGCGCTGGCGGCAATGTGACAGGTGTGATCGATTCGCCGATTCCCTCGACCCATGCGTTATGTCCACAGAGGAAAAACGGCACGTCTGCGCCGAGCGAGAGCCCGATCTTCGCCAGTGTGGAAATCGGCAGGTTCAGTTTCCATAGCCGATTCAGCGCGAGCAGGCAGGTTGCCGCATCGGATGAGCCTCCGCCCATGCCAGCCTGCGCCGGAACGCGCTTCTCGACGCCGATATGCACGCCCAGGTCCGTCGTCGCATGTGCCTTGAGTGCGCGCGCGGCGCGAACGATCAGATCGTCAGCCGGTAGCGCCGTGGTGAGGTCTTCTCGAGAAACGATGCCGTCATGGCGCAGTTCCATGTGCAGCGTGTCGCTCCAGTCGATCAGCATGAAGACGGACTGGAGCAGGTGGTAGCCGTCGTTGCGTCTCCCGGTGATGTGCAGGAAAAGGTTGAGTTTTGCCGGCGCAGGCAGGTCGTAGAGCGCTTTCATTGGCGATCGAAGATGACGCGGAGTTCGGCGCGCGGAGACGGCGTCTCGCGCACTGCATTCAACCTGCCGCTTGCAAGCTGCGACAGGTCTGCGCGCCAGCCTGAAACGCCTTCGTCACGGCCATCGAGCCACGCGAACAGCGCGCGCACCGGCACCGCAGCGCCCGTTGCCGCCAATACCAGTGCGTCGACAGATTCGAAGCGCCGCGTCTGGCTGCCGTTGAGCAGCAGTGCTTCGGTAGGCGTCCAGCGCAACTCGGCAAGGGTGCTGCCGATCGGGCTGGTGAGCGTAAGCGTGCCGCGCTCGGGCGCACCGCGAAGATCGAAAAGTGCGGCAAAGCTCTGCGACGCTTCGCCCTCCACGCGAAGCGACAACCGGCCGCTCCAGCTTTCGCGGATCGACGTCGTGGTGTCTACCGACTGCCGGGGCGTTGCGCAACCGGCGACAAGAAGGCCGAGAGCCGCGCCGGCCATGGCCAGGATGTTGCGTCTGGAACGCATCTCAGAGCTTTATGCGCAGACGCTTGAGGGTTTCCTGCAGCGTTTCGTTCTCGGCATCGACCAGTGACGACTCGCGCCAGATCTTCAGTGCCTGTTCCCGGTCGCCGGCATTCCAGAGAACTTCGCCCAGGTGAGCACCGATCTCCGCATCGGGACGGCGCTGGTAGGCACTTTCGAGAATCTTGCGAGCCTCGGCTGCGTTGCCGAGCCGGAATTCGACCCAGCCGAGGCTGTCGGCGATGAACGGGTCTTGAGGTGCCAGCGAAGCCGCCTTCCGTATCAGCGTGCGCGCTTCATCGAGGCGGATGTTGCGATCGGCGAACGAATAGCCCAGCGCGTTGTAGGCATTCTGGTTTTCGGGCCGCAAGGCAATGATCTGACGCAGCAGACGTTCCATCTCGTCGAGCTTGCTCAGCTTCTCGGCCATCATGGCCTGGTCGTAGATCAGGTCGGCATCTTCGGGGGTTGCCATGTTTGCCTGAACCAGCAGGTCATAGGCAGACTGATATTCCTTGGCATCGCGCAGGATCTGGAGTTCGGCCGACTGCCTCTGCTTTATTTCAGCGGGCGTCGTCTGGGGCAAGGCCCGAAGAATTTCACGCGCCTGCTGGATTTTTCCCTGCCGTCCCAGAAGCCCCGCCCTGCGTATCTGGCCCAGCGCCGGTTCCTCCGAACTGTCGATGCGCGCCAACCACTTGTCGGCTGCGGAAAAGTCCTTGCGGCGTTCGGCAATCTGCGACAGCAGCAGATAGGCCTGGGGCAGCCCACGACGGGCCTCGTCGTTCTCCGCGCGAGCCTCTGCCAGCTTCACATACTGCAGGACCGACTTTTCGCCGGCCGTATCCTGCTTCATCTGGACCTGAAGAATGCCGAGCAGGATCCACGGACCCGGCAGGGCGGGCTGGGTCGTGGTGAGCGTGTTCAATTCGACGGTGGCTTCGGCATAGCGCTGCGCTTCCATCAGCGAACGCGCATAGGCGATGCGGATTTCGGGCAGCGCTGCCGGATCGGACAGATACCGCTTGACGATGGGCTCGGCCAGCGGCTGGTCGGGGCCCATCAGATCGAGCGCGATGAGGGAAGGCCCGTCGAACTTCGGATCGGCAGCCTGGGCTTTCAAGGCGGCTTCGAGCGCACCCGATGAATCTCCAGCGATCAGGCGCAGCCGACCGATCGTCGTCCACGCGAGTCCTGCGGTCAGCGGGTTGGCGATGTCGTCGACGAGTGCCTTCTCTACGACGGCTGCAGCCAGTTTCTTATCGGTGGCACGACTGTAGTTGCGCGCAATCACCGTCATCAGGAGCGGACGCTCGGGCAGCGGTGTCGCGGCGATCTCGGCGCGCAGCGGTTCGGCGGTTTCCTCAATGCGATTGAGCGCGACGAGTATCTGCAATTCGAAGCGGCGTCCGTCGCGGCTGTCGGGCACGGCCTGTTGCCACGCTCGGGCCGCAGCCAATGCCGCATCGCCCGAGCGCGACTGCAATGCGATCTCGATCGCGCGCTCGAACAGTGCGCTGTCCTTCGTGCGACGTGCGGCGTCGAGAACCAGCGCATACCCGGCACCCGGATCGCCGCCGCGTGCGGTCAGTTCACCGATCAGGACTTCGTAGAAAAGCGTTGCGGTCAACGCGGACGACTGGGGCGAATCCTTGGATTCTTTCGCATCCTTCGCGACCAGCGGCTTAGCGGCAGGATCGACGATGGGTGCGGGGCTGGTCGGCTCGGCGGCTGGCGCTACGGCCGGTGGATCGGCACTCGGGCTGGTCTGCCCCTGTGCCGCCGCAGCGACCAGCATGATGGAAATGGCTGCTGCAAGGCGAAGGCGGCGGGGCATAGGGGTCATCGAACTCATAATAATCGAGGCCTTTGTATGAGCGTTGGCGCCGTTGCGGGTTCCCCGCGCGTTCTCATGCAGGCCAAAGCCGCCAGTCGACCCGCCGATAACCCCCAACAATCAGACATGCCAGAACTTCCGGAAGTCGAAGTCACCCGCCGTGGCTTCGTGGATCGCATCACAGGTGCACGCATCGACGCTGTCCGCGTCGGCAAGCCGTTGCGCTGGGCGCTCGAGATCGAACCCGAGACACTGATCGGGCGCACCGTGAAAACCGTGCGTCGGCGCGGCAAGTACCTGCTGGTCGAGCTCGACAGAGGCGTTCTGCTGATGCATCTGGGAATGTCGGGCAGCCTGCGTTTCGACACTGCGCTGCCGTCGCCGGGCACGCACGACCATTTCGATCTTGTGACCACGCTCGGCACGCTGCGCCTGAACGACCCGCGCCGCTTCGGGGCCGTGGTCTATGTGGAAGACGAAGGCTCGCCCCTGGCGCTGAAGCTGCTGGGGCGCCTGGGCATGGAGCCGCTGGAAGACAGCTTTGATTTCGAGGCTTTCCGCGCCGGCTTGCAGCAACGGCGGGCACCGATCAAGCAGGTGCTGCTTGCGGGCGACATCGTGGTCGGCGTCGGCAACATCTACGCATCGGAAGCGTTGTTTCTGGCTGGAATCCGGCCGACACTGGCTGCATCGCGCCTCAGCCGACCGCGCATGTTGCGGCTGCATGCGGCGATCCGGGAGATTCTGGCGCGGGCGGTGGAGCGGGGCGGCAGCACATTGCGCGACTTCTCCAACATCGACGGCCAGAGCGGCTATTTTCAGCTGGAGGCTACGGTTTACGGTCGTACCGGGGAACCTTGCCGCGTGTGTGCGACCCCGATACGGCAGATCAGGCAAGGCCAGAGGTCGACATTTTTCTGTCTGAATTGCCAAAAATACTGAAAGAGTTGGCAAGAAAGAGCACCATCCAAGGTCGAGAGGCGCCGACCCAATGCTATATTTTTGTAACTTTTTTTACACATCCAATTGAGCAGCTCTTTCAACCAGCAATTCGACCAGCACGGCGCCTGGCGTCTCAGTTTCGCGAAACGCCTCAACGGCCTTTCCGGCTGGCTGCAGTCGAACGACCTGCTCGACCAGGCCGTCGCCGAACGCCTGAGCGAGCTCGAATCGCAACTGCGAACCAGCAAGGTCATGGTCGCCTTCGTTGCGGAGTTCTCGCGCGGGAAGTCCGAGCTGATCAACGCGATCTTCTTCGCCGGTTACGGACGCCGCATCATGCCGGCGAGCGCGGGTCGCACGACGATGTGTCCGACGGAGCTCAGTTACGACGCTGGCAAGGCGCCGAGCCTGCAACTGCTGCCGATCGAGACCCGGCTCGAGCCGCGCTCGCTCGTGCACTGGCGCAACGAGCCCGATCGCTGGACGCATGTGCCGATCGACGTCTCCGACGCCGAGCAACTGTCGCGAGCGATGGGCAAGGTCGCCGAGGTTTCCTGGGTGCCGCTGGAACAGGCGCGCGCGCTGGGCTTCTGGAACGACGGCGCACCTGAAGAAAATCCGCTGCCCGACGCCGAAGGACGCGTCGAGATTCCCCGTTGGCGCCATGCGGTGCTGAACATGCCGCACCCGCTGCTCGAGCAGGGGTTGGTCATCCTCGACACGCCCGGACTGAACGCCATCGGTGCCGAGCCCGAACTCACCGTCAGCCTGATTCCGCAGGCGCACGCGGTCGTCTTCATCCTCGGTGCCGATACAGGCGTGACGCGCTCCGATCTCTCGATCTGGCGCGAGCACCTGATCACCGAGGGCGATCCGGCGCGGCGCAGCGACACGCGCATCGTCGTGCTGAACAAGATCGACACGATGTGGGACACCCTCAACACGCCTGCGCAGACCGATGCGCAGATCGAGCGCCAGTGCAAGGGCGCCGCAAAGCTGCTCGGCGTGCCGCTGGCCCATGTGCTGCCGGTGTCGGCGCAGAAGGGCTTGCAGGCCAAGATCCGTCGCGATGCGCCTTTGCTGGAGGCCAGCCGGCTGTCGGCGCTGGAATCGGTACTGGGGACGGGACTGCTCGGCAAACGCGAGATGATGCTCAGGCTCGCGGTCGACGCCGGCGTCGACGCGTTGCGGGCCGAGGCTTCGCGGATTCTGGGCGTGCGCCAGCGCGACCTGTCGGAGCAGGCGCTCGAGCTGCAGGGGCTGCGCGGCAAGAACGTGTCGGTCATCAAGCACATGCGGGTGCGCATCGAGCAGGAACAGGACGAGTTCGAGAACAGCAACGTGCGCATCCTCGCGCTCCGCTCGGTGCAGGGCAAGCTCCTGCGCGAGGTGTATTCGGTGCTCGGCACGACGGCGTTGCGTTCCGACATGGGGAAGCTCGCTTCGGCGCTCAAGCGTCCCGGCATCAAGCTGAGCGTGCGCAAGATCTACGGCGAAACCTTCGACGCGCTTCGCAACAACCTGCGCGAAGTGCAGCAGACGACCGCCGAAATCCAGGCGATGCTGCACGCCACCTTCCGCCAGCTCAATGCCGAGCACGGCTTCACGCTCAAGGCGCCGGCCGAGCCGGATCTGGTTGGTTTCCAGCAGCAGCTGAGCGATATCGAGAAGAGTCACATCCATTACCTTGGCGTGGGCAACATGCTGAAGCTTGCCCAGGCCGACTTCTGCGACAAGCTGGTGCGGGCGCTGGCCAGCCGGTTGCGGGTAGTGAACGAGGCCGCGATGACCGAGGTCGAGCGCTGGAGCAAGGGCGCGGCAGCCCAGCTCGACGCCCAGCTGAAGGAGCGTCGCCGTAATTTCGGTCGGCGGATCGAGTCGGTTGAGCGCATTCAGGGCGCAGCCGGAAGTCTGGAAGAACGGCTGACGGAAATTGCCGAGCAGGAAGGCGGTATCGCCGGACTGAATGAGCAGCTGAGCGAGCAGATTGCACATCTGTACACCGTCGATCACGAAGAGCCGATCGATTGGGTCGTGTCGGACGACTCGCCCGATGCATGGGCGAACACCCCCGCGTCGGCGCCTGCGACATTCGGCGCGGCCGGTGTCCACTGAAGTCGCGGTTTCGCAATCGGTCGGCCCGCCTGATTTCGCGAAACGCCTTGTCGACTGGCAACGCAGTCATGGGCGCAGCACGCTGCCGTGGCAGAACACGCAAGACCCTTACCGTGTCTGGCTGTCCGAAGTCATGCTCCAGCAGACGCAGGTCAGCACGGTGCTCGGTTACTTCGAGCGCTTCCTCGCGCGTTTTCCGGATGTCGCGGCCCTGGCTGCCGGCACCGAGGACGAGGTTTTCGGCTTGTGGAGCGGCCTCGGCTACTACAGCCGTGCGCGCAACATGCATCGGTGCGCACAAGATGTCGTGATGCGCTTCGGTGGCGTTTTTCCTCGTACTGCAGCCGAACTGGTGACGCTGCCCGGCATCGGTCGGTCTACCGCATCGGCGATCGCGGCGTTCTGCTTCGGCGAGCGCGTTGCCATCCTGGACGGCAACGTCAAGCGGGTGCTGACGCGCGTTCTGGGATTCGGCGGTGACATGTCGTCGACGGCGCAGGAGCGCACGCTGTGGAATCTGGCGACCGACCTTCTGCCGCCCGCCGACCAGCGCGCCGACATCGCGCGCTACACGCAGGGCGTGATGGACCTCGGCGCCACCGTCTGCCTACCGCGCAAACCCAGCTGCATCATCTGTCCGATGGCCGATGTCTGCGTCGGTCGCCGCGAAGGTCAGCCGGAACGCTATCCGGTCAAGACCCGGAAGCTCAAGCGCAGTGCGCAATCGCTCTGGATGCTGCTGGCGCAGGACGAGCAGGGGCGGATCTGGCTCGAGAAGCGCCCGGCGCGCGGCATCTGGGCGGGCCTCCATTCGCTGCCGGTATTTGACAGCCGTGAAATGCTGCTGGACGCAATACCTGCTGATGAGCGCAACCGGACGACCGACGAAGCCACATTCGTGCACGTGCTGACGCACAAGGACCTGCACTTGCATCCGGTCGCGCTTGTCGGCCTTGCGCCACGTGCGTTGACCGACAACGGGCGTTGGCTGGCGCGCAGCGAATGGGAGCCGCTGGGCTTGCCGGCGCCGGTTCGCAAGCGTCTGCTTCAGTTCGACTGAGCGAGCCAAGCCGAGCCGAGCCGCGGTCAGGCGCCGTCCAGCTCCCGATGCCGCTTGAGCGCAGCCCAGCGCGCGCCGAAACGATGCGCGAGCTGTTCGACCAGGAACACCGACCGGTGCTGCCCGCCGGTGCAGCCGATGGCGACCGTCACGTAGGCGCGGTGGTCGCTCGCCAGCGCGTCGAGCCACCGGCTCAGGAATTGCTC
The DNA here is from genome assembly GCF_051216695.1 of Variovorax glucosi. NCBI lineage: Bacteria > Pseudomonadati > Pseudomonadota > Betaproteobacteria > Burkholderiales > Comamonadaceae > Variovorax > Variovorax glucosi. The sequence continues at coordinate 474,013 of NZ_JBPJZE010000004.1, forward strand.
GATGTCGCCGTACATCTTGGCAACGTCCTCGTGCTCGCGCAGCCATTCGACGACCGGCGCATCCCGGCCGGTCAGTGCCCGCAGCGCCGGAACGTAATGCGGATTCGGCAACATGCGGACGTCGAAAACGTAATCCGCGTCGAGCGGCACACCGCGCTTGAACGCGAAGGATTCGAACACCAGCGTCAGCGAACTCTCCGGCGCCGAGATCAACGCTTTCACATAGCTCTGCAGTTGCGACGGCCGGATGATGCTGGTGTCGATCACATCGGCGCCATCGCGCAGGTCGGCCAGCAATTCGCGCTCCAGATCGATCGAATGCACCAGCACGCGCTGCTGCTCGGGTACGTCGGTGCGACCTTCCTGGCGCGACAGCGGATGGCGGCGGCGCGTTTCGGAAAACCGCCGCACCAGCGCATCGGTCGTGGCGTCGAGGAAAAGGGAGCGCAGCACGACGCCGTCCCGCCGCAATCCTTCGAGCTGCTGCGGCACCAGTGGCAGCGACACGCCGCTGCGAACGTCCATTGCGATGGCGACACGCGTCGCCTGTTGCTCGCGCTGCAACGCGATGAACGGTGCCAGCAGTTCGGGCGGCAGGTTGTCGACGCAGTAGTAGCCGGCGTCTTCGAGCGCGTGCAGGGCAACCGATTTGCCGGAGCCGGACATGCCTGTGATCAGCACCAGTTCGAGTCGGCCGTCGCCGACCGCGGTCGTTGCGGTCGTAGCGGTCGTGGTGCTCATGACGTTGCTCCCGCTGTCGTGTCGTTGCTCTGGTTGCCAAGCATTTCGCGCGCGTGCGCCAGCGAGGTCGCGGAAACGCGTTCGCCGCCGAGCATGCGCGCGACCTCGCGAGTGCGTGCCTCGTCGTCGAGCGCAGCGACGCTGCTTTCGGTGCGCTGACTGTCTTTGGCGTCGGTCGCGGTCGTCGGGCGTTTCGCGACGAGCAAATGGTGGTCTGCGCAAGCCGCGACTTGCGGCAGATGCGTGACGGCCAGTACCTGCCGGTCGCGTCCGAGCTGCTGCATCAACCGCCCGACGGTCTCCGCAACCGCACCGCCGACGCCGGCATCGACCTCGTCGAAGATCAGCGTCTGCGCAGCGCCGAGTTCGCTGGTCGTCACGGCGATCGCCAGCGCCACGCGCGAGAGCTCGCCGCCCGACGCCACCTTGCCGATCGGCCTCGGCGTGCTACCGGTGTGTCCGGCGACCAGGAACGAAATCTCTTCCAGCCCTGCGCGACCCGGCTGCGCCAGCGGCTGCAGCGCTACCTCGAAGCGGCCGCCCTGCATGCCGAGCCCCTGCATCGCCTGCGTGACGGCCTGAGACAGGCGCGGCGCCGCGAGCTTGCGAGATTTGCCCAGGGCTTTCGCTTCCTTCATATAAGACTGCTGCGCGTTCTGCTCGGCGCGCTCCAGCGCATCCAGATCGCTCTGCGCGTCGAGCGCCCGGAGCTCGTCCCGCCAGCTGGCGAGCAAAGCGGGAAGGTCGGTCGGCTGGCGCTTGTAGCGGCGCGCCAGCGACATCCAGGTGCCCATGCGCTCGTCGAGTTCGGCGAGGCTCTGCGGATCGACTTCCGAATGCCGCAAATAGCCGTGCAGCGAATGCGCAGCATCCGACGCCTGTGCGACGCTGGATGCCAGCACTTCGGCAAGCGCCTTGAATTCGGGCTCGATGTGTTCGACGTCCTGAAGCAACGCCAGCGCACGGTTGAGCGCCGGCAATGCGCCGGCGTCGTCGTCCTCGAGCGCTGTGCGGGCGCCCTCGGCCGCGTCGATCAGCGCCTGTGCATTGGAAGCCCGAGTGTGGTTCGCCGAAAGCTCTTCCCACTCGTCGGCCAGCGGCGCGAGCTTGGCGACTTCGCCGATCTGCCACTGCAGCCGTTCGCGTTCGCGCTGCAGCGTGTCCTGCGCCAGCCGCGCACGGTCGAGCGCGCCGAGCGCCTGGCGCCAGCCGGTCCAGGCGCCGTCGAGCGCGGCGGTGTCGATGCCGGCGTAGGCGTCGAGCAGGCCGCGAATGGCATCGGGGCGGGTCAGGCTCTGCCAGGCATGCTGGCCGTGGATGTCGAGCAGCCGGTCGCCGATTTCGCGCAGCTGCGTCGCAGTGGCCGGGCTGCCGTTGATCCAGCCGCGGCTCCGGCCCTGCAGGTCGACCGTGCGGCGAAGGAGCAGGGAATCGGATGTCTCGAAACCGCCGGCATCGAGCCAGGCGGCGAACTGCGGATCGGCGTCGAATTCGGCGCTCACGTCCAGACGTTCGGCGCCTTCGCGCACTGCGCCGGCGTCGGCGCGGCTGCCCAAGGCGATCTGGAGCGCGTCGATCAGGATCGACTTGCCCGCGCCGGTCTCGCCCGTGAGTACGGTGAAGCCGGACGAGAGATCGATGTCGAGCGCGCGCACGATCACGAAGTCGCGCAGCGCAATACGTCGCAAAGCCATCAGCGTTCCTGCAGGTTGAAAGAGCAGCGATGGTGCATGGTCAGGAGCCTCCCTCGTTCCAGTGCAGTTTCTTGCGCAGCGTGTCGAAGTAGCTCCAGCCTTTCGGATGCAGGAACCGCACCCGGAATTCGGAGCGCCGCACCACGACGCGATCTCCGATCTCCACCGATGCCAGCGACTGCATGTCGAAATTCGCGCTCGCGCCGCGACCGGAAACCAGTTCGATCACTATTTCGTCGACATCGGGCAGCAGGATTGGCCGGTTCGACAGCGTGTGTGGCGCGATGGGCACCAGAACCCAGCCCGGAATCGACGGATGCATCAAAGGGCCGCCTGCAGACAGCGCATAGGCGGTGGAGCCGGTCGGCGACGCGATGATCAGGCCGTCCGCGCGCTGGCTTGCCACGAAATGCTTGCCGACCGACACCCGCAGTTCGACCATGCCGGAGGTCGCGCCGCGGTTGACCACCACGTCGTTCATCGCCAGCGCGTCGAACACGCAAACGCCGTCGCGCATTACGTGCGCATGCATCAGGCTGCGGTGGTCTTCCTCGAATTCGCCGGCCAGCATCGGCACCAGCGTCGACTGGTAGTTGTCGATCGGGATGTCGGTCACGAAGCCGAGGCGGCCGCGGTTGATGCCGATCAGCGGAACGCCGTACGGCGCGAGCTGGCGTCCGATGCCGAGCATGGTGCCGTCGCCGCCGACGACGAGGCCGAGGTCGCAGCGCTGTCCGATTTCGCTGGCCGTAAGCGATTCGTAGCGGCTGACTTCCGGGTCGTCGGCCGTCGATCGCTCGACCACCACTTCGCAACCCTGGGCTTCGAGGAAAGCGCCGATTTCGGCCATCACGCCGTCCTGCGGTCCGGCCTGCGCCCGGTGGCCGGACGCCTGGTATTTGCCGATGAGAGCGACATGCCGGAAGCGCGAATTCATATTCAACAAATTACAACACTAAAATCTTTCGATGCTGGATGACCGCGCCAAGTTGCTGCTCAAGACGCTTGTCGAGCGCTACATCGCCGAGGGGCAACCCGTGGGATCGCGCACGCTCTCCCAGGCGTCGGGGCTTGAACTGTCGCCGGCGACCATCCGCAACGTGATGTCGGACCTCGAATCGCTGGGGTTGATCACCAGCCCGCACACCTCCGCAGGCCGCATTCCGACCGCACGCGGCTACCGGCTCTTTGTCGACACGATGTTGACGACGAACGAGCGTGAACAGTTCGCGACGCCCAGCCTGGCACCCGACCAGCCGCAGAAGGTCATTGCCAACGCGGCGCATCTGCTGTCCAGCCTGTCGCAGTTCGTCGGCGTCGTGATGGCGCCGCGACGGGCGTCGGTGTTCCGGCAGATCGAGTTTCTCCGGCTGTCGGACCGGCGCCTGTTGGTGATCATCGTATCGCCCGACGGCGATGTGCAGAACCGGGTGATCTTTCCGGACACCGACTATTCGCAGTCGCAGCTCGTCGAGGCTGCCAACTACATTAACGCGCACTACGCCGGCCTGTCGATCGAGCAGGTGCGCGACCGGCTGCAGTCCGAGGTCGAGAAGCTGCGCGGCGAGATCGCGTCGCTGATGCAGGCCGCCGTGCAGGCGAGCACCGAGGCGATGTCGGAGACGCAGGACGAGGTGGTGATTTCCGGCGAACGCAATCTGCTGGCTGTGAGCGATTTTTCGAGCGATATGGGCCAGCTGCGCCGTGCATTCGATTTGTTCGAGCAGAAAGCGCAGCTGATGCGGCTGCTGGATGTGTCGAGCAAGGCGGAGGGTGTGCGCATCTTCATCGGCGGCGAAAGCAAGGTCGTGCCGTTCGAGGAGCTGTCGATCGTGAGCGCGAACTACGAGGTCGACGGGCAGGTGGTCGGCACGCTGGGGGTCATCGGCCCGACGCGCATGCCGTACGACCGGATGATCCAGATCGTCGACATCACCTCGCGCCTGCTGACCAACGCGCTGAATCATCGCAAGTAGCCGCGCCGCTAGAATAATGCCGCGTGGGCCGTTAGCTCAGTTGGTTAGAGCAGCGGACTCATAATCCGTTGGTCGATGGTTCAAGCCCATCACGGCCTACCACCTTATCGTTTCGGAGATGCCCGCCGCGCGCGATCGGTGTGCTCTCCATCGATGCCATGGGCGAGACCTGTCCAGTCGAAGAAGCCATGATCCATGAGCTACATCACGATCTATCACAACCCCGACTGCGGCACTTCGCGCAACGTGCTTGCGCTGATCCGCAACACCGGCGAGGAACCCACCGTCGTCGAATACCTGAAGACCCCGCCCGATCGCGCGGCCCTGGAGCGACTGATTGCCGCCATGGGCATGCCAGTGCGCGATGTGCTGCGACAAAAGGGCACGCCCTACGACGAACTCGGCCTGAATGACCCGAAATGGACCGATGACCAGCTGATCGACTTTGTGCTGCAGCATCCGATCCTCATGAATCGGCCCATCGTCGTCACGCCGCTCGCGACCCGGCTGTGCCGGCCCTCGGAAGCTGTTCTCGAGATCCTGCCGGCGCCGCAGCGAGGCGGGTTTTCGAAGGAAGACGGCGAAGTTGTCGTCGATGGCAAGGGACAGCATGTCGTCAGGTCCTGATTCGCCGAACCTGCCAAATATCGATTCCGGCTTGTTCCACCGGCCCGATCTTCAGCGCATTCATCCCACGACGCGGGCGACGCATGCGCCACGCATCCTGCTGCTCTACGGCTCGTTGCGCGAGCGTAGCTACAGCCGGTTATTGACCGAGGAAGCGGCTCGCCTGCTGCAGGCACTGGGCTGCGAGACACGCATCTACGATCCGCGCGACCTGCCGTTGCCGGACGGTGCACCGGACGGCCATCCGAAGGTGCAAGAGCTGCGCGACCTCGCGCAGTGGTCCGAAGGCATGGTGTGGACCTCCCCGGAACGTCATGGCGCGATGACCGCGATCCTGAAGGCACAGATCGACTGGATTCCATTGGCCATCGGGTCGGTGCGGCCGACGCAGGGCAAGACGCTGGCGTTGATGGAAGTGTCGGGCGGTTCGCAGTCCTTCAATGCCGTCAACCAGATGCGCGTGCTCGGGCGCTGGATGCGCATGATCACGATCCCAAACCAGTCGTCCGTGGCCAAGGCGTTCCTGGAGTTCGACGACGACGGGCGTATGAAGCCTTCGTCGTACTACGAGCGGGTGGTCGACGTGATGGAAGAACTGGTGAAGTTCACGTTGCTCACGCGAGACTGCGCGGACTATCTGGTCGAACGCTACAGCGAGCGATGCGAGAGCGCGGAAGCCCTGTCAAAACGGATCAACCCGCACGGCATCTGACAGCGTCATCGACAATCGCAGCGATGCCACTGGCTGAATTACCTGCTTCCTCACCTTGAGAACCTGTATGAAGAAACTTTTTGCCGTTCTGATTTTCGCGCTTGCGTCCGTCACCGCCTTTGCGGCTTCACCTTGCTGCGACAGCGATTGCTGCGACGAAGTCATGATGCCCTGCTGCGAGTAAGCGACGCGGCGGTACTTTTCGCCACTACAAAAACTAGAGAAAAAGTAAAAATGTCTGGACAAGGCTTTCACGTGCATGGCCCGCACGAACACGAACTCGAACACGCTGCGAGTGGGGATCACGGCGACAGCACGCATGCCGGGGCTGGCACCAAGAGCATGATCAACCAGATTGCCGTCTGCACCGCGATCATTGCCACGGTCGGCGCGGTGTTCTCGTACATGGGGGGTGCCACGCAGGCCAATGCGGGTCTGTACAAGAACAACGCCGCCATCAAGAAGACCGAAGCTTCGAATCAGTGGAACTACTTCCAGTCGAAGAGCACGAAGCAGTCGCTGGCCGAGTTCGCTCGCGATCTGGGACCTGAGGATCGCAAAGCCGGGCTTCAAGCCAAGGTCGATCGCTACGAAAAAGAAAAAACCGAGATCCAGGCGGCAGCACAAAAGCTCGAATCCGAAGCCACCGACTGGGACCACCAGTCTGAAGCGCAGATGCATCAACACCATCGCTGGGCGCAAGCCACCACGGTTTTACAAGTGTCGATCGCACTTGCCGCCATTGCGCTGCTCACACGCAAGAAATGGGTGGAGTACGGCATGTTCGTGTTGGCCGGCGCTGGACTTGTCGTCGGTGTCGCAGCCATGTTGCATCTCTAGGCCGGCATCGGCAGCGACGCGCAGACGGGTTCTCCGAGGCGCGCATCAACCTCAGGAAGGCGTCGCGTTGACGATGCGTGTCGGCGTGGGCGGCATCAAAGGCTTGTTGGCCTTGATGTAGGCCTCCAGTGCATCGATGTCCTGATCCCCTCCGATCGTCTGGGTACCTTCGTTGAACACGGTGAAGTTGTCTCCACCCGTTGCCAGGAAGCTGTTCATCGTCACTCGGTAGGTGGTGGCATCGAGCACGGGCGTGCCAGCCAGCTTCATCGCGGTGATCCGGGATCCGGCAGCCGCTGCAAGGTTGTAGGTGTAGCTGAAGCCAGTCGACGCAAGCAGCACGCGCGGTGCGCCCGTGGTGTTCGCGCCGCTGTTGAACTGCTGCTCGAGCAGCGCGCGAAGCTGGGCCCCGGTCATGGTCTTGACCACCAGGCTGTTGCCGAACGGTTGCACGCTGAAGAGCTGTCCGTAAGTCACGTCGCCGTTGGTTCCCGGGATCAGGTCGGCACGCACGCCGCCCGGGTTCATGAAGGCGATCTGGGCACCACCTTTCGCAACGGGTGCTGTTGCCGCAAGTTGGGCGTCCGCGATCAGATTGCCCATCACGTTCTCGCGCGAGAGTGCGTTGGTACGCGTTGCGGGCGCGGTGACCTGCCCGACGATGCGGGCGACCAGAGGCTCCGCAACGGCTCGGTAGCGACCGATGAGGGCGCCGATTTCGGCGTTCTTCTCGAATCTCGGGTACTGATCGGTCAGTGCGACTGTTGCGGCACCGCTTCCGTAAGCCTCGCTCTGGACGATCACGTTGTCGGCAGACTTCGCTACGACCTTGCGGGTGCTCGTGTTCACGGAGAGGTTGATGTCGGTGACGATGGTGCCGTACTGCCCTGCGCTTGTGAGCAGGAACGGCTTGCTCGCGTTGGTCTTCGCGTAGTCGCACACGTAGGCACGGTGCGTATGTCCGGACACCACGACGTCCACGCCGGCGTCGAGACGGTTGAGGATGGGAAGCACATCGCCACTGAGGCCCGCACAGCTCTTGTCGTTGTAGCCCGCCGTCGTCGTGCCTCCCTCGTGCACGACCACCACGATCACATCGGCACCTTGCGCTCGCAGGGCGGGAATCAATGCGTTAGCCGTGTCGGCTTCGTCCTTGAACGTCAGCCCTGCCACGCCGGCAGGGGTCACGATGCTGGGCGTGCCCTTGAGTGTCATGCCGATGAATCCGACCTTGACGGTCGCGCCATCCTGAGTGAACGTCTTGATGCCGGTCGCGGGAAACAAGGTCGTGCCGTCCGCTTTCAGCGTGTTCGCAGCGAGGAAGCCGAAGTTGGCTCCCGGAAAGGTCTTGTTCACTTGGCATGGCTCGAGCGCCGTGTTCTTGGCGCAGCCTCCGTTCTTCATCCGGAGCAATTCGGTCTGCCCCTTGTCGAATTCGTGATTGCCGACGGCATTGAAATCGATCTTCATCGCATTGACGGTCTCGATGGTCGGCTCGTCCAGAAACAGCGCCGAAACGAGCGGCGACGCTCCGATCATGTCTCCTGCCGAGACCACGGCGTAGTTCGGATTTCGGGCTTTCAGGGTCGCGATCGCCGAGGCCATGTACGCAGCACCACCCGCCGGGACCGAGACGGTTCCACCTGCTGCAAGGGGCGCGGAGATCGATGTCTTTGGCGGTTCGAGATTGCCGTGCAGATCGTTGAATGCGATGAGTTTTATCGACATCACCGCAGGAACCGGCATCGGTGTCGTCGTCGGTGTCGTCGTCGGTGGCACCGCGGGCGGCGTCGAGGCGACGTCGTCCCCATGTCCGCCACCGCATCCGGCGAGCGCGAGCAAAGCCACAGTGCTGGCAAGTGCCGCGGTTTTCCAAGGCCTGCTCATGTCGATTCCTTTGAAGAGATTGCACGCACCCTAGGAACTTCGGGTGACGTCTCGATGACTTGTAGGTCGTTCGACAACAGTCATTACAAAGTTGGTAACTTCAGTTGATCCAGCGATTGCCGAGCACCAGAATTCCTATATCAGCTCGGGCTGTAGATGCATGGATGATCTGCTGCGCATACGCCAACGCGCTGTCAAACAGAGAAAAGCAATGGAAGACAACGACGATCTCGAGCGAATCGCGGGCAAGACGAGAACCGAATCGGCTGAGTTGCGCCGTCAAAACGGCGCCAAACATTCGCAAGACCGGGTTCGGCAAATTCTTGGTGTTCTGCTGAACCCGCGATTTCTTGCCGTGTCATTCGTCATCGTGACCGGCTTTGTGCTCTTCCAGCTACTCCGCTGAAGTTTCGGACTTGGAGCCAGGACCAACTAGCTCGAGAGTGTGGACTGCGCATTCGCCAGAGCTGCGATCCGCCTGATTCCGTGCAGGCTGATTGCGTGTTCCAGGCCGTCGACCATGACCTCGGTGCGCATCTTCACGGGCAATCGGTGTACTCCTACGTGACCTTTCAGATTTCGTGAAGGAGTCGCCGCAACGCGAGTCTTTCAGCAAACGCCGACCAAAATTGAAACCTTTTGTCTACGGTCATGTGAATACTCCAGCACTACACAAAGGAAGCTGGATGAACTCAGCAGTTCAAAATTTATGCATGGTCGAGTTGGGCGAGGACCTGGTGGCCGAAGCCGATTTCATGCAGCACCGCATTCGCGTGCGTTGCACGTATGTCCAGCATCAATGGTGCTGGACATACAACGTATTTCTCGTCGAAGAAGGAAAGGCCACGACACGTCTCAGCCCTGACCCGTCGCAACTTCGGACAGCTTCACGCATCGGCGCTGCCAACATGGGGATGACGTACGCTGTAAATCACCTTCTCGGTGTGAAGCAGCCGTCGTTGATGCTCGTGATCGAGAGTCCGGAAGAGATGGCAAGACTGGCTGCCTAGGTGACCGCTTTCTTGCCTCGGTAACGCCTCTCAAGCATATGGCCTAGGCCAAAAGTTTCGACGCTTATGTGAGGTTCTGCAAAGCGATACTTTGGACTCAAACAGGGAGTCCTGCATGCATCAACATGTCCGAAACCTGCAGCTGATCGACCGTGGACATGAGGTCCTCGCTGAAGCGGATTTCATGGATTTCCAGATCAAGGTTCGATGCGTCTACGACTCTGAACGCCAATGTTGGGTCTATCACGTGTTCCTGGTTGATGACACAGGGCTACGCCAAGTTTCCAACGTGCCCTCTGCGCTGATTTCGTCGTCGCGACTGGGAGCAGTTCATCGAGGTTTGAAATTTGCGAGGACCGCGATTCGCTCACTTGAATCGGCCGAACCACAGAAAACGTCAGGGCCGGAGTCCTTGAAAAGGCTGGCAAGTCTGTTCGATTTCCAGTGGTTTGAACTTCCGCGACGATGGCACGGTCGTCGTCGTGCCGCAGGGTTGGGTATGGCGGTCCCGTCGCCTGTTCATCGATCTCCTCCTTGAGGCACGCCGGCGCCGAACCGTCGGCATGAAGCGAGGGTAATCCCGTGCCTGCTTTCGTGATCGGAGAAAGCTGGGCTCGCCACTGCGATCTTTCGCCGGTGCGGCCGTGTTTCCATAATTGGTTCATGGACAGCACTAATGCAACAACCCCGGCACAAGGCGCTCTGCACGGCGTTCGCGTGGTCGAAATGGGTCAACTCATCGCCGGCCCTTTCACGGGGAAGACGCTCGGCGAATTCGGCGCCGACGTCGTCAAGATCGAGGCACCTGGTTCGGGCGATCCCTTGCGCAACTGGCGGATGATTCAGGACGGCACCTCCGTGTGGTGGCAGGTGCAGTCGCGCAACAAGCGCTCGCTTGCGCTCGACCTGCGCAGCCCTGAGGGACAGGACATCGCCCGCAAGCTGATCGCCGAAGCCGACGTGCTGATCGAGAACTTTCGACCGGGCACGCTGGAGGGGTGGGGCATGGGCTACGACGTGCTCCGCTCGCTGAACCCCGGTCTGGTGATGCTGCGGATCTCGGGTTACGGCCAGACCGGCCCGTACCGCGACCTGCCAGGCTTCGGCGCCATCGGCGAAGCGATGGGCGGATTGCGCCATCTGACCGGCGAGCCGGACCGCGTGCCGGTGCGCTGCGGCATCTCGATCGGCGACACGCTGGCTGCCCTGCACGGCACGATCGGCATCCTCACCGCGCTCTACCACCGCAAGGTCAACGGCGGCCAGGGGCAGGTGATCGACGTGGCGCTTCACGAAGCGGTGTTCAACGTCATGGAGAGTCTGGTGCCCGAATACAGCGCCTTCGGTGCCGTCCGCGAAGCCGCCGGCAGTGCGCTGCCTGGCATCGCACCTTCCAATGCGTACCGCTGCACAGACGGCTACGTGCTGATCGCTGGCAACGGCGACAGCATCTTCGCTCGCCTAATGAAGGCCATTGGGCGGGACGACCTGAGCAACGACGCCGGCCTCGCCGACAACGCAGGCCGGGTAGCGCGTGTCGCGGAACTCGACGAAGCGATCGATGGCTGGACACAGACGCGTGCCATCGTCGACGTGCTCGCCGTCCTGAACGAAGCGAAGGTGCCGGCCGGCAAGGTGTTCACCGCCAGGGACATCGCCGAGGACCCGCACTATCGGGCGCGCGACATGATCCTTGCGCAGACCACGCGCGACGGCCATGTGATCGAGGTGCCCGGCGTGGTACCCAAACTGCTCGGCACTCCCGGCACCATCCGTTCGTCGGCGCCCCATCTCGGCGACGACACCGATGCGGTACTGGCCGAGATCGGGTTCTCGACACAGGACATCGCCGCGTTGCGCGACAGGAAGGTGATCGCATGAACGCGAACCTCTGGACCGGTACCGGCCGGCGAATCCACATGCAGGAAGTCGGCACCCGCGACGGCCTTCAGGTCGAAGCGGTCTTCGTGCCGACCGCCGACAAGATCGCCCTGGTCGACGCGCTCTCGCGCACCGGTCTGGCAAAGATCGAGGTCACCTCGTTCACCTCGCCCAAGGCCATTCCGGCGCTGCGCGATGGCGAGGTCGTGATGCGCGAGATCGAGCGCCATCCCGGCGTGGTTTACAGCGCACTGGTACCCAACCTGCGTGGCGCCGAACGCGCCATCGATGCCCGCACCGACGAGATGAACCTGGTGATGTCGGCCAGCGAATCTCACAACCTGTCCAACCTGCGCATGACGCGCGATCAGTCCTTTGCCGGGCTGGCCCAGGTCAATGCGCTGGCGCGGGAGGCGGGTGTGGCGGTGAACGTGTCGCTGTCGTGTGCCTTCGGCTGTCCGATGGAAGGCGACGTGCCGGAAGCCACGGTAATGGACTGGTGCGACCGCTACATCGCCGAATTCGGCGCTCATGGCGTCACCCTCTGCGACACCACGGGCATGGCTTATCCCGGCCAAGTCTCGGCCCTGACGCGCGCGTTTCGCGCTCGCTGGCCGGATGTCGAGCTGACCCTGCACTTCCACAACACGCGCGGCATGGGCCTGGCGAACGTCTTCGCCGGCATCTCCGAAGGCGCCGACCGCTTCGATGCCTCGCTCGGCGGGATCGGTGGCTGCCCTTACGCACCCGGTGCCACCGGCAACGTGTGCAGCGAGGAGATCGTGCATGCGCTGCAGCTGAGCGGCTACGACACCGGCGTCGATCTGGACCGTCTGCTCGATGCATCCCGACGCCTGCCGGGCCTTATCGGCCACGACATTCCGAGCCAGATCGTCAAGGCCGGTCGACGCCTCGACCTGCATCGAATGCCGGACGATTTCGCCGCCATCCGGGAACGCGCACTTTCGCGCTGAAGAAGCATGCACATGCCCTCCATCGCTCAGCCCGAAGCTGCCGTCGTTCAGCCACGCACATTGCTCGACAAGCTCTGGGACAGCCACGTCGTCGAAGACTACGGCGACGGCACGGCCCTGCTGTACGTCGACCGGCAACTTGTCTACGAGGTCACGAGCCCGCAGGCCTTCGAGGGCCTGCGCGAAGCCGGCCGCACGCTGTGGCGCAAGGAAACGGTACTGGCCACGGCCGACCACAACGTTCCCACAACCGATCGCGAGAGCGGCAACGACGGGATCAAGGATGTACTGGCACGACGGCAGGTCGAGCAGTTGTCGATCAACTGTGCCGACTTCGGCGTTCGAGAGTTCGGCCTTGGCGACCCGCGGCAAGGAATCATCCATGTCATCGGACCCGAGCAAGGGGCCACGCTGCCCGGCATGACGGTGGTCGCGGGCGACTCCCACACCAGCACGCACGGCGCGTTCGCCGCATTGGCCTTCGGCGTGGGGACATCGGAGGTCGAGCATGTGCTGGCCACGCAATGCCTGGCGATCCGCCGCATGCGTTGCATGCAGGTGCACGTGTCGGGTCGGCTGGATGCAGGCGTGACGCCCAAGGACCTGATCCTGGGCATCATCCAGCGCCTCGGCGCAGGCGGCGCGGCAGGCTATGCGATCGAGTTCACCGGCGATGCGATCCGCGGCATGTCGATGGAAGGCCGCATGACGCTGTGCAACATGGCGATCGAGGGTGGTGCGCGCGTCGGCCTGATCGCGGTGGATGACATCACCATCGACTATCTCCAGGGACGGCCCATGGCGCCGCGCAACGCGCGCTGGCAACAGGCGGTCTCGCACTGGCGCACGCTCGTCAGCGACGCCGGCGCGACTTACGACGCCCGCCTGGACATCGACGCATCTGCGCTTCGGCCCATGGTCACCTGGGGCACGTCGCCGGACATGGTCGTCGCCATCGACGGTTCGATCCCGGATCCGGCGGTCGAAACCGATCCGGTGCGGCGCGCGGGAATGGCACAGGCCCTGGCCTACATGGGCCTTGCGCCCGGCACCCGCATCGTCGACATCCGGCCCGATAAGGTGTTCATCGGCTCTTGCACCAATGCCCGCATCGAAGACCTGCGCGCGGCTGCGGCTGTCGTGCAGGGACAGCGCATCGCGTCCTCCATCCGGCAGGCACTGGTGGTTCCGGGGTCCGGGCTGGTCAAGGCCCAGGCCGAGGCGGAAGGCCTGGACCGCATCTTCAGGGCCGCGGGCTTCGAATGGCGCGAGCCCGGCTGCTCGATGTGCCTGGGCATGAACGACGACCGTCTGGCGGCTGGCGAGCGCTGCGCTTCGACGTCGAACCGGAACTTCGAGGGACGCCAGGGCGCGGGCGGGCGCAGCCATCTGGTCAGTCCGGCAATGGCCGCCGCCGCAGCCATCGCCGGTCATTTCGTCGACGTTCGCATCGATGAGGTGTCGGCATGAGGGCGTTCAGGCACCTGAAGTCGCGGGTCGTGCCGATCGACCGCGCCAATATCGACACCGACGCCATCATCTCCAAGCAGTTCATGAAGTCGATCCGTCGAACCGGGTACGGCGAGAACCTGTTCGACCAGTGGCGCTACCTCGACCACGGCGAGCCAGGCATGGATAACTCGACACGACCGCTTAACCGCGACTTCGCCCTGAATCAACCCCGGTACGCGGGTGCGCAGGTGCTGCTCACACGCGAGAACTTCGGCTGCGGATCGAGTCGCGAGCATGCGCCCTGGGCCCTGTGGGATTTCGGATTCCGGGCCTTGATCGCGCCGAGCTTCGCGGACATCTTCCACGGCAACTGCTTCAAGAACGGCATCCTGCCGATCGTGCTCGCACATTCCGAAATCGACGATCTTTTCGCATGCGCCCAGTCAGCGGAAGGCCTGACGCTGGAGATCGACCTGGAACGTCAGTCCGTCACGAACGCGGACGGCACGGTGCTGGAGTTCGGGGTCGACGGTCAGCTGAAGCATCGGTTGCTCAATGGCCTAGACGATATCTCGATGACTCTGGCCGACACCCATCGCATCGTGACCTATGAGGAAAAGCGCAGGGCGATCGAGCCTTGGCTTTTCGACTGACCCCCGCTGCCGTTTCCCGATCCGAGCCTAAGAAAGACATCTGTGAATTACTCGAAACGACTCTTCAACGTAATGATCTGCGCCGCCACCCTGTCGTGCGTCGCATCGCCCGTTCTTGCCCAGACCGGCTATCCCGACAAGATTGTGAACGTGGTCGTTCCGCAGGGTGCCGGCGGAGCCAACGACGCGATCGCTCGCATCATCGTGCAGAAACTCTCGTCCATCCTCGGACAGGGCATGCTGGTCGACAACCGTCCCGGCGCCGGCGGCAACATCGGCACTGCGTTGGTCGCCAAGGCCAAGCCGGACGGTTACACACTGCTGCTGACGACAAACAGCGCGCACGTGATCAATCCGGCGCTCTACAAGAACACCGGCTTCGATCCGGTCAAGGGCTTCGTGCCGATCGCCACCGTGGCCACGGCGGGCTACGTGCTGGTCGCCAATCCAGCCTTCCCACCGAACAACGTCAAGGAGCTCCTGGCATACGCCAAGACGGTGCCGCCCGGTTCTCTGTCCTATGCTTCCGCAGGCAACGGAACGTTGAACCACCTGATCGGCGAAATGTTCAAGAAGTCGGCCAATCTCGACCTGGTTCATGTTCCGTACAAGACTTCGGCGGCCGCTGTGACGGACGTCGTCGGCGGCCAGCTGCCGCTGTCGGTGCAGAGTCTTCCTTCGTCGATCGCCTTCATCAAGGGCGGCAAGCTCAAGGTGCTGGGGGTAGCGAACGAAAAACGCATCGCGGCGCTCCCAGGCGTTCCGACGATCGGAGAATCGTTCCCCGGCTTCGGCACCACCCCCTGGTACGGTCTGCTGGCCCCGGCCGGGACACCGCAGCCGGTGATCGACAAGCTGCAAGCGGCCGTGGCGCAGGCGCTCGACAGCCCGGAGGTTCAAGCGCAACTGGCGGTTCAGGGTTGCGAGATCCTGAAAGGATCGTCGGCCGACTTCGCGATGCTCATTCGCGATGACCTGCCGAAATGGGCACGCATCGTCAAGGAGTCGGGAGCGACGCTGGATTGACCTGGCGCTCCACCAGCCCGCCTGCGCGATCGACCGTGCCCAGCACAACAACCGACAATAATTCCTGCTTTAGAAAGACAACGATGCCCGACATGAACATTGCGTGCCAATGCGGCCAGGTGAAGATCAAGCTGACTGGCGAACCCGTGGCCGATCTGTATTGCCATTGTCGCGATTGCCAGCGCATTGCCGGTGGCGGCTATGTGCCGTACTCCATCTACCCGCACGCCGCTGTCGAAGTGACCGAAGGCAAGACATTCCGGTGGGCGCTGAAGGACAACCAGCGCACGCGCTGCGCCACGTGTGGCACCTATCTGTTCGGCGATCCGGCAGGCATGGGTATACATGGCATCAGCGCTTATCTTCTGCCGGATGGCGTGTTCAAGCCGAAGCTGCACATCATGTGCAAGGACGCGCTAGCGCCCGTGAACGACGATCTTCCTCACTTCGTTGGCTTCCCAGCCAGTCTCGGCGGGACCGACGACCAGGTCGACTGGTAGCAGTCCGACGGCTCCGCCAGCTGGCGTTTCTGGTCCGATCCCTGGCGCCTGACGAACTTCTTCGAAAAGCCACGCGAGATGCCGAATGCGACGAGCGGACGATGTATCGATGCGTTGCGTGCCCCCTGCTACTTTGCAGCTGCGCGAGCAGCGTCCGCCTTGGCCTTTGCTTCGTCGGCCTTCTTTTGCAAATCCTTCGCTTCCTTCTCGGCCTTTTGCGCTTCCGCCTCCTTGGCTTTGCCCTCCTTGTCCGACGACATGCCGCCGGCGATCGCATTGCCAGCCAAAGAACCTACAACTCCGCCCACGGCAACCGCACCCATGGTGCCCATCAGCCCTGAGCCCGCGGCAGCCGGAGCGGCTGGCGGGACTGCAGCTGCTGGCGCTGCAGCAACCGGCGCAGGGGTTGCAGGGGTGGCCGGCGTCGTGGCAGGCGGCTTCGCAGCCGTGCTTGCTGGTCGGGCTGCACTTGGCTTGCTGCCGAACCGCTTGGCATGGGCCAGGGTCGGTAGGGTCATGGCTGCAGTGGAGATGACGATGACTGCAGCAGCTGCGGAACGCAAGGATGTGGTTTTGAACATGGTGATTTCTCGCAATGAGCGGCAAGAGTTGATGACTTGGAATGGGTGGGAGGCGCGGAAAGTTTCGGCAGCGCTTTTCAGACCATAACGAAGTACTTCTCGAGACGGGCCTTAAGCCCTGAGCCACGCCTGTCTTTCCACCAATCATCGAATCCAACACCGAAAGAAAACATGTCGCCATCCCGGAAAAACCTGGGCGTCCTGACCCTGAGTGCCCTCGGCGTCGTCTACGGCGATATCGGCACCAGCCCGCTTTACACCATGAAGGAAGTGTTCAACCCGGCACACTCGCTGCCGATGGACGCAGCCAACATCGTGGGTGTCGTGTCGACCATCCTGTGGGCGCTGATGGTCGTCGTCACCTTGAAGTACGTGGTGCTGATCCTGCGGGCGAACAACCGTGGCGAGGGCGGCATCATGGCCCTGACGGCACTGGCAGCCAAGGCTGCCGGGGGTACGCCGCGACGCCACACTGTGTTGCTTCTGGTTGGAGTGTTGGGCGCTTCCATGTTCTACGGGGATGCAGTCATCACACCTGCCATTTCAGTCCTCAGCGCCATGGAAGGACTGGAGACCATCACGCCGGCACTGACGCCGTATGTAATGCCTCTGTCCATGGCCGTCATCGTCGGCCTTTTTCTGGGGCAGCGCTTCGGTACCGCCGTGGTGGGCAAGCTCTTCGGGCCGATCGTGATCGTATGGTTCGCGGTTCTTGCGTTGACCGGGGTCGTTCAGATCGTGGCGCACCCTGCCATCCTTGCCGCACTGAACCCGCTCCGCGCGGTCGAGTTTCTGCAGGCGCGGGGATGGCATCTGTTCCTGGTGATGGGTTCCATCGTTCTTGCGCTCACGGGTGCCGAGGCCCTTTATGCAGACATGGGCCATTTCGGGAAAAAGCCGATACGACTGGCCTGGAGCTCGTTTGTGCTGCCTGCCTTGGCGCTCAACTACATGGGGCAGGGCGCACTGCTCATGACCGACCCGGGCGCACTGGCAAATCCGTTCTTCCGGCTCTTTCCGACGGCATGGCTGATTCCGGCGGTGGCGCTGGCCACCTTGGCGTCCGTCATCGCCTCGCAGGCAACCATCTCAGGTGCCTACTCGCTGACCAAGCAAGCCATCCAGCTGGGTCTTCTGCCGAGAATGCGGATTCTGCAGACCTCGGAGGAGGAGGTCGGGCAAATCTACGTGCCGCTCGTCAACTGGTTGATCATGGTCGCGGTGCTGCTCGCCATGGTGGGATTCGGCTCTTCTTCGGCCCTGGCCTCAGCCTACGGCATCGCAGTCACGCTCACCATGCTGATCACGACCCTTCTGACATTCTTCGTCGTTCGACACGCATGGGGATATCCGTTGCCGCTTGCCTGGGCAGCCACGGGCGCATTCCTCGTTGTCGATCTTGTGCTGGTCGTCGCGTGCTCGCTGAAATTCTGGCAGGGCGGCTGGTTCCCCATCGCGATGGGCAGCGTGATCTTTGCGGTCATGGCGACATGGCGGCGTGGGCGCGAGCTGCTGATACAGCACATCCAACGAGACGACCCGGACCTCCTGCCCTTCATCGAAGCGCTGACGAATGACCCCGAGGTCCGCCGAGTATCCAGGACCGCCGTCTATGCGGTGGCCAATGCCGGAACGGTTCCACAGGCTTTGCTGCACAACCTCAAGCACTATCAGGTGCTCCACGACAAAAATATCATCCTGACTGTCCGGTTCGAAGATGTGCCGTGGGTGCCCGACAGCGCGCGATTGACGGTTGAGCCGCTGGTAAGTGGGTTCTGGCGAGTGGTGGTGAACTATGGATTCAAGGACGTCCCGGACGTACCGAGTGCACTTCGCCTTTGTCTCGACAAAGGTCTGATGATTGAACCAGACACGGTCTCTTATTTTCTATCTCGCGAGATCGTCATTCCAACGCGCGGTGCAGGGATGACGCATTGGCGTGAAACCCTGTTCGCCATGATGTCGCGCAATGCGGGGAATGTGGGAGAGTTTCTGCAACTGCCGCATAACCGCGTAGTCGAGCTGGGAACACGTGTTCAGATTTAAGAATCCCATGCTCTTTGAAGCCGGCGAGTGAGGCTGTCGGCCATATGACGTGTCACACACCGCCGTCTGCTAGCCGAAGTGTGTACGGAGCTGTCCAGTTGGGCGTTGGAACATAAAATTCGAACGAATCGACCTTCCATGCGTACACCTCACAAGCCACGCCGCTCCCATGAGCTGCCAAACGCTGCCGCGACCGCTCAGCTGCAAAGCCGGTTGCGTCTGGAAGATCACATTTCCGAGCCCTATTACCTGCAACTGCAGCGCCAGATCAAGGCGCTTGTTCAGTCTGGCGAACTTCCTGCCGGCAGCAGCATGCCGTCCGAGCGGCATCTTGCCGACGCGCTGAAGGTCAGTCGGGCAACAGTCAAACGGACCTACGACGAGCTGCGTAGCGCGCAATTGCTGCTCAGCAAGGGCAGCCGTGGCGGTACGGCGGTGAACGGCACCCCCTACGTTTCGCCTGTGCTGCGCGAGCTCAAGGGCTTCACCGACGAGATGCGTGAACTCGGGTTGACGCCATCCTCGAGGGTGCTGGAGCGGACGGTGGGGGTAGACCGCAGGGTAGCCCTGGCATGCAGCAAGCCGCTCACCACCAATTTCCTGCGCCTGGTGCGGCTGCGCCTTGCCGACGGTACGCCGATGTCTCGTGAAGTTGCCTGGTACGACCTGACCCTGGCACCGGCTCTGGAAGAGTGGCAGGGCGAAGGATCGGCTTACGCGTTCTTGCGCGAGCATTGTGGCATCGTGCTGTCCTGGGCCGACCAGTCGGTCGAAGCGGTCACCAGTTCCGAGATCGAAACGGCCATGTTCACGTTTGCCGCACCCGGACCCTGTCTGCTGCTCAAACGCATGTCGTATACCGAAGCCAAACAGCTCGTGGAATATGCCGAAGGCACATTTCGCGGCGATGCGTACCGCTACCGGCTCCGGTTGCAGAGCTGAAAAGCGTTCTTCAGACGGCGACGTCGTCAGCGAAGGGCAACGCGTCGAGGATGCCCGAATGCGACACGGCGAACGCGCCGCATGCATTGCCGAGGGTCAGCGATCGCGTCACGCCGTACCCCTTGCTCAGGGCGGTGCATAAGCCGGCCGAAAAGGCATCGCCGGCGCCGATGCTGCCGGTATTGTTTACCGCATTGGCAGGTGCGAACACTGCATCGGCGACCGGGGAAAAGGAGACACTGCCAATGGCGCCGAGCGTGACCACCAACTGTCTTTCCGGACCGCCGGGCCACGCAGCCCACAGCTGGCCTAGGGCAGCCTCGACGAGCGTATGTCGTGCGGATCGCGGGTCGTATTGCCAGCCCGGCATCAGGAGCGCCGATTCCGATTCGTTCACGACGAGCACCTGCGTGGAAGCCAGAAGTCCGCGATCCAGAACCTGCCACGGCGAGGGATTGAGCACCGTAATGGCACCGTACCGAGACGCACGCGCGAAGGCTTCGCGGGCGGCCTCGATGGGGCTCTCGAGCTGGGCATAAACCAGCGTCACCGCTGCCAGAGTCTCATCGGCGCGGGCAACTTGCGATGCGTCGAGTCGTGCGTTGGCGCCGGGGAACACAGCGATCGCGCTGCTTCCGTCGGCAGCCAGCCAGCCAGCGCCATGGCCCGAATCTCCGGGATGACGGGTGACATGCCGCGTCGGTAGACCTTCCTGCCCAAGGCGCGACAGAACCGCGTCGCCGGCTGCATCGTCGCCGACCGAAAGCAGCAGATCGACCTCGGCACCCAGGCGTCGGCATCCGACGGCTACAGCCAGGCCCTTGCCGGCAAGTTCCGACGAGAAACCTGTTGCGGCCAGTGTCTCTCCGGGCAGTGGCAAGCGCTCGAGTTGCCAGCAGACCGCCTGCATGAAACTTCCAAGGATGGCGATACGCGGCCGCGTCATCGTCGTCCTAGGCGATCGACGGACGCCGGCCGTAGACGATCTTCATGAGCGTAATCGCAGCCGTCAGCACCACCATCACGGAGTTCGCCACGACCAGCGGCAGGTCACCCCGCAGCAGTCCGTAGACCAGCCAGAGCGCCAACCCGACGGTGATCACCGCATAGCTGGCGAGCGAAATGCCGCTGACGTCGCGCGTCTTCCAGGTACGCCAGACCTGTGGCACGAAGGACGAAGTCGTGAAACACGTGGCGATCAGTCCGAGGTGGTCGAGTGACGTCATGTCGAAGTCCGGCGGTAGATGAAGTTGCCAGCATAAAGGAGCGTTCCGAGAGATCAAACAAAAGTTCACATATGTGAAAAAATGCAGCAGAATCAGTCCAAAGAAAGTCCAATAAATTTCGGTTTGAAGGCTTTAGGAGAACGGAGATGTTCGAATGATTTCGCTTGCGCAATTGCTTCGGTCGATTGGTGTTCCGGTCGCTGCCACAGACGGCACTCTGGCCTGGACGCATGAACCCGCTCATGCCTTCGAAGACGACCTGTACGGAATGTCGGGGAGTCGTTCTGCGCTCAGGACGCGCATCGCGTCGCTCACTCAAAAAAACCGGCAGATCGAAGCCACGAGCATGGCCAAGACACGCCTTTTCGCGGCTGCCATTCACGATCTGAGGCAACCGCTGCAGGCGCTGATGCTGTTTTCGGATGCGTTGTCGGGTGACGAGGTCGACCCGACCCGGCTGCAGCGTATCAACCAGATCCGCCAGTCGATCGACTTGCTCGACCGGCTGTTCACCGGGCTGCTGGATCTGACACAACTCGACGAGGGCCGGATTCTGCCCAAGTGCCGTGATCTCCCGCTCGATCCGCTGTTCGATGAAGTGCGGCAAAGCTTCCAGGCAATGGCCGAGGCGAAAGGCTTGAAGCTGGTGGTGCGGCACACGCAGGCCTGTGTTCATGGCGACGGCATGATGCTTACGCGCATCCTCAACAACCTGGTAAGCAATGCGCTGCGCCACACGCACAGCGGAGGCGTCATCGTCGGCACGCGCAATCAGAAGGGTGGTGTCCGGATCGACGTCTGCGACACCGGCATCGGCATTGCGCCTCAGCACCATGCGCGCGTCTTCAATGAGTTCTACAGGGTCGAGTCGGCCGGGCCAGTCGCGCAGAGCGATGGATTGGGGATCGGACTGGCGACGGTACAGCGGCTGGCCGACCTGCAAGGCGCCACGGTCCGCCTCCGGTCGCAGCCTGGCCGGGGCACTGTCGTGTCTGTGCTGCTGCCGGCGGTCCAGGGCACATCCACGGCCGGGATCAAGCCAGGCCGATCCAGGACGTTCAAGGCCGACAACTCATTGAGCGTACCGATGTAGACAGATCGGTCCGTGCGCCGCCACGACCGAACCGCCGACGACTTCGACGCGACAGTCGCTCGCGATGTCCTAATCGCGCAGCAGCACCAGGCCGGGCGGCAGTGCCTCGCCGAACACCCGGCGTTGGTCGGCTTCATCCAGTACCGTCACTTCGCGCACCATTGCAACCCAGCTCGGCGCCGCATCTGCGGCTTCAAGCTGCTCTGCGATCTGCAGGCGCAGGTTTTCCGGCAGATCGCGCGCGCGGTCGCCTGTGGCCCGCGCAATCTGCGCCACGGCGAAGGCCGCAGCCTCGTGATGTGCCCAGTCCGGCGCGATGGTGGCGATCTGCGCGAGCCAGTCCTGCGCGATGGCGGGCGGCAGCACATGGTGCAGGCTGGCGTAAAGCGGCTGGCGCGCGCCAATCCGCCCCAGCGCCCACCAGAGTTCTGCCGTGGCGCCTTGCTGCTGTGGTTGGTGCAGCCGCTGCAGCCGCTGCAGCAGCCAGCTGCCGAACTGGTTTTTGTCGGTCAGATGAATGCGTTCGAACGAGGCCGCCATGCGCAGCAGCTCGTCGAGTGCCTGCATGGACGGACCCTCGGGCCTGGCGATGTCGGTGCCGCCGGGTGGCTGAAGGTAATAGGCAATAACGTCGTAGACCATCTGCTGCTGCGCGGCATCCAGGCCGCCCGCGATGCGGCGCCACAGCGTCCACCATTCCGACCATTGCTGGCTGTCGTCGCTGTGCGCAATGCCGGGGCCGAACAGTTCCCACATCCGTTCCATGCGCCAGCCGTCGAGCGGATCGCCGAAACCTGGCCGCAGAGTGAAGCCGATCAGATTGAACCAGCTGCGCTCGTGCTGCAGCGAACGGCGCCGGCGTCTGGCGCCCTGCAGCAGTGCGCCGAACAGCGTGCGCAGCAATGCGGCAGGCCAGGTGGTGCGTTCTCCCAGCAGACGCTCCAGCCTGGCGCGAAGCTGGCGGACTTCTTTCGCGTCCACGTCCTGCTTCTTGCCGCCGTAGACACGGCCGATGGCGGCAAGCGCCTCGGGCAAGCGTGGATGGGCGACGACGGGGGTGTCGGAATCTTGCGCGAGCGCATCGCCGCGCAACTGGAATTCCAGTTTCCAGCGCTGGTGGCGCGCGTCGTTCGCGTCCACGGCCACGCAGTGCATCTCCAGCGTGCCGACTTCGGTGATCCGGGCATCGAGCAGCACCTGCACTTCGCCGGCCGCGCCGGCCTTGGGCTCCAGCACGGTGGCGATCGGAGGCAGACGCTGCATTCCGTCCTGCAGCGCCACCAGGTCGCCGGCGCGGTGCTGCAGGTCGACGGCACTCGTGGCCAGATTGAAGTGCACCGGGCGGCCGAGACGCAAGCTGAAACGGCGGGAGCCGAGCCTCACGGTTTCGCCCTCGGGTGTGCCGTGCGGCAGCACGCAGACGCCCTGGCCTTCCCCGAGCGCGAGGTAGTAGGCGCGCGCGGCACCGCTGCGGATGCGCGGCGCGCTGCCGGCGCGGGCCATGGCATAGGCGACTGCGCCGCGCGCGACGGCGGCGTCGAGTCTGGGCGCATCCAGCAGGCGGATCGGCGGTGCGCCTGCCGGCTGCCAGTTGCGCAACACGGTCAGCAGGCGCTCGCGCAGCACCGGTGCATGGAACACGCCGCCGTTGAGCAGCACCGTGTCGGGCAGGTCGCCGCCCTGGCGCTGCAGGAAGGCTGCGATGTGGCGCGTGATGGCGGCATCGCTGGCATAGGGCAGGCCGAATTCAACCAGGGCGCCGCGACCGCGCTGGGGTTTGGCGTCGGCTGCGACCTGCGGGAAGAAGCCGTCGACCAGCAGCTGATCCACGTCGTTCCGTGTGAGGGTCGCCGAGCGCGCACCGCCGATCAGCCGGCTGCCGCTGCCCTGCAACGTGACCGTGGTTTCCGGCGGTCCGTTCGGAGCGAGCAGTCGTTCCTTGGCGCTGCGGCATCGCTGGGTGAGTTGCGCCAGCTGGACTGCCGACAGCGGCGTGCCTTCGCGCTGCCCGCCCGACAGTCGCGGCTCGATCCATCGCGCGAGCGCCAGGTCCATGTTGTCGCCGCCCAGCACCAGGTGATCGCCGACACCTGTGCGTGCGAGCCACGGCTGGCCGGCCGCGTCGAGCGTGACATCGATCAGTGTCAGGTCGGTGGTGCCGCCGCCCACGTCGACCACGAGCAGACGACGCGTGCAGGCCAGCTGTCGTGCCAGGTCGGCGCGGTGAGTAAAAACCCAGTCGTAGAACGCGGCCTGCGGCTCCTCGATCAGATGGATTGCGCCCAGGCCGGCCAGCGCGGCAGCCTGCAGGGTCAGCTGGCGCGCACCGTCGTCGAACGAGGCCGGCACCGTGAGCACGGTGGGTTGCTGTGCGAGCGGCGATTCGGGGTGGGCCTGGTCCCAGGCCTGACGCAGGTGACGCAGGTAGCTGGCGCTGGCCTCCAGCGGGGACACCTTCGGCACTTCGTCCGGCGCGCCCCAGGGCAGGATGGCAGCGGTGCGGTCGACAGAAGCGTGGGACAGCCAGCTCTTGGCGCTGGCCACCAGCCGGCCCGGCGTCTGCTGGCCGAGTTCGCGCGCGAACGCGCCGAGGATGGCCGGCTCGTCCGACGGCCATGGCAGGGGCAGGTCGGCCGTAGCCAGTGCGCCTTCGGCCGCATGGAAACGCAACGAAGGCAGCAGCGGCCGCGGCGCGACCTCGCCGGCCGCGATGCTCTGCGGCACCTCGAAAACCCGGATCTCGTCCACACCGACCGGCGCGAATGCCAGCACGGTGTGGGTCGTGCCCAGGTCGATGCCGATGCGGAAAACGGGCGTCATCGCGGTCGTTGCGACCATCACGTGTCGCGGACGTCGAACTCCACCTTCCAGTGCGCGCCGCCCGCCGCTTCGGCAACCAGTTCCAGCGTGCCGATGTCGGTCACGCGGGCGCGCAGCTGCACGGGCACGACCTCGCCGGCGGCACGGCCTTCGGCCGGCAGCGTGGCCTCGATCTGCGCAAGTTCCTGCAGTTCGTCCTGCGACCAGAAGTCAAGCAGCGTGCCGGGCCGGTCTTCTCGCCGAACGGACGAACCGAAGAAGCGGAAGCGCACCGATTCGCCGACCACCAGGCCCAGCTGCTGCGGCGGCAGCGTCGCTTCCGAGCCTTCCTCCATGCCGAAAGGCGCGACGCACAGCGCTTGTACGGGCGGCTCCAGTCCTGGTACCGCCGGCATGCTCGACTCGATGCCTACGTAGTAGGCCTGCGCCGTGCCGCCACGGATGCGGATGCCCTGGCCCTGACGCACCAGACCGTAATAGGCGGCGCCGCGCGCCACGGCATGGTCCATGTCGGCGCCCTGCAGCAATCGTGCGGCGGGCGCGCCGTCTGCGGCAAGCCAGGCGTTCAGTGTGGACAGCACGCGTTCGGCCAGAAGCTCGGACTTGAACACGCCACCGTTGAACAGCACCGCCGTGGGATGCAGGAAGCTCGCGCCTTCGGGCTGCGCGAAGCCCGCCAGCTGCGCCGTCGCGCCGACCTGGCGTCCCAGCAGTGCGGCCAGATGGCGCGTCACGGCAGCGTCCTGCGCATACGGCAGGCCGATCTGCGTGAGGCCGGCGCGCGGGCGGCTGACTGGCCGCGCATTGCTTTCCACGGCCGGGAAAAAGCCTTCGAGCAGGAGGGCGGTCAGCAGTTCGCGCTTCAGCTCCGTCTTGATCGAGCCGCCGATCAGCCTGGAGCCGCGGCTGGGCACGACCAGCGGCACGCTCTGCAGATCGGCGTCGCCGAGCAGCTGCTCCTTGGCAAGGCGGCAGGCGTAGGTCAGCGCGCGCATCTGCCACGGGTCGAGTAGCTTGCCTTCGGCGGCCAGACCGCGCGCGACGCCGTGGGCCAGCGCGAGATCCATGTTGTCGCCGCCCAGCAGGATGTGCTCGCCGACGGCCACACGGTTCAGCTGCAGGTTGCCGGCCTCTTCGGTCACGGCGATCAGCGAGAAGTCGCTGGTACCGCCGCCCACGTCGATGACCAGGATCACATCGCCGACCTGCACCTGCTTGCGCCAGTCTCCGGCACTGCCGGCGATCCAGCTGTAGAGCGCGGCCTGCGGTTCTTCCAGCAGCGTGATGCCCCGGTAGCCGGCTGCTTTGGCGGCTTCGGCCGTCAGTTCGCGCGCGGCCGGGTCGAACGATGCCGGAATGGTGACGGTGACGGCCTGCTCGTCGAACGGCGCTTCGGGATGGCTGTGATTCCAGGCGTCGCGCAGGTGTTGCAGGTAATGCGTGCTTGCGGCCAGCGGCGAAATGCGCTCGACCTCGGCCGGTGCATCGGCCGGCAGGATGCCGGCGCGCCGGTCCACGCCCGCATGGCCGAGCCAGCTCTTGGCGCTGGAAACCAGGCGGATCGGCGTCGGCGCGCCATGGCTGCGCGCCCATTCCCCGGTGATGCGATCGGGCGCCGCGTTCCACGGCAGGGCCAGGTCGCCAGCGGCGAATTCGCTGGTATGCGGCAGGTACAGGAACGAGGGAAGCAGGGCGAAATCCTGCACGGCGCCGGGGCCGCTCTGCTGTGCGATCGGCAAGATCTCGGGCGCTGCGTCTTCGCTCTGCAGGTCGATCCAGGACAGCGCGCTGTGCGTGGTGCCCAGGTCGATGCCGATGGCGTATTTCTGGCTGCTCAAAACTCCACCTCCGCCGGTGCGATCACGCGCGTGTCGTGCCCCGCCGTCAGCGTCGGCAGCCGCACGGCCGTGGCGCGCCAGCCCTTGTGCTGCAGCGTGCCCGTGAAAGGCGGCTGTCCGACCACGTTGCCGGTCACGCGCACGGCAGCGGCGTCGAAGCCTGCCGGCAGTGTCAGGCGGCTGCCTTCGGCTTCGGAGCGTACGGCTTCGAGGTCGAAGGTGTCCTTGAGCACTTTGCGTGCGCCGCCGTGCAGCAGCCGCGCGGCACCGCCGACATCCGCATCGGAATAGGCCGCGATGTCCTCCTGCAGGAAGTCGACGAAGCGGGACTCGCGCTGCAGCAAGGCCAGCAACTGGAGGGCAGCGTCGACATTGGCGGTCGCGCGGACGGGCGGCGGCGGCACGGGTGCTGGCGCCGGCGCTGGCGCAGGCTGGGGCGGCGGCACTTCACTGGCCAACGGAGCGCCGTTGCGGAGGGTCTGAACGCGCGCGGCCAGCTGGCCGTCGCCCAGCAGCGCGAAAAAGCTGCCGAAGGCCATGGACAGGCGGGAGAAGAAGGGAAGGGATTGTGGTTCGGTCATGGGCTATGGGCCCCCACGGGGGCGCAAAAGGCGGGGAACCGGTCAAACTCCGGGCCGCGGGACCGTTATTGTCTTCAAATCTGTCAAATGACCTTTGACCACCCATTCAAAGAAGGAATGCCCATGCGATTCGACTCAACGTGCCGAGCGGTTTTCGCTGGTTTGGCAATGACGGCCGCCACCTGTGTCCTGGCGCAAACCGCGTCTCCTCTTTCGGCACAACTCGCACCCGTCGTGAACGGGATGTATCCCTCGCTCGAAATGCTCTACAAGGATCTGCATTCGCATCCTGAAATCGCTTTCCAGGAGGTGCGGACCGCCGCCAGGATGGCCGACGAGATGCGCAAGCTCGGTTTCGAGGTGACAGAGAAGATCGGCGGCACCGGCGTCGTCGCTCTGTACAGGAACGGCGCCGGACCGACCGTGATGGTCCGCACCGAGCTCGACGCGTTGCCCATGGAAGAAAAGACGGGGCTGCCCTACGCCAGCAAGGAAAAGACGCAATTCAACGGCCGCGAGACTTTCGTTGCCCACAGTTGCGGCCACGACATCCACATGGCGAGCTGGGTCGGCACCGCGCGTGCGCTGCTGGCCGTGAAAGACCAGTGGAAAGGCACTCTGATGTTCGTCGCGCAGCCGGCCGAGGAGGGAACGAGCGGAGCGAAGGCGATGATCGCCGACGGGCTCTTCAAGCGTTTCCCGATGCCGGACTATGCCTTCGCACTGCATACGTCGCCATCGCCTTACGGTTTCTTGCCGGCATCCGGCGCACCGCTGCCGCCGCCGCGATGATGGGCGGCGCGGCGGAGCCGTCGGTGGCGCTGGTGCCCGGAGGAATGGCGATCATGAACGACGGCGCACTCGTCGGCCGTACGGTGTCTGCGCTCAAGGGTGTGCTGGGCGATGCGCAGGTCGTGGCGGCGCCACCGATTACGGCCAGCGAAGATTTCTCGGAATTCGTGAACGCCGGAATCCCGTCGATGTTCTTCTTCGTGGGCGTCTCGTCGCCTCAGGAAGTCGCGGATGCCAGGAAGCCAGGAGGCAAGCCGCTTCCTTTCAATCATTCGCCGTTCTTCGCGCCTGTTCCGGAGCCGTCGATCAAGACGGGTGTCAAGGCGATGAGCGTTGCGGTGTTGACAGCAATGGCTGCGAAGTAGCCGGCTCAGCCTGCGCTGATTTCGGGTGGCGAACCGAAGAGCTTGCCGGCGCCGGCCCAGTCGGCCGGCTTGACGTCTTCGAAGATCACGTAGATGTACTCGGGGTCGGTGGCGGTATGACGCACGATGCTTTCGGTGATGTCGGCGGCGACCTTCTGCTTTTGCGCATGGTCCTTGCCCTCGAACCAACTGACTCGAACAACTGGCATTTCCTGGCTCCTTGAAGGCAGCTTTCACCAGCCAGGATCGGCCGGCGGCTGGCTGCCGAAGCGTGATGCTAATGTAGAAATAAAGGCGCAAAGAAGACAAAAAATCGTAAGATAGTTGAATAAGATTCGACGATGTCTGAAGCTGATCCATTTTCGGGAGTCACGGTCTTCGTCGCGGCGGCGCGAGCGGAAAACTTCACGCAGGCCGCCGAGCGTCTGGGCCTGACGAAGTCGTCCGTCGGAAAAACCATCGCTCGCCTGGAAGCGCGCATGGGCGTAAAGCTGTTTCATCGAACGACACGCCTGACGCGTCTGACGTCGGACGGGGAGGCTTATCTCGTGTCCTGCACCACCGCCATCGATGAGATCAAGGCTGCACAGGCAGCGCTTTCTTCGGGTAATCGCGTGTTGAGCGGCCTGGTGCACATCGACATGCCGGTGGCCTTCGGTCGACGCGTTCTGCTCCCGGCACTGAT
The DNA here is from genome assembly GCF_051216695.1 of Variovorax glucosi. Taxonomy (NCBI): domain Bacteria; kingdom Pseudomonadati; phylum Pseudomonadota; class Betaproteobacteria; order Burkholderiales; family Comamonadaceae; genus Variovorax; species Variovorax glucosi. The sequence goes on from NZ_JBPJZE010000004.1 coordinate 502,955, forward strand.
CGACATCGCGCGACCGCATCCCGACTTGCGCCTCAACCTGACATTCACCGATGCGACCAGCGACCTGCTGCAGGACGATGTGGACATCGCGATCCGGTTCGGAGAGCTGAAGGACACGCACCATCTGGTCGCTCGCCATCTCGCGACGCAGGCGCGCGTCATCTGCGCATCGCCGGCCTACCTGAGCGCGTATGGCGAACCACTGACGCTTGCCGACATTCCTGCACATCGGTGCGTGATGGGTGCGACCCGGGGACCGCCGCTGGTGTGGTTCGTCAGAGACCAGGGCGTGGAGCGCCAGATCACCCCGCCGGCAACCCATCAGCTGAGCGATGCCGAAGCGATGCTCGATGCCGTCGTCAGCGGCCTCGGCATTGCGCAGTTTCCGTTGTCGCTGGTGCGCACGCCGCTTGCCGAAGGGCGATTGCGGGCTGTGCTTCAGACCTGTGCGCCTGCAGGTGTCGATGTGCATGTGCTGTGGCCGAAGCGCGCGCATCTCAGCCCCCGTGTGCGCTACGTCGTCGATGAACTGCTCGCATGCGCTGCGCGAGGGCACCTGGATTAGTGCCGGTTGCCGGTGATCCGGAGGATGTTTTCCGCAGCGCCCACGGCCATTCCTCGCAGCCCGCAGTTGGTGGTGCCGCCGATGGGGGTGTCATCACCGTGTTCGGCAGGCCCAGCCAGAAGGATTTTTCGTCCAGCGGGTCTTCTTCGAAGCAGTCCATGCCCAGAAGCAGATCGGGGCCAGCGCCACCCCTGCTGCCTGAACTCACTTTCCCGCCCACTATTGACGCAGCGTGCGCTCACTTGGGCGATTCGGCGCTTCGTGTCTGCAGATGACTTCGTCATCATTTTCTTTGCTGTTCCTCCCGGCTCCTTGATCGCAGCGGCAGCGTGACCGAGCGCGGACGCGGTCGAGGGCGTTCTTCGTCTGAAGTGTCGAGAAAGCCTCTCGATTGCGCAAACTGTTGTTTGATTGCGTTAATACAAATCCATTCTTAATAGTACTAAATAGGCACGTAAATCAGTTGTCGCAGAAAAAGTTTTAAAAAGATCTGCAATGTTTATTGCTCTGAAAATTGATTGGGCTCAGAATCGGCTTGTCAATAGGAGGAGTTTGCTAATGTCTGTACTAAGAAAATATTCGTTAGTTGCTCTGCATGTAACGAATTTGGATTCAAATGACCAATACTGTCATTTGGCTGTCGCGGAAATATCAAAAAGGGCGTCTGCAGTCGCATAGACGCCCTCTGTATCACGGGGCTGCGTCAGGGTCCACCTGACCGCGCTTTCCCCGCGTTTCTCCCCTCAAGCCCGGCCTGAAAGCCGGGTTTCACGTAAACGGCTTGGATCAGCTCGTGGCTGCGCCCTGCGCGTAATTTTTTAAACTTTTTACTTGGTGAGATTTCCTGTGTCAAAAGTATTAATTAGCTCTGGCCTGGGTGCTTTGATTGCAATGGCTATTGGTGCGCCAATAGAAGCCAGCGCACAAACAAAAGAATTAACCGGGCAAAGCGGATCATTCACATTGGCGGTTGCCACTACCGTGAGTTACGGCGCCAGCGGTGCTTTCAATAGCAAGACGCTGGCCGCAGGAACTTATGTTTGCGGTGATCAATTGTTCGGCGACCCGGCGCGAGGCATTCCTAAATCCTGTTATGTGCCGGAACCAGTGAGCCCGGCCGCGAGCGCGACGACTGCCGCCCCTGCCGCGACGACGACGACCTCCACATCGACGGTCATGACGCTGCTGACGGGCCAGAGCGGTTCCTTCAAGCTGACGTCGACGTCCGCAGTTGCGTACGGTTCCGGCGTCCTGATGACCACGAAGTCGCTCGCAAGCGGCACTTACACCTGCGGTGACCAGCTCTTCGGAGATCCCGCTCCGGGCAAGCCGAAGGCCTGCTACTCGACCAGCGCCGCAACCGCCACCGTCACGACACCCGTGGCCAAGCCCGCTGCCGCGGTGACGACAACGGCCCAACTCTCGATGCTGACCGGCCAGACCGGCACCTTCACACTCACTTCGGCAGCGAACATCGTCTACGGCACCGGCACGAAGCTGGTCGAGAAACTGCTCGCTGCGGGCACCTACAACTGCGGCGACCAGCTCTTCGGCGACCCGGCTCCGGGCGTCAACAAACAGTGCTATTTCTCGACGACCGTCGCGGCGGCACCCGCCGTGACGACGCCCATCGTCACTGCACCGGCAGCACCTGCAGCACCGGCCCCCACTGTCAATACCAATGCCAACGTGCTGGCCGTCGCCGGCGACGTGATGGTCAACGGTGCCGTCTCCAACGCCGAATACCAGGCCATGGCGCAGAAGATGGGTACCGATGCGGCCATCGCCTATCGCTACGGCCCGTCTTCCGCGGATTAC
>NZ_JBPJZE010000050.1:0-1638 GCF_051216695.1 Variovorax glucosi
GTCCGTCGAGGCGCTTGCGCAGCACATCCGCCGCGAGCCGTGCACGAGCCTCGGCGCGCGGCCCCGCATAGGAGATTTCGCCCTCAGCCAGCCAGCCACCTTCATGGCAGACGTTGACCTTGTAGCGGCCCGGCCGCGCATGACCGCGCACGCCAGAGAGCGCGACGCGATCAGCGCCGGGCAGCGCGTGCACTTCAGCATCGGCAATGTCCGCGATCACGTCGGGTGTCAGGTAGGCCGCCGGGTCGTGCACTTCGTAGAGCAGTTGCTCCTTAACCGTGGCTTCGCTCACAAGGCCACCGGTACCGTCAGCCTTGCCAATGGTGCAGCGGCCGTCGGCGTCTATCTCCGCGATGGGGAAGCCCACCACCTCCAGCCCCGGCACGTTCTTGTAGCCGGGGTCGGCGAAGTAGCCGCCGCACACCTGCGCACCGCATTCGAGCAGATGGCCCGCCATGGTCGCGCGGCCCAGCCGGTCCCAGTCGTCGGCGCGCCAGCCGAAGTGCGACATGGCCGGCCCGACCGTCAGCGATGGGTCTGCCACGCGGCCGCACACCACGATCTGCGCGCCCGCATCGAGCGCCGCGGCAATCGGCTCGGCACCGATGTAGGCATTGGCGCTGACCATGCGCAGGCCTTCCATCTGCGCGCCGAGCGCTTCGTTCAGCAACGCGCGGTGTTCGGGCCCCGACAGGTCGTCGCCCTCCACCACCGCGATGCGCGGCGCGCTCGCACCCAGTTCGCGCGCCATGCGGGCGATGTGCCGGGCGGCGGCGCGCGGGTTGGCGGCGCCGAAGTTGCTCACGATGCGGATGCCGTGCGCCAGGCAGCGCGCGAGCACGGGCCGCAGCATGTCGTCGAGCAGTGGCTCGTAGCCCGCTTCGGGGTTGTCGCGGCGGCGCAGCTGCGCCAGTGCGAGCGTGCGCTCGGCCAGCGCGGGGTTCACGGCCATCACGCGGAACAGCGCGAGGACTTCGGGCGCCTGCGGCGGCGTCATGCGCGTGAGCAGTTCGCCGATAGCGTCGGGATAGGGGGCTTCGAGCGGGGGGATCCGCGGGGCGCGGTTCGGGGCGGTGTCGGCCATGGGTGGTTCCTTCGATGAAGTGGATAGAATCGCTACGGAAAGCGTAGCGGTCAGGTGCAGTCTATCGCTACGAAATGCGTAGCGCAAGGACGTACACTCGCGCATCGATCATCTGAAGGGCTTCGCATGGAAGACGCACAACCCACGGCATCGCGACGACCCATCATGCGGCTGCTGGAGCAGCTCGGCCGCAAGGGCACGCTGCGCATCCTGTGGGAGCTGCGCGACGGGCTGCCGCAGAGCTTCAGGGCGCTGCGCGTCAGCACGGACGACATGTCGCCCTCGGTGCTGAACGACCGGCTCAAGGAGCTGCGTGCAGTCGGAGTGGTCGAGCTCGCCGACGCGGGCTACGTGCTCACGGAGTCGGGCAGCGAACTCGTCAAGCGCCTCACGCCGTTGAACCAGTGGGCCAACCGCTGGCTCGACGATGCGGCTTCGAACTAACATCGGCCGAATTTCTTCACCGATTCCAGCTCTTCGATGTCCGTCACTTCGCTCCTGCTGCAGCTCATCGTCATCCTGGCCACCGCGCGCTTCTGCGGATGGGTGCTCCG
>NZ_JBPJZE010000051.1:0-1638 GCF_051216695.1 Variovorax glucosi
GTACGGGGTGGGCGGCGCATCGATGATGATGGGCGGGTCAATGTCGTCGAGCATCAGAACGACGGGACCCTATGCGGGGCCTTCGAATCGATCTGCATTTAGGCCAACCTTTCAAGCAGGATCCTATTCTGGAAGCGTCGATGATCCTAAATTCATTGGGCCAAGAACGCCTGAAGGATGGGCTCCAGCCTTAGAGAATTGGAGTAGTCTTACGCTTTCGCAGCGCCATCTATTGGGGAAATTGACTATTCCGAAAGCCACAGGAAATTCTTTGTTTATAGGTGATAGGTCTGACGCATTCGTAGATGTCACTGAGATTCAGCGAGGTCTTGCATGACACATCGCTGCACCCTATATCTGGGCCAGATGTAATTAACGTTTCTTCGCAGGAATATAAAATACTGGCTCAAGCGCAAAAACAAGGAAGTGATCGTGCGTTAATGACTTTGGAAAATCTTGCCGCTAAAAATATTCTTACTCCAGAACAGGTGACGCGCACTCAGAGTCTTATCGATGTTGTCAAGCAGAGGAGGTAATCATGGTTTCAGTTCAAAGTATTCAATTCTTTTTGAAAAAAGAATGCCCTGAAACTAAGATTTTGAAAGAATTAAATTCTACGCTCGGATTTTCTGTTGAATCTCTGGATGTTAAGATTGAGAACGCAATTGGTTTTTTGCAGGTCGATATGCATTCGATGGGATTTCGCCAAAGTTTCCTTCTGTCATGGCCTGAATCGGTAGCTCCCGTTATAAGCCCTCAGAAGGCAATGCGAGGGTTGGCCATTGCGGTCCAGATGGAGGTGCTACTCGAGCCACAAACCGTCGACCAACCTTGGCAGTTGACCCGCGCCACCGGAGAACAGCAGGACGTCGATGTGATGGAACTCTCGGATGGAGTAGACGTGAAGGCTTTGCGAACCTAGTGATCGGGACGTGTGCACTGCAAGGACTTGTGAATGCGTTCGGCAATGTGCCGGGCGAGAGCCTTGCGAGTCAGTCGCAGCCGCAAGGAACCGGCGCTGTCTTCAACTGGGACGACGCAGACGTGGACGTGGGAGCGCACGCGGCTGCGGCGCAAGTCCTGCAAAAGTCGGCGCCGCCCCTGACGGATGCGCAGAGGCGGGCGTTCCAGGCAGGCGCAGGCCCTCTGTCGATTGAGGCTGCGCAGAGGTGGGATGCACTCGGAGACGATGCTGTCGGTCCGGCGGCCAATGGTCGCCAGCTTCCTGCGTCGAAGGAAAAGATTGCGGCCAGCGCGGCACTGCGAGCGCGCATGGTCAAGACAACCACGGACTTCTTGAATGGCTCCGGACAGTTCGCGCCAACCACCGCAGACAACCAGTCGCTGTGGAGCGCTGCGAAAGAAACGGCCAGGGTGCCGTGGAACCTGTTGTTGGATGCATCCGAAGTCAGCGAGATGGCCTTTTCGGCGAGTGGCTTGGCGCGCAAAGCCTATCGAGCCTTCGGCCTGGACATCCCGAGGCCTTCCGACTTGAGGGCAACGTATGACACGCCTGCGTTCGGCTTGACGATGGAGGTGCTGGCGCCCTTCGTTCCTGCGGGTCAGTTGATGCGCGCTCCGCGCACCCTGGGAGGCGCTGCGTTCGCCGGAGGAGGCGCTGCAGCTGCTGCAGTGCGT
>NZ_JBPJZE010000052.1:0-1631 GCF_051216695.1 Variovorax glucosi
AGCCGGCACTCGGCGTCGGTGTGCTCGCCGAACAAGCTGCCCAGCCCGTGGGCCGCGTGCTTGTGCTCGCCGCTCTGCGATGCCTGCTGCACCTGCACCGCCGCCTCGGCATGCGAGAGGCCCGGCACGTGCAGCGACCGGTGCATGACCCCCAGCGTGCCCGCGATCCACAACGCGAACGCCAGCGCAACGATGAACGTGCGCGACGAACGGGAGGGAGACTGGCGGGCCATGCGCAGGGGTCGGGAGGCGATCAGGCCTTCAAGCGAGAGGCGAAGGTCTTCTGGAACTTCTCGACCTTCGGGCCCACGACGAATGCGCAGTAGCCCTGGTTCGGGTTGTTCAGGAAGTAGTCCTGGTGGTAGGCCTCCGCCGTCGAATAGTTGGCGAGCTTTGCCACTTCAGTCACGACGGGCGAGTGATAGGTCTTGCTGGCCTCGATCTCGCGGATGACCCCTTCGGCCACCTCTTTCTGGGCGTCGCTGGTGTAGTAGATGCCGCTGCGGTACTGGGTGCCGACGTCGTTGCCCTGGCGATTGAGCGTGGTCGGGTCGTGCACGACGAAGAAGATTTCGAGGATTTCGCGCAGGCTGATCTGCGCCGGGTCGAATTCGAGCTTCACCACCTCGGCATGGCCGGTGCGGCCGGTGCAGACCTGCTCGTAGGTCGGGTTGACGGTCTGGCCGTTGCAATAGCCCGATTCCACGTCCAGCACGCCCTGAACCCGGTCGAACACCGCCTCGGTGCACCAGAAGCAGCCACCGCCCAGCACGATGGTTTCGGTAGGCGACGATGAGGTGGACATGGTGCTGCTCCGGCAGGTTGGGGAAAGACGAACCCGATATTGTCGCGGCTTGACGTGACGGATGCCGGTCACTACATTACTAACCCGCGAGTCATTAACACCATGCCCACGCCCCGCTCCTTCGTCGAAAAGATCTGCCCGGTGCACGCCAAGCGCGAGCGCCGGAAAGAGGCGCGTCCCGGCGAACTGCTGGCCGCCGCGCTCGATCTGTTCGTCGAAAAAGGCTTTGCCGCCACCCGTTCCGAGGAAGTAGCGGCGCGCGCCGGCGTCTCCAAGGGCACGCTCTTTCTCTACTTTCCGAGCAAGGACGAGCTGTTCAAGGCCGTGGTCATGGAAAACCTCGGCGGCCGTTTCACGGAGTGGAATGCCGAGTTCGAGGCCTTCGAAGGCACCACGGCCGAGATGCTGCGCTACTGCATGAACGTGTGGTGGGAGCGCGTCGGCAAGACCCAGGCCTCGGGCCTGACCAAGCTCATGATGAGCGAGGGCGCCAACTTTCCCGAACTGGCCGAGTTCTACCGCCGCGAGGTGGTCCGGCCCGGCCACGAACTGCTGCGGCGCATTTTCCAGCGCGGCATCGACAGCGGGGAGTTCGCGCCGACGGATGTCGACCATGCGATCTATTCGGTGGTGGCGCCCATGGTCTTCCTCATGCTCTGGAAGCATTCGGCCATGGTCTGCGTCGACGGCGCATCGGCCCTAGACCCCGAAAAGTACCTCGCCATCCAGGCAGACGTGGTGCTCAACGGGCTCAGCGCACACCCCGGAAGGCCGACCCTGCCGACGGTGTCACCGGCGGCACCTAAAATTGAAGGTTTGTCCTGAG
>NZ_JBPJZE010000053.1:0-1622 GCF_051216695.1 Variovorax glucosi
ACGTGCAGCCCGTCGCGAATCTGCGTTTCCTTCAGTTCGCACAGGTAGGCATCCACGCGCGCGAGCACCGCATCGTCTTCCACACCCGGCATGCCCAGCTCCTCGACCAGATGCTGCGCCCGCACCGCCGCGAGGATCTGGGCACGCAGCACTTTGGCGCGGCGCGCGTCGACCAGCAGCGCGTCGTAGTACTCGTCGACCTGCCGCTCCAGGTCTTGCATCGGACCATGGTTCTCGGCGCGCGTGAGCGGCGGCATCAGGTGGTCGACGATGACCGCCTGCGTGCGCCGCTTGGCCTGCGCGCCCTCGCCCGGGTCGTTGACGATGAAGGGATACACATTGGGCAGCGGCCCGAGGATGGCGTCGGGCCAGCAGGACTGCGACAGCGCGATGCTCTTGCCCGGCAGCCATTCGAGGTTGCCGTGCTTGCCGACGTGCACCACCGCGTCGATGGCGAAAGCCTCGCGCAGCCAGAAATAGAAAGCGAGATAGCTGTGCGGCGGCACCAGCTCCGCGTCGTGATAGCTCGCGTAGTCGGCCGCACCCAGTGTGCCCAGGGCGCGCGCAGGCTGGATGCCGACGAACACGCGGCCCAGTCGCAGGCCGGCGATCATGAAGCGGTTGTTTCGCACCATCGGGTCTTGTTCGGGCGGCCCCCAGCGCGCGTCGATGGCGGCCGCCATGCCGTCGGGCAGCTTCGCCAGGCATGCGCGGTACTCGGCCAGCCCGTAGCTCTGCCATGCCGGCCGCGCGGTCCATTGCGTGGGGTCGTTCGCGATGCCTTCCTGCAGCTTGCGCATCAGCGCATCGCCGTCGGTGGGCATCGTGCCGGGCTCGCCCAGCGCATAGCCCTCGGCCGCCATCGCTCGCAGAATCGCCATCACCGAAGCCGGTGTGTCCAGCCCCACGCCACTGCCGATGCGCCCTTCGCTACCCGGGTAGTTCGCAAGGATCAGCGCGATGCGCTTCTCGCCGGCCCGCAGGCTGCGCAGCCTGCACCAACGGCGCGCCAGCTCGGCCACGAAGGCGATGCGATCGGGCTCGGGCTGGTAGTTCACCACCTCTGTCTGCGTGAGTTCGCAGCGGTGCGACAGGCCCTTGAAGCTCACGGCCCGGGTGATGATGCGGCCGTCCATCTCGGGCAGCGCGATCTGCATCGCGATGTCGCGCGGGCGCAGGCCCTGGCTGTCGGCCAGCCAGTCTTCGCGGTTGCCGCCGCTCACGATCACCTGCAGCACGGGTGCGTCGCCGGCCAGCGCGATGCCTTCGCCCTCTTCGTTCTGCGCGCCCTGCCCCAGTGCCGCGAAGGCCGTGGTGTTGAGCACAAGCTGCACGTCATGCTCGATGCATAGCTCGCGCAGCGTGGACAGGCACAGCGGGTCTTTGAGCGAATCGAGCGCGACCGGCAGCGGGTTCAGCCCTTCTGCGCTCAATGCGGCAGCGAGCGCATCGAAAGCCACCGTGTTGCCCGAAAGCAGATGCGAGCGATAGAACACCAGCGCCACCACCGGCGCGCCCGCATGCCACCCGGCGCGCAGGTCATCGATGCCGGCCACGGTGTGGGCCGCGTCAATACCGCGCGGCACATGCAGCGCAACCTGCGGCAGGCTGCGCGGCGGCAA
>NZ_JBPJZE010000054.1:0-1604 GCF_051216695.1 Variovorax glucosi
CTCGCCTGCAGGATTGCGCGGCCGTGTCTATGATGGCCGCCGCCCTTTCCTCATCCTCGCAGAGCGAAAACACCATGAGCATTCCCACCACCCGTCTCGGCCGCACCGGCCTGACCGTGTCCCGCCTTGCCCTCGGCACCATGACCTTTGGCCTGCAGACCGACGAGACGGTGTCGCACCAGATCCTCGACAAGGCGACCGAAGGCGGCATCAACTTTCTCGACACCGCTGACGTGTACCCGCTCGGCGGCACCGTCGAAACCACTGGCCGCACCGAAGAGATCATCGGCCGCTGGCTGCAGAAGCAGGGCCCCACGGGCCGCCGCCGCTTCGTCGTCGCCACCAAGGCGGTCGGCAAGGTCGGCCCCAACAGCTGGGACCAGGGCGCGTCGCGCAAGCACCTGCTCGACGCTATCGACGCTTCTCTCAAGCGGCTGCAGACCGACCACGTCGACCTGTACCAACTGCACAGCGACGACCGCGAGACGCCACTCGAAGAAAGCCTGGAAGCGCTCGACGTCATCGTGAAGTCGGGGCGCGCGCGCTACATCGGCGTGTCGAATTTCCTGGCTTACCGCTTGGCGCGCGCGCTGGGCAAGGCCGAGCTGCACAAGCTCACGCGCTATGTGTCAGTGCAGCCGCGCTACAGCCTGCTGTTCCGCGAGATCGAGCGCGAGCTGCTGCCGCTGGTGGGCGAGGAAGGGCTGGGCGTGATTCCCTACAACCCGCTGGCGGGTGGCCTGCTGACCGGCAAGTACAAGCCCGGTGCCAAGCCCGAGGAAAACACCCGCTTCACGCTCGGCACTGCGGGCAACATGTACCAGGACCGATACTGGACCGAGCGCAGCTTCAACACCGTGACGCAGCTTCACAAGCTGGCGGATGAGGCGGGTGTGCCGCTGGCCACGCTGGCTGTGGCGTGGGTGATGGCGAATCCGCTGATCACCGCGCCGCTGCTCGGCGCGAGCCGGCCCGACCAACTCGATGCGACGCTGGCCGCCGCCGAATACAAGCTCGATCCGGCGCTGAAGCAGAAGCTCGACGAGCTGACCGCCGAGTACCGCAAGGGCGACGCCCCTCGCTGAACAGTCTTGCTCCCTCCCCCAGCGGGGGAGGGAGAAAAACCAGGAACACCGCGGAACCGGCTTTGCCGGGCCGCAGGTGTTGCCCCCGGTAGAGAGAAGACCACCCTGCGGATCGATCGAGACGACGCGCGCAGTCACTGACGCACCGTCGATAACGAGTTCGGCGACGGAAATCGGCAGCTTGAACCGTCGCGGGCCCGCACTGCCCGGATTGACGTAGAGCACGCCGTCGCGCTCTTCGACTTTCGGCTTGTGCGAATGGCCCGAGACGACCACGCGCACGCCGGCCGCGAGTGGGTCGATGTCGAGCTGCGCAAGGTCGTGAATGGCATAGAGGTGCACGCCGCCGAACTTCACGAGTTCGGTTTCCGCGATGGCATCGGCCCACGGCTCGCGGTCGTTATTGCCTCGCACGACCGTCAACGGCGCGATGGCCGCAAGCGCTTCGAGGATGCCGGCGGTGCCGATGTCGCCGCCATGCACGATGAAGTCGCTGCCCTTCAGGAAGGCGATGGCCTC
>NZ_JBPJZE010000055.1:0-1584 GCF_051216695.1 Variovorax glucosi
GCCGTTGCTGGCGCCGGGCGGCACGGTACCCATCGTGCTGCCCACACCGCTGACGGTGCCAGCACGCGTGATGCCGGGCTGGTAGGCAGCGGGCTGGTCTTCCACCACGTTGTAGGTGCCTGCGGGCACGGTGAAGCCCCAGTTGCCGTTGGCGTCGGTGGTGGTCGTCATGGCGACCGCATTGCCCGCGCTGTCGGTGCCGTTCAGGCGGATGGTGACGCCGGCGATGTTGGGCTCGCCGCCGTCGATCAGGCCGTTGCCGTTCAGGTCTTCGTACACGCGGCCGGACAGCGCGCTGTTCTGCACCGTGACCTGGCCGTCGTTGAAATTGTTGCCGCCGTCCGGATCGGTGCCGCCGTTGGTGTCGCCCGAGCCGGTGGTGATGATGTGCGCGCGGTTCGTGAGCACGGTGCCGTTGGCTGGCGCTGCGCCGCTGAAGCGCACTGGAATGCGCACGGTGGCGGTGCCGTTGGCCGGCATCGAGGTAATGGCACAGCTCACGGCCGTGCCGCCGGCAGCGCCGGTGCAGGTAGACGCGACCGGCGTGAAGGAGCAGCCGGTGACGGTGAACACGGGCGAGCCCGTCAGAACCAGCGACGCGGAAAGCGTGTCGGTGAAGCTGGTGGTCTCTGCGCTGTCGGGGCCGTTGTTGCGCAGCTGCACGAGCCAGTCGAAGGTCTGGGCAGACGACACGGTAGCCAGCGGCGTGGCGGTGCCGGTCGTGACGGCGGCCTTGGAAACCACCTGCACGTCGGCCTTGAAGCGGAAGGTGGTGTTCTCGGCCACCGCGTTGTTGCCCTGCACGGTGTCGAAGGCATTGCGCGTGGCGTCGAAGAAGTCGACCTTCGCGTTGTTCTGGAAGGTGCCGCGCGACGTGCCCCTGAGCACCACGCGGAACTGCAGCGAACTGAGCTCGCCGGTAGACGTGGGGCCCGTGCCGCCCAGCGTCGGGATGGTGAACACGATCTGCCCGCCGGCCGAGCCGATGGCCGCGCCGCCGGCCAGCGCGAAGCTGGTGCCCGTCGGGGCATTCGACGGGATGCTCACCGACACCAGCGTGGGCGGTGTCTCGCCGCCGGGGCCGGGCAACGGCAGCGTGTCGACCAGGCGCACGTCTTCCGCCGTCGACGCGCTGTTGTTCGACACGGTGATGGTGTAGCCCACGTCGTCGCCCACGTTCACCGGGTCGGCGTCGTCGCGCTTGGTGACGACCAGGTCGTACACCGGCGCGGTGACGGTCGCGGGCACGGCGGCGTCGTTGTTGGTGGTGAGCAGCTCGGGCGTGTCGGTGGCAACGTGCGCGCCGTTGGTCACAGCGGTGCCGTTGAGCGCGTACAGCGGCCGCACGCGCACCGTGACGGTCTGCTGCACGCTGCGGTTGAGCGAGTTCCAGCTGCACACGAGCTGGTTGTTGGTGGTGCCGGTGCCCGTGGGCTGCGTGGTGACCGGCGTCGTACCGCAAGTACCTCCGCCGGAGGCAACGGCCGTGAGGAACATCAGGTTGGCCGGCAACGTGTCGGTCACGCTCACGGCGTATGCACGGCTCAGGCTGTCCGGTACGTTCCGGTTGACGACGGTCAGCGT
>NZ_JBPJZE010000056.1:0-1574 GCF_051216695.1 Variovorax glucosi
CTGGAGCCAGTGGCCGCACCCGCCGGCTGGAAGTAGCTGTTGGATGCGGCACCCTTCTTCACGACCGGTTCGACGTACGTGTACGTGTAGCACTTGCGGGGATCGAAGTAGCCCAGGTACTCGGTGGCATCTGCGTAGTCGTTGAGGTTCGCCACGCTGATCGCAGTGGGGAATTCCACCGACAGTGCCAGCAGCAGGTTGCCCGGGACGTCGGCCGTTGCGAAGACAGGCTGATCGGACAGCTTCGCGGTGGCCGCCAGCACAGCCGTGCTCGACAAGCCCAGCAATGCGACTGCGATCAGACCAGCTCTGGAGGCCACTGTCGATGAACGACGAAAAACGCTTGTCATGGAGATGCTGTGCCTTCTCAATCCGGTTTGGTGAATGTCGACTGCATGAACACCTGCGTGTCGCGGGGACCGCTGACGCGCAGGCTCAGGCGATAGATCGTTGCGGTGGGTGGTGCCGGCGGCGGCGTGGGCGTGACGGTGCCTCCGGCCGGGGCCGCGGAAGATTGCACGCAGCCGGTGCTGGTGGCCGGGCCGGTACTGCCGCAGAGGCGATCGATCACATAGCGGATGCTCACCTGCGCGGTGCTGTCCGTGATGTCGTTGGACGCCTTGCCGACAGTGGCAAAGGTGGTGTCGTCGAGCAGCGCCTTTGGCACTCCCTGTGCGTTGGTGTCGAGCTTGGTCGCCTTGAAGTTCTCCCCGGGCAGATCGTCCGTCGCATTCGCGAGCGTTCCGGTACCGGCGAACTTGGCCAGCACGAGGGACACGGCGCGCTCGCCCTGGTTCACGAGGTCGCGCCTGAAGGCCAGGTTTCCGGCCGTGGACAGCGAGGTGTGCATGGAGCGCACCACCGCGACTCCGCCAGCCAGCAGGATCACGAGGATGACGAGACAGAACAGCAGCACGACGCCGCGCTGGCGCATCGCTGCGCGAGGCATGGGAATCTTCATGGGAGCAGCAGCATGTTGCGTAGCGGGATGGTGAATTCGACGACCCGGTAGCGGTAGTGCTGGTCTTCCGCGGCGCTCAGGGTCACGCTCTGTGCGAGCGAGTTCTTCGATGCATCCAGCACGCCGTCGAACAGGGTGAGCGTGCCGGGCGAAACGGGATCCTTTTCCCTGCTCGCGCTGCGCATGACCAGCGCGACGCGCACGGCCACGATCTGCCGGAGCGTGGCCGTCGTCTTCATGACGGTGGCGATGTCGTAGCCCTTCGCGCCCGGGTCCGCCCAGGCGTCGAGGATGCCGTCGCCGTTGGTGTCCAGGCCGTAGAGGGCATGCATCTCGGCCACGCCGTCCGCGAGCGCCTGCGCGGTGGTGGTTCCCGCGCCCTGCAGCAGGTCGTAGCCGTAGAGCGTGCGGTTGTCGCCCACGCCGAAGAGCTGGAACTGGACGTTGCCGTTCTCGGGATTGCCCAGCGGCGTGACGTAGGTCGAGGTGCTCGCGGCCAGTGTCTCCAGCGGCGTGGTCTTGCCCGCCGTGTAGTAGGTGCCATCCAGGGTCAACCCCTTGGCCGTGGCTCCGGACACCTGTTCGAGCCGGCAGTCCGTAACACCGTTCTGGC
>NZ_JBPJZE010000057.1:0-1573 GCF_051216695.1 Variovorax glucosi
TACGTCGGGCGTCTTGTCGGGCGTGGTCGATGCCATCGCATCGAAGGTGCCGTGGCCTTCGGTGTCTTCGCTGTAGTCGAAATCGAGGTAGCGCAGTTCGGTCGTCATGCGGTTGCCAATGCCTTTGCAGCCGCCAGCCCGCTGAGGACTGCGCCTTCGAGCGTGGCCGGGTAGGGGCCTTTGATGTAGTCGCCGCAGGCCTGCAGGCCGGGGGCGATGGCCGACGCGGGTCTTGAAAGCGCGGGCGTGCATGCGAAGGTGGCGCGCTTCTCGACCACGGTCTGCACGAGCTGCAGGTTCGTCTGGCCCAGTTGCACAGCCGCCTGGGCGATCACCTGTTCTTCCAGCACCTCGCGCGAGCTTTCATTGGCGCTCACGACCATTGCGAGCACGCCTTGCAGGCCGCTGAGCTGGCCGCGGTCGAACGCGAACTGCGCTGGTGCCGTGGCCGGGTCGCTGCGCAGCGCGAGCATCGGTTCCGCGAGCGGCGAGGCGCCGCGCACGTAGATGGTGGCGATGGCTTCGAAGCGCAGGGCCTCGGTGGTTTCGCACCAGGCATCCGCTTGCAGGCCGGATGCGCGAACCAGTCGGGCCGCGTCCCACGGCGCGCAGGCCAGCACGACCTGATCGAAGACTTCATCGTCGACGCGCCATTGCCCGCCGCTGGGCGCGATGGCGCGCACGCGGGTGCCGATGCGCGTCACGGCACCGTGCTGCGCCAGCCATCGGATTGCCGCGTCAGGAAGCAGCGCGCCCAGATCGGCACAAGGCAGCAGAAGGTCGGCACCGCCGCTGCCGCTGAAGAGGGCGTCTTTGAGCACGCGTAGGAACACTTCACCGCTCGACCGCGCAACGGGCGTGTTGAGGGCCGAGACGCATAGCGGCTCGATCAGCTCCTGCATCACGCGCGGCGTGAGGCCGGTGCACAGATCGGCGACGGTGGTGCTTGCGGCGCAGCGAAAGCCCGCAAGCCGCCAACCGATCGCCGTGCGCAGCAGCGAAGACTTGTCACGCCACGTCCAGCCGCGCGCCGTGAAGATTCCGGCCAGCAGATCGAGCGGTGCGGGCAGCCGCGGAAGCTTGAGCCCGCCGCCATCGGCAAAGCGAAGCGAAAGCGGCAGGCGCAGCAGCGCGTTGTCGACATCGACGCCGATGTCGCGCATGAGCTGCAGCGTGGCGGTGTACGCGCCGATCAGGATGTGCTGCCCGTTGTCGAGCGCCAGCCCGTGCATGTTGTCGACCCGCCGCGCGCGGCCGCCCGGCATGTGCGCCGCTTCGAACAGCGTGACGGCATGGCCGAGGCGCGTGGCCTCGACCGCGCAGGCAAGGCCGGCCCAGCCGGCGCCGATGACAGCCGTCGTCTTCAAGACTAGATGCGCCCCAGCGCCTGAACCTTCCAGGCCAGCCAGAACTTGCGCACCGGCGTCAGGCTCACCCGCTGGTTCAGCACCTGGAAGTTGTCGCGCTCGATCTCGCGCAGCAGCGTGCGATAGATGCTGGCCATCATCAGGCCCGGCTTCTGCGTGCGCCGGTCGGCCAGTGGGAGCAGGGCGAGCGCTTCGTCATACGCCAC
>NZ_JBPJZE010000058.1:0-315 GCF_051216695.1 Variovorax glucosi
CGGCAGTCGCGAACAGGGGCACCAGCAAGGTGGTGACGTTCATGCCGAATTGCGGCACATCCTGCGGTTCGAAGAACAGTCCCTGGATGAGCAACCCGCCCGCCAGGCCGATGGCCGCAGGCGCCAACCCGAACACCAGCAGCAGGGTCGTGCCGAGAATCAGGTGCACCTCGGACACGCCCACCGGGTGATGCGGCAACACTTCGAAGAAGCAGAACACCAGCGCAATGGCAATGGCCGAGCGCAGCGCCAGGGCGGCAAGGCCGTCCTTCACGGCCGTATCGAAGGCCACCTTGCCCGTATAGGCGAGAGCAG
>NZ_JBPJZE010000058.1:325-1565 GCF_051216695.1 Variovorax glucosi
TGCCGCCGTGGCGTAGCTGAGGAAGATCTTGGATCCGTCGACGAGACCTGGTTCGATGTGCATCAAGCACCTCCTGAAATGCACCGCAGTGCGAAAGTTGATTGTTGGTTCATGGGCCTGCTTGCGCAAGCCCCTTCGATACGGCCGACGGCCGGGGCTTGCGCCGCAGCCGTCGCCAGCCGATCACGACGCCGCTGGCCGAGGCCACGGTGCCGATGATCGACAGCAGCCACACCACGACGTCCCAAGCCGGCCGGTACTGGATGAGCCAGGGAAAGTCGAGGCTGTGCGCGGCGTTGAATAGCCAGCGTCGCAGCCTCGAATTGCTGTCGTTGCTGCCGGCGACCTGGCCGCTGGCCGGGTCGATGTAGATCCAGCTGCGCGCGGGGTCGTCGAACTGCAGGCGCCACACGGGCACGATGCGCTCGCGGTGGTGGCCATACCAGTGGAAGTCTTCTCGGGT
Organism: Variovorax glucosi; assembly: GCF_051216695.1. NCBI lineage: Bacteria > Pseudomonadati > Pseudomonadota > Betaproteobacteria > Burkholderiales > Comamonadaceae > Variovorax > Variovorax glucosi. The sequence continues at coordinate 789 of NZ_JBPJZE010000058.1, forward strand.
CTGCAGCGTGGCCTGGGTGATGGCGCCGGGCCGCAGGCGGGCGGCGGTGCGCAGGATGTCGTCCTTGGCGATAGAGGCTAGGTCGCCCGTGGCCGCATCGACCACCCGCACACGCGCCTTCGCGTCGCGCAGCTGCAGCAGCGGCTTGCCGTCGAACCACAGCAGCACAGCCTCGCGTGGTGCGGCGTCGCCCTCGCCTGAGGGCAACACCGCTGGCGGCCAGGGGAACGGCGAGGTGCCGGCCCCCGTGTAGCGCGCCATCGCCGCCGCATCGCCAGCCCCACGCTGGAACCAGCCATTGGGGTTCATCGACAGCCAGCCGCTGATGATCCACGTCAGCACGAAGAAGCCACCGATGAGCCCCGCGATGTGGTGCCACGCCATCCACCCGCTGTACGGCGTGACCGCGCCATTTCGGAACCTGCGCCGCAAGCGCACCCGCAGGATGCCGATGACGATGCCCGTCACGGCCGAAACGATGCATGCCGCCGACAACCACACCACAACGTCGTGCCACAGCGGCGGATCGGCGCGCAGCGGCGTGAAGTAGATCCAGTGCGGCACGGAACCCAGCCAGTTCCAGAAGCGCTCCGAACGCGTGGTGTCGCGCACCACCTCTCCGTTGCGCTGCGACACATACAGCTCCGTGCCGGCGGCGTCGCCGACTTCGATGCGGTGCAGCGGGCGCAGCGGGTTCAGGCCCTGCGGCACGGTCCACTGGTCGCGCTCCAGCGTCTCGGCCCAATGCGCACTCGTGTGACCCGAGAAAGCCCGTGC
>NZ_JBPJZE010000059.1:0-1557 GCF_051216695.1 Variovorax glucosi
CGAGTCCAGCCAGTGGAAGGGCAGGTCGAGCTCGGGCTTGGGCGGCGCATCGGGGTCCGCGATTTCGACGGCGGATTTCGGATCGGGCGCGACGGCCGCCTGCCGGATGGCCCGGCCGATGACCTGCCCGCTGCGCGTGCGGCGCAGCTCGGCCGCGACGAGCGCGCCGGCGCCGACCAGCAGGCCCAGCGCCAGCAGCACGAGGCTGAAGATGGCCAGTTGATTGGGCGTCAACGTCATGCCAGCCTCGCCAGCCGGTAGAGCAGCGCAGCGCCCGTCAGCTGCAGGCCCACCGCCGAAAAGATCAGGATGCGGCCCGTGCCGTCGTTCCACATTCCCATGAAATAGCTGGGGTTGGTGAAGATCAGGAAGGCGCCCACGCCCACGGGCAGCAGGCCGAGGATCCAGGCTGACAGGCGCGTCTCCGAGGACAGGGCGCTGAGCTCCTGCTCCGCCTGCTCGCGGTCGCGCATGAAGTTGCCAACGCGCTCCAGCAGCAGGTCGGCGCGGCCGCCATAGCGCACGCCCAGGCCAAGAATGGAGGCAAGCAGGTACATCTCTTCGATGCGCACGTTGTCCGCCGTCTGGTGCAGCGCGCGGTCGAGGTCCACCCCCGCGCGCACCAGGGCCGCCGAGCGATCCAGATGACCGCGCAGCGGCGCTTGCGTGGTGGCAATCGCCAGCTGAAAAGCCGCTTGCGTGGAGTTGCCGATGGTGATCAGGCGCACCATGGCATCGATATAACCGGGGAGCTGGTGAATCAGCTTGCGGCGGAACTTCTGCAGTTGCAGCCACAGGGCGAAGCTCGCCATCAGCAGCAGAAGAAACAGCACGCCCAGCGCCGCGAGCCACCCGACGAAAACGCCGACCAGCAGGCAGATGGCGACGATGGCGATCAGCGCGAAGACGATGGTGCGCGGCTCGATCACGCCCACCATCCACCCAGGGACCGCGCGCTCGAGCAGACCGGTGCGAGCGGGCGTGGCGGACCCCGCCCCACCGTCGAACCACGGGTCCGTGGTCAGGCTGGAGGCAAGACCCTCGCCAGGGAGATCTCGCAGGGGCATCGGCACGGCGGTTGCCGCGGCGGCCGTGCTGGTGGCCAGAATCTGCTGATTCAGATGCCGCTCCGTCGCCTGCCGCGCCTGCCGGCCCTTCGCCCATTGCCACAGCAGCACTCCGGCGGCTGCCAGTAACAGCGCGACGCAGGCGACCGCGAGCAAGACTTCACGCACGGTTGTCTCCCCCATGCTGCGACGCACGCTGCAGCGACTGGCGGAAGCGCGTGATCTTGGGCGAATGCGGCGCGACGCCGAGCGTTGCCCAACGGTCGATGTCGCGGCCGTCCGGTCCGGTCATCGGGTCGTAGCGGTAAAGCTCCTGCATCGCAACTACGTCGTCGTTGACGCCCGTGACCTCGCTCAGCGAGATGATGCGGCGCTGGCCGCTGGACAGGCGCCCGATCTGCACGATGAAGTCGATGGCGTTGGCGATCTGCCGACGCAGGCTCACTTCGCTGCCCTGGTAGCCGGCAAAGCCCGCGAGCATTTCGAGCCG
>NZ_JBPJZE010000005.1:0-236355 GCF_051216695.1 Variovorax glucosi
TCATCAGGACGCCGGAACCGTACGCAACTGCGGACGTCGACGTCAGCTTGAAGGAACCGCTCTGGCCCGTCAGCAGCGTCATGACCGTCGATGTGGAGGTCGTCGTCGTCGCGGCAGCAACAACTTGGCTCAACTCCGCCGGTACGTAACAAGATTTGGCAATGCCCGGTGCCGGGTCACCGAATAACTGATCACCGCAAACATAAGTTCCTGCGGCCAACGTCTTGCTATTGAAAGCACCGTTCCCTCCGTAGCTTACCGTCGAAACAGTAGAAAGTGCGAAAGATCCACTTTGACCGGTCAGTAACGTTGTCTGAGCAAAAGAAGCAAATGGCATGCTAATAACCAGCGCAGCAATTGCGTGAAGGGTAGAGTCAATTAATACTTTTGGCACAAAAACTTTCTATATCCAAAGGTTTTAAAAAATTACCGTGCAGGGCAGAGCCACAACCTAATCAAAGTCGTTCTAATTTTTTCTGACACACGCCAGATCTGAAGAAAAAACAAAGGACCTAACCCGATGTGAGAAGTCTCAACGTTTCATTTAAAAACTAGTCATTTAACAATGCGCACTGCTTCGGGCGATTTGCTTCATACAACATTGCTGTGTGCATGTGTGAAACCAAATTCGTTACAAACACCCTTCACGTAGTACTTACGCCTACAAGAAATGAAGGACGTTTCCTACGCTGAGGCCAATTGTGTTTGCAACGAGATATTTCGGCAAGTAATTTTGCAAACTATTTTTAAATTTTGTTGTAGCTCTTTAATATTGGCTATTTGGTACTAAAAATATAGTTTTGTATTACTCTGTGCGCTGCAACTAATTGCTTAACAGTTGCGGGCAAACAAAAAATGCCTACCAAAGAGTTACTATTCCAAGATCCAAGATGGTTTGGGGTTCATCCTTTGAGCAAGAAGCGCGTAAACGCGATGTGATTACGCGGATGCGAGCAGCCAGCGTGCTGGCTTTGCTCGTTACGCTGTTCGGGTACGGCGTCTTGTGAAGGCCAGCAGCACCGCACTCACCGCGGGCGAGGTGGGGGCATACAACCCGTGGTGTCGGTCTCGTAGGTGGTCACTGCAAGACGGTCATCGGCATACAGCGCTATCCACAGCGCATCTGCCTCGCCCGCAAGGCCGCGCTGTGCATGTGGATCGACAACGTGAGCTAATTTTTCAACTAGGCCGAGAAAAAAAGGCAGCAGCGAGGCTGGACAACTCTTCGACTTGGTGATGCCCGACTCGACTTCTTCGCCTGCGCCGGATTCGACATTGGCTACACCATCGCCTTACCGACGATAGGAAGTGAAAAGGTGGTCTACGGCCGTTCTGTTCCAAGGGCACGACGAGAGTACCCCGCCGCTGGCCAAGTCCGACTGGTTAGCGGCACGCCGCGCGCTACTTACACCCGATCAAGTCATGCATCTATGCGGAAAGCTTGTTGTGATGATCAAAGGCAAGCTGACCTACTGACTTGACAGACTGTTTTAGCTGAAAAACCTGGAATACGATGATCGGTTGATGCCGAACCATAGATGCTCGATCGTTTGCGATGCTGTCCTACGGAACGGTGAAGCAAGCTGTAAGAATTCTCAAAAAAGTATTGCTTCTGAAGCGGCGCTTGATTTATTTCGATAGAATCGTTGCAAATTCAAGGAAATTTATGACAGTCTCTCTTCAAGATCTCGCCGCTCAAATCAAAAAGAGTGAAGAACAAACCGCCCAGTTGCGCAAGCAAGCTGAAGAACTGCGCAATCACGAGCGCACCGGCATCATCGACCAAGTGCTGCAGCAGATCGCCGAATATGGCTTGACGGCAGCGGATTTGAAACTTGCAGGTCGTGTATCCAAAGTTGCTTCGACTTCGCAGAAGACTAACAAGACACCAGCGCCCGCCAAATATCGGGGTCCGGCTGGACAGACCTGGTCGGGTGGACGCGGCCGTAAGCCAGGTTGGATCACGGAAGCATTGGCTATAGGAAAGTCGCTTTCCGACTTCGAAATTTCCTAAAAAGAAAGCTGGGCATCGGATTTTCCCTAATATCTAAATGCAGCGAACGCTACCAAGTGTTTAGAAGTGATGCCTGTTTTATCTGAGTTGGCCCCTTCAGTCGAAAGACACGGTCTATCGCTTAACTCTAACGATAGGAATTGGACCGTAAGTACGACTAGCAATACGGATGCCATCGAGGTGTCCATGAGGGACCAGGGCCGCAGGCGCTGGTCCCTCGCAGAGAAGGCCGCACTGGTTCGCCAAAGCTATGAACCAGGTCCGAGCGTGTTGTTTTCTTACACGTCAGGAAGGCATTGCCGCCAACTTGTTGTTCTAGTGGCGCAATTTGGAGCGCCAAAGCGCGTTGATCTCAGTCTCCGCTTGTGAGGTTGTGGTGCCTGCGTCTGAACTCGCTGACGCAAGTGCTTGAAATGGCCGTCAACGCAAACTTTTAACGATCAGTACAAACAGCGCCAAAACGACTCCAAATCCTGTGAGGTATAGGCTATTCCGCCGCCACCCTTGTGCTCTCTGCTCCCTTTCTTCTAGTCGGCTGAAGTACGTTAGGCGATCGAGCTCGGACGGAGCACTATCCCAAAATTCAGTTTGCCGAGTCCTCGATTTTTTCTCCATTTATGTGCCCCAGCCTGCAGCTAATTTCAAACAACCACCGACAATTGGTAGGCATGCGGTGATGCAAAAAACAACGATCCAAACTCGTCGATTGGCAGAATCGTTTCGAAAATCTGATCCAGAAAGCTGGAGAGAAAAGTCTTCTGTGCGTTGAAGCTTTTCGTTCCACCAATGATCGCGTCGGCTGTATGATTTCATGTAACAAGTATATTCAGGTGTAATGCTTAAGATTTATTTTGACTCAGTGCATATTCCAAAAGCGTGATTTAGTGCACGAAATACTGCATCAAATGGTGTTGAGCTATGGCTGAGAATGTCGACTGGTATAGTCACTTCGAGAATCGCGTCGAGCGCTGCGCTAGCATCTCGGTCCATGACATTGAGCAGGCGAACTAAGCCAGTGCGTAGGACATCAGTTGGTGTGCCTTGTTGAGCAAGGTGCCGGAAGGTCTAACTCCTAGGAGTAGGCCTGCTCGAATTGCGCGTTCGATGTTTTGATCTTTAGCTTTTCTCGCTTGTGCATGGCGTCAAGAGCATTCGCGCCCAGGTGCATCGGCATACGCTCAAGCTGATGGATGAACTACTTCCAGTCGCGATGACGAAGTCAGCGCAAGGCACGTTGGAGATTTGATGTAGCCCTGCGTCAGCAACCAGAAACACGTGATAGACCCAACATTGGCGTTCAGAGTCATAGACACATCGGACCTTGATCTGGAAATCCAAGAAATCCGCTTCAGCGAGGACCTCATGTCCACGGTCGATCAGCTGCAGGTTTCGGACATGTTGATGCATGCAGGACTCCCTGTTTGAGTCCAAAGTATCGCTGTGCAGAACCTCACATAAGCGTCGAAACTTTTGGCCTAGGCCATATGCTTGAGAGGCGTTACCGAGGCAAGAAAGCGGTCACCTAGGCAGCCAGTCTTGCCATCTCTTCCGGACTCTCGATCACGAGCATCAGCGACGGCTGCTTCACACCGAGAAGGTGATTCACAGCGTACGTCATCCCCATGTTGGCAGCGCCGATGCGTGAAGCTGTCCGAAGTTGTGATGGGTCAGGGCTGAGACGTGTCGTGGCCTTTCCTTCTTCGACGAGAAATACGTTGTATGTCCAGCACCATTGATGCTGGACATACGTGCAACGCACGCGAATGCGGTGCTGCATGAAATCGGCTTCGGCCACCAGGTCCTCGCCCAACTCGACCATGCATAAATTTTGAACTGCTGAGTTCATCCAGCTTCCTTTGTGTAGTGCTGGAGTATTCACATGACCGTAGACAAAAGGTTTCAATTTTGGTAGGCGTCAGCTAAAAGACTTGCGTTATGTCAACTCCTTCACGAAATCTGAATGGTCACGTAGGAGCACGCCGATTGTTCACAAAGAGCAGATTTAATCCCAATGTTGTTTACAGCGGGGCATTGTTACCACTTCGCAATAAGTAGCTCAGAAATTTCTTTTAGCCAAAGTGTCGGCTTGCAGGGCTTTGGAAATTCAATCCTGTCTCGTGCCACGTCCACTCCAAAGTCATTGATGCTTGGTCGTATGGTTGCTTGCAAGCTTTAAGTCTAGGCAGTAAATCCTCTAAATTCGCCGCATATCGCATATATCCACGCCTCTATCGCAGTTCTTTTCCTCGCAGGTCAACGCGCCTTGCCACGCCGCGTCAGAACGTATTACCCCTAGATTATTCTGTTAATCTCATTAAAAGCATCTGATCGCCCATTTAAATGCGGGACCGTCGCGGTCGTTTGCTTTTTCATCATCGCCTGAAATGAATACGGCTAAATCCTAGCCGTTAATGGCGGGACGTTGTTGTCAACATCGTTGGAGACCGCCCGCTCAGGCCCGACTTTTCAAATACGTTTTGCAGTGCATAGCAGAGAGTTCATGGCGTCGTGTGCACACTGTCCAAGACATGGCGTACACGCCGTGCAAGATCAGACAGGCGGTAGGGTTTTTTCAAGATCTCAAACTCGGAGCCTTCATCCTTGTTCATACCGTCGGACGCGCCGGCATATCCCGTGGTGAGCAAGATCCGAATGCGTGGTACGCGTTTGCGCATCTCCCTCGCCAAACCAAAGCCGTTAATGCCACCGGGCATAATCAAGTCCGAGAACAACAGGTCCGGTGTCCACTCATGCCGGTGATCGCGCTCGAGATCAAGCGCCTCCCTTGCGCTTGCAGCGACGAAGACTTTGTAGCCAAGGCCTTCCAGCATGTCTCGCGATAAGGAGGCTACCTCCAGGCGGTCATCGACCACCAAGACTGTTTCTGTGCCTCCTCTGTCGGCAGAACGCGTTGACAGCTGAGCTGCAGGCTTCACCATCCGGCCTGAGCGCGGAAAGTACATCCGCACCGTGGTGCCGACACCGACCTCCGAGTAGATGTCGACCGTGCCACCCGACTGCTTGGCAAAGCCATAGACCATGGACAGGCCCAGACCGGTGCCCTTGCCTTCTTCCTTGGTGGTAAAGAACGGGTCCATCACGCGTTTGATGATGTCTGGGGGAATGCCAGTACCTGTGTCCGCCACGGCCAGGGCCACGTATTGTCCAGGTGGTAGACCCGCAAATGAATGCGTGTCCTGAGCTTCAACCTCGATGTTGCGTGTTTTCAAGATGATCTTGCCACCAGCGGGCATGGCGTCGCGCGCATTGACCAGGATGTTTAGCAGCGCCGTTTCAAGCTGCGTCGCGTCCAGTTGGCAGTTACCCAAGTCGTCGGCCAACTGCGTCTTTAATTCGATGCCTTCGCCCAGCGTGTCCATCACCAGGTTCGTCAATTCGCCTACCAAAGTATTCAGGTTGACTAGGCGACCTTGCAGGCGCTGTTTTCGCGAGAAGGCCAGCAGCTGCTGAGTAAGCGTCGATGTCTTTCCGATCGCACTGCGAATATTGACCAGTCCACGCTCCAGCGCCGCATCGGTGATCGAACCCGCCTTGCGTCGAACCTCGAGCAGTTCGACATGCCCGGACATCACCTGCAGCAGGTTGTTGAAGTCGTGTGCGATGCCGCCGGTGAGCTGGCCCAACGCTTCCATTTTTTGCGCCTGGCCCAAAGCTGCTTCGGCATCGCGACGTCGCGTGATATCAAGCTGCGATGCGAAGAAGTACACCAGCTCTTTGTTCTGGTTGAAGATGGGAGAGATGTACAGCGCATTCCAGAAACTTGTACCGTCCTTGCGGTAGTTCAGGAGCTCCAAGCTGATCTCGTGCCGGTCCTGGATCGCTTCGCGAATCGCTGCTACGCTGGAGGGGTCTGTATCGGCGCCTTGCAGAAACCGACAGTTATGACCCATGGTTTCTTCGACTCTGTACCCCGTCATTGAAAGGAAGACCCGGTTGACGAATACGATCGGGTTGTCAGGCAGGCGTGGATCGGTCACCATCATGGGCATGCGGGTTGTCTCGATCGCAGCAAAGAAGATGTCGTCTCGGTGCCCAGGAATGGACAGATCGCCAGAATCTGCCACCGACACTTCGGGCGGCGACGAATTCTTGATAGGCGGTTTTTCAGAATGACTTTGCATTGGCAAATTTAGAAGAGTGGGCGGAAGGTCAGACACAAGACGCCGAGCTAGCGGCACTCGCCCGTATGCGCCATCGCGTAGAATAAGGCGCCCATCGAGGCGCCATCGAGGTGTTTAAGGGGATCGTTGTCCGAGACCAGCGTTTTCATTAGCAGGCCTGCGCATGTCGACTCGGGAAGCCAAGCCATCGACCAGCCGCTGTAGACCCGGCCTGAGATCGGCCGCTGATCGAGCAGCCGACATTTTGTGTGACGACAGTCGAGTGAGATCCGTTGGTAAAGACTGCCAACGACCGCCTTTTCGCCTTCAAGACACTGCACAAACCGGTCGCCTGAGAGGTACAACGCACCGGTTACGCCGAGGCGTGCGTTGTTGATTCGTGAGTGATCAAGCAAATCCGACGCTTCGCTGGTTGTACACCGCGATTGACTGCAATAAATGATCCGGAAAAGCATGAGCTAGTAGACAAATGCCACTACTGCTCAGCTGTGCGATTCCTTCAGATTGGGATGTAAGGAAACGTCAAGAGAGCATTGATCTGCAGCATGTCGCCTAGCTATTTTGCGAGAGCCCAAAGAGGCAGATGTGCCTCAGATACCTCGCCTCGTGCTCTGTCTGCAGAAGCAGCATCTGCCTCTTGTCTGACCGGATCAATCGCCGAAGGTGCTTGCGGTATCTGTGTTCGACGCCAATCCATCAAATGCAGGTTCATTCAACATCGTCCGGACCTTGTTGGCCAAGGCATCGACGCTGAAAGGTTTCGCCAGCATGTCCATGCCCTGACCTAAGAATTCGTTTCTGGTCTCTGCCTTGTTGGCATAGCCGGTGACGAAGAGCACTTTTAAGCACGGTCGGCGCGCACGCGATATCTTGGCCAACTGGCGACCATTGGTGCCAGGCAGACCGACGTCGGTGACCAGCAATGTTGCCGCCGAAGTTGAAAGAGCCACTTTGACCAGTTTGCCTACCGTCGACTAAGCCGCAAAAATGTGGCTACCGCCGCTCCTGCCTTGCCTCGCAAGTGTTGACGCGGCTCAGTAGAACGCTGGCAGCGTGGCTCATTTCGGCGTTGGCGCTAACGAGCACATCCGAACTGAAATCAGCAACGAACTTCGATGACGCATCGAAAACTGCGTTGGTATAAAGAAATGTGTTGTAGCGTCGACGGACGCGCTCCTATCCGCGCGTGGCGTTTTCTTTCATCTTTGCCAACGTCACCGCCAGCGCAGCGCCTCCGAGCATTTTGATCAAGCCGGCATGCTGCCCATAGAACTGGCTCACCTGATCAATCACACCGGGTTGCGTCTTGTCTGCATGAGCAGCAATTTCGGAGACTTGGCTTGGCGACAGCTGCGAAGCCTGGTCGGGCGTGATTTGAGTCTGTCCCGGGGCAAGGATGCGTCCAAGTACGCCGCCAGCAATTCCTGAAAATGCAGCTGGTCCTAAAGAGCCTAAGATCTGGTTCAACACACCTGCCTGTTGCGTCGACGATGAGTGTCCAAAAAGTTGGCCAACCATGTCGCCAAAAGCCGGCGTCTGGTCGGACTTCATTGCACCAGCGAGACCAGCACCCAACTCGTCATTCGACGCTTTTTGCGCCACTTGGTCGAAATGTGCCTCCGGGTGTTACCTTGCAGTGAATTTTGCAATATATCCATCAAGCTCATGATTACTCCTTAAGCGACTTAACGCCGACTGCCCACAACAAGTCCGTAAACCACCAGTACCACGATGGCACCAAGGATTGAAGCGATAAAACCAGCACCGGCACCTACGGTGTACCAGCCCATTGCTTGGCCCAAGTAAGTGGCCAACAAAGAGCCTGCGATCCCAAGCACTGCCGTCAAGATGAATCCCATCGACTGATTTCCCGGAAGTATTGCGCGAGCAACTAGTCCAGCAATGAAGCCGATCAATATGGTCCAGATGAATCCCATGACTTGATGCTCCGGTCAGTCTTTGAGGTCAGCAGGCACTTTGCCGCCGTTGGCTGCCACTTTTGTCATGACTTGACGGTGCAACCATTGGTTCATCGTTGCAGAGTCGTTCATGTCGCCGCTGTAATGCAGCTCCTGTGCGAGTTCTTTTCGTGAAGCCAGTGAGCTATCAAGGCCAAGCAGCTTCATCAAGTCAACAATCGACGCTTTCCAGTTGAGTTTCTCCGCAGACTTGGCAGTCATGGCATCAAGCATCTGTTCGACATCCACTTCAGCCATCGCGCTCGGAGCGTTTGAAGGCGCCGTTGGTGCAGTACCTCCAACGGTTGCGGTCGCAACCGGCGTAGCGAGAGTCGTAGGCACATTCGCGGCATGCGATAACGGGAAAATTTTGCTAAATATACTGTTAATAATTCCCATAATTAAGCCTCTTTTGTTTAAATAAATAGTTAGATGTTTTTAAAAACCGCAACTGCTTTTACGTTCGTGAGAAACGTTGTCGAAGTGAATATTTCATGCCGTTTCCTAATTGTGCATAGCGGACTCCGCATCCTTCGGATTCAAACGCACATCGTTCTTCTGCGCAGAATGCACCAGCTGCATCGCAAGTTTAGGAATGGCAGGCGTTCGGATCAACACTGCAGCCAGTGACGAGAGCGACAGCAGTCGCCACGGCCTTAGTAGATAGATCAAAGCGCCTGTGCCTGCTCCCACCGCGATGATTACCGCTGGGTTCTTCCTTGCATAAAGCCGTAAGGCAGGCTGCACAATCTGCAATGCCAAGTTCAACGGGCGCTTGGACCACCAATCACCTATCGTTTTTTTGCTCAGTACCATCCACAGAGATTGCTGTTTGACAGGTGGTTCGTCAACGGCCAACCCAGCGACGGCAACATCGGCGGCTAAGAAAACGTCTGCTCTTGAAGGCGTCATTGCAACACCCATCTCACGCAAAAGCGCCAAACGAGATGCGGCCAGACTGCTCTTCGCACTTGTCTCACTTATTTGAGCCTCCTGCGAGTCGCATCGCCGCCATATCAGCGTCAAACTGCACTTTCATCTCAAGTACACCCTCGGCAACACCCGGACGGGTCGCCAGATAGCCGCCGATTGCCGCAATTACAAATGTGAGCCCAGGGACGATCAGCAGAATCCTGGCAAATCCGTTAAGGGCACCAAGCATGAACGCGACGCCTGAAAAGCCAAGCGCGAGCGGCAGGGCGATAGCCACGACCACACCGCCAACGGCCCGAACAACCAGTCCACGGACAGTTTGCGAAACCTCTTCTCTGGCCAACGCGATGTAGTTGCTTGCATGATCCGCAAGCAGGTCCGGTCTGCGCAACGCAGCTGAAAATATGGGGTGCACGTGTCTCCCTGACTTGCTAGCGCCGACGGAAGATGCCGATCAGTGCAGCTGTAAGCACGGCACTGCCGATGGCAGCGTACTTGACGGCGCGCATGGGATCTTCGTTCACGTAGCCTGTTGCAGTCGATATGGCAGACTGGTACTGCTCATGCACATCGCGAACTTTCTTGCCTGCGGCATCGACAGCGTTTTTTGCATAATCACGCGTCGCGTCGATGGCCTTCTCACTCGACTGCTTCGCCTTGTTGACCAGGTTCGAAGCGGCCTGCTTAGTATCGTCCGTAATATCGGAGAGCTTTTCCTTCACATCGGTGGCAACGTCGGCTGCCTTGTTTTTGGCGTCGTCCGACATCACGCTTACCTGATCCTTGACGTCGCGGGCGGCGTCAGATGCCTTGTTGGCGGCTTGCTCTACGTCCTTTTGGGCTCCTCCCCCAGTCGATAGGCCCGACGAGCCCGAGTCCTTAGGCGCGTTGATATTGGAAGGATTTGGGTTGTTGTAGTCCATGCTGATCGCCTGAAAGTTCGAGGTGGTCGCTCACGAAGTTGTGAACTACATGAGCGTTTCGAGAAATGCCGAAACGACAGATGCTGTTGTCAACATTCTTTGCGTGCGTCTCTTTCCATGCCGACGCTTTGTCATCATCTGGCTCATCGCGCAAACAAGGTCGTTCAAAAAAGTTCCATGGCACATCCTCTCCTTAGTCTTCTTGCAGCGCATCTGGCATCCCGACGCGACGAAATACTGCGGTCCTGGCGGGATGCGATTCGCAAAGACGCTCTGCTCACCGCTGGCGACGCTCTGCCAAAAAGACAACTCAATGACCACGTCCCAGCGGCACTTGATGGTTTCGAGCGAAAGCTCAATGCCATGGCAACTGGGGCCGATGCTGGGACAGAAGTCACACGCATCATCGATGCAGCCGGCGCGCATGGGTTACATCGTTGGCAGCAAGGCTATGACCTGAGACAGGTCATGCGCGAGCTGGGCCACCTCAATCGACTGCTGGTCACGGAAATCGATCGGTTCTCGATAGAGGTAGCCCAATGTGAACCGTTGGTACTGTCTGAAGCACGACAGGCTTGGGCGGAGGCGTATTCAAGCGGTGTCGAAGAAAGCGCCAACCAATTTTTTAACATGCAGCAGATTGAAGCCAATAGCCACATTGCCGATCTCGAACACGCGGCTCGAGATGTATCGGAGATTGAGGCTCGTCGCAACGAATTCTGAGAACAGATCGCACATGACCTGCGTGGCAATGTCGGCGTAGTTGCCAGTGCCAGTCAGGGCATCAAACGATCCAAAGCAAAATCAGGTGGCGCGGCAAAGCAAAGAGACTTTGCTCTGATGCTTGATAAAAATGTGCAGTCGCTTCGTGTAATGCTCGACGACATTACGGGTTTGACCAAACTTCAGGCTGGTAAAGAATTTCGACGATTAGAGACTGTCGAAATCAGTGAACAGCTGAATGAATTGTGCGCTGGTCTGACAGCATTCGCAGACGAGCGTGGTCTTGCGCTTACTTACCAGGGATGTCAGCAACTGGTGGTCATGGCCGATACGACGAAAATTCGCCGTATTGCCCAGAACCTGATCCTGAACGCGCTTAAATACACTGAATCGGGTGGCGTTGATGTGAGTTGGCATCGGATGGAAATGCCGCAAGACCTGCGTTGGGTTTTACAAGTCCAGGATTCAGGACCTGGCATGGACCCCGACACACGTTCCCCACTTGCTAATGCACTGATTGCTGCGACTAAAGTTGACCAGACAACAGTTATGCCCTCACCTGTGCAGATTGCGAATGTTCATGTTTTGAAGAACCAAGATTCACACGTTCCTCGCATGAACGCGGGCGAAGGCTTAGGACTATCCATCGTAAAGCGCTTGGCTGATTTGCTGGATGCAACAATTGAACTTAGGACTGAAATCGGCGGAGGTTCGACTTTTAAAATTTATCTACCAACGTCTTACGCGAGACCGGAAGTCGAAATTTAAAATATTTATAATTCAACTCTGTCACAATATCCTAAAAACTCAGAGGTCAGTTTTCTAATATCTTTTATGGCCTGTTAAACGAGAATGCGACGATTTAACAGGGTGTTAAAATACTCTCCGTCCGAAACGTACCATCTCCGCCGGGCGAGCGGTCGTTTTTCAGATGGTGCGTCGGAACACGAATTTCAGACGCATTTTGCTAATTTGAATGGTTTTTGAGGCCCTTTGCGCACGTCAGTGCATCTGTGGGCGGATTTGCCCTGGACGAGCCCGGCGCATCTGACTTCCCCGCAGGCGAGTCGGCGCAGACCGGCGCCGGCCAACGCAAGCGCCCCGCACGCAAGCCGCTGCCCGATCACCTGCCGCGCGAGACGCTGGTGCACCAGCCATCCAACATCGAGCGATGTGCCTGCGACGGCTGCAACGGTGTGCTGCGCCTGCTTGGCCAGGACGTGGCCGAGGTGCTGGAGATCGTGCCGGCGCGCTTCGTGGTGGTTCGTCATGTGCGGCCGAAATACACCTGCACGAAGTGCCAGACCAACGTTCAGGCGGACGCGCCCGGCAGGCCCGTCGCGCGTGGCCTGGCCGGCCCCGGCTTGCTGGCACATGTCCTGGTGAGCAAGTACGCCGATCACCTTCCGCTGTACCGCCAAAGCGAGATCTACGCCCGCGAGGGCGTCGAGCTGAAGCGTTCCACCCTGGCCGGCATGGTGGGCGGCGCTGCTGCGCTGCTCGAGCCGTTGCTCGGCGCACTGGAGCGCCATGTCCTTGCCGCCGACAAGCTGCACGGCGGCGAACCGTTCTGGAACCGTCTACTGCTCGGGCCTGTAAATGGAGCTGATGGCGAACTGGCTTACTTTTTCGCTAGCCAAGTTGATGTCACGCTCGAACGAGAGCGCCTGAGTGGACTTGAGGATGCCAACGCTGCGCTGATTGCGGAGTTGGCAGATCGAGTGCGTGCTGTCGAAATGGGTGAAGCACGTCTGCTTGCTGCGACCGCTGCAGCGGACCTTGGCATCTGGCACCTCGATTTGGCTACGCGGGCACTTTATGCCTCTCAGCACTGCAAGTTGAACTTCGGCCGAAGCGCCACTGCTCCTTTTTCATATCAGGAGCTGCTCGAAGCAGTGCATCCCGATGATCAGGAGCAAATGCGCAGTGCGGTCGCACAGACCATTGAGACGGGAGTTGACTACCGAATCGAGACCGCATCGTACGGCCGGACGGTCAGCTCGCCTGGGTCCGAATTCAGGCACGCCGCGAGCGCTCTGCCGAAGGACAGCCACTGCAACTGGCAGGTGTGTCCCAAGACATTACGAACGAGATGATGGGCCGCCGTCGCGCCGAACTTTTACAAACGCTTGATCGGGACGTCTACGGTGCACACGATGATCCCAACGAGATTGCATATCGTGCGATGGAGGCCCTGGGACGTGTCCTCGATGTGAGCCGTGCAGGCTATGGCACCATCGACAAGAAAGCGGAAACTATCACGATCGAACGCGACTGGAACGCTCCCGGCATAACGACTCTTGCAGGAACCTTGAAGTTTCGGGAGCACGGCAGCTACATCGACAACCTCAAGCGAGGAGAAACGGTCGTCTTTGCCGATGCGCGTATTGACCCTCGTACCTGCGATTACGCGGACACCTTGATCGCCATCAGTGCGCAGTCGGCGATCAACATGCCGGTCAGCGAAGACGGCGACTTTGTCGCGCTGTTGTATCTGAATCACGCAACGGCACGGCCCTGGACAACAGAGGAACTGGATCTGGTTCGAGAGGTTGCGCATCGCACCCGGCAAGCCGTCGAACGGCGACGCGCAGAACAAGACCTGCGTGATCTGGCCGCTTCACTGGAACGTCAGGTTCAGGAGCGCACAGCCGAACTGATGAAGAGTGAGGCCACGCTGCGCCAGTCGCAGAAGATGGAGGCTGTGGGCCAATTGACAGGTGGTTTGGCGCACGATTTCAACAATCTGCTGGGCGCCATCTCCGGAAGTCTTGAACTGCTCAAACGCAAGGTCCAGGACGACGTCACGATCGGCCGGTATGTCGACATCGGGCAGACGGCAACGAAGCGTGCTGCGGCACTGACGCACCGGTTGCTTGCCTTCTCCCGTCAACAAACGCTGGAGCCCAAGGTCATCAGCGTCAACCGTCTGATCACCGAATTTGAAGTGCTGATCCGACGAACCCTTGGTCCAGAAATCTCATTCGAAGCAGTGACCGGTATCGACATCTGGCCGGTAAGCGTCGATCCGAGTCAGTTGGAAAACGCCATCTTGAATCTGTGCATCAATGCGCGAGACGCCATGCCCGATGGCGGACGTCTGGTTGTGGAGACAGCAAACCGGTCTTTGGACAGACACACGGCCAGCGCGCTGCAACTGGTCCCCGGCCAGTACATATCCGTCTCTGTGAGCGACAACGGCACCGGCATGCCCGCCGACGTGATCGCACGAGCCTTCGATCCGTTTTTCACCACAAAGCCGATCGGCTTGGGCACAGGCTTGGGCCTTTCGATGGTCTACGGATTTGCTCGCCAGTCAGGTGGTCACGCGCGGATCTACTCTGAAGAGGGATCGGGCACCAACGTCTGCATGTACCTGCCACGTCACCATGGCGAACTTGACGAAGCGGAGAGCCTTGTGAATCAAGCGCCGTCGATGGTCATAACGGATGGCGGGGAAACCGTATTGGTTGTCGACGACGAGGCCTCCGTGCGCACACTGATGGCCGAAGTCTTGAGCGGATTGGGATATCGCGTCCTTGAAGCGGAGGACGGCCCTGCTGCAATCAAGATCCTGCAGGCAAACCGCTTTGTGAAGTTGCTGGTCACTGATGTTGGCTTGCCGGGCGGCATGAACGGTAGGCAAGTCGCCGATGCGGCCCGGCTGCTGATACATGAACTTCGAATTTTGTTCGTGACCGGTTACGCCGAAAACGCCGCGCTGAGCCATGGCCATCTTCCGCCAGGCATGCAAGTACTGACGAAGCCTTTCGAGCTTTCTGCATTTGGACAGCGAGTACAGACCCTGCTCAGCTCGATCAAGGCTTGATACACGCTGTGAGATCCACATTTATGCGATTGCGTGGACACCCTGTCAGTTGACCGTATCGCCACACACTAGCGAATCGACGCAATGGGTCGACGTGTGTGCACTGCACCCTAGCTCAGTGAAACCGTTCTCTTCAATCGCAGAGTTTCGTTGGCGCTACCTTAGGCAGTGTCATCGTAAATTTCACTCGATGGGAGATACACGATCCATGCACGTCGCCGCCGTGCACTTTCGCGATCTGTTTGACGATGAACAGACCCAGGCCGAGGTTCGAACGGTCCGACTCAGGACCCTTGGCGGCCCCGCGCCGGAGTGGTTCGAAAAGCTGCTCCATCTCGTTGGACGTGATGTCGTGCGCCGTGGCGTTTTCCACGCTTATGCGTACCTCTGCGTCGTCGCCCTCAATCCTGACGATCACGCGCTCCGCCCGAACCCCATGTTTCACCGCATTTGTCACGAGGTTGCCCAGTGCTTCACGCACTCTAGAACCGTCGAAATCGCCTCGGTTGTTTCCCTGAGATACCACCTCGATTCTGGCGTTGGGTAACGCAGCGCGCTGCATCTCCAGCTCTTCAATGCACGTAATTTCGAGGTCGATCGGCAGGCGCTCGATTTGCATCCCACTGGTCAGGCCGGCTACGTTGTATTGCAGAAGCGAGTCCATCAGCGATGCCATCCGCCGGGTGCTTTTTGACAGCGTCGCAGTGGGCAGGCCTAGTTCGACCGGCGCCTTGGCCGCGATCAGTTCGGCAGTCAGTGCAATAGCATTTAATGGGCCGCGCAGGTCGTGCCCGAGGACCCCCAGGAAGATCTGTTGCCAGCGTTCTACCTCGCCCGCATAGGTACGCACCGATTCGGCCAGCGCTTGGTCGATCGCTTCGTTGAAACGACCCACGTCGCGCACGGCATCCGGCCCATGACGCGCGTGGTCTGCCCAGAGGCGGAGAACACAAGAACGCAGGGATCGATATTCGGCAAAGACCTGTTCGATTTTGAGACCGCTGCGTGCGCGCATGACGCCATGAATCTCTGCAGCCGATTCACTCGTTCCCATGGCCGATGAGAGGCCATGTGACTTGTCAATCGACTCCATCCTACTTTGCGCTGTGCGTAAGTCTTTCGAGATCGCAGCAAGGACCGACGGCAGATGGTCTTTGAGTGTTGCTTCGTCTTCGTCCTTTAATCTCAGGATCGTTCTGGCGTATGCGATCGACTCAGCCAGGATGTCGTCTTTCGCAGTTTCTAGGAATTCGGCAATCTGCATACTGTGTTTTAACCTGAAGTGGATAACGACCGACTCTTTGCATTTTCAAAGGGATAAAAGAAAAATGACACAGCCTTTTGAACTATTGCTACTCGACGACGAACCCTGTATAGCCGACATGATGTCTGAGTTGTTGGCGCTCTATTTTCCGCAGGCAGCGATCCGGGTGGCTTACAGCGGAGAAGATGCGGTCAAGCTGGCCAAGGAAAGAAGGCCCAGCGCAGCAGTTTTCGATCTTGAGATGGTCGGCATGGGTGGTGCAAATGCCGCACGGGAACTACGCAAGTGCTGGCCGGATGTGCCGCCGCTGTTGTTGGTAGCGCTGTCCGGCAATCTCGTCAAGCTTGAAAACCTTCGGCGGAATGGGCCATTTGACCATTTGCTGAGCAAACCGGTTGACCTTCCTACATTGGTCAAACTTTTAGATGATCAAGATCGGTCAAGAACAGACTGAGCTTGCATGTCGCCCTTGGCCTTATCAGGAGACTTGACCGCATCGAAGTGACGAAAATTTAGGCCCAAACCATCATTCTCATGAGCCCATTGTGGAGTGGACTTGAACGCGTTTGACATGCAAGTCTGGGTTGCATGCCGCTCCATCTGACTGCTTGTGGCCGATACCTGCTGCTCGGTTGTCACTTTTCAAATCCAAAGCTGGTTATGGATCTCGAGTTGGGTAGGTTACGCCGGCAGGGTTAACACTTACACGGCAACAAGCCCTGGAGGTAGCAACGACACGTCGATACGCTTTCGTGCACAGGGCGTTGTGCCCGCCACTGCGAAGCCTATTCCGACACGATTATTGATTTCATGAAAGCCGTTTTCCAGTCGTCACACGCCACAGATCTATTCGCTATCGCAGCCGCGGCGCTGCCGGTCGCGGCAATGGGGATATCCAGCATGTTGGACCAGTCCATGCGCCGCCCTTCTCTGGCGGGAATTTTGATTCGTTCCGTTCAGCTGGCTTTCTAAGACTCTTGTGAGTAACAACGAACTAGGTTTAAAAAAAACAGCGCGATGCCGATGCATTTAAAAAAGCTCGATGTGTGTCCGCTACACCCAAGTGAATCGCCCAGGATTTTTAAGGAGGGTCAACACTCTGAGAGGATTCAGCCATGAAGAAGTGGAACAAGTTCGTACCCGAGGTCCGTGGGAGTGCCGTGAGGATGGTGCAAGAGCACCGTGGGGAGTACTCGTCGTTGTGGGCGGCCATAGAGTAGATCGCGCCGAAGATTGGATGTGTGCCGCAAATGCTGCATGAATGGGTCAGGTGCGTGGAGGTCGACAGCGGTGTGCGCGAAGGCGTGACGACCAGCGAGTCCAGCAGATGAAGGAGTTGGAGCGCGAGAACAAGGAACTGCGCGGAGCCAACGAGATACCTAAGGTGGCCAGCGCGTTTTTCGCCCAGTCGGAGCTCCACCGCCGACTCAAGGCCTGAAGAATTTCATCGACGAGGATCGTCATGCCTACGGGGTCGAGCCGATTTGCAAGGCGCTTCAGATCGCCCCGTCAGGTTGTTGGCGGCAGGCGGCGCCGGTACGTGAGCCGCTCAGATGCTGCGCCAAAGCACACCGCGACGATGCCATCATGCCGGCGATACAGCGCATTTTGCAAGCCAACATGCACGTCTACTGCGCCAACCAGGTCTGGCGCCAGTTGGCTCGTGAAGGCACGGTCGTGGCGCGATGCACCGTCAAGCGGTTAATGCGCCGGCTCGGGTGGCGCGGTGTGATGTGCGGCAAGGTTGTTCGCACGACGATCAATGACGCCAAGGCGACGTGCCCGCTGGACAGGGTCAACCGGCAGTTCCGAGCCGAGCGATCGAACCAATTGTGGGTCTCTGACTTCACGTACGTCTCGACGTGGCAACGGTGGCAATACGTCGCCTTCATCATTGATGCCTTCGCCAGGCGCATCGCGGGCTGGCGCGTTAGCAGTTCGATGCGCACGGACTTCGTGCTCGATGCTCTTGAGCAGGCTCGGTATGCACGCCAGCCAAAGCGCGATCGCAGCTCATCGTTCACTCCTACCGCGGCTCGCAATACGTTTCCATCCGCTACAGCGAGCGGTTGGCCGAAGCCGGCGTGGAACCGTCGGTCGGCAGCTATGACAACGCCCTGGCCGAGACCGTCAATGGCCTCTACAAGGCCAAATTAATCCACCGCAGGGCGCCCTGGAAGACCAAGGAATCCTTGGAACTTGCGACGCTCGACTAGGTGTCTTGGTTCAACCACCACCGTGTGCTGGAGCCCATCGGGTACATCCCACCTGCTGTGGCTGAGGCAAACTAAACGGCATTTCGCCGATCAGTTCGCCATACCGGCCTGACTCAAACCAACCGGTCTCCACAAATCCCGGGGCGATTCAGTGCCAGGGCCCATGCTTTCATTGTCACTCCTCGAATGGCCAATTGGCCTTGATCACCGCAGGAAAGCATCTGTACGCAGCACCGTCTTGTACTTTTGGTCATCATCGTCCAGCCGACACGCCCTTGACGCAGCATGCGCCCAGCAAGGTACTGCAAGGTGTTAAGACTCAGGACGGTCGTATGCACGCCAAAAACAGAGCGAAACAAGCACCATGCTGAACCGTTGATACAAGTACAGTCGCTACATATGAGGCAGCGCATGCATTCGACGCTCGACGCCGAATACCATCTGGATGATGACTTGTTGAAACTCCTCGCGGACGCCAGCAAAGCGGAGGACGAATTTGGACCCCCGCTGTCAAATCTTTCAACGGTCGATAAGCTTCTTACCGAAAACTCAAGGCTAGACGACGACACAACGAAAGTGTTTCCAGAGAGTCCTTGGTATCTCGTCATCGTGACGGTGGTTGTTGTCGGCTCGTTGGTCGGCACTCTGATTCTTCTGTGGTGACAAGCCTTCAGCGTGTCGAGTGCGAGCACTGTGCGTGCAACTCGTCTTCTGCAACCTCACCTCCACCTGCGTATCTCATGCCCCCTGTGTCTCTGCAAAGCGCCTTGCTGCTCATCGGCGACTTGACGAACGCTCCGACCGATGGTCAATGATCGTACTCTAACAGCGTCAGGAACCGCCGCACGCGGATCACCGCCGCTGGAAAAAGCGAATCAATCAACCCGCGCCCGGATTTCATTTCCGACAGTGTCCTCAGGGCATGCCGGATGCCGATAACAGTCGGCGATGCAGGCGGCGATCGTGACGACATCCAATGCGTAGTCGACCAGGTTTTGACCCAACGGATCCCCGTTCCGGATCGATCCAGCACGCACTGCGGCCGCAGTAAGCAGCTTGCTTGGCGTGTGCGTTGGAGCGCCATCCTGGTCGAGAATGCTCAGGTCGATTTCATACATAAAGACTCTCCAAAAAAGGCTTTGTAAGAATCTCTACCAGCGCATACCGGACACGACGTTCTGCCTCTGCGACCGCAGATAGGCATCCGACGCTGAAGTTGCCATTCATGACGCTGGATTGCAAAAGTCATTTGAAACGAAGCGAACTTCGCGACGTACAGACTCTGCCAAACGCAATCACCACTCGTTGCAACAGCTATACCATCTGCCATAGCACGCGGGCGATACTACTGGTCATACATACAGGATAGTGGCGTTGTGTACTTCAGTGTTTACGCTTTTACAGGTTGGTGTTCGGTGATTGAGCAATGAGACAGAAAACTTCACGAAGTCGAAGCAAAGGTCAAAACCGAAGCCAGAATTCCGGTCAAACCTCCGTGACGGTGCGCCGAATTGGCATCGTCCTGCTGCTGGATTGGTATCTGCGATCCAGATCCCACGTTGCAGCCTCAAGCCATACACGATGCCGCCCACTGCGTCGACACAAAGGCCAAGCATTGCTGCCGTGCCCGGCGACGATCATGCGACCAGCAGCGCGCTCGCTCAATTCATACAGCGCTTTCCCGGGTAAGTTCCGGTTGTTGCCTTGCCAAGTCGCCAGCGGGCACTGTGCTTTGACAGTTTTGCCGTCCTGTACTCGGGGGAGAACAAGACACCGGTGTACGCCGTCGAACGCTTGACCCGATTCAGCGTTGAGGCGGCGAAGGGAAAATCAGCAGCGCTCTCCGGAACGTTCAAACCCGCTTGCCGCACAAGAGGCGAAACGCCTGAATCGCTGCAACAGCATCGGCATGCGTCCTGTATCCAAACGGGCATAGCGCCAGGCACTGGTTCCTAGTATTCCACAACTCCCAATACCAATGGTCCACCTCTCGATAGAGCACGTATCTCATGTCAAACTCCCTCGGCGTGGGATTGACATCTCACAACGCTGCAGACTGCAGACGAATGAGAATTCAAGCGAACTGACTGCTCATGCTCAGGTCTTCATGTCCAAGCACATTCAAGATCGGTGCGTCCACCGCACCTTCGCGTACAGCACGAATCGCATCGAGAGCCAGCTCAACATTCGAAAAGCCAGATGCGCACTTGGCTACGACATCCATATCGGCCGACCGCATTTTCCAGTACCAGCGACTATCACTGTCCTGAAAGAGGAAAAAATCCATCTGAACCCTCCATGCCGTTTAGAAAAAATTAGCGTGCAACAACGTATATGTCTATCGAGGTAATCGCTCGATCTACATAAGCGTCGGAAACATCTGACACAAAACCGTTATAGACCCAACAGTTGGCAAGCTGATCTGCAATGGCGGACTACTGTGAAGGCGGCAGGCAAAATATCCGTATGTGAAAGATAGCGCCTGGCCAGGTTGGCTACTGCTAGGCGAGCGAATCGACCGGGTTGCGAGCGAGGATCTCATCCTGGCCAAGCAGATGGAAGTAATGCGATACGGCAAGCTGAACGTTAACTTCACGACAAGTGCTTGATCTCGCGAGCACGAAACTGGTGAATCTGTCCACTGAGAGATCGCGAATCGCACCGCACGTTGAAATTCAACGCTCCGCAATGGCGGAGCGCGAGTAGCGTGCGCACTTTGATTGCGTTATCGCCAGTACTCACATTTGGAGGGAAGCTTTACTCAATCGCGCATTTGGCGCCCTGTGCTCGACGGGTGACAGTCCCTCTGCAAGGTGGGCACAGCAAAGCTGTGCTGATTCAGTTCCATCTCTCCAACCATTGCTACTCGCGCGGTCCAGCTGTAGGGGAGCAGATTCCAGCAGACCTGTGTGTGATGGAGGAAGTACGCAAGCGGATCTTCGATGTTCGACGATAGATGCTGTCGCCTCTGGTCATGGTTTGCATCGATGACCTGTTGACTTAAGGCGGTAACGTCAGCTGGTCAAGACACAACAACTTTTTTCAGGTTGATTTGGTTCAAGAGGGCGACAACGATCCTGTACGCTTCTACATATACACGCGTGCTCGCAAAGGGCGGCCAGGAGCTAGCGACAAAAGGATTCGGGTTTAGGTGGGAAGCGCGTACCCCGAACTACCCAACATGCCCACGCCTGACTACATCAGGGTGGAAAGCATCCTGAGCGTATTCGGGCGCCTGTGGGTCAGCTGACCTCCAAAAGCAAAAGGGCTCCGTGAGGAGCCCTTTTGAGGAATGGTCGCGAGGGTCTGCGTTTGCGGAGATCAGCAACCCTGACGGGCCACCTCGCTGAGCTGAATCTTTCACGTCGCTTTCGCGCCGCTGCCAGTTCCGCGTTTAACAACCGTAATTGTTGTGGACGAGATGACATTTACGCATATTCTACCTATCCCACAAATGGTCTGCAACGTCCTTCTTGCAAGCCGAGTCGTGGTCGC
Source organism: Variovorax glucosi (assembly GCF_051216695.1). NCBI lineage: Bacteria > Pseudomonadati > Pseudomonadota > Betaproteobacteria > Burkholderiales > Comamonadaceae > Variovorax > Variovorax glucosi. Next base: position 21,498 of record NZ_JBPJZE010000005.1, read on the forward strand.
CTGTTCAGCTGTCGCAAGCAGCTTACGTTGAAAACATCAATCAGCGCATTTGCAGTGCGGTACTTGGCAAACGTCAGCCAATGGGAAATCCGCATTTTCGCATGCGCGAAAATTTCCATAAAAGCGGTGTTGATTAATGTACTTAACGATACCCGCCAAACGCGTCAACAGGACCTTTTAAAGCGCAAACCATGACGGCTGCCAAAACTTATGCATCGTACCGACAGGATTTGCGACGACCTGACATTTTCGCGTGCGCGATAAATTGAGGGCCAGCGAGTCCATGATGGACTGGATCTGGAAACGACGGAAATGCGACGCCCTACGGCTACGGCTTGTGCGAATCAGGCAACGATTATGGACCGCCTCGGATTAGCCGCATCTGTACCCTGCCCCTCAAACAAGACCTAGTTGTCCCCGGAGAACAGGCATAACACTGTGGACAACCGCATTGAACACTCGGCAAAACCGCACCCAGCTTGGCTTTCAAGGGTGTGCGTATTAAAGAAGCAACTGCAACCTAGCGATGTGTGGTGAGCGAAGCATCAAGATAACGCCTTGCCAGCTCACTCGCCCGCCGCCGCATCGGTGCCCGCCCGTAGATCGCCGTCGTCGTCTGAATGCTCGAATGCCCCATCTGCGCCAGGATGACGTCCAGCAGCACCTCGCGCGATCGCCCGTGTCTCGAACGTGTCGCGCAGTCAGTGCGTCGTCGCTCCCGCCAGCCTGGCCCGCTCGTGCATCGGCAGCTCTGACGCCGCCACGGCCTTGCGAATCCACTCCCGCACACGCTCGTACAGTGCCTGGTAGCCCAATAGCGTCATGGTGTCGATCGTGCTGCCCAGGAAGGGCGCCGCAGGCAGTGCGTCCTGGACACTGCCCAGGTCACGTGTGGCGCAGCTAGGCCTGCAGCGCGTCCAGCGCCTGCCCAGGGAGCGCCGCAACGCGGGTTCGTGGCGCCGTTGCCGTGAATCTGAATTACCCGGCCTTCGGGCTCGAGCCGAAGGTCTCTGAGCTTAGCTCCAAGCAGCTCGGCAGAGCGAAGGCCCACCGACTCCACGAAGCGAAGGATGAAGCGGATGAGGGCACTTGAAGGTGTCACCGGCTGCGCGTCGACGAACCGCAGCACCTCGGCCATGGCCGCCTCGGAAAGTGCCTTGGTGTTGAGCATCTTCATGTCGCGGTCGTCTCCGGTCCCCTTGTTCACCGGTTATCACGTATTCGACGGTAGGTACAGCGCGGCCTCCGGCCACGTGAAAAGTGCGTTGACGATCACCACCGCCTGACGGTGACGCGCGTGCGAAAGCAGCCACCGAAGTGTGCCCAGCCTGGCTGGGTAGGACGGGCGCGGTCCGGCGAGATCCAGTGGGCAGGTATACGCTGCAGGAACGCCATGAACGTCATGAACGCCGTGCAGTCCGCCGCATCCATCTAGGTCAGCATACGTTGCCGCTCATGCAGCAGCAACAGAATCATCCGCGTCGCTTGATAACAGTAAGCCTTGGCGGTGGCGGTGGCGGTGGCGGTTGAGCTTGCGCGCGCAGAGATCCAGGCTTGGACGGCGTCTACGTCGTTGGACATATCAAACAGGCGATCTTACCGTCCTGCACAGCGGGTGCAAAGTCGCGAAAGAGAGCAGGAACCGCGGCAAGGGCTGGGGGAGGGTGCGGCGACCAGCGTGAACACCGGCCTCACAGAGCCGCGGTGCCGCTGGCACTTAGGTGGCCAGAGCTAGGCGATCCGACGTGCCTTGACCTCGCCCACGGCCGGCGGGGTCCGGTAACAGCGTCCACCAGCGGCGATGCGCGCGTTGAGCTAGATGATGCCGGCCGCCGTGAGCTTGTCGGCCGTGCAGTCGTCGAACCAGACCGTGACCAGATTCCGTCCTGCGACTGCTCAGCTGCCATCGCTGCCAAACCTTACGGGAGGGCGAGTTGGCGCGACCGCAGCCGCATGCTTTGTGCAGCCTTTCGATCAGAGGGGAAAGATCTCTTGGTCGATCTCCAACATCTCGGCCTCGGAAAACCGGTCGATACCCCCCTCCACAAATTCTTGCGACGGAGGTCGGTCGGTGCCCGTGGTCTTGATCGACAGGCCCACAGGCCGCCAGGGATCGCCGCGCCGACGCACGACTGCGCGCACAGCGGCTATGGTCTAGCGGTGGGTAGTGTGCGCATTATGGATGTGTTCGATGCTGAGGCAGCAAACCACGCACTGAATATCGTTTAACCATCCGGCGACCACTCGTAAGTTGGCGAAGTGTTGTAAGCCAAGGCACCAGACATACCGCCGCACCTCTGGAAAGCAGAGTTTGCCAAGCGGAGGCAACAATTAAAGCACTTTTTAACGCTTAATCTTAGACCTGAGATTGCTGAGACATTTGTTGAAATATACTAAAAAATTTCAGCGCAGCTTCATAAATTTACTGAAAAATTGACAGATTTTTTTGAATCTCAATTGCGACTCGTTCGGCAATCAGACTCAAAGCATCGACTTGTCGATTTCCCAAAGCAGTACGTGGCTTATAGCTAATACAGCACAGAGTTCCAAATATTTCGCCGTCCGATAAGATGATGGGAGCGGCTAGATACGTACGAACTCCAAGTGCTTTTGCGTCAGCCAGCTTCTCTGTTTCTGAAAGCAGATGGATATCAGGGATCGCAAGGGGCAGGCGACCATCAACTACACGTTGACAGTAGGTTTCTTCTAATAGATCAGACTGCCCTTCCGAAATCGATTGATCGATATCCACAGCCTTGTCCACCCAGCGAATCAATCGTTGGCCTTCAAAAATTTCACTTACAAAAGCAATGTCCATCTCGAGCAGATTGCGAGCATCGCTAAGTAATCCCTTGATGTTTACTACCATGATGCTGGGCGACATGTCCGGGGTAACAACAACAAACTGCCTTGGCATTTTTTAAGCCTTTCTAAAGATTTAGATACGAGTCCTATCACGAGGCAAGAATTTTGGGCAATAGAGACGTGAAAGCTGTTGCGATCAAGTTATCACGGGAACATTCAAATCGCAGCCCATCTATCAAAACCGGATAGTAAAACTAAATAATAGCCCTTTCTAGTTCCCCGGCGGTCTGCTGCTGGATTTCGGCCATGTCGGACGCGAGGTGCTAAGCGAGGGCCGCAACATGCTGTTCGCCAACCCGGCGTACATCGGTCGCTGGGGCACGCCGCTCACATGCACTCGTGTGCGGACTGCGACTACATCGGGTTTGCGCATCTCTACGGGCATGCCACATAGCGGCTGACCGGTTTTAACGGCTTCGAGGAGGAGGTCTAGGTGGTTGCGTGATTCAGCAGCAGTACTGCACAAGCATTGCGCATGGCCACGGTGGCCGGAATGGGCATTGTCTTGCTACCGCACACGTTCGTGTCCTCGGATCTGAAGCTGCTGGGGCAGGTGCTACCCGACTACCGCAGAACCGGGTCCGGCCTCAACGTGCTCTATCCGAGCCGGCGTCATCTGCCGTTCGCGTTGTCGACCTTTATCGATCTGGTGATAGAGAAGCTGGCCTCGCTCGAGACACAAGCGCCGCCGCGGCCGCAGCCTCTGCGGCCGCATTAGGCCGCGAGATCGCGGCGTTTTTGAATCGGTTTTCCGAGAGCTGCGATGGGGGAGGGTGAGCGCTTCTTCGAGCTGCCGCGCACCAGCGGGCCCGGAGTTGCCCCGCACTTCTGCATGCGGCGCTCGGTGAACTTCAGCTAAGCAAATGACAGTACTTTTGCGTGCGCGAAATTGCCAGACCAGCGGACACTCTGCCGCAGTCTCTTATTGAGGAATTCCTATGTCAGCGGCTAACCGTTTTTAGAATGGATGAAGAACTAGTATTCCTAACAATCTTGAAGGCCGCGACTGCCCACGTCAATTAGGGTCACGCTGATTGCGACCTTGCAGGCCATAGTCTTTTATGCCTCACAACCATCATGATTATGCCTTCCTTGTCCAGCGTTAAGATAGCGCTGTTTGCAATTAGCTACTTTGCAAGCAAAGCACTCCGTTTAACATAAGGTAAATTGTATAAAATCTAGTCTTTGCAGCGACGGCTTTTTCAGACTATAAATTCTCTATTCATTGGTGCCATATGAGCACATCGACTTGAATTGCCGGGTGGAACATCTACCCTCAACCAAAATGACAGTTCGCACGATATACCGTTTGTCTTCCCATGCAATCCAAGTTTTAGCCAATTTGAAAGACCACGGATTCGACGCCCAGGAGAACGGAAAAGAGCCGAGCGAATAAGGCACAGACGACTGAGCGGTGTTCAGCATCCGCTGGGATGCCGTTACAAGGGCTTTTGAACGCGCAGTGACACGTGCCCGCAATGGTTACCTGCATGAATCCAAGAAGAAGTTCCAAAAGCCTGATGCGCGCTACCTCAACGATGTGCCCTTCCATACCTACGACACGAAGTCGCTTCTTGCCTGGCTGAGGTTTTCCATCTTCATCAACTCACCAAAATCACAGTCCACATAGACACTCGCATGTTGATGTGCTAACACCATCCAAGCCCTGAAATATCACTAAAAAAATTATTGTAATAAATCCTAAATCAATGGCTTAGGGGCGATTTCGCCGCAAGATTTCCTTATATCGTTCGAGTTGTTAGCTGTAATTCGTCGCGAAACATATTGAATATTTATTTTGCGATCGCCGTGAAGATCATGTGCCAAGGCCTTTCTCAGCGTAAGTCGGTTGCGTTTGTACTTTGATTGAAAAGCAGATATTGCGATCTCCGCGTCGTCTAAAATAATGGCCCTAAACCATTCGGTATGCCCAGAGGCTCCAAACGGGACTAGAGGCGGTTCCGTGGCCGCCCAATAAAAAAAACTCTTTGCCATCTTCTCGGCTGCGATGGCACCTGCCTTGTCGCTGCCAAAATCAATGCCAATGCTTTGATCAAGGTCGAAATCACATTTAAAATTGGCAGCACGGCGCAACCAATCGCCCGAGTAGCCAATTTTTACTTTAGAGCTGGCCGGGTGCACGAGCAGATAAACCCGATAGAGCGGGACATTCACCTGAGCAAAGACTTGCGCAGGGACTTTGATGCCGTGTCTTTTCAATAAGTGAGAAACAAAAATGCGACGGTCGGGGTATTTCTGACTATATTTGTAAGCACTGTCAACAATTTTTTCTTCACCAATTTTTGCCACCAAATAGAGTAGCCGACGGGCGTCCATCTCGTTTTCAACGTGGACGCCGTAACGGTGCGCCGGCAGATCCGACAAGATCGGACTGTCTTGAGTCATGATGAGTTCGAGAGCGATTTAAGACTGCTAAGGCAAGAATCTGGTCTGGCAACACGATGATGTCATGATGCTAACAATGAAGTCCCTGTTTTTTTCTATCGTTACATGCTCAAACTTTTCCGAAGACGGTTAACGTTTCAGGGTTATGAGCCACGTAGTATGTTGTCTATCGCAACTCTGACCATAAGTGGTATTGGGTGTTTCGATACCCAAACGTCAAAAAAATCGCGATATCACTCACTGTTTTAGCATCGGATCAAAAGCTTTCGCGACGATACAAAATATGCGTAAGTCTGCCTCTGAAGCATTGGTTTTTGACGTTTTAGGAGCCCTATGTGAAGTTGTTTAAATCAGTGGATATTTGGTTGTCGTACGCTTCATTGCAAGATTTATTTGGCATTTTGCAGTAACGTATTGTGTTCTTTTTTCTTTTTCGAGAGTGCAGCCGTCTTTGGTGTTGGCAGTTTGAGGCGACTGATCGATTTGTGATCGCCACGAGTTCAAAAGGGTTACAAAGACGCAAGCGTGCGTTCGGAGTGATCAATACTGTGCGGTCAACAATCTCTTATCCGGCAATATTTGACCGTGCTGGCAATCTGCAGGTTGCGATGTGACTAGTTGGTCGGGTTCAAGTGTCATTGATCGCGTTCGTAACTGCGACTGTGCAACCGCTATGGATGCTGGTTGTTTTCAATCATTGACTTCAAAACGGACTGCGGCAACAGTCGGCGTGTCGTGTCACGCCTGAGCAAAATCCGCATCGATTTGCGCATTCGCATGCAGGTAGTCCGATGGCCTGATCAAGGGCAGCAACCCGATGGGCAATCCTGAGTCGGAGGGGCGGAAATGACAGTAAGCCTGGCGCATCTCGGGTCATCGCTTAGTAAGGCAGTTCAGGCATCAACGTAGAGCTCACTTTTCACATCCGTCGCCGTCGCCGTGTTTCCAGTCATTTGAAAGCTCCAGTGTGAATCCACGCATAAGGTTGTGCGCGAGGTGGGATACCACGTTGTTGCTTAGACCATGGACGCCTGTTCAACGCTGCAGTGGCTCCGCATTGAAGACCTCCATCGGTGCCGGCTTCGTTAGTACCTTTGCTTGGTCAACCGTACCCTCCAACCACTGATCAAAATCTGATGCCTCAAGCGGGATGACGCTGCGCTTGTCCTGCTTGTCGGCCGGCACCTTCGGATCGGGCTTGTGCATGCGGCGCATCAGCGGGTGGTCGTCGGCGTTGATCGTAAGCATCGTGTAGCTCTCGTGCATCTCGCCAGTCGCCTTGTCAATCCAGGTGTTCCAGAGTCCGGCCAGGCCCCACGGGTCACCGTCTGCACGCTTGAACTGCCACCAAACGTTCTTTCCTGTCTCCCAATTCGGTTCATCGAACGTCGACGCTGGAATGATGCAACGTTGCCCCCTTTTCCATGGGTCCTTGTAGCTGGCTTTCGCCTCCAGTTCTTCACTGCGCGCATTGTTCGTCGGGAACTTGAGCTTTGGCTCCTTCGCGAACCACGGGATCAGGCCCCACTGCCCTACAACCAACTCGCGCTCGTAGCCCGCAACGTCACGTGCGCGGCGGATGAATGGTCCAGGGGAACGTGGAAAGACGGCCTGCGGCCAGAGCCTCGGCTGGTTCTCGCGGCCAACATGCCAGAAGCGTTGCACTTCCGTCTGGGTCGGAGTTTCATAGCGGTTGCACATGCGTCAGCCCACTGGATCCGCGCCTTCGTCTTCGACGTCACTGCGCGGTCCAATCGTCCGATCTTTCGCGAGCGCCTTCAGCGCGGCCACACCAGCGTCGAGTGCTGCTTCCCATGTGGGCTCCGGCACCTTTGCAGACGCAAGATCGTCGAAGATCGTCGCGTCTTCGGTGCTTTCCATCAGCACCCAGAAAAAGCTGCCGGGATCTGTTTCATCGACCGATACGGAAATCGTGCGGAGGTAATCTGTCATCGGAACAGTGTGACTCGCTACGAAACACTGCGCTACCGGCGAGCGCCTACGTCTCCAGCCGCCTCACTGCGACGCGGGCCGGACGAGCGCCAGTCCTGAGAGCCGCTCAAACTCCGCGTAACTGATCGGTTTCAGGCTGTGCTGACCGGCGGTGTTGGTCATCCAGTACGCCCAGGTGCGCCCTTCCCCGCTGCTGTAGATGACTTTCCACGTGTGACTCGGCACCCAGACGCGGCCCGAGCCGATGCTCGAGGGCCGCTGGTCGAACGACGGGCCTGTGAAGACGAAGACGTCACCCGGCGCGCGCGCCGCGTACTTTCGCGTCGCCTGCTCGATCTGGTTCCAAGCACGCTGGTTAAGTTCCGGAGCCTGCGGGACCATGTTCGCGAGCGAGAAGGATTGCGCCTTCGCTGCGCTGTTGGGCATGTCACCCGCCGGCGCCATGTGCCCGCGGTCGTAGCCGCTGCCGACGTAGTCCCCGAGTTGCGCGCGATCGGCGGCAGGCAGTCGCGCCTCCGGATAGAAGCGATCCGTGCGCTGGATGCCCTTCGCCGCCTCCACGCTGGAACGCGTGAGCCGCTCGACCGCGTACACCGGCGTCTTGCTCTCGCCGGAATGCAACACTGCGAAGCCATCGAAGCACAGCGCACGCTGACGACCCGGCCAGGCAACGGCTGGCACGTTGCCAGGGAAATACTGCATGCACTGCGCGAATGAGCCGCTTAGTACCGCGCTGCTCTGTGGCGAAGGGCTGCCGGGCCGGGTCGCCGTAGTCGATGGCATGTACGGCTTGATGCTGCAGCCAGGAATCTGGATCGCAGCGACCAATCCCAGCAGCAGGCCAACGCCAGTTCGTCGAATCGAAGCGAGCGCGCCGCTGGAGTTGCGACTATGTGAATTTTTTCTTCTCATCGCCCGTTCACCGGAGACCAGACTCGAAATGCGTTGACGGGACAGTTCATGCCAAAACTATACTGTACGCATGACCAGTACTTTCGTCGTTATCACGCAGCCTTCGGGGCCGCTGCCCCGCGTGCTGATTCCGATCGTGCAAAGTCTCCTGTCGGCTGGGTTCCCATCACCCGCGGACGACTTCGCAGTCAAGCGCCACGACCTGAACGAATTGCTCATCACGCACCCGGCGGCCACTTTTATGTGGCGCGTGACCGGGCAGTCGATGATCGAGGCCGGAATATTCGACGGCGATGTGCTGGTGGTGAACCGTGCGCTCACACCCGCGCACAAGGACATCGTCGTCGCACAGGTCGATGGAGAGTTCACGGTCAAGTACCTCCACAAGCGCGCTGACCGCGTGAAGCTGGTGCCGGCCAATCCAACGTATCCGGTGATCACCTTTCGGGAGGGTCAGCAGCTCATCGTCGTGGGCGTGGTGACCGCGACCATCAAACGCTTCCGGCAGTGAGCGGCCCATGTACGCGCTCGTCGACGGAAACAACTTCTATGTGAGTTGCGAGCGCGTGTTCCGCCCAAGCCTGCAAGGGCGACCGGTGATCGTGCTGAGCAACAACGACGGCTGTGCAATCGCACGATCCAACGAAGCGAAGGCCCTCGGCATCACGATGGGCGAGCCATGGATTCCAAATCCAGAAAAAGTACCCCGACGCCGGCTTGGTCGCGCTCTCCGCGAATTTCTGCCTGTACGGCGACATGAGCAACCGGATGATGTCGATTGCCGCCGGCCTCGGGCCCGACCAGGAGATCTACAGCATCGACGAGTCGTTCATTGGACTTGCGGGCATGCGCGGCGATCTGGTTGCGCGGTCGCACGCCGTGCGCGAGCGCATCCTGCAGTGGATCGGCGTGCCAGTGGGCGTCGGCATCGGTCAGACGAAGACGCTTGCCAAGCTGGCGAATCACGTCGCCAAGAGCGCGGATCGCAAGCCGGGCAGCTATCCCATCCAGCTGGCACGCGTGTGCAATCTGGCCGCCCTGCCCGCATCCGACCTGGACGCCGTGCTGGAGGCGACAGATCTCGGCGAGATATGGGGCATTGGCCGGCGCATCGCTGAGCAGCTCCGAGCGGAGGGTTTGAAGACTGCGCTGGATGTCGCGCGCATGGACCCGGTCGTCGCGCGCCGGCGCTGGTCGGTCACGCTCGAGCGCACGGTGCGCGAGATGCAGGGCCAGGCGTGCATCGCGTTCGAGGACACGCCACCGGCCAAGAAGGAAATCGCGTGCACGCGCAGCTTCGGCACGCCGATCACAGAGCTTGCAGACCTGGTCGAGTCGGTCACCGAGTTCGCCTCGCGCGCATGCGAGAAGTTGCGCCGGCAGAACGGGCACGCGGGTCAGGTGCTGGTGTTCATTCACACAAGCGCATTCCGGACGGACGATCCGCAGTACTCGCGATCGGTCACGGTGCCGCTGCGGCGGCCGACGGCCGACAGCGGCATGGTTGCGTCGAGCGCGGTGCGCGGTCTGCGCGCAATCTACCGACCGGGCTTCCGGTATGCGAAAGCAGGCGTGATGCTGCTGGATCTGCAGAACTCGGCGGTCGAGCAGCGCGAACTCGACCTGGACGATGGGTGTGAGGACCGCAGCCGCTTGATGGGTGCGATGGATGCGATCAACGAACGTTACGGGCGAGGGGCACTGACGCTGGCGAGCGCTGGGACGGCGTGCGAGGCGCGCACCTGGGTGATGAAGCAGGACCTGAAGACGCCCGACTACACAACACGCTGGACAGACCTGCCCTGCGCGCGCGCATGATCTGCAACTCACTCACAGGAGATTGTCTTGAGCACCACCGACACACACCCGCTTGCTGGCGACGGTGCCCCAACACACGAGCCACGCGTGCTTTTCGCTGCAGCTGCCGAGCGCGCCGGGCTGATCCGGCCTGGCGACCCGCTCGATCAGAACTTGGTCGACTACGCGCTGGAGATCGTGACGCTCGCCGCGCGAATCGCAGATCGATATGCCAGCTCGGCGTGCCACGAAGACACAGTGGGCGATGCGATCAGGGGACATCTATACGAGGTGTAAGGGCTGGCAATTTCAGCTAATCCAAACGCAAGTACTCCGGTGCATTCGGAGGTACCAGCATGCTCAGAACAACTCCAACCTGTTTTTGAAAACGATCTCAACATGCCTTTTGAACTACTTGGTCAGCTGGCCCACGCAACACTCCCACTGGAATTTAAGGAAACGGAAGAGATCAATGCTTTGCTGGCATTGAACACTGCAGGGTTGGTAGTAGCTGAAATCCCGGGAGTGATTCTCACCAAAGATGGTCCACGCTACGACGGCGCCGCTCGGGTAACAGCTGTGACTTCAGAAGGCATTGCGGTCTTAAAAAAGCGCGCAAATCATCCCGGTCCACGACGCGGGTAATTACAGTGAGCGCCATTTCAACCTAAGAGCGGTTTGCGACTACATCGTCCGGCGGCATTAAGCAAGGTAATGAGCTGTCTAAGTGTTTGCTACCTGCGCACGCCCAAAGCTCGCGTTGCCCGAACATGTAAATACGCGCACGCGCGCGACCCTGGCAGTCTATTGAACGGCCGAAATGCTTCCGACGACTGCCTTCAAGCACTATCAACACGAACTCAGCATGGCAGACGTCGCCGTCGCATTACCGGGCTGTGATAACGCCCTCAAGGGCTCATGTCGCGTACCGCTGTCCAAGAGCGAGCAGCTCCGGCGTGCCGATGACCTCGTTCAGCCCGCCGAAGTCGAGCATCTCCTGCTGCATCGGCAAGGTCGTTCCGGTCGAGTGCAGGCTCGCAAAGTAGCGCTGCAGCTGCGCCGCCACAAAGCGTGCGGTACCTCCTGGAAAGATCACGATCCGAAAACCGTGCGCGCCCAGATCCTCGACACTCTGCACCGGGCTCTTTCCGCCTTCGATCATGTTCGCCAGCATCGGCAGATGCGACGCGAAGCGCATGCAGGCAGCGCCCATGTCGGCATCGGTTCGCAGAGCTTCAATGAAAAGCGCGTCGACGCCACACTGGCGATAAGCCTCGGCGCGCTCGAATGCCGCCTCGAGTCCTTCGACTGCTACCGCGTCGGTCCGGGCCAGGATGAGTGTTTGGTCCGATCGCCGAGCGTCGACTGCAGCCTTCAGCTTTCCGCACATCTCGGCGACAGGCACCAGCGTCTTGCCGTCCAAGTGGCCGCAGCGCTTCGGAAAGCCCTGGTCCTCAAGCTGGATCATGGCCGCGCCCGCGGCCTCGAAGGTGCGCACAGTGCGCTGCACGTTTAGTGCGTTGCCGTAGCCGGTGTCACCGTCAACGATCACCGGAATCGACACGCGGTCGGTGATGCGCGCCAGTACGTCGGCGGTCTCGCTGGCGGTAGTCAGTCCGACGTCCGAGCGACCGAGCTGCGAATAGGCGACCGCACCGCCCGAGAGATAAAGGGCCTCGAAGCCGGCCTGCTCGGCTAGCAGCGCAGTAAGGGCGTCGTACACGCCCGGCGCCAGCAGGGGGCGCGGCTGCGCGAGCCGTTCGCGCAGCGCCATGCGAGGCGCGCTCATTCGGGCTTTGCCCCGGTCGCCGCCACGACCTTGCCCCAACGCACGATCTCGGTGGCGATGAATTTCTGGAACTCGGCCGGTGTACTGCCTACGGGCACCAGGCCTTCGTCGGCGAGGCGCTTGGCCATCTCAGGTGAGGTCAGCGCGGCTCGTGCAGCGCCGGCAAGCGCATCGACCATCTCTTTCGGCATCTTCGCCGGACCGAACAGTCCGTACCAGGAGTTGTACTCGTAGCCCGGCAACACTTCGGAGATCGCCGGAACGTCGGGGTACGCAGGAAGCCGCCGGGGGCTGGTCACGGCCAACGCCTTGAGGCGGCCGCCCTTGATCAACGACTGCACCGTCGCCACGCCTGCGAAAACCAGGTCGATCTGCCCGGCAACGACGTCTTGGATCGCTGGGCCGGTGCCCTTGTACGGCACGCCAACGATGTCGATGCCGGCGTCTCGCTTGAGCATCTCCCCCGCAAGATGGTTGGCCGAACCGATGCCCGCCATCGCCACGTTGAGCTTGCCGGGCTGAGTCTTGGCCAGGGCAATGAGTTCGGTCACGTTGTTGGCCTTGAACAACGGGCGGGCCACCAACATTGCTGGAGAACTCGCAATCTGGCTGATCGGCGTGAAGTCCTTGACCGGATCAAACGGCAGGTTGTCGTACAGCGACGCGTTGATCGCGTGGCTGGTGTAGCTCAGGAGAAGCGTCAGCCCGTTGGGCTCGGCCTTGGTGGTGGCCAGTGCGGCGATGTTGCCGGCCGCGCCTGGGCGGTTTTCGACGATGAACGGCCGGTCCAGCCTCTGGCCCAGTTCGAGGGCAATGGCCCGCGCAACAATGTCAGTGCCCCCTCCCGGCGTGGCGCCGACCAGCAATCGGGTTGCCTGCGGCTGCGCCATCGCCGTACCCAGTGAAATCCAGCCGCTAGACAGGACAGCCACGGCGTTCGTCGACAGCGCGAGAAGCTGGCGCCGGTTCATGACACCGCACCCGCTTGCCAGGCCCTCAGCGGCATGCCCATGGCGGCTGCCTGGCGCTGCTCGTACGCGATGAACTCGGGCGTGATGGCACTGCCGCGCACGCCACCGCGCACCGCACCAGCGCGCACGTCGCCGTAGTACTCCTCCCACTCGACTGGCAGGGGCTGCGACGACGGGATCGACATCCAGAGACGGAATAAGTGGCGCTTCTGGTCTGTTTCCTCGGAGTCTTCGAACGGCGTGCGCGAATGCAGGGTGACGTAATTGTTGAGGAATTGCATGTCCCCGCGTTCAAGCGACATCGTGTAGCAAAAGCGCGGATCCGGAAGCAGCTCGTCGAGCAGGTCGAGTGCATCGATTTGCGGCGGCGTCAGGCGCGGGGCCTCCGGAAAGTCGCGCTGGGCCGCTACGGTATTCTTGCGGTTGGTGCGCATCGCGAAGCGCGACGGGTCGCTGCTCAAGATCGGACAGTTGTAGAACGGCGGCTGGCTTGGATCCTGCGTGCCCTGGTAGCTGTGGTAAATCGGCTGCTTGAGCACGTCGACCAGTTCCGGCCGCACACGCCGCATTTCGTCGATCACCGCAATCGAACTGACGACTTTGCTGGTGCCACCAGCCTTGGCTGTGCGGCGGCACAAAAGGCCGACGACGTCGCAAGAGTCCTGGTGGAAGTCAAGTCCGGCATTCGTGTTGTAGCCGCGTCCACCCTTGACCTTGTAGTCCCCGCCTTCGTTGCGGACGTCATTCATGATCTGGCTCGCGCGGTTCTGAGTGCGCGCCACGCCCATGTACAGGCTCATGCCCCAAACCGCCAGCCGGGATTCATCCTCGCTCCAGCGGTCGACCGGAAAGCCTTTGAGCAGACACATGCCCCAGCGGCCCTGCGTCGTCGCCATGGCCTGTGCGAGAGCGCCAGCCGCGGCCGCATTTAGCGGGAAGTCGGCTTGTGTCATCGCCAAGAATGGCTTGGCGGTACGTCGGGCATGGGCCAGTGCAGCATCCAATCCGCTCACGGCCTCCGGCGTGAGGCGCTGTACCCAGGAGTCAACTTGCTGGGCGTCGGCAGCGAGCCAGGCGCTGGGGCTGGCGCCGAAGTGTTCGGGTATGTCTCTGTTCATGAGCGCAGTCTAGACAGCACGATCCAAAGAAAATAGCGATGTTCTTTCGTGTTTTAAGTCAGGAAATTTGATGAAGTTGGATGCCTTTCTTACGCTGGACGCCGTGCTGCGCGGCGGCACGCTCGCCGCGGCCGCCGCGGAGATGGACCTCACCCCGAGCGCGGTGAGCATGAAGATGAAGCAGTTGGAGATCTACATGGGCCAGCCGCTGTTCGACCGCTCGGGCCTGCAGGTACGGCCGACGCCCCTCGCCCACGTCGTCTCATCGGCCATGCGCGAAGCGCTTCAGGAGATCGAGTCGATCAGAAAACGCCCCGGCATGAGGATCGAAGGTATCGTGCGACTCGGCATGATCGAGTCGATGCAACCGGTGTTGCTGCCAGGCGTGCTCCGGTTGCTGCGCGACCGCTATCCGCTACTTGAAGTGCGACCGACTCGCGGTCGCAGCACTGGACTGGTGGCAGCGCTCAAGGCGGGGGAGCTTGACGCAGCGTTGGTCGCGCAGCCCGAGCGTGGTGCGTCAAGCAGATTGCGCTGGCAACCGATGCTGCGCCGCGAGATGGTACTGATCGCGCCTCCCGGATCGGAAGAGAGCAGCGTCGCCGCGTTGTTCCGGCAGTACGAGTGGATCCGCTACGACCGGGAAACGGTCACCGGCACGCTGGCCGCGCGCTACGTCAATGCACACATCGCGGACAAGCGCGGCGAATTCGAGTTCGACACCGTTGCGGCAATCGTCTCAATGGTAAGTGCCGGTCTAGGCGTTTCACTGGTGCAGCTGGCTGACCCGAAGCTGTGCCAGATATACCCGGTGCGCATCGTCAGGCTTGGCCGCGGCGCGCCGGCTGTTCAGCTGTCGCTGGTGACCCGCAAAGCCGACGACGACGACCGCGCGCTAGAGGTGCTGTGCGATGCGATGACTTCCGTCTGCATTGATGCGCAGCGTCATCGAACAGCAAGTGGGGTATGACGCCTTGACTGCAGTGAGGACTGCCGACATGAGCTCGCTCGATCCAGTCATCTGTCCTGGCATCCGGCCGTCACCGTTGGGCACGTGGGAGGACATTTCTTTCAAAATAGCAGTTGGGCAGAAGGCTTGCTCCGCCGCAAGCCGATCCGCTTACGCTGACTGGCAATTAACGCAGGCGACCTTCTTGCCTTTCGGGTACGAGAACTGTAGCTCCGGCGGCGTCAAATAGCCAAATCCAGTGATTTGAGCTACTCCGATGGTAGCTAGACGAATCCGTTCTTCAAAAATGGTCATCACGTAAACGGAGCTCTGCGTAACTTTCCATCATTTTATTTACACTAACGCCTTGCGTATGATTTAGTCAGCGAACTGGCGACCTGCAACTTAGCCTTTTAAAAGCAAGAGGAACTACTTTTCTAAGCGTTGTCCGTTAGTGTAAATTATGGCTTCTTCTCTTCCCCTATTTGCTGAACTCGAGTCTCCAAGTCATCTGGAGGCGTTCGAGGGATGGGTGAACGATCGGCGGGCGCTCGGATCGCTGCGGGAACCGACTTCGGTACAGGTTTATCGCGACATGTGGGGTGCCTTCACCGCGTGGTGCCTGGGACAAAACCCCCGAGTCACGCTGAAATCGCTCCATGCTCTGGACCTGCAAGCCTTTCAGGCCGCGCGGTTCGGAATCAAGAGTTCGGATCTGTCGCTATCCCCTCGTCATGCGCTGCGCCTGATGCGGCTGATCGATCGAGTTCTCAGATACCAAGCAGAAGTCTTGGACGAGCCGCCAAACATGGCCGTTGCCCATTGGCTGATCGACAATCCTACGGTGCGTTATGCAGAGACTGCTGCCACCGACCCACTGCCAGAGTATCTGTCGATCGCCGAGGCAAAGTCGCTGATCACTTTCGTCTCTGCCGCCAGACCACGCCCGGGAATTTCCCAGGCGCAACGCGATAGCCAGTCGTCTATGAAATGGCAAGACGTACGCAATCGGACTGCAGTTGCACTTCAACTAGGCGCTGGCCTGACCCCTGGCGATGTACGCTCGATGCTGCTTACTTCGCCAACGGTGCGTGGTGGTCGGGTACGCGACAGACCCTGGAAGGTGGCACTGGAGGGGAATGGCAATTCACCAGCGCGCGAGACACCGGTTGCACCTTGGGCAGGCGAACTTCTCCAGCATTGGCTTCAGGTGCGTGCAGACATGCGGATTGGAGGCGAATACCTCTTTCCATCGACACGCGCTGGCAAACCCTGGAGCAAAGACTCGCAATACCGCTCGGCGCGCTCGGTGCTTGAGGAAGCTGGAATCGAAGCAGCCGACGGTGGGTCGTTCCGGTTGCGTCATACCTTTGCGATCCGGCAGTTGCGCAGAGGCACAGCACCAGTGCAGGTGGCCCACTGGCTCGGTGTCGAGCCGGACGTCATGGAGCGGTACGAGCGGCTTGTGGCTGGACCGGCGGAAGTCATCTGATTTGCTACGCAGAAAGCAATAGCCTCTTAATAACCCTGCCGGCGCCGACACGAACCACTGCCCGACCTGTCACCTGTTCGACAAAGGGACACGCTGTGTTGCTCCCGGAACCGCTTGGGGCTCTCGTGCCAGTTGAACCTTCTTCGTTTTGCCCATCATCAGCCCCGCCCATGTGACAACACAGAACACAAGGAACAGCACGAGAAACATGAGGCCTGAAAGACGGCTCAACGCTTCAATGGTGGGCATCGTGAGCAGCGCCCCAAGAGGGCCGATGACAAGCAGGGTGTACTTGAGTTTTCGCATGATGCTGAGGTTAGGTCGGGAGACCTCGGGTCGGGGGATGCCGACTTAAAAACTTCCAGGATTTCCGTGACCTATGCTTCGTTCTGGCAGCCAGCGCCGCGCCACTGTCAACACGGGGGTGCGGATAAAACTTGGACTAGTTTTATGTCGCAAGGCCAAAGCGCACCCAGTACGCGCAATCAATGGCTTCAACGAGCATAAACCGCGGTTCATTTATGGTCGATATGTAGTGCCTTTACGGCAAAGCTAGCATATCCAGCTTCTCTCGCACGCACAGGTTTATGCAATGACACAGACAGGATTGTTCGATTCGGTTCCCGACGACCTTTTCCAATTTGGTCGCGGTGCTGCCTTCATGCCACGCAAGGTGCCGGATCTTTTGGGCTTCAAAAAAGAGGATGTGTCGCACCTGGCTTCGGTGTCGACAAAGTCCGTGCGCTACGACGATGCCATGCCCGAGCAGGTACGCGAGCGCCTCGAAGAGATCGCCAACACAATCAATCTGGTTGCACGGGCGTTGGATGGAGACTTGGACAAGACCCTGGCCTGGTTCAAGACACGCAACCCTTTGCTCGGCGACGTTGCGCCTCGCGAAATGATTCGCTTGGGACGCTAAGAGCGTCTGCGAAAGTTCATCATCCACGCCATGAACGAGCAGACCGGGCAACCCGACCAGCCGACGTCATCGCATTGATCGCTGAAGTCCAAGCGTAGGTGGCGCCCAAGCGAATTCCTAGCGGTGCACGGCACGTTGCAGCCAACGGTCCACTGGGGCTTCAGGAGCTTGACCGGTTCTCGGAAACTTCATTGGAGCGCTTGAATGCGCTCGCTCAGGATTTAGGCAAGCTGCATGACTTGCTCTTACTTCGGTCTGGAGCCCGAACGGTGTCGATGTCGTCCCGACTAGATTGCGGCCTGGAACTCGGTGGCGTCGGTGGATCTATTCATGGGTGTCGAGCCGTGACGTACCGCTACAGCCTGGCTTCGCTATCACTTGTATTCACGTCATGCGTGCGTCGCTGAATAAACGCGCGCTTGTCAGTCTGACTTGCTTGTCCGAACGCAAATCTGGTCCGCTGGCTGAACCGTTGCAGCGTCGAGCAACATGCGAGCCACCGTCTGAAACGACGCAAAAGCCTCGTCGAATGAGGGCTTCAAGTTGCCGTAAACAAGCGGTAGCAAGTTCTGCTGGTAGTCGACCCGACATAGCCTGTCCGAACTCACTTGCTTGAGCGCGCGCTCCAACACGTCCAGTGGTTGTTTGGCGAAGTGCGGCTGCTGCCTCCCGAACTCTGCGACGTCGCCCCACATCAACTTACCGAAGGCCAGCGCACTGATATTCACAAGCTCAGGCGCATGCGCAAAGATGCAGTGCACATCGTAGATGTGGCGCACGAGCGCGGTATCCCACGGTTGCCGCACTTGCCCCGAGCGGTGCTGTGCAAAACGGCGGATGAAAGAGAGCACTTTTTCCGCCTGGGTTTCGGCGACAGAGAGCGTCGGCACCATAAAACTTGAGCCTGGTCGCATGGCCAGTCGATCGGCCAGGGCGGACAGTGACGTGTCTTTCACCGGAAGCACTGGCAGGCGCAGAGTCAACTCGAGCTGTAGGTTAGGACGCAAGCCTTCGCTCAGTGGATAGCTGCGCTGGTACATCCACTGACTGTGCATGTAGTGGTGTTCGTTCAGGCTCGCTGCTTTCTCAACCTCTTCGACCAGACCCAGCGCTGAAAGTGCATGACCCACTCGAACCCGGACCTCTTCTCCGAGATAGCGCCGAAGTTTCGTACGACTCAGCATTCGGCCGGCCCCCGTCAAGACCATCTTGAGGTCCGCATCTTCAGACATCCGCTCTATCAGGCCATGCGCCTTGGATAAGCTTGTCCCGCCACAAAAAATCAGTTCTACGCACTCGAACTCCAGCGCGAACACCGCTCGGAGCGCGTCGGTTAAATGCTCGTCTTTTTCCAAAAGTGCGGTAGTGACCCCTCCAAGATCTGCCTCGGCATCCAATGCTTCGATGAGATCGAGACGATCCTTGGTCAGTACTCTCATGCGCGTTCATATTCAACGATCTTGCCGTTGAAACCCAGCTTGCGCTGAAAGCGCCGTTTGCCGATGTTCAACACAACGCCCGCAGGAATCTGGGTGCTGCGGCCTGAGTTGTATTCCCGCGTAAGGCGCGATTCCCCTGCAGTCACGCCGAACTTTTTCAAGATCTCAGGCGCCAAGATCTCCAACGGCTTCACGGGAATTGGTTTGCCGGACAGAACGCTTGGCTTTGCCTTGGCGTACACACCGACGCCGAGTTTGACCAGTGAGCCCTTGCTCTGCAGTTCAGCAAGCGCGCGGCCCACTTGTGCCGGGCTTCCGAAGCCCTCAAATTCTGCGCGTAGAAACACGTCGGTGCTGCGATTGGACACTGAGCGCTTGATACGGTCGACAATATTCATGATTGCAAACTCCGCTGGGTGACCTTAGTATAGCAACGGGCATAACTCATTGCTGCAGTTGTGATTTTCTTTGCAATCAACGCTCATCAACCTCTCAATTTCCGCATGCACTTGTTCAGATGTTTGCCGATCACCTAGTCCTTCGGAAGGTCTGCTCAAGTGCGGGCGAAGACGCGCAAGCAAACGGCAGCTGAGCCTGCGTGAAGAGTTCCTCGATCACGCTTTGGCCGTCCGGTCGCATTGCAGCGCCGTTCCGGGATCACACCTGTATGACTTAAGAATGCTGGCCCGCCATGCGTGTGTTGGGCCCCGTATCGGTGGGACAACAACCCTGTACCTTTGCAAGGCCTACAACGGGTCAACGTTCTGGTCGAGCGCGCATTGCAATCAGCACAACGCGCTCATCGATCGCATGGAATCTGTCGCGGACGTGCCTCTTGCACAGCAGGTCGAACAAGTTCAAGGCGCTCGAAATCGAGCGACAGCAACAGCGTCGCAACACACTGAATTTTTCGATGGCAGTGTGTACTGCGGCCGACTGATCAACGAGCGAAGGTCGATCGAGTCGCGTTACTCAAACTGGTAGTGGCAGCCACCAGAGGTGATCAATCCTGACCAGCAGCGCACGCTCGCTATCAATTCCGCCTTGCGCGCGAATCAGTTCGCACTGCACTGACAACATGGAACTAAGCCACCAATTCTTAAACGGACGGCCTTGTGCACTAAAGATGGCGGGCTTGAGAAATGGATCGCTTCGACCTGCCAGAAGGATTCGTACGAGCTCGGCCAGCAGGTGACCAAGTTGGTTGCGTCACGGTCGCAGGCCCCGCCGCGGTAACTGTGTTTGCACCAGTCGCTGCTCCTCTCGCACCTGAGTGCCAATCGCATGTTTGTCCATGGCGGCCTGGACCGCGAATCGCACCTGACGCTCGACCCCTCCGTGTCCGAGCACGCTTTTCGTCGCAAGGTCGTTGAAGTCTGTGAAAGCCTTCGGTTGGGCTTCCCGCTCACCAGGCGCAAAGATCGGCAGGAAGCTCACTGCGCCGACTGCCAGGGCTGCCTGCTCCATCTTCTCGCGCCCTGGATTCTTGCCCAAGGTTTCCAACAGGTGTTGATCGTCGTCTCCAGCGATGACCATGGGCTTGTCAGGAAACCTGGCCTTCAGCGCATTAGCTACAGCTGTCAGGTTGCCTGAGTCAAACGCAGCCACCGTCGCAAACCCCAAGGCCTCGGACAACGTCGCCGCCGTTGCGTAGCCCTCCCCGATCACGATGGCAGGCGCACTGGCCAGCGCATCGAGCCCACCCACCGCATGGAAGCAACCCTCCTTGCGGCCGTCCTTGGCAAAGCGCTTCGTGCCGTCCTCTTGGATGTACTGCATCGACCAAAGCTTGTTGTCGGCATCGATCGCAGGAATGAAGGTGGTCTTCTGCTCAAAATCGGTGAAGGCACCGGCATGGACCTTGACGCCTTTGGCATTTAGGTACGGTGTTTGTTTCGACAAAGGCTGCAGGGCGTCGAGCTGCGCTGCCAAGCGAGCTGCGGCTTGCTCATGCTGGACGGCCAACGTCACAGCGCGTTCGGCCAAGTTGGCAGCGGCCTTGGCCTGCAAGGCGGCCTTTTGCGCGGCAGAAAGCGCGTAACCCTTGCTCTTCCACTTCTCGTCTACGCCGGTCTTGTGGTTGATGATCCGGCCTGCCGGATGACCATCGCCGAAGAGCACATAGAAACCGTCGACAGCACCCTGTTTGCCGCCCACGACTGGCACGCGATGCTTGGTGCCATCCATGATGGGATGTTCGCCTTCGACCAACAGACCATACTCGCGCATGACCTGCGCAAACTCTTCGCGCGGATGCATGGCTGGCTCCTGCTCGGCGGGAAGCGCATTCGGAGCCCAGCGTTTCAGCGGTGTGGGATCGGCTTGCGGACCGACGTACCAGGATTTCAGTACCTTGTCCCACACGGCACCAGCGGCCTTCGCTGCCTCACGATCTTCATAGGGCACCGCGAGGTACTGCCGGGCTTCCCGTCCACGCAGCTCGGAAAGCGTCGCGTCCGCTGGCATCGGTTCTTGAAGCTTCTGCAAAACCGGTTCAAGCGGTATAGAAACCCATTGAGCAAAAGGCGCCACTTCGAGTCCAGCGGGTACGAACCAGGCTTGCGCCTGGCGGTCCCACTTCGCACCCAACGCCTTGGCTTCGTTCTTGTCTGTGTAGGAAACGTTCAGGTAGGTGGATTTCTCGTCCTCGGCGCTTCGGACAAATGGCTTGTTCGCAAGTGAGAGCGCATCTTGACTTTCATCCGCCGAGGTCTGCAACGACTGGCCTAGCCCGTCTGCGTCATCGGCAAACAGTTCTGAGCGCATGACGACGTGGACGTCGTCCGGACTTTGGGCAGGCGTTGCGCCGACTTCGATTTGCTGCGCGCTGACCTGCTGGTGAACCTGCTCGAACGACATGACGAACCTCTGTATCTTCTCTGCATCGGCGGCTGCGCGCACGATCTCCAACGGATCGTTTTCGAGCACCTGAATCCATGACTTCACATATGCGGCATGCTGGCCCGGGTCGTGGCCAATGCCCAATTCGTCGCCAAGGATCATGCTGGCGATCTCGGCACGGAGTTCCTCTTTGGCATACGCCTCGCTGCCAAACGGATGGGATAGATCACGCCCCATTCGTGAGGTGTGTCCCGTCCAGTGACCAAGTTCGTGCAGCGCCGTGGCGTAGTAGTTGTCGGCGCTCGAAAATTGACCCGGCTGCGGCAGGTGAATGGTGTCGGTGGTCGTCCGGTAAAAAGCGCGGTTGCCGTTCTCGTGCCGAATCGTGGCGCCGGAGGCCGCTAGGATGGCTTCCGCACGCTCAACAGCATTCCAGCGTGGCTCGGTGGCCTCCAACTGCTGCACTGGCAGCAGGCCGTCGATCTGCGCGGCGTTGAACACCGTGGCATGGAACACCCGCGGCCGCTCGAGCTTCACCCGCAGCATTTCTGGCTCACCCTGTGCGTTGTGCATAGGTCGGCCCTGCGCATCGCGTTTGGGCTGTTTGTCCTCGAACTTCCAATACTGGATCGGCGTGCCGCGCTCGCCCTTGCGCACCTGGGCGCCGATGGCCTCGGCCTGCCGATAGGTCAACCAGCGCAAATCGTCGTGGCCCTGCGCCATCAGGAAAATCGCATTGATGCCCTTGTAGCGATGGCCCGTCGTCGGATTCATCGGGAAGGCGGCTGCAGCTCGCCCGGGTTCCCAAGGCCGTTGCCAGGGTGCGGTGCCCTGTTTCAACTGTTCGATCAGCTTCTCAGCAACGAGCTCGTGAAACGGCTTCTTGGGCTGCTCGCTTTTCTGTTTTGCTCGGACCATCGTTCACGCTCCTTGCCTGGCGTGGAAAGCCCAGGCACCCTCGAGGTCGGTCGCGCTTTCGACAGCATCGGCCTCGCTCAGCGCGTCCTCAACGAACGCACCGGCCCGTTGCGCTTCGTCGGGATCTAACTCAGCGGCGAAGCCGGGCACAGCAGCGTCATAGAGCTTGTCTCGCAACGCGGCGCGGGCGTTATCAGAGGCGAGGTCGAGGGTTGGTTTGGTCATCAGCGGTTTGCCACCTGAAGGCATAGGAAGAGAAGGAGAAAAGAAAATGTTGAGCGCAAAGCAATGCGCAGAGTCGAAGCGTTCAGCGGCTATGCCGCCGCCTTCCCGCTGCCGTAGTCAGGCTGGCCGTCGGCATCGCCATAGGCCTGCTTGCAGGTCGGAAAGCCGCTGCACCCCCACCAGCGCCGTGCGACTTTCTCTCTGGGCTTTTTCGGTGCGGTGCGTTGAACCAGGCCGTGGCCGCAGCCTTGGCACTGGTGCACAGCCGACACGGCCGCCTGCATCTTCGCGACCGGCTTGCCTGCCTTGTCGGGCATGGTGTGCTTGCAGGCGTCGCGGTCGATGCATGACCAGAAAAACCCATTAGCGCCTTGAATCCTTCGCAAGGTCTTGCCGCACTGAGGGCATGGCACGGCGCCAGCGCCGGCCATCGTCACCGCGCCGTCGTTGGCCCTTGCCACCTGATCGCGGATGAAATGCTCCTGCTTGGCAAGAAAGGCCTGAGGATCGCCCTGCCCCAACTCGATGTCCTTGAGCATCCGCTCATAGATCGCCGTCAGGAGCGGGTTGCGGACCACCTCGGGCAAGGCGTCGATCAGGCTGCGGCCAAGCGCCGTGCTGCAGATGTACTTGCCTTTGGCTTCCAGAAAATTCCGCCGGCGCAGCTCCGACACGATGGACGCCCGTGTGGCCGAGGTGCCGATGCCGTCGCCCTCCCGTAGCATCTTGCGGTGCGCCGGGTCGGTGACAAAGCGGTGGATGTTCTCCATGGCCTTGCCCAGCGTGCCTTCGGTGAAACGTGCCGGCGGCTTCGTCGTCACATCCTTGCGGTCAAGGCGAACGCACGCGGCGCGGTCGCCCCGCCGCATGGCGGGCAGGTGCTGAGCGTCGTCGTCAAGCTCATCGTGTGCCGCCGCACCCTTCGCTTCATTCTCATGAACCACGGCTTCGCCCGCGTACAACGTCTTCCACCCGACCTGGGTCACGACGCGGCCGGCGGCCGCGAACGTGTCCTCAGCCACCCGCACCTCGACCTTTGTCCCCAAATACTCGTGCAGCGGATAGAACTGCGCCAGATATGCCCGCACGATCAGCTGGTAGATCTGCCGCGCCTCCACCGTCAGCGCATTGACACTGCCTTCGTGCAGTGTCGGGATGATTCCGTGATGCGCCGTGATCTTCTTGTCGTTCCATGTCGCTGATCGGATATGGGGATCCGCACCGTCGATTTGCGGACCCAGCTCGGGGTGGACTTTGCGCAATGCGGACAAGATCCGCGGGGCATCGGCATGCTGCGATTCCGGCAGGTAGCCGCAGTCGGTTCGCGGATAGCTGGTGAGCTTGTGCGTCTCATAGAGTGACTGGCAGACCTTGAGCACCGTCTCAGCGCTGTACCCAAATCTGTTGGACGCCAAAAGAGTGACATCGGACAACGCCAGTGCCTTGGGATGGGCTTCCTGCTGTGTTGATTGCTCGTAGGAAGCGACGGTGCCGGCGCGTCCGACGACCGCATGCCCGAGCGCGATCGCCACTTCGGTGTCAATCAGGCGGCCCTCTGCATCCAGCCCGGCCTGGTCTTCCGTGGGCCGCCACGCCGCGCGAAAGCTGCCATTCGCATGTTGGATCTGCGCTGTGAGCGTGTGAAATGCCTTGGGCTTGAAGCCCTCGATCTCGCGATCCCGCGCCACCACCAGACCCAGTGTCGGCGTCTGCACGCGGCCGATGGTCAGCAGCGCCTGCGATCCACCGCGCCGAGCGCGCAAGGTATAGGCCCGGCTCAGGTTCATACCAATGAGCCAGTCCGCCCGGCTGCGCTGCTGGGCCGCGGCGCCGAAGCCCGCAAACTGCGCGTTATCCCTGAGCGATTGGAGTCCGCGCTGCACGGACACGGCGTCCTGCGCCGAAACCCAGAACCGCTGAACCGGTAGCCGGCAACCGAAATGTTCCAACACCTCGTCGACCAACAGTTGCCCTTCCCGGTCCGGATCGCCGGCGTGGACGATCTCGCTGGCGCCTTTTAGCAACCGCCCGATAACCGCAAGTTGCGCCTTGGCATCGGCACGTGGGCGGAGCTGCCAATCTTTGGGAATGATCGGCAGGTCTTCGGACCGCCAAAGCTTCTTGCCCGTGACCACACTGGCCGGCACATCCGCAGACAGGTAAGCATCGGGCTCGGCCTGCTCAAGCATGTGCCCAAAGCACCAGGTCACGCGCGACGCGCCACAGTCGATGTAGCCCTCTCCCCGTCCGGTGATGCCCAGCTCGGCTGCAATCGCTTTTGCCACAGACGGCTTCTCCGCAATGAACAGGCGCATGGTCAGTTGACCTCCGATGAGGTCGGCGTCGAGAACTCCGTGATCTCCGTGGTGGTCAACCAGGTGTACAGGGGTTCGATCACGGCCTCGACCTGGCGCTGGTTGATAGGCCCGAAGTAGCGGCCATCGAAGGAAATCGAACTGACGTCAGACATGAGCATCACTTCGGACGCCGCCAGCACGCGGTCCTGCGCATAGCGAGGCATCGGTCGGCCGCTGCCGTCCACGTGCATCGGTTCGCTCAAGCGCATCCGTTCGCCATTGATGCGAACGCCTTCAGGCGTCACTTTGACCCGGTCGCCAGGGACGGCCAGCACCCGTTTGAGAAGCGGCATGTAGCCACCTGGACAGAAGCCTGCATGCAGGTAACCACGGCGTGCGGCCTCGTCGAACAAGGCAGAGGGCGGCGGACAGAACTTGACGTACACGCCTCTGGCGACTGGCGCTTCGATGGTCCGATACAAGCCCAGCGGCAGGCTGGCCGTGGTGTTGATCACCACGCCAGACAAGTGCGCCGAAATGGCCATCGCAGCCAACACGCTCATGACACCGACAGTACCCAGGGCCGCGCGCCTGGCGATGCGCCGTAAGGTCATATCTTGACCTTCTCGAGCATGTTGGATCCGGCAGTCGCCGCCGGCGACACGGCCATGAGATCGCTGAATTCAGGCGCCGGCACCGATGCGCGCGCTTGGAAGGTCGGGTCCTGGAAGTAAAGCGGCTGCTTTCCGTAGATCGCCGGATAGCCCGCCACATAGATCACCATGTCCCCCGCCTGATCAATGTCGCCCCGTGCGTTTTTCTTCGGTCCCGGCATGCGCAGGCATTCGTCCACCGTCAGTAGCGGCCGCTGGACCTCCTGCGTGGTGCGTGAGACCTGACCCAGCAGCACGCTCGCGCGTCTGCCGCTGGTGGTGATCTGCTCCTTCACGACGGTGGTCTGCCCAGTCAGCTTGGACAGATGCTCGGCCGTCTCGATCCGGTTGGGCGGATAGGCATTCTGGACATGACAGTTCGATGTGATCGTCTCGTCCGGGCCATAACCCGTCTCACGGCTCTTGAGCTGGTTAATGTCCTGGCAGATCAGGTAGAGCTTGATGCCGTAGCCCGCAACGAAGGCCAGCGACTCCTGCAGGATCTCCAACTTGCCCAAGCTCGGGAACTCGTCGAGCATGCCCAGCAAGCGGTGCTTGTAATGCGCCTTGGGCCGGCCGTGCTCGAAGTCCATTTTGTCGGCGAGCAGGCGCACGATCATGTTGATCAACACACGCACCAGCGGGCGCAGGCGCGCTTTGTCGTTGGGCTGCGTCACGATGTACAAGCTCACCGGGCTGTCGGCATGCATCAGATCGCGCACGCGAAACGTCGAGGCGGCAACATTGGCCGCCACCACCGGGTCGCGATACAGGGCCAAGTACGACTTGACGGTGGACAGGACCGAGCCCGCCTCTTCGTCCGGCCGGTCGACCATGTCGCGCGCCGCCGCGGCAACCACGGGATGCGGCTCGTCGCCCAGGTGTGGATGCACACGCATCTCGACCCACAGTTCGGCGATTTCGCGCTCCGGGTCGGCGAGCATCGCGTCAATGGACGGCAAGCTCGCCGATACTCCGTCCGTGCGGGCCATGTAGAGCGCATGCAGGATGAGTCCGACCAGCAGCGCCTGAGCGGTCTTCTGCCAGTGGCTCTCCAGGCCCTTGCCATCCGGATCCACGACCAGCGTCGCGAGGTTCTGCACATCGCCAATTTCGTTCCCGGTGCCCAAGCGAATTTCGTCAAGCGGATTCCACCGCGCGCTGCCCTGGGACGACGCCGGCTCGAAGCGCAACACCTTGTTCTTCGCGTGCTGCTGCCGCCAGCCGGCCGTCAGCGCCCAGAGCTCACCTTTGAGATCGGTGATGACGGCGCTGTGTTTCCAGGACAGCAGGGTCGGAACCACCAGGCCGACACCTTTGCCGGAGCGCGTAGGCGCGTAGGTCAGGATGTGTTCGGGACCGGCATGGCGCAGGTAGTGAACAGCGCCTTGCTTGTCGGTCCACGCGCCGACGTAGACACCGTCATCGTTGCCGAGCAGGCCGGAAGCTTGGATGTCTTTCTGGTTCGCCCAGCGTGCCGAGCCGTGGAGGTATTCGCTGGCGCGTGACGTGTTGCCCATGATGGACTTCACAGCCAGCAACCCCAGTAGACCGACTGCGCTGGTAATCACCCCAATGCCACCGGACAGCGTCAAGGCATCAGGGTAGACGGCATGCCATTTCGAAGCCCAGGTCAGGATTGACCACGGCGGGTAGACACCATGAAGTTGGGCACCCAGCGTGGCGTGGTACTTGAACGCATGTGCGAAATGCTGGGTAGCGGCTGAAAGCGATCCGCCCAGGGTCAAAACCGCAAGCACCGGAATGAGCTTTCCGGACTTACGGTCGTTTCGTCGTACTTGCGGCCCGACTGCGTTGTCGTAGCGTTCGCTCATTGGGAGCGTCCTTTCTTTGGCGTCATCGTCCGGCGGGTCTGGGCCTTGAACGTGTAGGTGGGAGCATCGACAGAATCCTTCTGACCGCCGATCGACGGCTTCTGATCTCGCGTGTGGACCGACACGGCATCGCCGATGCGCAGGCGCTTCAGCTTGAGGGCGGTGGCTGCGTCCACAGTCAGCACATCAACCTTGTCGTCGCGCTTCAGGAGAGCCAGCAACTGGCCGTCGATGCTGCGCGTGCCAGCGTATGTGCCGATGCTTTCATCCACATCAGTATAACGCTCGTATTTCGGTATGTCGTTTATCAAACTGCGCTTTGAGTTTCGTTCCGCAATGAATTTTGCGATTGCATCTTCAGCCGCGATTACTCTTGCTGCCCCAGAAACAGGCCGTCGCAGTGCGTGATCTGATTGGGCATCTGGCTGCTCCAGGCGACCAGGTACATCACCCGGCAATAGCACTTCACCTCCGCGGGCGAGCTGAACCAAACCGAGTTGGGACAGGTTTCGCAGGCGGTTTTTTGCTGCGGGTGGCGGCTCGCCTCCAGGGCGCCCAATGTCGGGCTTGCGACGCTGGGCGGACCGACAGGAGTCAGTTGCGACTGAGCCAACTGCGGAGGACTTGTTTCCGGCGAGTTGGGCGGCAACGTCAACCCTGGGTCGTCGAAATGCGGCTGCCGTTCTGGCGTCAGGGTATCGGGCGGGATCAACGTGGGCAGCGCTTGGTTCAGCAAAGCCAACGCCTCCTGCATGAGTTCGTCGTCGGTCGGAGTGGACATGGTTCGGCTTTCTTGGGAGGTTGGAAGTCAGGACCAAGCGGCGCTGCTCCAGGACAGGGTCGGAGAACGTAAGAGGTAATGCAGCCGCGGCAGCAGCAGCAATCACCCGGCCTTTGAAGTCGTCCGTACCCGCGACGGTGATGCTTCTGCCGTAACGTTGAATCGCCATGCGCAGGGCGGCATCCAGGCCTCGCCAGTCCGCGCCGCGCGATATTTGAAGACGCTCACCGTCGTCGCGGATGGCAGAAATGCCCTGGCGATAGATCAGCGTGCCTTTTTTTGTGACATGGTCATGCGTGGGCAGCGGCATGGGCAGATCACCTCTTTGACCCTTGCCCATGAGGACGTTGCCCATGAGACCCTCGCGACCCGATGGCGCACGCAGCGCTTGAAGCGCTACAGCATCGCCTTTGATCGCCCTGGCCTGGAGCCAGTCCGCCCAGGCACGGCGCACGTACTGCTGTTGCAGCACCTGACGCTCCCGTGCGTGTTGTTCGCGCGCTTTGGCCAGATCGGTTTTCATGGCTCGACTGGCCAGGCTGTAGAGCACCTTCCTGGCGATCCGGTCACCGCCAATCAGACGGATGGCGTTTCGCCGAACTTGGCTCGAGACCTTTATGGCTTCCAGTTGAACGTGTTGGCGCTGACGAAGCGTTCGGCTCTCTGCAGTTTGCGCAGCTGATACGGCCTGCCGTTCCTGTAGATACGCGGCATAGAGCCCGGACGTATCGATCCTTGAGGGGATCGGCTTCTTGTCGTACCGGCCGTTCGGGCGTGAAAGGCTTGGAAAGCTCGATGGCTCTGCGGTGTGGGGTTGAGGTTCTGCCGGCGTTTGCAAGGTAGGTTCGTATGGACCCAACCGCTTTTCTAGCTGCGCTTTTGCCAACGACCGGTCGATGGAACTTGCCTTAGCCTGGATGCCAGAGTCATCCGCAACGACGAAGCCATTGCCCCGTTCCCTGAGTTGCAGGCCGTGCTCGCCCAAGGTCTCGTGCAAAGCAGCCCAACTCGACACCGCAGTGATGCGGTCGAGACACTCTGCTTGGACCCAGCCAATCAAGCTCTGCACCCCGGAGCGGCGCTCGATATCGGCCACGGCGTTCTCCGGTCCTAACTTCTGCGCCTGATGGTTGTCCTTCTGCAAACCATGCTCGATCTCCAAGCGCTCAGAAATTCTCGCGAGCTTCCAGTACGCATTGAAGGGCGTGTGGACCGTATAGCGAGTCGGATGGATCTTGTTGATCGCGATGTGGACGTGCAGGTTGTCGGTATCGCCATGCACGGCGCTCACACGCTGGTGATCCCCGTAGCCCAAACCCCTACAAACCTGATCCTCGATCGTGCGCAGCATCTCGTTGGAGGGTTGCTCCTCCGCGCGGAAAGAGACGATCAGGTGATAGGTCTTGTCGTCCGTGGAACGTGTGTTGCAGCTTTGAACTGCCTGGATCTCTGCAAGGGCATCCTCCAGCACTTCGCAGTGGCAGCTGGTAATTGACACCCCTCCGATGCGCACAGTGTTCTGTTGTGTGTCGGTCATGTAGCGAACCAGGTCCAAAAAACTGCTTTTTCGGACCGTCCGCGTGGCGACGTGTTTGACGATCAAGTCAACGCCCCGATTTGAGCGGCTAAATTCCTCACGCGCGCACGAGCATCTTCATGAGGGATGAAACCTTGGTCTGGTTTTGCTCAAGGGCATTCAAGGTTGCCAGTACCAGTCGGCGCTGCTCGACCAGATTGAAGCCTTGCAGGCGCTTGTCGTTGCTCAACCAGAGCTTGAGCAAGCCTCCAAGGCGCCCGAGGTCGCCGTTGATCTTGGCGAGCTCCGCGACACGCTCGAAGTCCAGCACGCTTTTCACCTGGTATCCCAATCCCACCTTGCGCAGATAAGCGGATGTGCTGTTGCCCGTCGTGCGAGCCATCTCGTCGATGCCTCGCTTTTCTTCAGGCGTGACCCGCACCACGATGGGCGTGCTGCCCTTGCGAGTTGGTTTCTTCACTTCAGTCATGACGTTTTTCCAGATGCGGTAGCAGATGAGGCCTCACAGGGCAGCGTGAACGTTGAGCACCGCAGGTGCGAATAAGGCAGAGCGAAGTGCTAGGACCGGCTCCGCCGGTGCTAGCACTTCGCCTATCCTGCCCCGCTTCACGGGTTCATCACACCATGAAATGGTACCACTGTGCATCGATTTATCGTTCAATTAATCGCTATTTCCGATACGATTGCAAAATCGTAAACACGTATATGCCGAAATTTAAGCGATCGGGTATCAATCGTGTGCCAGTCGGCATTCGGTCGACATCCAGCCAGCACTCGACCAGTCATGGATCGGCATTCGATGGAAAACAAATGGACGAAGAATCGACATGACCAAGAACTACACCGACCAGTTGGCCCAGTGGGCAACGAAGCGTCAGGGAAGGGCACGCGAGAGGAACCTGGTGGTTTTTCACGCCCTGCAGGACGATGTCCGGGCGGCGCTCGACGCCGGCTTTTCATCCAAAACGATCTGGGCCCATATGCAAGAGCAGGGCCGAATCGACTTTGGCTACGAGACCTTTCTGGACTACGTCAACCGAGTGATCAAGACAGCGCGAATGGCCAAACCAGGATTCCGGTCTGGCGCGGATGTCGTAGCAGGTGCAGAGAGGGCTGACGACAGCCAGAAGGAGCGCCTGGCAGCCAAATCAAGTACCGAACCACCCATGGCGAGACCGCTACACGCGCCATCACCAGTCACTCCCGCCGCACCCCCCTCCCCTCAACTTCAACCTCGGCGTACCAGCATGCCTACCTTCAAGTTCAACCCCATTCCTCAACGCGAGGACAACGTCTGATGGCCCGCATTCACATGCTTCTTCAGGGCAAGGGCGGCGTCGGGAAGTCCTTCATCGCTTCCGTGCTGGCGCAGTACAAGATAGCCAAGGGCCAAAAGCCGCTGTGCATCGATACAGATCCCGTCAACGCAACTTTCTTCGGGTTCAAGGCGCTGAAGGTCAAACGCTTGGAGCTCATGGATGGGGAGGAGATTAATCCGCGCAACTTCGATGCTTTGGTCGAGCTGGTTGCGCCGTCAAAGCACGACGTGGTGATTGACAACGGGGCGAGCTCGTTCGTTCAGCTCGCGCACTACCTGGTCACCAATGAAGTGCCACAGTTGCTGCAGAGCATGGGTCACGATCTCGTCATCCACTCGGTCATCACAGGCGGTCAGGCTTTCGAGGACACGCTGCACAACCTCAAGGAGATCGTTCCGCAGTTCCCTGCCGAGGCGGTTTTCATCGTCTGGCTGAACCCGTACTGGGGACCTATCGAATCCCAGGGTCGGGGATTCGAGCAGATGGAAGCGTATGCAGCGATGAGAGATCGCCTGAGCGCATTGGTTACTATCCCCACCCTGAAGGCTGAGACCTATGGCCGGGACCTCACCGAGCTGCTCCAGAGCCGGCAGACCTTCGACGAGGCATTAGCCAGGGACACGCTCACAATCATGACGCGCCAACGCCTGAAGATCGTGCGCGACCAGCTCTACGCCCAGCTCGACAACGCGGCCGTGTTGTGATGGCCGACGATTCGATCGACCACCTGATCCGGGAGATCGCAGCCAAGCACGGCGTCGCGGTCGGCCGTGACGATCCGATCCTCATCCTGCAAACACTTAACGCACGCCTGTTAGAGCAAGGGGCAGAGGCACAGCGTGCGATGCTTCAGACGCACAAGGAGGAACTTGAGCTCATCGCGCAGCGATGGGGCGAGGAAGCCAAAAGCAAAGCCGAGCGCATCCTGAACGCAGGTCTGGTTGCGAGCAAGGACGCAATGGCCCGGGCGATGCAGGAAGGCGCGCTGGTAGCGACGGCGTCCTTGCGCAAAGAAATGGAGTCCGCTGCAAGCGGCATCACCCACGGACTCACGCAGGTCCGCAGGTTGGCACACGTAAATCTGATTGCAGCAGCCCTGACAGTGATCGCTGCGGCGATTACGCTATTCGCCACCGTGTCGTGGTGAAAAAAGCCAGGTGCCCAGCTCGGCCAGACTTTTTCGCAGCTAAAGCGTCCGCACACGCGCCCGGGCTTGCGACGGCGCTACAACGACACGCTTTTGGGCATAGCTCAGCGCCTTGACTGCGCCCAGTTCGGGGACCCTGTCGAATTTTGCAGCTTCGTGCGTAACGATCGCCTTGCCGACTTGCTGAAAAACCTGACCAGCTTCCACGTACAAAATCACGCCGTCGTGTGTCTTGGCAGGGTCTGCGGGCACAGCCGTGTGGAGGTTGTAGATGCCCGGAGGCCGCTCCGCCGCCTTCTCGATTTTCGCGTCACGCCATTTGCTATCCGGGCCCACCACCTGCGTGATGCATTGCCGGTTCATCACGACGAGGCGCATTTTTTCCATGTCAGTTCGGTTTTCACAGATCGCCTGGAAAGACAGTCACCCGAGACGGTCGACCACGGCAAAAAGAAGCGAGTTTAGTTACACGCGCGAACGTCTTGCCATTGGTAAGCCTGTTTAGTGATGCAAAGTCCGTCTTGCACGACACCGCTGTCACGACAAGCCAATTTTTGAGAAGCTGGCCAGGCAGAACATTCCGTTCCAACTAGGCTTCCACAAATCGCTTGATCCTGAGCCGCGCGAGCTCGATCTCTGCTTCCTCTCCGTTGTCCTCGAATCGGGCCCAGCACAAACCTTCGGCTGACCAGCGGCGGCTGGTGATCAAGCGAACCGCACGGCGTTCGTAGGTACCCAGAATGAGGATTTTGCCGATCTTGTCTGAAGGGTGCGAAGTCGGCTCCCGTTCCTCTGATGCCAAGGAGGAAGCGCTGTTGTCCGTTGCGTCATCGTCTTGGTCGTCTCCGTCCTGATCGTGCGCGCCAGTGCTGCGCGGAATGTCCTCTTGGTCATCCTCCTGGCGGTTTTCTTGAAGGATGGCATGTTTGTTGCCGATATACGAACGCAGCACCTTGACCGATCCGCGCGTGACCTCCTGGTCCTCATTCGACAGCCAAGCCTCCACGTCGCCCGGGCTTTTCTTGTAAGCCTTTAGCAGCTCGTTGATCAATGTCACGTCAGTGCAGCGTCCACTATCGAACAGCGCATCGAGCGGTTCAGGAAGGTTGAGCAGCACCATGTGCTGCGAAACATATGCATCGGAAAGCCCGGAGGCCTGCGCGAGCTCGCGCTGACTCCACCCTTTTGCCTTCATCAACCGTGCGAAAGCATGCGCCTTGTCTTTGGCCGGCGTGTCGTCCCGCACCTTGTTGACAACGATCTGTTCCACAAGGGTAAATGCGTCCGTCACTACCGCGGGTACGGTTGGCCGGCCAACTTGGAGGGATGCCCGGTAGCGGCGGGCGCCATCGTTGATGATGTACCGGCCGTCAATTTTTGGGTGGCGATGAACCGAGATCGGCACCTTGACGCCGTGCGCGGAAATCGAATCGGCAAGTTCCTGCATGGCTTCCTTGCCGAAGGTCTGGCGTGGCTGCTCAGGGTCTTCATCCACAACCTCGAGCGGCAGCTCAATCGGTTCGCCCACGTTCAGTGGGTCAGTACGTCCTTTGAGGTTCCGTTGCTGCTCTTTTGCTCGCGCGCGAATTGCGCCACCGCTTCGCGTCTTCGTGGCCGCCGTATCCATATCCATTGTGAAATCTCCCATCCTCATGCACACAAGCTCGATCACGGCGCACAGGGCACCAGAAGCTCGCGATGTTAGGGGACGGCGGAGATGCGCTTAAAGGAAGTGATGCAAGCGGCGTAGTTCTTCAGTGAGTGCCACCCGGCCGTCGACGCATCGCTACAAAGTAGGTGAGTGCAGCTAGCACCGCGAAATGGCCCAAAAACGTCCAACCGGCGTAGACACCCGGTGTTTGCCAGAAGTACAGCATGCGTGCTAACTGCCAAGTCACATCGATCGCCAACAACCACCTGAGCAGGGGCCAGAGCAGGGCAACAGCGATCTGAATTTTGTCGGTCAATGCCTTCGCCTCATCAATGAAATTATATAAAAAAAATAGATTATAACGAATCATCGTATGTCAACGCAAACTTCTTGACGTTCAACGAAAAGCCTTCGGTTTTTATGATGCGGTTTAACCGGCCGTTTCTTGACTCTCATGCACCCAAGTAAAATCAGGTGGTCACCAGCAACGCACGTCATACGGGAGTGCTGGATTTTGTCGTTTTCTGCAGCCTGCCACTTACGCCGTGTACATCCAAATCTTCGAAACCAACATCCTGCGTTTGCTCGAAGAACACGGGTTGACCAAGCAGGAGCTCGCTGAAAAAGCAGACATCTCGATTTCCTTTCTTTCGGACCTGACCCACGGGAAAGCCAACCCATCGCTCAAGATCATGGAAAGCATCGCAAACGCGTTCGAAGTGCCTTTGCCATACATGTTGGAGTCGACGGAACTCACACGCGAACAGCTGGCGGAGCTTGGAGAAAATTTGGTACCTCTGAAGTCCAGTGTCCCAGCCGGCTACGAGCGCGTCTCAGCAATCCTCCCGGAGTTCCAGGCATTTCAAGTCAAGCAGTGGGCTGAAGCCGCCCTCAAACGCCTACGTCGATAGTTGACCTTGCCGAGCAGTTTTTAGCTGCTACAAAATTTCAGGGCGGATGACCTCCGGCGGAGATAACCTTTTTTATTACTGAGTCTATTTCGGCAATATTTCGCATAATTCTTCTTATTTGGTTAAGCTCGGCCGCCTCATCGGTACGGGTAAAACGAAATAGGAAGGAGGCCTCATGGGAGACCTGGCAGAAGACCCCTCGGTATTCCGTGGCCGGTTGAAGGTCAAGCTGGAACGTGACTGCGGTCCGGCTTTTATGGCTGCGATGCACGACCCGCTGACCGTTGAGGTCATGCTCAATGCAGACGGCAACCTGTGGCAGGAGCGCCTGGGCCGCGGCATGGTCCACATCGGCGAAATCAAGAGCATCCAGGCCCAGGCCATCCTGAAGTCGGTGGCCAGCTTCCACGGCCTTGTCGTCACGCGCGAATCGCCTCGGCTTGAATGCGAGTGGCCACTGGATCTGTCGCGCTTTGCTGGCCAGCTGCCGCCCGTGGTCAGGGAAGTGACCTTCGCCATCCGCAAGAAAGCCAGTGCCGTTTTCACGCTCGATCAATATGTCGAGCAAGACATCCTGACACCCGCGCATGCCGATGTGCTGCGTGAATCCGTTCGTGCGCACAAGAACATTTTGATCATCGGCGGCACGGGCAGCGGCAAGACCACACTGGTGAACGCACTCATCTTCGAGATGGTTGCCCAGAACGCCACCGAGCGTTTCGTGACCATCGAAGACACGGCCGAACTACAGTGCAGCGCGCCGAACAAAGTCCAGTACTACACCTCGGCGACGACGACCCTCACCGACTTGGTCAAGGGCACGCTGCGCATGCGTCCGGACCGAATTCTGGTGGGCGAAGTGCGCGATGGCGCCGCGCTCGACCTGCTGGATGTCTGGAACACCGGACACGAAGGCGGCGTCGCCACGCTGCATGCCAACAACGCGCGAGCCGGCCTGACCCGGCTGCGTTCCCTGATCACCCGCAACAAAGCGGCGCCGGCCGAGATCGAGCCGCTGATCAGCGAAGCAGTGCATGTGGTCGCTTACATCGCACGAACCCCCGACAAAGGCCGCCGCGTCCTTGAAATCCTTGCGATCGACGGCTACGCCAACGGTCAGTACCTCACCCGCAACCTGTAGAGACCTTTCCTCATGCCTTCCATGACTCCCCTGCCTTCGCCGTTCCTCAAATCTCCCCTCTCCCGCCCCGACCCGTTGAGCGGGACAAGCCGGCTTTCCACCATGGTGCTGTTCTTGGGCGCACTGGCGCTTCTGATGCTGCTGTCGACGCAAGCACATGCCGCTTCCGGGGCCGGCGGAGGTCTGCCTTATGAGGACTGGCTCACGCGCATACGGCAGTCGATCACCGGCCCGGTGGCCTTTGGCATCTCGGTCATTGCCATCGTGGCTGCTGGCGCGATGCTGATCTTTGGTGGCGACATGAACGGTTTCATGAAGACACTGGTTTTCATCGTTCTGGTGCTGGCCTTTGTCATCGCCGCGCAGAACACATTGAGCGCCATCACCGGTACTGGAGCGGTCATCGCTGGCTGCTTTGACGCCATGCCGACGATCCTCTCCAGCGTACGGGCCTGACCGTGGCACTGCGCACCTTGCCGATCCGGCGAGCAGGCAACCGGAGCAGCCTGTTCATGAGCGGCGATCGCGAACTCGTCATGCTCTCCGGCGTGATGGCGTTCGCGCTCATCTTCTCTGCCGCTGAACTGCGTGCGACGGTGGTCGGTGTGCTGCTGTGGTTCGCCGCCCTCTTCGTCTTTCGTTGGATGGCCAAGGTCGACCCACGCATGCGACAGGTCTATCTGCGCCATCGCCGCTACGCCGCCTATTACCCGCCGCGCGCCACGCCGTTCCGAGAGAACAGCAACGCGCAAGCCAAGCAGTACCGATGATCTACCTGCTGCCCGTCCTGATCGGCCTCGCCGGCATGTTGCTGCTGGCGATCCTGTTTGTCCGCATCCTGGACGTCAACAAAGCGCTCAGGCTGCAGCGCCACCGTGCCAAGGATGCCGGACTGGCTGACCTCCTGAACTATGCGGCCGTCGTCGACGACGGCGTGATTGTTGGCAAGAACGGATCGTTCATGGCCGCATGGAGCTATGCAGGCGACGACAACGCGTCAGCGACGGAAGAGCAACGCAACCTGGTTTCCCTACGGATCAACCAGGCTTTGGTTGGCCTGGGTAGCGGCTGGATGCTGCATGTGGACGCCGTTCGGCGTGCTGCACCCCGTTACTCGGAGCGTGGCAAGTCCCACTTTGGCGACCCGGTCACCGAAGCGATGGACGAGGAGCGCCGCCGCTTGTTCGAAGGTCTTGGCGCCATGTACGAAGGTCACTTTGTCCTGACCCTGACCTACTTCCCGCCGGTTCTGGCGCAGCGCAAATTCGTCGAACTGATGTTCCATGACGACACACCGGCTCAGAATCCGAAGGAGCTCACCCGTGGTCTGATTGAAGCTTTCAAGCGCGACGTCGCGGGCATCGAATCTCGCCTCTCATCCGCCGTAAAACTTCAGCGCCTGCGCGGCCACGCTTTGGTCGCCGAGGACGGACGCGAGACGACGCAGGACGATTTCCTGCGCTGGCTGCAGTTCTGCGTGACCGGACGCAACCACCCGGTCCAGTTGCCAGCCAATCCGATGTACATCGATGCGCTCATCGGCGGACAAGAGATGTGGACGGGCGTGGTGCCCAAGATCGGACGGCATTTTGTGCAGGTCGTCGCCATCGACGGCTTTGCAATGGATAGCCATCCCGGCATCCTGGCTGCACTGGCCGAGTTGCCAAGCGAGTACCGCTGGTCGACCCGCTTCATCTTCATGGATCTGCATGAGGCCGTGCAGCATCTCGAGAAATACCGCCGCCGCTGGAAGCAGAAGGTGCGCGGTTTCTTCGACCAGGTCTTCAACACGCACAGCACCTCGGTCGACCAAGACGCACTGTCGATGGTCCACGACGCCGAGGCTGCCATTGCCGAAGTCAACAGCGGCCAAGTTGCTCAGGGTTACTACACGAGTCTCGTGGTGCTGATGGACGAGGACCGCTCCGCGCTGGAGAAGTCGGCGTTGAAGGTGGAGAAAGCTATCAATGCCTTGGGCTTCACCGCCCGCATTGAGACGCTCAACACCGTGGACGCCTTCATGGGCAGTTTGCCGGGCCACGGCGTAGAGAACGTCCGGCGGCCACTGCTCAACACGTTGAACCTGGCCGACCTGCTGCCGACCAGCACCATCTGGGTGGGCGAGAACAAGGCGCCGTCGCCGATGTACCCGCCCGGCGCACCGCCCCTGTTGCACTGCGTGACGCATGGCGCGACACCGTTCCGTTTCAATCTGCATGTGCGAGATCTCGGCCACACCTTCATCTTCGGACCCACCGGGGCCGGCAAGTCGACCAAGCTGGGCTTGCTGGCCGCGCAACTGCGGCGCTATGCAGGCATGTCGATCTATGCCTTCGACAAAGGGCTGTCGATGTATCCGCTGGCAGCAGCCGTGCGCGCCAGCACAGCGGGCCGCAGCGGCTTGCATTTCAGCGTCGGCGCGGACGACAGCCGGCTGAACTTCGCGCCATTGCAATTCCTTGAGACCCGCGGCGATCGGGCTTGGGCGATGGACTGGATCGACACCATGCTGGCCCTGAACGGTCTGACCACCACGCCTGAGCAACGTACCGTCATTGGTCAGACGTTGCTGCAGATGTCAGAAGACAGAACCCACACGCTCTCAGGTTTCGTTGGGCTGATCCAGGACACGGCTATCCGCTCGGCCATGGAGACCTACACGGCCGACGGTGCGATGGGTCATTTGCTTGATGCAGAAGAAGACGGCCTCGCGTTCTCGGACTTCACGGTGTTCGAGATTGAGGACCTGATGAACCTTGGCGACAAGTACGCCCTGCCGGTGCTGCTGTACCTGTTCCGGCGCATCGAGAAGTCGCTCAAGGGTCAGCCCGCAGCCATCATCCTGGACGAGGCCTGGCTGATGCTGGGTCATCCGGTTTTCAGGGAAAAGATTCGCGAATGGCTCAAGGTGCTTCGCAAGGCCAATTGCATCGTCATCATGGCCACGCAAAGCCTGAGCGACGCTGCGAACTCTGGAATTCTGGATGTGATCGTCGAGTCGACAGCGACCAAGGTGTTCCTGCCCAACCCGTATGCGCGCGAAGAGATTGCCACCAAGCTGTACGCCGGCATGGGCCTCAATAAGCGCCAGATTGACATCCTGGCCGAGGCGGTGCCCAAGCGCCACTACTACTACACCTCCGAGAAGGGCCGGCGTCTGTACGACTTGGCTCTTGGACCCCTGGCGCTCGCTTTCATCGGCAGCACGGACAAGGATTCGATCGCCGCCATCAAGGCCCTAGAGATTAAGCATGGCCATGGCTGGATCGCCGAATGGCTGCGCGGCCGCGACCTGAAGCTCGACGACTACATGAACAACTATCTGGAAGCCGCGGCATGAGCCTCACCACGATTCTCAAGGGCGCCATACGCCGCAATCACACCGACTCATCTGATCCAGCGGATCCCTCCGGTCTCCTGGTCTCGAACACGCTGTCCGGTGCTGCGAGCAATCCTTATCTCAACGCTCGCCGGACATGGAACGCGCACACCGGCAGCGTTGTGTCCTCGCGCCAGATGTGGCAGATCGGCGGCCTCCTTTGCCTGCTCATCACGCTGGCGTCGGTGGGCGGCATGACCTACATCGGCGCGCAGTCCAAATTTGTGCCGTTCATGGTGCCGGTGGACAACTTGGCGCAAGCTGGCGCGCCTGTGATCCTAAATCCTGCGGCACCTACCGATGCCCGCGTCATCCACGCCACGGTGGCGAGCTTCATTGGCGACGCACGCATGGTGACGCCGGACATTGCACTGCAGCGCAAGGCGGTGTTCCGTCTGTATGCCCACATGGCGCCGAGCGATCCGTCGAACACCAAGATGACAGAGTGGCTCAACGGCTCGCCCGAAGCGAGTCCTTTCAAGCGCGCCGAGACCGAAAGCGTGAGCACTGAGGTGTTGTCGGTGATCGCCCAATCGCCCGACACCTGGCAAGTCGATTGGGCTGAGACGACGCGCGATCGCACTTCGGGCGGCGTAAAGCTGGGTCCGGTTCGCATGCGTGCGCTCGTGACGGTCTACGTCATGCCACCCAGTTCGCAAACCACCGAGGAACAGATCCGCGACAACCCGCTGCGCATTTTCGTGCGTGACTTCAACTGGTCCCGGCAGCTGTAAGGGAGCTCTATGAAACAACTTATTCCAAACCTCCTGTTCGCCCTGATGCCCGCCGCCGTCTTTGCTGCACCGGGCGATCTTCCGCCTCCGACGCCACCTGGGCGTTCGGTCGTAATTCCTGTACTCGCAAGCAACAACACGTCGGGTGCCGTGCTGACGGCCGTGCCGGGCGTCGCGTCGGTTCCGACCGCGATGCGCATCAACGTGGCAATGCCACCCAGTGAGGGCACTCCAAACGCCGGCGCTGGTAGCAGCCGCGCGCCCACATCGCGCAGCGATCTGCCGGCCGATCAATACTTCTCCAGCCCTAACCCGGTGCTGACCAAACGCGAGAAAGCCGCGTTGGCCATCGCCAAGCGCTGGCAGGACGGCGGGTCCACCGGCCTTATGCCCACGGCGGGCGGGGACGGCACGATCCGCTTTGCATTTGGCACCACGCAGCCGAGCATCGTGTGCGCGGTCCTGCAGGTCTGCGACGTCGAACTTCAGCCTGGCGAACAGGTCAATTCGATCAATCTGGGCGACTCGGCGCGCTGGCTGGTTGAGCCTGCATTGACGGGCAGCGGCGCGACCGAGGTGCAGCACCTGATCATCAAACCGCAGGATGTGGGACTGGAGACTTCCCTGGTTGTGACGACCAACCGTCGCACTTACCACTTTCTGCTGCGCTCGCACCGGACCCAGTTCATGCCGCGCGTGGCGTTCTCATACCCCGAGGACGCATCGGCCAAGTGGGAGGCGCTGCGCAGCCGCGAGGTCAAGGAGCGTAAGGAAGCCACAATTCCACAGACCGGGGAATACTTGGGTGACTTGAGCTTCGACTACACGGTGAGTGGCGAGACGCGCTGGAAGCCGGTGCGCGTCTACAACGACGGGCGCAAGACCATCATCCAGATGCCGGCGGCCATGGCTCAGACCGAAGCGCCGTCGCTTCTGGTGGTGCGCAAGGACGGCGGTGTGTTCACCGAGGAAGAGACAACGCTGGTGAATTACCGGGTCCAGGGCGATCGGTTTATCGTCGATGCGGTGTTCGACAAAGCAATCTTGATCGCAGGTGTGGGCTCGAGCCAGGATCGCATAACGATCCAGCGAGGCAAGTGACATGGGCAGGTATTTGCTCATCCCTCATATGTCCAAGGCTGCAGCCGCAGTTGTTTGCAGCATGGGGTTCGCACTGACAGGCTGCGTGACAGTGCCTGATGTAAAGCTTTACGGCAACCACGCTGCCGCTTCGGAAGCATTCGACCAGAAGGTCGCCGGTGATGCCATCAAACAACTGGTTGCGCTCTACCCGCCAGCCAGTACGCGGTTCAACTTGACGCAGCCAACCCTGGATGCTTTCGGCACTGCCTTAGTGGCGGGACTTCGGGAGAAAGGTTTTGCGTTGATGGAGGTCAGCGCAGGCAGCCTGATCAACACCGCAGCCAATTCGGCCGGTACGGACGGGCTGGAAATGCACTACCTGCTGGATCGGTCAGGCGCTGGCGATCTGTACCGACTGACCCTGGCAATCGGTAACCAGCGCTTGAGCCGCCCTTACCTGGTCCAGAACGGAACCCCCTACGCCGCCGGCGCCTGGGTTCGGAAAGAGTGACGTCGATGGCCCAAACCGACCCTATGTCGCCCGACACCTCACCCACTCGAATCAAGTCGTCATCAGGCGTGCGCCGCGTGAACAACGTGCCGCTG
Source organism: Variovorax glucosi (assembly GCF_051216695.1). Lineage (NCBI taxonomy): Bacteria > Pseudomonadati > Pseudomonadota > Betaproteobacteria > Burkholderiales > Comamonadaceae > Variovorax > Variovorax glucosi. The sequence continues at coordinate 63,169 of NZ_JBPJZE010000005.1, forward strand.
TTTCTCGTCATCGGCGCCATGGCGGTCTTTCTCATCGTCATGGTCATGGTGGCATCCGACCGCGCAGCAAAGCAACGCGAGACACCTGTGAAGGCCGCCGAAAAAGGTGGGGGTGATTCTTCCCGCTCAGCGCGCGACATCATTGGTGATCGCCGTGATGGTGTGGTCACCGCACGGCCGCCGGCGCCACTGTTGATACCGGAAGATTCGGTAGCTGGCGTTCCAACTTCGTCCTTGGGCTCCCTGCCCGCTCCCGCCGAAATGCCCCGGCCGCCTGAGCGCGACGAAGTCGCCGAGCGCATTGCCCAGGCCAAGCTTGCGCGCCTAGAAGAAGCCGTGCGGGCGCGAACGACAGTACAGGTCGAAGCGGCGCGCAGTGCCCCTTCGTCACAGGGTTCGTTCGCGTCGTTGCCAGCCCCAGCAACCCGCGGCGATGCGATGGCCCGGATGGCGGCGGCCCAGCAACAGGCCAGTGCGGCATTGGCGGGCGACCCCACTGCGGCATATCGCGCCCGCGTCGCGCAGCTGCAGGCGGCGGGTTTGGTGCCGTCTGACGGCAGTGGAGGCGCCAGCAGTAGCACGGCCTCTCCACTTCTCGCAGCGGCCGGGCGCCCGAACGACATGAGCCAGTTCAGCGGCTCGAGCGGCGATCGCTGGCGCTTAGAGACCGACGTCCAGGCGCCGCGCAGTTCCTACGAATTGCGCGCAGGATTCGTCATTCCAGCCACGTTGATCTCTGGCATCAACTCGGACCTGCCCGGGCAGATCGTGGCCCAGGTCTCCCAGGATGTGTATGACACAGCGAGTGGCAAATTCAAATTGGTGCCCCAGGGTTCGCGGCTCGTCGGTGCGTACTCGAGCAACGTGGCCTACGGGCAGTCGCGCGTGCTGGTCGCGTGGCAGCGGATTGTTTTTCCGGACGGCAAGGCCTTGGATCTCGGCTCCATGCCTGGCGGGGACGGGGCGGGATACGCAGGCTTCAACGATCAGGTGGACAACCACTACGCACGGGTCTTCGGCTCCGCGCTGCTGATGTCGGGTGTGGTCGCAGGCGCAACGTTCAGCCAAAGCCGTAATGCTGTGACCGGCACGTCGAGCGCGCCGACGGCAGGCAGTGCACTAAGCGAAGCGCTTGGACAGCAGCTTGGTCAGGCCACAGCCCAAATGATCTCGAAGAACCTGAATATCGCACCGACGCTTCAGATCCGCCCCGGCTTCCGGTTCAACGTGATTGTCGTCAAGGACCTCACCTTCCCCAAACCCTATGCGTCGTTCGACTATTAACCCGATGAGACCCATGATCTCATTTAAATCTCCCCCGTATCTGGTGTCCGTGCGGTCGATAGTGGCAGCAGCCATGCTGATCGGCACGACGGTGTCCAGCCACGCCGGCATTCCAACCATCGACGTTGCCAACATCGTCCAGACGACGACCACTGCGATGGAGAACGTCATGCAGACGTCCAAGCAGGTCGAGCAATACACCGCCCAGCTTCAGCAGTACCAGCTGCAGATGCAGCAGTACCAGAATATGGTGCAGAACACGGCCTCGCCGCCGCTCCAGATTTGGGATCAGGCGCAGTCAACGATGAATTCGCTTCGCAGCAGTATCGACACACTGAATTTCTACAAGCGCCAGCTCGGCAGCCTCGATGCTTACCTGGGCAAGTTCCAGGACATCAACTACTACAAGAACTCACCGTGCTTCAACGGCGGCGGCAACTGCAGCGACGTGGTCCGCCGGGCATTGCTCGCAAACCAGCAAACCTATCAGTCGGAGTCGCAAAAGAAGGCGAACGATGCGCTGTTCAGAGGGCTGGATAAGCAGCAGGACGCATTGCAAAGCGATGCCCGGACTTTGCAACAACTCCAAGTGGGTGCACGAGATGCCACGGGACAGATGCAGGCCTTGGGTTATGCCAACCAGCTGGCCAGCTCGCAGTCCAATCAATTGCTGCAGATTCGAGCGCTGTTGATCGCTCAGCAAAACGCGGCGGCTACGCGGGCTCAGGCTCTTGCCGACGCAGATGCTTTGCGTGCAGCAGGTAGCTCGCGAGCACGCAGCGGTACTTACAACGACAGCAAGATGAAAACTTGGTGACCTAAATGAATCGTCAGCACTCCTCACTCACCTTGGTTTTGGCAACCTTATTTGCAGCTGGTCTCGCCGGCTGTGGCAAATCAGATACACCTGTGGCGCCAACGACCTATTCCACGCCCGAAGTCAACGACACAAATTGCTCTGACGCCGCAATTCAAGCAATGCCGGTGACGGACGCTATCCGTCGCGAGTTCGGTTCTAAATGTGCCCGTCGCGGCTCTTACACCCCCAGCCCCACCAAGTCATGGTGACAAGAATGTCGAAACTCCGACAAACGGTTGTGCCGGTGCTGATGTTTGCAGTGCTTATCTCCGCCAGCGCTCATGCCGGCCTCGATAGCGCAGGTGTACTGGACAACGTAACCGCCAGATATCAGGCACAGGCAGTTAGTTGGAGCGGTGCAATTACAGCTGCAGCCACCCGCCTGTTTTGGTCTCTTGCCCTGACCAGTATGGTTTGGACTTTTGGGCTCATGGCGCTGCGCAAAGCGGACATCGGCGAGTTGTTTGCCGAGCTGCTGCGCTACGTAATCTTCACCGGATTCTTCTTTTTCTTGTTGAGCAACGCGCCAGCCATTGCGACATCGATCATGGGTTCACTCAAGCAACTCGCCGGCGATGCGGCGGGCGTGCCTGGACTATCGCCCTCCGGGATCGTGGACGTGGGATTCAAAGTTTTTTCCAGCGTGATCGACAACTCGTCACTTTGGGAACCTGTAGATACGGCCATCGGCGCAATCATCGCCATCCTCATTCTTGGAATGCTTGCATTGGTCGCCATCAACATGGTTGTTCTGCTCGTGTCCGGTTGGATCCTCGCGTATGCAGGCATTTTCTTTCTTGGCTTTGGTGGCGCTCGGTGGACCTCCGAGATTGCGATTAATTACTACAAGACAGTGCTCGGTATCGCCGCTTCTTTGATGGGGATGACACTTCTCGTCGGCATTGGTCAAGCGGTGCTGAATGAGTACTACCTGAAGATGGGGGACACGACACTTAAGGATCTTGCTGTCATCCTAGTGGTAGCCGGCATGCTTCTTTATCTCGTTAACAAGATTCCATCATTGATTGCCGGGATCATCACAGGGGCAAGCGTGGGCGGCGCGGCGGGCATGGGCGGCGCTGGAGCGGGCACACTCGTCGCCGCAGCCGCAATGGCTGGTGCAGCCGCAGCGGGCGCCGTTGCGGCAGTGGCATCAAGCGCCACAAGTGCCGCAGGCTGGGGATCGGCCGTCAACGCCGCGATACAGCAAGGTGGCGAAGGATCGGATAAGGACACAGGCGTTGCTGGAATGCCAAATATGTCAGGTTCTGGTGGCGGAGGTGGCGTAGCTGACAGTGCCAACGCCAGTCCAGGAACCACCACGCCGTTTGGCACTGCCATGGGCGACACGGGCAGCACCGGTGCCGCGTCCTTCACCACGCCTTCAAGCTTTGCAAGCGATGACATACCAACGAGTGCACAGACCACGCAAGGCAGCGGTAACTTTCACGGCGGGAGCGGCAACGCCAGCGCTAGGTCCAATGGCGCAATAACCGGTGGCGTTTTCGTACCCGCAGCAGAAAATCGCTCAACTGCGCCGAGTACGTCCGGCCGATCTGCACTAGGCGCTTTGGGTGCGGGCATTGCAGCTGTGGCCGCAGGCAAAGCAGGCAGCATGATGGACTCGGTCAGATACCAGGTCGCACAGACGGCCGGTGGAAAGGTCGCCGCAGAAATTCGCTCGCCGGGAAGCGCTGCGGCCGAACGCCGGAACAAGGCAGACATCCACAACTCCCAGACTGTCGCCGGCAAGGCCCAGGCAGCTCGCGCTTTCATGGCCACTGGTCTGGCCTCAAGTCCGATGCCGCCAGCATTCACAGGCGACAGCCTCTCCGCGTTCAACGATCCTGAAACAAGCATCGATGCGGACGCCGAGATCTCTGCTTTCGCCAACCGCACCTCCGCTTGAAAGAATCCGCTCGATGAAGCTCGTCGCCACCTTGACCCTTGGCGTGGCCCTGACCGCCGTAGCCGCGCCCAGTCAGGCCCAAGAATTCCTCACCGGCGACCACCGTCTCGCCTGCGAAGCCGTGCTCTGTTTGGCAACCGGTCAGCGTCCTAACGAATGCGCGCCCTCGCTGCAGCGGTACTTCAGCATCCGTTTTCGGAAGCCTGGCGATACGCTGCGCGAGCGCGTCAACTTTCTCAAACTGTGCCCGGCTTCGAACCAGTCGCCCCAGATGGCTTCGCTTGTATCAGCCATGGGCGCTGGCGCGGGAGCATGTGACGCGACCGCACTGAATGCGGCACTGCAGGGCTTGCAGAGCGCGAACGATGGATCTTCACGCATTGCCATCAGCAATGAATTGCCAGCCGCGTGCCGGAGTTACACGCAGAATGCGTACGTTGACCACGCCTCACTCGCCATACGCTACATCGGCATTCCTGATCGTGGAGGCTACTGGATCGAAGCGGCTCGATGGGAGCAGGCGCAGAGCCAGTGGCTCGCTCAGATCGCATCTGAGGACAAGGCTGCGAAAGACCAGGCGGCTGCAACCTTGGGATTGCAGTCTGTTCTCCCTTCTCAGTCTGGCTACTGAGCTTCGATGCCGCTCGATCTCCCTCCCCATCTGCACGAGCGTGTTGTGTGCTCGATCGTCGCTGCCGCCCGCTATGACGTGCCAGCCAACCTGATCTTGGCTGTCGCTGAACAAGAAGGCGGCAAGCCCGGCCAGTGGGTGCGCAACAGCAACGGCACGCACGACGTCGGTGCGATGCAGTTTAATACTGCCTACCTGGCCACCGACCTAGCACGCTTTGGCATCACACCAGCCGACGTAGCGGCACCAGGGTGCTACTCGTATGAGCTGGCGTCCTGGCGTCTTCGAAGCCACCTGCGCAACGATCGTGGCGACTTGTGGACACGGGCAGCAAACTACCACTCCCGCACGCCCACCCACAACGCGGTGTATAGATCGCAGCTGATGCGAAGGGCGGCGAGATGGGGAGCCTGGCTGAGCGCACGCTTTCCGACTTCTGATGCGACGTCGGCAGCGTTGTGAACTCGGGCGCTTCCACTGTTGGAAGCCGGCCGGGGTCACGCGTCGAACCCATGCCCCAAGACATCTCTCCAGGGACTTTTTTAACCACTGTCATCGCGCCGAGAGTCGTCGGCGCGACATCCAAGCCCATCGCAACATACATACGGTGACGGACTTAAACACGTCTCATGGAGAACCGCGTTTGGCACTGCCGAGCCTGGTGCTCACGGACGGAACACTTGAGGCGTTGAAGTACCTTGCATTGGTTTTGATGACGGTCGACCATGTCAACAAATACCTGTTCAACGGAACCCACCCAGCAGCTTTCGCCGCTGGTCGGTCGGCCCCACCTATTTTCGCGCTAGTGCTGGCGTACAACCTCGCTCGACCCTACGCTTTGGAAAGAGGCGTGTACAGACGCACCGCCAGCCGCCTTCTTGCCTTCGGACTGCTCGCGACACCCGCCTATATGGCGCTCGGCGGACTCGCTGCAGATGTATACCCACTCAACATCATGTTCACGTTGTTATTGGCAACAGTCGTGATCCAGCTTCTTGATGGCGGCAGTACGGTTGCTGCGGCCATGACCATTGGTGTTGGTGGTTGCCTAGTCGAGTTCGGGTTGCCGGCAGTCGGCTTGTGCATCGCTTTATGGTTTTACGTGCGAAGACCAACGTTGTGCCGGCTCGCGCTCGGAGTAATCTGCCTTGCCAGCCTACAGATCTTCAACGGGAATGCCTGGGCGTTAGCGGCATTCCCGTTGCTTTTTAGCATCCAGCGATGGACATTCGCGCTAAAGCGTTGCCGTTGGCTTTTTTACCTCTACTACCCTGCGCATCTGCTGGCGCTTTGGCTGATTCGCCTTCCGATGGCAAAGGCCGGATATCTGTTCTTTTAGAAGCAATCTTCGTTTATCTCGGATAGATGAAAACAGCAGATCGGCGCTCTGCGAGCGCTCTGAAGATCAGCACCTACCAAAGTGAGGACGCTCAAGATACCGAGCTAAAGTTCTGCTTCAGATCCATCAACGCCCTTCGACTGGCTCGCCCTGCGCCGAGGTCGCCTGCGGTATCCGCACTACCCCCCAAACCTGTCATTCCATCCTCTGCCGGCAAACGAGCCGATCTGTCAGAGCGGCGCCAGGAATCCCTGCACGGCCTTGACCGTCGTGTCGGTCGCCTCTTCCATCTGCCAGTGGCCCGACCCTGGAACGACCAGTTCGGTGACCTGCGTCGCGGCATTGCGCATCACCGCGGCCTCGTTGGCGCCAAACGACTCCTCGCCGCTGTGATCGCCAGCACCGGCATGGTCAGCCTTGTCTTGACCGACTTCACATTGTCTTTGGCGTCCTTTTGGATCGACAGGAACTGCGCGAACGCTGCCCTCATTGCACCCGACTGAGCGTAGAGCTTGGCGTAGTGGGCGCGAGTGCCTTCGTCAATCTTCGTTGGGTTGGCGGCGAATACGTTCCAGAAGCGGTCGAGGTAGATGCGATCGCGGCCCTTTACCAAGCGCAGCGCGTCCTTGCCGCCGAAACCGAAAGCCACAGCGGGGGCGTGCGCACGATCTGCTCCGAAGGCGGGACGCCAGGAACCGGCGCGTCCATCACGACCAACTTGGTGGTCTGGTCGGGATAACGCGCGGCGTATGCATAGGCCACCTATGGTGCCAATGTTGTGGCCCACGATGTCGGCCTTGTCGATGCCAATTTTTCGAGCACGGCACGGATGTCGGCGGCCTTGGGTCTTCTTGTCGTAGCCGCCTTCGGGCTTGGACGACAGGCCCATGCCGCGCAGGTCGGGGAACGACGAAACGGTGATCCTTAGCCAGCGCCTCAGCGAGCGGTGACCACATGTCGCCGGGCTACCTCCGCAGGTGGAGGTCGAGCGAGTTAAGCACGCCTTCGCGCCGCCCCCGCTGCCGCAAGGCCGATACGTCAGTTCGCATTAGCTCGCTGTGGTGGCAGCAGCCGTTTCAAGCAGCCCTGCATTCACGCATGAGCGGCACTCGAGACTGGTTGCGAGGCCCTCGGCTTTCGGTGCCGCCCCGATGGTTACCTCCATCGTGCCGGGCTCTCCGAACGCCTCGGCCGCTTCATCGATCCGGCCGAGAAAATGCCATGCCCCGTCGAGTGGCCGGCCGTCTTGCCGGTACAGAATCGACAGATCCGGACCGGGTGCCCAGCACACGATGTCGCCGATCTCATAGGCTCTGCTTTGTATTCCGCTGCTCGTTACACCAACCGGCAGCGCACCGAATTTCTCCCTGCCGAGAAAGTCGTACATCGTGATCGTCAAAGGCAGCATCGCGATGAATTCATCGGCGATCTGGGTGTCTGCAAGCGTGGCGGCGATTGATTTGCCGTTCGTCGTCAGAAGGATCTTCATTGGCGATCTCGCGTGGTGCTCAAGCACCCACGCGTCCGAGTTGCGTCTCACGCAGGCGCTTGATGTCGCGCGCAGGCGGGAATCCGAAGAAGCGGCTGTACTCGCGGTTGAATTGCGACTGGCTCTCGTAGCCCACGCGGTGACCGGCCGTTGCGGCATCGACGTGCTCGCTGATCATGATTCGACGCGACTCCTGCAACCGCAACTGCTTTTGAAACTGGAGCGGGCTCATCGCCGTGACCGCCTTGAAGTGCTGGTGCAGCGATGACACGCTCATGTGCACTTCGGCCGCGAGGTCGTCGACGCGCAGCGGACGGTGGCAGCGCAGCGTCAGCAAGCCGATGGCTTGCGCGATGCGTTGGCTGTGGCTGTCGACGAGGGCCATCTGGGCGAGGCGCCAGCCATCCGGCGACTTCAACAGGCGGTACAGGATCTCCCGCGCGATCAACGGCGCGAGTGCTGGAATGTCTTCCGGCGTGTCGAGCAGGCGCACCAGCCGCAGTACCGGATCGAGCAATCGGGCGGACAACTCGCCTGTGTAGATGGCGCGTTGCGACGCCCGCGAAGGAAGAGAGCCGCCGAGACTCATTTCGAGCGCGAGCGCCGAGATCTCGTTGACGTCGAAGCCCAGACGCAACCCCAGGTACGGTGCCTCGGACGATGCGTCGATCACCTGCCCCGACACCGGCAGGTTCTGCGCCGCCACTAGGTACTGGCTGCTGTCGTAGATGTAGACCTCCTGCGCGAGCAGCACGCGCTTGCTGCCCTGCGCCAGCACGCAGAACGCCGGCTCGCACATGCCGTGAACCGGGTGCTGCGATTGCGATGCGCGGGCCAGGATGAGACGCGGAATCGCCGTCTCGTGAGAGCCGTCGACGACCGTGGCGCGCTCGATCGCGGCGGCGAGTTCGGCGCGCATCAAGGTCGTCTGGAACTGGTCGACAGCTGGTTCGCTGCGCAGCGTCTTCAAGGTGGTGGATGTCGGCATGGAACGAAGCTTAGGCACCCGCTCGCCCGTTGTCTCGCATGGCAGGCCTTAACTGGACGATCGTGCAAAGATCGTCAACAATTCTGCAATCCCCGGGTAATGGAACTAGAAATGTAGTGAGTCTGTTTGACGATCCGTTGGATTCGGGACTGTCGTTCGTCCTGCCACAAACCGAAGCCGTGCAAGCGCAGTGGCAGCCGGCGTTGCAGGGCCACCGGATACTGTTGCCCGACGGCGAGATCTTCTACGGCGAACGATTCTTCGACCAAAAAACCAGCGACTGCTGCCTGGCGTATTTCCAGGAGAACAACGCCGTCGACTGGCAAAGTCCTCGATGGAAGGACTATTTGGCAGCTGGCTTGGACTCCATCGAGTTCCGCCACATCCGCTGGCAGCAGGACCACATTCGGCTCTACGGCCGGACGATCCCGCTTCCGCGGCTCACTGCCTTCTACGGTGACGACGGTCGCGATTACGAATACTCGGGCATCCGTTCGCGAGCTCACGCCTGGAACCTGGGCCTGCTACACCTCAAGGAGCGCATCGAAACGGCTTTCGGCGCACGGTTCAACAGCGTGCTGCTGAACTGGTACCGCGGCGGCGCCGACTCGATGAGCTGGCATTCGGATGACGAGCGCGAGCTTGGCCGCGATCCCTGCATCGCCTCGGTCACCTTCGGCGAAACGCGCGATTTCTTCCTTCGCCATAAACGCGACCGCGCGCTGAAGCTGGTGCTCCCGCTGAAACGCGGGAGCGTGCTGCTGATGTCCGGCGCGCTGCAACACCACTGGGAGCATTCCGTGCCCAAACGTCGCCGCTGCGACGGCTCGCGTTTCAATTTGACCTTTCGCTTCATCCACGATGCGCCCCCGTCTGTCACAGGCGCCTCAGAAGCAGTCCGCTCCGATGGTAATTAGCTCAGATTAGCAGAGCCCATGGTCGAATGGAATAGATTCCTCTCGGCCAAGGGCATTCGCTCGCTTCCAGGTACCCAATGACTGCTTCAGACTGAGAGCAGCCGATCAAATTTTCCGCACGACTGACTGCTTAGTGCGTCTTCATCTTCCCAGATGCCCGTGTCTTCACTTGCGCAGCGCGCGCCGTGAGGACCTTCCCGTGTGCGTCGATGAAGAACTGCACTCCATGCGGTTGCTGGTCGGCTGGAAACTGCTCACCAAACGCGTCCGCTTCGGCCGACGTCTCGAACAAGCGAATCGGCGCTCCGTCGTAGAACTTGCCGTCATTGAGCCACTGGCCCGACTCCAGCAGGTACTGCATGGAGCCCATGCCGTAGAACCTCGCCACACCCCAACACTTCGACATAGGAAGCCCCTTCACAACCATGTGTCCATGTTGCCACGGCAGCTTGCACATCTCTGAACCGGATGAAGTTACAGTCGGCGCCGGAAGGTTATCTCATTCAGAGGCTGTAGATAACGCGTTGGAGTTTCATGGCCACGACCATTACCAAGCTCGAAGGTGCTCAGCGCCAGATTGACACGTCCGTCGATCTCTGGATTGAAGGCCGCGATTCTCTTTCGGCTTTCGCGCGTGCATTCGGTAGCTTCAAGGTCTTGCTGAACCTGTACGCGCACAAAGAAACCGACGGCTTTGACAGGAAGCTCGATGAGACCATCGGCGCGATGGGGTGGAAATCGATGTCCAGCTACGCGAATTTCTTGAAGCATGCCGACAAGGATCCCGACGCGGACTTGATCGATTTTCGACCTAAGCTGCCAGTTCCGGTCATAGGGCTTGCCACCATTCTTTACAAACGTCTAAATGGCGATTTCTCGGCAAAGATGAGTGCCTTCGACTGCTGGATCGAGACTGCCTGCGCTGACGAACTTCAAATTTCAGAGATGGAGCACGACCCCAAATGCATCGAGACAAACAAGGGTGAGCGAGAGCGTCTTAAAAATGCGACCCCAGAAGAGTACCGTGTCGCCGCAAAAGAGTTATATGACTTCTTCTTGGAGAACCATGAACGGCTTAGTTCTGAGGCGGAGAAAGCAAGAGCCAGCGGAATGACATGGCAGCACTTCGTCGATCAGCAGCACGCCGCTCTCAAGGAGAGCAAAAAGTAAGTAACGGCAGAAGATCGTTGGACAATCAGCCCCTGTCGTCACGACGGTGTTGGGACGCAAGAGATGTTCGTAAGCTCACTGGCGTGCCTGAAGCCGTGGGCCTCGCTTCGACCTAAGAGGGCGCGTAGGGCCTCGCGGGGATCGTGGCAACCGCCAGGATGCCGATGACCACTGAGCCGCCGATGAGCCATTCCGACGAACTCGCGGTCCGCAGGCTGCGTCCCCACGGGGTTACGGGGTCGCAGGGGGAATGGAGGGGTCTTGCGGGCGTTGGGTCGCATGCTCATCGAGGGTCAGAAACTGGCAGACTGATCAGCAAGATAAATCTCGCCGCAAAATGCACGTGAAGCAGGATTTGGTGCGCCAGCCTGCTCAAGCGCCCACGTCGTGCAAGCTCAAGGTACTAGCATGGTCAAAAAAGCAAATGGTGGAAAGTACAAGCCAGGCTCCGTTGATGAAAACGGCTATGCCATTCCAAGATACATCGTTCATGGGGGGCCGGAAGTCGCCGAGGCTAAAGGGCTGGATGAAAATCAGTGCCAGTACATCACGGACCCAGTCAGGTCGGAGGTGCATCGTAAGAACCGCGACGCGATGTTCGCGCGGTGGGTCAAGGCTGGCGCCGAGCACGTTTACCCTGGCGACGACGAAGTATGAACTGCCTGCGTTGTCGCTTCATAGTTTTATTCTGCTTTCAACAGCCGCACAGCGTCCCAAAAAGGTCCCGGCAGGTTTGTAAGGCATCCTGCGCCCTCCCACGCTACTAAAGTTCCTCCGTGCCCCACTTCTCGATTGCTGCAAAAAAGCGTCGGGGTCCTTTCGCGCGACGTTCTCGCAAGGACAATCCGGGCTGGGCTCGTTTCTTGATGCCTGCGGCAGCTTTGATCGAGACGTCGAGCAGTTACTTCGAGAGGCTTGGTCGAGTTCCTCAATCCGCCAGATCATCGGCATGGCATTCTGTAAGGTTGCGATCGACCATGCGGTCAGTCAGCGGCTGCTGATCGGGTCCGGCCAGCACGGCACTGCGCTTGCTCTGAACCGCCTCCATTTCGAGACGACGATCTGGGCCGCATGGGTATGCTTTGGGGCAAAAGGGGACTGGCTTGAGGCCTTTGCCACGCCGGTTCCGCCGGGCAGCTTGAAAGAGGCGACGCTGGGTCCGCCCCTGCCCTCGATGCTTGATGCGATTGAACCTAGTGCATCGGACATCGCACACGAAGGCCGAAGGCTTAATGCCACCGTCAAAGCCATGCACTCGTTCATTCACGGCGGTGCACACCTGGGCGTGCACGCCCTCCGCGGTTACCCGAAGTCGAACTTGATCGACGTCCCCAAGAACCGAAACCTTTTGCTTGTGATGCTCAGCAACGTCATCGTCGCGACCGCTGCCGATGCAAGATTCAACGGCTTGGTTGGCCGCATCATACGTAAGCATGCGAACGTTATGCCGACAGCCAGGTCGTAGGCCCATGGAAGAAAAACCGCATCGCAAACTGCTCAACCGAGAGGAGCCAGCAGCACAAATCGCCCTGCATTTTGCGAAGCACGTTGCTGTGCTGCGCGACCTTGCGAACTACGGTTCAAATTTGATAATTCGGTCTTACGACTCGAGTGACAAGAAAATGGCCGACGCGGTTGTATGCCTCACGCAGCTGTCAGAGGTCGTGGCCATGTTGCATTCCGTTCAGGTCCAAATTTCCGTTGGCTGCGGTCACACTGCCCTGCTTCAGTCTCGAGCGGCGCTCGAGGCATCCTTCTACATTCCGACGTCAACACGGCTTTGGTCGTGATCGTCGGCTAGTGATCGCCGCAGCCGGGCGCTGCATCGCGGCGCCCGGTGTTTTATTAGGCTCCGCCTCTTACTGCAATCACAAGGAGTTCCGAGAATGATCGAACCACCACATCCCACTCACTCGGACGACATCGCTCTCATAGCCGCGAAGTCTTTGCTGTCTGCCATCCCCGTTGCGGGCAACATGCTGTCAGAGCTTGCGGGGCTGTATCTAAATCCGATGGAACAGCGAAAACAGCAATGGATGGAGCGTGTGACCGATGCTCTGAACACTATCGAAGAACGCTTCAATATGGCTCCTGGCGATCTTCAGTCGAACCCCGCATTCATCAGCCTGCTCTACCAAGCGACATCTACGGCGATAAAGAACCATCGACGCGAAAAGCTTGAAGCCCTTCAGCACGGAATCGTTTCCTGCCTCGACACTCTTGTCTTCCCCGAGGACACATCGCACCTTTTTCTTCGCTATGTCGATGAACTCACGGTGTCCCATCTGGCTCTTCTTTCGCAACTTCGTGCGCACGAGGACGAACTCCCTGACATCCGTTCGATCGAGCAACTCTATACGTCGATCGCCCCCAACATCGCCCATGCCATGGAGAAAGAGGCGTTCCGTCTCTTCATCTTTGATCTGGACAATCGCGCATTAATTGCACGCGGCGACCTGGACGACCTAGCAGATTTCGAATCGACGCAAAATTTTCTCGTTGCAGGGGAATCGAAAACCAGACCCTTGCGGCTAACCGAGATGGGGCGAACGTTCCTGCAGTTCATTGCCGATTCGCGGCCCCTCTAACCAGTCGCAAAAAAGCTCGCTTGAGCCCCGACAGGCTGTTGGCAACCTTGCACGGCCAATCCGTAGGCGGCCAGGAACGTCCGCTTATGGCCGGATCCGGAGGTCTATGGTGGGCGCGTCAGTGTCTGCAATCGCTGCGAAGCGGACACTCGAAGGCGGCTTTCAAATGTCTGCATTGGGCCCAAGATCGCAGCTCGGACAGTCAGTACGGTGCCTACCAAGCAGTACCTAATCAACGGAAGTCCCGACTGCCCACCTGCAGTCCGGCCAGCAATGCCGTGTGATCCTTCAGCTTCAAGGCGATCAGCGAGTTCACTCCCTTGTCCGACTGCCAGGTGCCCTGCACGGTCAGCAGCTTCGAACCCCGGAGCGCGGCCCGCTGCTCCTCTGCAATGCTGGGCCAGAAAATGACGTTTACCGTGCCCGTCTCGTCTTCGAGCGTGGCGAAGATGACGCCGCTGGCCGTGCTCGGCTGCTGTCGATGCGTGACGATTCCACTGGCACGGACCTGCTGTCCGTTCATTCCGCGGACCCGCAAGTCCTCGGCGGTCCGGATCTTGAACTTGTCGAGCTGGTGCCGGATGAGCGTTAGCGGATGCCGGCGCAGGCTGAGTCCCATGGCGGCATAGTCTTCCATCACTTCAGCGCCCTCCTCCTGCGCGTCGAATTCGATAGCTTCCTCTTCAGTGCGTGCCTCGCGCAGCAGCTTGGTAGGTCGGGTGTCGACGCCGATCGCCTCCCAGACCGCAGACGGGCGGTGACCGGCAAGCGTCAGCAACGCATCGGCACCTGACAAGCACTTCAGGTCGTGCGCATCGAGCTCGGCTCGCATCGCCAAGTCCTCGACCGTGGCAAATGGGAGGGTCCCCCGGGCCGCGACGATGCGTTGCGCGCTGGCCTGCCGCATGCCGCTGATGCGCGAGAAGCCCAGGCGTACTGCGCGAAGCCGATGTTCGAAGTCGGTGTCCCATCGGGCCGATGCTGCCCCTTGCACTTCTTCCTCCAGCGTTGAGTCCCAGTCGCTGACAGTCACATCCACCGGCCGTACGACCACACCATGTTCTTTGGCGTCGCGCACCAGTTGCGCCGGCGCGTAGAACCCCATCGGCTGGCTATTGAGCAATGCTGCAAGGAACGCGTCCGGATGGTGACGCTTGAGCCAGCAGCTCACGTAGACCAGCAGCGCGAAGCTCGCTGCATGGCTTTCCGGAAAGCCGTAGCTTCCGAACCCCTCGACCTGTTTGGCAATGCGATCCGCAAACTCCTGCGTGTAACCCTTGGCGAGCATGCGCTGGATGAGCCTGTGTTGATGAATCTGAAGCCCGCCGCGCTTGCGCCAGGCACCCATGGCCCGACGCCATCGATCGGCTTCTCCGGCCGTGAAGTCCGCCGCCAGCATGGCGATTTGCATGACCTGCTCCTGGAACAGTGGCACACCCAAGGTTCGCTCGGTCGCCGTCTTGATGTCCTCGCTTGGATAGTCGATCGCTTCTTCACCGGCGCGTCGGCGCAGGTACGGATGCACCATGCCGCCCTGGATCGGTCCAGGCCGCACGATCGCCACCTGGACCACCAGGTCGTAGAAGGTGGTTGGCTTGAGCCGCGGCAGCATCGTCATCTGCGCGCGACTCTCGATCTGGAACACGCCGACCGTGTCGGCCAGGCGAATCATGGCGTATGTGATTGGGCATTCAGACGGCACGTCCTGCATACGCATCGGCTTGTTCAACTTCTCGCCCACCAGGTCCAACGCCCGGTGGATCGCCGTGAGCATGCCCAGCGCGAGGATGTCGACTTTGATCAGTCCCAACGCGTCGAGATCGTCCTTGTCCCACTGGACGACAGTGCGGTTCTCCATCGACGCGTTCTCCACTGGCACCAGGCGGATGAGCTTGTCGCGGGAGATGACGAAGCCGCCGGTGTGCTGGCTCAGATGGCGAGGGAAGCCTTTGACGGCACCGGCCAGCTCGAGCCAGAGTCGTACACGCTTGCCTTGCGGGTCAAGACCGCATTCCTGCAGGCAGGCGTCACTGATCCACTGCTCCGGCGTCCCGTACGCTGTCTTGGCCAACTGCTCGACCTTCTCGATTGGGAAGCCCAGTGCCTTGCCCACGTCCCGCAATGCCGACTTCGTGCGGTAGAAGGTCACGACCCCGGTGAGGGCCGCCCGGTCGCGACCGTACTTACGGTAGATGTACTGCATAACCTCTTCGCGCCGCTGGTGCTCAAAGTCGATATCGATGTCGGGGGGTTCGCGCCGCTCGACACTGATGAAGCGCTCGAACAGCACGGACATGCGAGCCGGATCGACCTCAGTGATGCCGAGACAATAGCAAACAGCCGAATTGGCAGCAGATCCGCGGCCTTGGCACAAGATGCCCTGGTCGCGTGCCCAATGGACGATGTCGGCCACTGTGAGGAAGTACGGCTCGTAGCTGAGCGTCGCGATGATCTTGAGTTCGTGCTCAATCTGCACAGCCACGGTCGAGGGCAACCCAGCAGGAAAACGGGTCGCTGCCCCGGCGAAAGTCAACGCACGAAGGTGGGACGTCGGAGTCTGCCCGGCAGGTACGATCTCCTCGGGGTATTCATAGCGCAGCTCCTCTAATGAGAAAGTGCACATGCGCGCGACCTCGACCGTCTCATGCATCCAGGCCGCAGGAAACTGCTCCGCCAGGACGGCGCGGCCCTGAAGATACTGCTGGGCGTTCGGTTGGAGTGAGAAGCCGCATTGGGCGACCTCCTTGCCCAAGCGAACTGCCGTGAGCACATCTTAAACGCGCTTTCTTCCGCGCGTATGCATCAGCGGACTGGCACTGGCGACGATGCGCAGCCCTGATCGCTCAACCGCTTGTTCAGCGACATGACACTCCAGTTCGTCCATCACACCAAGCGTTCGCGGCCGGATGATCCAGGCGCGTTCGGGAAAACAGGTGCGAAGCCACCTGGCTTGGCCGAAGAGATGCTCGACACCGACCTCTGGCTCGGGCAGCAGCAACGCGAGGCAACCCGGCAGGCCTGCCAAGTGCGGTGCCTTCGACGTCTTACCCTCCAAGTCTGCAACCAGTGCCTGGTAGGCGCCCTTCTCAGCCCGCCGACGTGCCAGCGTGATCAGTTCGGACAGGTTGCCATAGCCGCGGCGGTCCTGAGCCAGCAGCACCAGCCGGATGAAAGGCGTACCTGCGGCGGTTGCAAACAGGATCTCACTCCCAACGATGAAGTGCAGGCCGCATTCACGTGCATGGACGTGGGCACGGACAACCCCAGACAGCGTGCATTCGTCGGTCAGCGCCAGCGCCGTATAGAGCTTCGCTGCTGCGCGCTCGACAAGCTCTTCAGGTTGGGACGCGCCAACCAGGAACGTGAAGTTGGAACGGCAGTAAAGCTCAGCGTAGGAGGGTGGGTCTGAAGCGATACTGTTCATTCATACAGTATTCTTCGGATGTCTATCTTGGCGCAAGAGGCTTTACGTCTCATTGCGCCGCTGTGGTCGACAAAATTGTTAGACGACCGCAAAGCTCAGTTAAACAACTGTTTTCTTAAAAAATCGGTTGAACGCTAGCTAGAAACATCAGTACGTGACGAAATTCACTTAGATTGCGACTGTCGGAAAAGATCCAAATCAAGTTCGTTTGGGACTTTCCACGATTCGCCGTATAAGCCTGATGCGTATTCGTCTAGAACAAGTTGATTTACAAGTGGCGACATCCAGTCGCGGTTATCCAAGCGTCGGCGTATGGCAGGCGTACCTATGCGTTTCGATACCTTGACGATCCATTTCTCACGTTCGATCTCGCTCAATACTGAAAATTCAATGTTGAGTTGTTTGAATCGTGCAGCGATCCACTTCTTCAAAATGTCTTCACGTTCGGCTACAGGTGTTTTCGGCTTAACGAATTTACTTTCTGATTTTTCATCGGGAGTAAGCAGCGTTACCTGATCGGGATAGCGGTTATTCAGCACAGCCTTTAAGTAGGCAAGCTTGCTTACAATCCTTTGAGCGGCTGGGTTTGTGACGTGTGCCTGCATCGCTGTCAAGCATTCGCTGACTTTAAACTCGCCGTACTTATCAACGAGAGCGTCGTAATCCGACTCACGAATGCCGTGTTTGGCCGCACAGATCACCGATGCTACGTCTACTGGTTCAACCGACTTCAGAGTGTTTTTTTCCTTGCGTTTCACAGTAAATTGCACAGAGCTCACCACGTTTCCCAGACGGTGCTCGATCAGATCGACGTTGAGTTCGGTGACCGCGTTTATGTCCTCGATAGCAGGCATGATCAATTCATGTTTCACTTTGCGCCACTCGCGCGGCTTAGCGCCTCCGCCCTCCCTCAGGACCTGCATCCAAAATTCTGGCGGTTTCCGGCTGGTAAGACCGGTGGGACTGCCTTTAAAACGAGCACAGATCTCATAAAGAGCAACTGAGGTATAGGTACGCAGTAGAGCAATTGAATTTAACTCGATTTGTGCGTAGATATCTGGGGTGAGCAGTTGCTCGCGGATCGATGGAGGAAATACCCATTTCACCCATGCTTCTCCGTATTGCATCCAGCCACGAGATTCAGCGAGAAGAGTAAAAGTTCGAGCCTCGTCGCTAATTTCGGCACCTCGACCTCCTCCACGATTGCCTCGCCGACTTTTCATGATTTCAGAAGTCCGACCGGTCGTTTCTTGCAAATCGGAACTGGGCACCGGCACCTCCAGTTGCTGTCCGGGGATGAGAGAAACCTCTTCCGCTGATGCCAGCGGACGCCAGACCACTGCTGTCTGCACCATTTGCTCGATGTAACGTTGGAGTCGTTCCGAGGCCTTTGTCGACGAGCCATAACCTTTAAGAATCGCACTCACAGGCGATGAGTACCAGCCGTCCTTGTCTGGAACCGTGCGCTGCGAAATAAACAGCATGACGTTGTAGGCTTTGCGCCCGGTCACGGTGAGTGCTTGATTTAACGGTTCGATCGCAAGTGCATGTACTGACTTCGTCAGAGTTCTGGCTGGCGCAGCAGTGTTTGGGTCGTTCGGAATAAGTGAGTCTTGGCGGGCCGTTCGCATTCAAGCAGTGTACGTCCAAGCATCGCTGGACACGCAAGAAACTTGCACTGGTTTCGTAGCAGCTGGACTTTGACGCACGATTTTCAACAAAAGGTTTGTAAAGCCACACTTGCCGGACACCTGGAACCATCGATGCCTTGACCTGTTTGTGGATAACTTAGGCCACAAGTCGCGGACATGGCCACACTTTGCGGACATTTCAACCAGAGTTCCCGGACGAAGAAACCACATTTGCAGGACGTGAAAGCCACACTTCACGGACGGAAAGCACGCTAAGTCTTTATCAGCATGAAGGAATCTCGTCCCTAAAATCAAGAAGTCTTGAAGACTATTTAAATGATCTCGCCGTGTTTCACTTTTTGGTAGAGGTAGACGTGCGGTGTCCGGCAAGTGTGGCTTCAACCGACATTCGGCTGCGACTTGTATGTTTTCCAAAGAAAGTAAAATAAAACGTACAATCGATCAGAACTACTCGCGAGGACTCATTGCCAAACATTCTTGTTGAAGGACGCGAACGCGTCGGCATGGAAGACATTGGTGCGCAAGCTGAGCGCGCAAGCAAGATACTTGAGCGCGTAAGAAAGGTAATGCTTGCGCCGAACGTTTGTAAGGAATCCCCAAAATTCAGTCCTGCGCAACTCGGGACGTTGGTCAATTTGGATACCCGCCAAGTTGACTATCGAGTGAAGAAAGAAAGTAAAGGACTACCGGCTGGCGCACTTAATTCTTCAGGAACTCGACGTGAATTCACCCTTGCTGACGTGCGCCTATGGTGTCGCGAGCTGCGTGCGGAACGCATGAGACCCGTCAACGCCGAAGCGATAGCGATTGCTGTCGCTAACTTCAAGGGGGGCGTTGCAAAAACAACGACTGCAATGACGCTCGCACAGGGTTTAAGCATACGAGGGCATAGAGTGCTTGTTATCGACTGCGATCCTCAAGGTAGTTTGACTACACTGTTTGGAATTTTGCCCGACGCAGAAGTTGACGCTGATGACACCATCCTTCCACTTTGCACAGGGGATGAAACGTCAGTGGAATATGCAATACGCGAGACGTATTGGGACGGAATTGACTTGATCCCAGCTACGTCTGCCTTATTCAGTGCTGAGTTCACCCTCCCGTCTAGGCAAAAAGACGCTGCGGCCCAGGGGCAGCAGTTTCAATTCTGGAACGTCCTTCATTACGGACTTGAAAACGTCCGGCAGAATTACGACGTCATTATTATTGATACGCCCCCTTCCCTCTCCTACGTAACGATCAATGCGCTGATGGCTGCGGATGGAATTATTACTCCTCTTCCGCCAAATGCCCTTGATTTTGCGTCAAGCGTTCAATTTTGGAATCTGTTCCATGAGGTTGCTGGGAGCCTAGGCAAGCATGGGAAACCAAAGCTGTATGAGTTTGTCGACGTCCTTCTCTCTAAAGTGGATTCGAGCGACGTTGCTACGAACGTCGTTAGGGAATGGATTGGTGCTGCTTACGGGTCGAAGGTGCTACCAATAGAAATCCCAAAGACTTCGACTGCAGCAACTGCGAGTGCGGAATTCGGTTCAATTTACGATCTCAAGCCTGGATCGGTAAGCTCACGAACGATTAAGCGCGCTGTTGATGCCTATGAACAGTTTGTAGAGACAGTTGAAGGACAAATTGTCAGTGCTTGGATACGCCAAGCAGCTGAAAGCGAGATTGCTTTATGAACAGGCTTACGAAACGTGGCAGTGGTATCGATTTTGGCGTTTTAGATGACATTAACGCGTCCACGCCCTCCCCTCTTCCTCAGCGCCCACGCAGTGGTGTGGGCGCTATCAGCGCTTCGTTGACCATGGGGCGAGGGATTCAGGAAGAGAACGACAAGCTGAAAACACGTCTCGCCGAGTTTGAAGGCCGCGCTTTTGTTGAAAAACTCGATCCAAAATCGGTGCGGCCCAGCGTTTGGGCCAACCGTCATGAAGATTCATTTAGTTCGGCTGAGTTTCTTGCTTTAAAGGAGGAAATTGCGAACGCGGGCGGTAACACTCAACCGATCAAAGTTAGACCGCTTAAAGTTGATTCAGACCACCGGTTTGAAATTGTGTATGGGCATCGCCGACATCGAGCCTGCAGCGAGCTAAATCTT
Organism: Variovorax glucosi; assembly: GCF_051216695.1. Lineage (NCBI taxonomy): Bacteria > Pseudomonadati > Pseudomonadota > Betaproteobacteria > Burkholderiales > Comamonadaceae > Variovorax > Variovorax glucosi. The sequence goes on from NZ_JBPJZE010000005.1 coordinate 83,517, forward strand.
CCTGTTGTGGCAGTAGTTGAAGAGCTAAGCGATCAGCAACTGTTTCTTGACATGGAGAGAGAAAATAGGGAGAGGCAAGACTTGTCCCCCTGGGAGCAAGGCGTTCACTATCGGCGTGCTTTGGACTCCGGTTTGTTCCCATCTGCTCGGCAACTTGCAATTCAGACAGGCGCATCTGTTGGACTAGTTTCCGGCGCTCTTGCCCTTGCCGATCTACCTGCTGAGGTGGTAGCGGCCTTTGGCAGTCCTCTGGCATTGCAATATCGCTTTGCTTCTTTGCTCAGCCAAGCACTTGCTCAAGATCGCAGTGGGTTAGTGTCACGTGCAAAAAAAGTTACTGCATCTGGAGGTGTGTTCACGCCAAAACATGTTCTTCATGAACTATTGAAGCTTGATGTCCAAGCCGGCGACACCACGAAACTTCGTTCGCCCGATGGTAAGTTGATAGGTTCGTTTAACAAGGACGCTAAGGGAGCTTTGACTATAAAACTCAAATCTGGTGTGGTATCTGCCGATGCAGAAGCCCGTTTAGTCGAGTTCCTTAACCTACTGTTCAAAAAATAATTACCACGACCGGGCGTCTCGCTCTTAGTGGATGTCGTCTGTGTTCAACCGTTGAACACCACATAGCGACAAGTGTTGCCATGGCGTTCTTTGAAGTGAGCGAAGAAAAGACACTGTTCAACGGTTGAACACCAAGACGATCGCTTACTCATACCAAAAGATGCGAAAACGTCTGCATCCGAAGCATTCCTGTTACAAATCTTCGTCGTCATTTTGACGAATGGTCACACCGAGGTTTGGTCCGTACGGCTATGACAACGTTGAACCGCACTTTGTACGGTGTTCAACCGTTGAACATAGGAGCGGTTGGACCAGTTAGAAACGGCGGCTTCGTACAGGGCTTTTTGTGTGTGGAGTTTTAAGGGGTCAGAAGGCCTGAAGTCCCTTTCTTGTAGTCCCTCTTTGCAATTGCCAGCATGCTGGTGAGTTTATGAAGTGAGCGTGTTGCCGGGGCGGCATGTTCAAAGTGCGTGTGTACAGGCACTCCGAAGCCTTGCTGTCATGGAAAAATCGTTAATGAAGCATCTGACACGCCGGTAACTGGAAAAAATATAGCGAATTGATCGCCAGAGAATGGCCTCTAGATTTTGGCGCCACGCGCTTTCCAAGTCTTAATCTTCTTAGTCAACTCTCAGGAGTGATAACGCTATGCCGGAACGAGGGTAAGCGAATCTTCAACTTCTGACGCGAAGTTGAATCCCCCGCGGCAAAGCCTGTACAGGATGCCTCCAACCCTGCATCTAGTGTTCAACCGTTGAACATAGAAATAATGAGAGCACAACGACACAACCGAAAATGGCATGTCTTGTCTCGTCCAGAGTTAAGAGAATGCCTTCTTCAGCTCATCAACTCGCCGCCGCATCGGTGCCCGCCCGTAGATCGCCGTCGTCGTCTGGATGCTCGCATGCCCCATCTGCGCCTGAATGACGTCCAAAGGCACCTCCCGGGCAATCGCCCGCGTGCCGAAGGTGTGGCGCAACCAGTGCGTGGTGGCCCCCGCCAGCTTCGCGCGCTCGTGCATCGGCAGCTCGGAAGCCGCCACCGCCTTGCGAATCCATCCCCGCACATGCTCGTACAACGCCTGGTAGCCCAGCGGCGACATCGTGTCGAGCGTGCTGGCCAGGAGTGGGGCCTCGGGCGGCGCATCCTGAATGTTGCCCAGGTCGCGGTGGCGCAGATAGGCCTGCAGGGCGTCCAGTGCCTGGCCCGGTACGGCCGCAATGCGGTTCCTCGCGCCCTTGCCGTGCACCTGGATCACCCAACCCTCGGGTTCCAAACGCAGGTCCTTGAGCGTTGCGCCCAGGAGTTCTGCTGAGCGCAGACCGACCGACTCGACGAACCGCAGAATGAACCGGATGCGGGTGCTGGAGGCGCTCACGGGTTGCGCAGCCACGAACCGCAGGACCTCGGCCATGGCGGCTTCGGACAGGGCCTTGGAGTCGAGCATCTTCAGGTCGCGGTCATCGCCGGTCTTCTTGTTGACCAGCTGCCAGGGGTTCGACGGCAGGTACTGGGCGGCCTGCAACCAGGTGCACAGGGCGTTAACGATCACGAGGGCCTGGCGGTGGCTCGCATGCGAGAGCGGGCCTCTGAAGGGCGCCCAGCCCGGCTGGCCGGGGCGGGCCCGCTCCCGCGAGATCCAGCGGGCAGGCAGGTGCTGCAGGAAGGCCATGTAGGCGGTGCAGTCACCGACATCCATCTGGATCAGGCTGCGCTGGCGCTCGTGCTGCAGCCACAGCAGGAGCCGTGTGGCTTCGCGCTGGTAGGCCTTGGCGGTGGCGGTGGAGCCGGCCCGCGCCGCAATCCAGGCCTGGACGGCGTCGGCATCACTGTCGACATCGAGCAAACGCACGCGGTCGCCGGGGGAGGGGAGGGCGGTGGCCGGGAGGGCAGACTGATCCGGGAGGATCGGAATCAACGCTGCATCGACTGGGGGAGAGGCCGATGCAGGGGAAGAGCGGGTGGAAAGCGTGAAGACTGGTCGCAGGACCCGGGGTGCGGCCGGCAGCAGGGTGGCCAGGTGCTGGGCGATCCGCCGGGCCTTGGCTTCGCCCACGGCCGGCAGGGTCCGGTACCAGCGCCCGCCAATGGCGATCCGGGCGTTGAGTTCGCCCAGCGAAATGATGCCGGCCGCCGTGAGCTTGTCCGCCGTGCGGTCGTCGAACCAGCCCATGACCAGATCGCTGTCTTGCGGCTGCTCGGCGGCGACCGATTCCAGGCGGCGCAGCAAGGCGAGCTGGCGTTCGCGCAGGCGCTGGCTGCGCGCGGCCTTGCGGTCGGCCGGAAAGCTCTCCTGGTAGATCTCCCGCACGTCGGCCTCGGAGAAGCCGTCGAAGCGCCCGTCCGCAAACGCATCCAGGGTCGGGCGCTCAACACCAGAGGTCTTGATCGACAGACCCACGAGCCGCCAGGGCTCGCCGCGCCGGCGGGCGACCGCGCGCACGGCGTCCACGGTCTGCTGGTGGGCAGTGCGGGCCTCGTTGCCATGCTCGGTGCCGAGGTAGCGTGCGGCGCAAGCAGTGAGGTCCAGGCCTTCGGCGACCGCCCGCAGGTGGGCGAAGTGGTGCCGGCCAAGGCGCCGGACGAAGCGCTGGACGAAGCGTTTCTCCTCTGGAGAGGGCGCTAGAGGGGAGGGGGACGACGGCAAGGGGTGCTTTGGACGCTTGGATTTGGACCTGAGATTATCGATCTAATCTTAGGGCACGAGGTGCCGTCGCGAATGTGGATTGCACTATGCTTGACAAAAAAACTGCAACCCTCCAGCTGATCTAAGACGTCAGCTTTTACGGGCGCCCTCGCGCGTTCGATCAGTCCTCAAAGATGTCTGCCCTGTAAAAAGGGCAGCAGATTTTCAGGAAGTCAGATTTACTGTTACTGGTGCAGCATCTGTCTGATCTTGGCTATTAACGCACCGACATCAAAAGGTTTGGTAATAACCTCCATGCCCCGCTCCATATGGCCATCACCGACAGCAGCGTTCTGCGCGTAGCCAGTGATAAAAAGCACTTTTAAACCCGGCTTGCTGTGCCGTGCGGCATCTGCGACTTGCCGGCCGTTCAGCCCGCCAGGCAATCCGACATCCGTGATCAGGCAGTCGACGTGTTCGGCTTTCTCCAGAATGCGAAGTCCCGATGGCCCATCTTCAGCCGTTGCCACGCTGTAGCCTGCCTCAATCAGCATCTCGGACACCACGATGCGAAGAGTCTCTTCGTCCTCGATGAGGACGATCGATTCGCCCTCGCCACCCCCTACAAAAGCAGATTGGTCTCGTGCCAATTCCGCATCAGGTTCGCCTTGATGGCGTGGCAAGTAAAGGCACATGGTGGTGCCCTTGTTCAATTCGGAATAAACCCTCACTTGCCCGCCTGACTGCCGAACAAAACCGTACACCATGGATAGACCTAGAGCAGTTCCCTGACCCAATGGCTTGGTCGTGAAGAACGGGTCGAAGATCCGTTGCGCTACGTCATGAGACATGCCACATCCGGTATCTGTCACGCTGACAGAAACGTATTGGCCTGGTGGCAGTTCACGTTCTGCTGCAAGTCGGCTGTCAAACCATTCGTTTGCCGTCTGGATCGTCAGGCGTCCGCCCGCTGGCAGCATGGCGTCACGAGAATTGATGCAAAGGTTAAGCACCGAGTTTTCAAGTTGTGATGCATCGACTTTGATGGTCCACAGGCCGCCGGAGCCAATGACTTCGACCTCGACGTTGGGGCCTACTGACCGTTGAATCAAGTCTTCCAGTCCGCTCAACAGCTGGTTGACATCGGTAGGCTTCGAATCCAACGTCTGTCGACGAGCGAAAGCAAGCAGGCGCTGAGTGAGCGCAGAGGCACGTTTGATCGAATCCTGCGCCATGCCGATGTAGCGCTCGATGCCCTCGAATTTTCCGAGTTTTAGTCGAGCTTGAAGCACCTGCAAAGCAGCGCTCATGCCGCCCAGGAGATTGTTGAAGTCGTGCGCAATCCCCCCTGTCAACTGGCCGATCGACTCCATCTTTTGCGCTTGTCGTAAGACCTCTTGCGTCTGAAGGAGCTCGGCCTGCATGCGCACCCGTTCCGAGATGTCCTTGGCATGATGAAACGCTCCGGTAACACTTCCATCCGCCGCCCTAAGCGGACCGTAGGCAAGTTCCCAATGCGGAACCGTCAGATCTGGATCGCCGACCTCGGCCGTGACCGTGAACATCTCGCCAGCCAACGCCCGGTCGATGAAACCACGGATCATCGACGCCTGCTCCGGTAGCAACAGGTCTGGGAACACCTCGCCCATCTGGACGCGATGACCGTAGGTTCTGAAGAAGTCATCGCTGTGCGCCCGATTGAAGGCAATCTGCCGGTACTCGGTATCAAAGGCGCAGATCGGCGCTGTGTCGGACTCAACAATGTTCTCGTAGCGGCGCAGCGCCTCATCGCGAATCGTCTCCTGCGTGACGTCGCGCGCGACACAGATGAGCCGTTCGCCCTCGCTCACCGCCGTCCAGGAGAAGGTCCGGTAGCGCCCATCTTGGCCGCGAAAGCGGTTCACAAAAGTAGAAAGCATGACCTCGCCATCTGCCACGTCGACGACCTTCTGCTGGGTCCGGCTGACGTCATCGGGATGCTCCATCCACGAAGAGGTTCGACCTATCAATTCATCAAGTCTCCAGCCCAGGATCTCAGTCCACACCGGACTTGCTGAGATCCACCGGCCGTCCAAGTCACAGACAACGAAGGGATCACGCGACAACCGCCAAAGCTGGTCGCGTTCAGCCGCGATGGCGGCGAGCGCAGCGGCATTGCGCTCGGCTTCGTCGGTGAGCCTCTGATTGGCGCAGTTGACGGCTTCAGCCCGGTCGAAGATGCCCGCGTGCTCCGGCCGCAAATCAACGCCACCGCTGGTTTTCACCGTCTGCCGCAATATTTCTAAAGCGGTCACGTCGATCGGGTGCTGGAGAATGAATTCCACTTCACCGGCATCGTCGAGAACGGGTGTATGCGTGATGCTCCAGTAGCGCTTCTCGAATCTGCCAGCTTGATCGCCAGCCATAGGGACGTCGAATCGCAGCAAGGCCATCGTGTCCGGCTTGCGGGTCCGCTTCACCAGCTCGAACGAGTCGATCGCCTGCTTCAGCGTCTCCTCGTCGGTAGGGAACGCGTCCCAGGCCCAGCGGCCGACGATGTCGGAGAGCTCACGGCCGACCGAAACAAGATAGGCGGCGTTCGCTGCCGCGATGTTCAGATCGCGATCGAGAACGAGGTAGGGATTTGGCGACGCATCAAAGAAACGCGCTAGGTTAGAGATGGATGAGGACACGAAGCGCTTTTACTTGTCTTACCGAATTTGCAGGCTCGCACCCTTGCACATACTGGCGTTCCGGCCAGCGCAATGTTCTGCACTCGACGGACCACGCCCAACAGCGTTACAGATTGCTTTAGTCGATGCGACTTCCTCACATTCAGAAGCACAAGAAAATGCGGACTTCATGACGCGTCTGAAGTCTTGGTTGCGCTGACCAGCGTCTGCACTCGCTGCCCAAATGCCGAAAGCTCAAAAGGCTTGGTCAGCACCTGCATGCCAAGCGGAAGATGGCCATGGCTCAGCGCAGCGTTCTCGGCGTAGCCGGTTACGAACAGAACCTGAAGTTCCTGGATCAGCAGCCGGGCTGCGTCCGCAACTTGCCTCCCGTTCATGCCGCCTGGAAGGCCAACGTCGGTGACCAGAAGCTTTACAAAGCGATTTGCCTGCAGGATCTGGATCGCAGCGGGACCGTCTTCGGCTTCAAGCACCCGATATCCCAGCTCGCTCAAGACTTCTGCCATCAGTGTGCGCACAGAGGCCTCGTCATCGACCACCAAAACGGTTTCTCCAGCATGCTTGATGGCCGGCAGCTGCGCTTGATCGGCGTTGTTCTCGGCCGCATCGACTTCGCCGTGGTGACGGGGCAGGTACATGCAGACGTTGGTTCCCGAGCCTTCCTCCGAGTAGATCCGCGCGTGGCCGCCTGACTGGCGCGTGAACCCGTAGACCATCGACAAGCCCAGGCCGGTGCCCACGCCGATCGGCTTTGTCGTAAAAAACGGATCGAAGGCCCGCGCGATCACGTCGGCTGGCATACCGGTTCCGTTGTCGCTCACGCACACCGACACGTACTGGCCGGGGAGAAGCTGTAGTGCGCCGGCCGTGTGCTCGTCCAGCGATCGGTTCGCCGTCTCCACCACCAGGCGTCCACCGTCGGGCATGGCATCGCGCGCGTTGATGCACAGGTTCAGCACGGCATTTTCCAGCTGGCTCGGATCTACGCTCACCGGCCAGATATCAATGCCGGTCACGGCTTCCAGGGAGATTTCGGGACCAATGGTGCGTCGAATGAGTACTTCAAAGTCGCCGATCAGCCGGTTCACACTGATGACCTTCGGCTCGAGCGTCTGCTGGCGCGAAAAGGCAAGCAGCCGGTGCGTCAGTGCCGCGGCGCGCTTCGTCGCCGTCTGCCCGATGTCGACATAGCGGTCGATCGTGGCGTCGCCCTGTGTTTTGCGCTTGAGCAATTCGAGACTGCCGGAGATGGCGCCGAGCAGGTTGTTGAAGTCGTGCGCCAGACCCCCTGTCAATTGGCCCACCGCTTCCATCTTCTGCGACTGGCGCAGCGTGGCCTCGGTCTTCATCAGTTCGGCCGTGCGTTCCTGAACCTGGCGTTCCAGCGAAGCGGCCAGATCGCGCAGGTCCTGTTCCGCGCGGCGGCGCTCGACCGCCTGCCGGGTGCGGTGGGCCACTTCCCGGACCAGATCCAGTTCTTCCGTCGTCCAGGGCCGTGCCGTGGCGTGATTCAGGTAGAGCAGCGCAACGAAATCGCCGTCTTCGCTGACCGGCATGTTGATCGCCGACTGCGCGTTGATGGCGATCAACGCGTCGGCGTAATCGCAGGTGCGGGGGTCGAGACGCGCGTCGGCGAAGACGACCGTTTCGCCACGCTTGAGGTTGTCGATGTAACTGCCGTGCTCCCGGAACTTCAGCGTCCCCGCGAGCGTCCTGATGCCGGGCGCGTTCCAGTCGCGCTCGATCGTGATGGTCTCCGCTCTCTTGTCAATGGTTCCATAGCCTGCGCGGCTCACATCGAGGACGCGGCCCAGAGCCTCCATCGCGCGATAGGCGATCTCGTTCGGGTCTTCATGGACACCGTACACCTCCCGATCGAGCGTTTGCAGAAGTTCAGCGCGACGTCGACCCATGATCTCTTGCGTGACGTCCTGAGAGACGCCTGCCAACTGCAGCGGCTGCCCTTCCGCAGAGCGTTCGAGTCGCGCCTGGATGCGAACCCAGGCGAGCTGTCCGTCAGGCCGCACGATCCGATACTCGATGCGGTAGTCATCGCCAGTCTCGATTGTCTGCGCCACCGCCTCACGCATTCGCTGCCGGTCGTCGGGATGTACAGCTTCAAGCAGTTCTTGATAGCTGAAGGGCACATGAGCGCTTCGACCGAAGTTCAGTTTGCAATGCTGAGAGGCGTAAAGCTCCTGCGTAGACAAGTCGAGGTGCCAGATGCCCAGGTCTGCCGCAGCGGTTGCTGCGAGCAGGCGCGCTTCCCCCATCTCGACAGCACGCACACGGTCGGCCAGCTCCGCAATCAGCGCCGCGTTTGCAATTTCAAGTCCGGTCATGCGTTCGCGTTCGAGCGTGACGTCGACCTGGCTGGCGAAAAAGTAGGCGGGCTCGCCATCCGCGCCATTCACAGGCCCGAGCAGCAGGCGGTTCCAGAACGGTTCGCCGTTCTTCCGGTAGTTGCGCAGATCGACTTGTACAGACCTTTTCTCGCGGACAGCTTCGCGAATCAGACGCAAGGCTTCTGGGTCGGTGTCAGGTCCCTGGAGAAACCGGCAGTTGCGCCCCAGGATCTCGGCCCGCTCGTACCCCGAGAGCCGGCAGAACGAGTCGTTGACGAAGACGATCGGGTTGTCGGGCTGGCGCGGATCGGTGATAACCATCGGCATCCGCGTGGCCCGCACCGCGGCGACGAACGGATCTCTGCCGTCGTCCAGTCCAGTGATTCGGGGGTCGTCCGTCGCCTCTGTGTGGTGTGAAAACACGTCAATTGCTCTTTCGATGGCCATTTTTGGCGCACGAAGAATAACGCGATGTTTTGCTATCAGAGGCAGGACATCAAGACTGAACCTGCAACGCCACCCGACATGTTCAAAAAAAACTTCCAGCACCTTGCTCATTGTTGCGATGCAGGCTGGGCAGGTTCTGTGTGACAACCATCGAAGGCGAGATCTTGACCAGCTCGGCTGAGCACAACGAGCTCGTCAGTCACCGCTCGTGCGACTATCTGATGCCAGCATTTCCAAGCCTTGGGGGAATCACTCCTTCAAAAGGAAAGCCGGCTTGGCCGAGCATGCTGACTCGATCCTGTGCTCGCACTGTGCCGTTGAGCTGCAAATGCAATTGGCAGCGGCCTACCAAACGGAGCAGAGAGTGGAGCACTTCGACTGGCGCGAACGTGTTCAACGAACGTCCTGAGATTGGCAACGGCCGAATGTTGGTGCCCACTCGGTCAGTATTTAGCTTTTGCCTTGACGAACTGTCAGAAGTTCAGCACTGAGGAGTCGCCGTCCTTGACAGGCAACCCTGACTTAGTCTCGTGGTTAGCACCCTGAGATTTTGTGAGAAATCTTAGGGCATTGAGCTTCGCAACGTCGTTGTTTAAAGCTCAACTACATGTCCTGGGCTGCCATGCGCTGAATGGACGATCTGAAACTCACGCCTGTCGGCGTCCCGCCCAACCAACTTCAGGGCCGACTCAGCTTGATAGGATCAGTTCGTCTTCCAACCCCACTTGGAGAATATGGCTGCGCCGGCGGGTGACTGCAAAAACTCCACAAACTTTTGAGCTTGAGGCTTTTCCTTGCCGCGCGTGGTGATGGCAATCCCGCTGTCTCGGTAGATGGCGTAGTCAGGGGAAATTTCGACCACGTCGGCAAGCTCTGGACTTGCTACCTGCCAGATGTTCCAAATCAGCCAGACGTCGATCGATTTGTTGGCCACCCAAGCAGCCTTGGCTTCCGCACTGTTGCGTGCGTAGGTGGCGATGTTGGCTCGAAGCGCCTTTACAGTTCGGATGTTCCCTTTTCGTCCTGCTGCGTCTTCCCAGACACCGTTCTGGCCAGCGCCGTTGACGACCAAGACCGATGTTCCAGGCCGCAACAGATCTTCGAAGGAGCGAATTCGACGCGGATTGCCAGGGCGCACCAGCATGGCCAGGGGACGAAGGTACAGCGGCGTGACCTTCTGATGCGACAGCTGCGGCTCTAGAGCGGTAACGAAATCGGTCATCATTGTTTCCGAACCGCTAAAGACCAGATCGGCGTCCACCTTGGCTTGCGGCAGCCACTGGGGCGTCGGACCTGCGACAACCTCGATTTTGGTCCCGCTCACCCGTTCGAAGGCAGTGGCAGCTTCCCTCATCGCAGGCGCCGGTCCACCAGGACCATAGACGTGCAACGTCTGGGCTGAGACGCTGCCGCCAGCCAACAGGGTAACCGCGCCGACCGTCAGGAGGCGGGCCAGGTAGGTTCGAAGTGAGATGGATTTCATGAAGTTTTTGCGGTGAAGGAGTTAAGACGGTGATCGGCGGCGCCATCGGCGCGACGACGTTGCACGAAGTGTCTCCACATCAACACTCGGGAAGCGCGATCTATTCCCTCATCCTGAAAAATCAGCAACTCGACTGAAGTTCAAGCGTTTGCCAAAAAAACGGAATATTTCCCGGCCCTGCCGTGTTTACTCCACTGCAAGTCCTTTAACACTTCATTCGAGGTCCCATGATCCACAAACTGACCCTGTCTCTCTTGGCCGCGACGGCCGTTCTGACCACCGGTTGCGTCAGCACCATGTTTTCGAGTCCCGCGAGGACAGCCGATGGCGCACTCGTGGGTGCAAACGGCATGACGCTGTACACCTTCGACAAAGACGCTGCGGGAAATGGCAAGAGCACGTGCAATGGTCCTTGCGCGCAGAACTGGCCGCCGCTGCCAGCTGCCATGGGTGCGAGCACCCAAGGCGACTGGTCAGTGATCACTCGCGACGACGGTGCCAAACAATGGGCATACAAGGGCAAGCCAGTGTATTTCTGGGCCAAGGACCAGAAGCCAGGTGATCGCACCGGTGATGGCTTCGGCGGTGGCGTCTGGCACGTCGCCAAGCCGTAACGCCTGACCCTGTTGCTGCACCATGGGCATCGAGCAGACGCTGGCCCATATTCCATCGCTGCGGCGGTACGCCAGGCTGTTGACGGGTGACGCGTCACGGGCCGACGATCTGGTGCAGGACACGTTGGAGCGCGCCTGCGTCAAGTGGGCGCTCTGGCAGCCGGGATCGACATTGCGCGCCTGGCTGTTCACCCTCATGCACAACATCTACCTCAACCACCGACGTGACTGGCGTCACGACGACGGGCATGCGTCGCTGGATGAGGTGGCCGAGACATCGCATGAGCCAACCCCGCAGGTCGGTGACCAGATCGACATGCTTCAAACGCTCGGACGCATGTCACCGGCTTTGCGGGAGGTGCTGCTACTTGTGACGGTGGAGGAGTACACCTACGCTGAAGCAGCCAACATCCTGGACATTCCAGTGGGCACCGTGATGTCCCGCTTGCATCGCGCAAGAGAGCAGCTGAGGACCCTGGTTTCTCAAGACGCAGCTCCGGCGGCGACCTACTTGCATCTGGTGAAGCGATGACCGACTCAACCAAAGATGTCGACGAGTCCGAGCTGCACGCTCTGGTCGACGGCCAACTTGAGCCGTCACGCATTCCTGCCGTCCTGGATTGGTTGCGAAACCACCCTGAAGACGCCCAGCGTGTCGCACATTGGCAGGCGCAAAGGCTTCAGCTGAGGCAAATGTACCGGTCCATGGATGTCGGTGAGACCCCGCTCGCATTGACGCAAACCGTCGTGCGTGCACCGCGCCGAATCGCCGGCCGGCAGGTCGCTGCAGCGGCTGTGCTGCTGGGCGTTGGCTTGTTGGGAGGCTGGGCTGGAGGACGTTGGAGCGCCGGTTCAGACAGGCCATCCACGGCGCAGATGACCAATGCCGAACCTGGTTTCGCACGTGACGCGATGATCGCTCACGCGGTGTACACCCCGGAGGTGCGACATCCGGTGGAAGTCACGGCCGCGGACGAGGCGCATCTGGTGCAGTGGCTCACGCGCCGTCTGGGCTCGCCGCTGAAAGCACCCACCCTGGGGACGATGGGTTATCGCCTGCTGGGAGGGCGCTTGCTGCCCGGGCTGGACAGTCCACGTGCGCAGTTCATGTATGAGGATGCGGGCGGGCGCCGGGTCACGCTCTATGTGACCGTCTTTGACGATGCTCATGTCCCGAGCGAGACGGCATTCCGATCGGTGCACGAAGGCAAGGTCGAGTCGTTCTACTGGATCGAGGGTCGACTGGGGTACGCTCTGAGCGGTGAGTTCTCTGGCCAGAGTGCCATCGCGCTGGCCACCGAGGTCTATCGTCAGCTGTCGAAATAAGCGCACCAGTCGACCTTGCGCTGGCCGCAACATGAACGCGCTGGCAGAACATTGAGCGGCAACTTACCATGCGCACGCTTTTTTCCGAAGCGAGACCGTGCAGGCACTGTGATTGGATCCAGCGCAGCCGGCCACGCAATCGCCAATCGCCAATCGCTCGCACGGCTGCCAGATTAGCGGGCGCCCAGTACTTTTCCGTTGACCGTGCGTCCGTACATCGAATCGTCGGAGTCGTGGTATTTCTTTCGAGTCGCTTCCACCGAGCCGGTATAGCGTGGATCCTGAGGCCGCTCGTGACTGTTCATGTACATCGCCACGTCCCATGCCTCCTGATCACTCAGGGAGCCGCCTTTGCCCAGTGGCATGTTGGCTTGGATGAACCCAGAGGCGTTGCCAAGCTGGTGCATGCCCGCACCCCAATTGAATGAGTCAGGACCCCACAAGGGCGGGAACACCTGGTGGTCGCCGCTGCGCTGTCCCAGGCCATCCGCGCCGTGACACAGCGCGCAGTTCTGCTCATAAACAGCTGCGCCGCGAACAAAGTCGGGTGGCAGTGCAGGCTTCTTCAGCTTGGGATAACCACTGCCCGGAACTGGCGTGCCCACCGGTGCGCCCTTGGCCAACCAGAACGCATAGGTTTGAAGGGCCGTCATGATGTCGTCGTCCTGCGGTGGCGCCTTGCCATTCATGCTGTACTCAAAGCATCCCTGGATGCGTGCTGCCAACGTGTCAACTTGACCGGTCTTGCTGCGGAAAGCAGGATAGTGAATGAACGATGCCCACAACGGTGCCGAGTACGGTTTGCGGCCTGCATCCAGGTGACAGCTTGCACAGTTCAAGCTGTTGCCCACATATTTGGCAGCGTACTGCCCGGTGTTGTTGAAGACCTGCTCGCCCAGCCGGATGATCTTTCCATACTCACCCTCAGGCATCGCTGACTCGGGAGGCGGTGTGAAAATGCCTGCCGTCATTGAAGCCGCAGCCTTGGTTTCAGCAACACCTGCAAGTGCAACTGCACCCCCACCCGCAGTCGCACCCGCGGATGCTGCGTTTGACGTTTTGGACGCTTGCGTCTGTGTAGCAACAGCGGCTGGCACAGTCGTCTTGCTATCGCCTGCAACGCTTTGTGGTCCCGACTTGAGTGAGCGCTCGAAAGCGAAGTTGCCGCCAATTGCAATCGCAAAAGCCAAGGTTGTCATGACGCCCACAAAGAGCGTCAATCCAGAGATTGGCAGCTTCCAGCTCTTCTTCGAAGTGTCCATCACAGCCTCATTTTCTGACGGTTGCATCTGGCACTACCGACTTTGTCGGCAGTTCGGCAGGTGCCGGGGTAGCACTGGCAAGCGTCGAGTAATACTGGGCGACCGCCGTGACGTCTGTTTCTGAGAGCTTCGACGCAATCGCGGGCATGAGTGCCAGCGGTCCCGGCGGCCTGACGTTGGTTTTCCAGGCTTTCAGTTGCTCGCGAATGTAGTTTTCAGAAAGCCCAGTGAGTGGCGGAAACTGACCACCGACGCCGCCGCCATCCACGCCATGGCATTGCGCGCATGCGGGCAGCTGTTCCGCCCATCGGCCTCGGCTTGCCAACCAGCCACCCAAGTCCTCGGGTTTGAGCGATTGGCTCGTCACCTTCACCGCCATGGGCGACGGCATCTGGCTGTAGTAGCTCGCGACGGCAACGCGCTCTTCCGGTGAGAGCTTTGAAGCGAACTGCTGCATGATGGCGTTTTTGCGGTTTCCCGCAGCGAAGGCATCCAGCTGGGCCTGCAAGTAGGCGCGTCCTGTCCCGGCCAATCTGGGGAAATCGGCATTTCCTTCTCCCTTGGCGCCATGACAGCTGACGCATGCTGCGGCACCTTGAGGTGTTCCGCCTGCGGCAATTTTTTCGCCGATTGCGACCAAGTCGGTTTGTGCCGATGCGCACGTCGCCACCATGCTCGCGCACATCGCTGTGGTGATCGCGCAAGCGCGCCATGAACCTTTCGAGGCCCTGTTGCTATGCCCTGACATACGTCCATCCTTCTGTCTGAAGCAGTCCAAGCGCAAGCGCTGCCGCCTGCGGTAGCACGTTCATTCCAAGGGATAGTTCGCGCGAAAGGTTGCGCAAGGTACTGGGACAAACCCACGTCACTTTGTCCGTATCAACATTGGGCTGGTCCAAAGCTGCAGCAACGGCCTCTGCATTCAACACGATCCTGACCTCTGCCATGGGTTCGTCGCGAAGAATGTTCACTGCGTTCTTGCGAGCTCGCTGCAGGGAACCAGCCGTAGGTGCGTGCAGCAGAATGCGTATCCGGAGCGGGTCTGTCGTTGTCATTGTGGCTCCCACCATCATGGTTTGAAAATCCGCCGACTGCGCGATAACGATCAGGTCAACTGACGCAATGCATCTTTGAATGCCGACTGCAGCATTTCCTCGACGCTCGGGTGGTAGTAGGGCATTGCCAGCAGATCATCGACCGTGTCGCCTCGTTGGACGGCCCATGCGAGGTGATGGGCAAGATGCTCGCCTTGAACAGCGATGAGGCCAGCGCCCAGAATCTTGTGCGTTGCCTTCTCGACATACACCCGCACCAGGCTCGTTTCAGCATGAAGGATCTTTGATCTGCCATTGGCCGATCCTTCAGCTTCTCCGATGACGACCTCAGCCCTGTCGATCTTGGCGAAGGGCCTCCCCACCAAGGCGATGTCCGGATTGCTGAAAACGATCGAGATCGGTGTCCGACGTGGCTGCACTGGCTTCGCGTTCCTGTCGATCGCAGCCAATGCGCTGCGTGCGGCGTTGACGCCTTCGTCTGCCGCTTCATGCATCAACGGCCGGTCGGGATTCACGTCACCGGCGAAAAAGACAGCGCCCGAGCCGGCGGCACGGAGGGTCTGCAAATCCAAGGCAGGTCGTCCGTGGTCATCCAGTTCGACACCCGCTCGAGCAAGATCGAGCTCCTTGACGTTGGGCTGTCGACCCAGCGCCGCCAGCACCCTGTCCACGGTGTTCATGCGGCCATCGCTTTCCATCCGCACGTTGTTCCCGCCGCTGTCGATGTGCGCGTCGACGGGTTGGCCGAGCCACAGCGTCAGCTCTGGACTGAAAATCTCCAGGGCACGCTTCAGGATCGCTGGGTCGGCGATGCCGGCCAAGGTGGTTTGGAGGTCGCCTCCGATGACACGCACCCCCAGTCGAGACAGGGCCAATCCCATCTCCAACCCGATCGCGCCCATGCCGATGATGCCGATGCTTTGTGGCAAGGCATCCAGTTCGAAGAGGGTGTCAGTGGTCAGCAAACGATCCTCCAGGTGTTCGAGCGCTTTGGAGACTACTGGGTGCGATCCGGTGGCGATCACGAACGCCCGGGCGCGCACGCGAACGCCGTCGACTTGAAGCGTTTCGGGGTCCAGGAACTTCGCCTCGCCCATGATCAACCGATCGCCTGCGGCCTTGACGGTGCGCTCGGCCGCACCTCGCGCGAGCTTGTCTCTCGTACTGCGTGCCTGGTGCCACAGGTGCTGCGCCAGGTCGGCTTGAGACAACGCATGGTCCGTGTCCAGCCGATGCACGGTGGCCCATTGCTCGCCGGCGTGCAACGCTGCTTTGGAGGGCATGCAGCCCACCCTGGCGCAAGTGGTTCCAAGGGGACCCCGATCGATCAGCAGGACCTCGGCGCCCAGGGCATTGATTTCATGGAAGGCAGACAGGCCGGCTGTGCCAGCACCAATAACGGCGATGTCTGCAACGCGCTCTTTGTTCATGTAATTCTCCGGTTCTTGTGAGGCGATCAAAGCGGCCCAAAGATCGCAGGGAGTGCGTTATCAGGTGCACCTGTGCGGGTTTGCAGCATCCCCTTGGCATCACGCCAGATCAACGCTGGGGTTGCTTGCAGTCGCAGCGATGTCATCAGGCTCGCATTGCTTTCCAGCTTGGCGCTGATGGCTGCTGGAATGGTGGCCAGCGGCTTCAGGCCCTCGTTGCTCAGTGGCTTGGGTCGCCCGGACGCCAGGGTCTTTGCAGTGGAGGCCACATTGGCGCGTTCATGCGCGTCCAAGGCCGCTGCAGGATTCTTGTCGGCAAGCAGGGCGGCC
The DNA here is from genome assembly GCF_051216695.1 of Variovorax glucosi. NCBI lineage: Bacteria > Pseudomonadati > Pseudomonadota > Betaproteobacteria > Burkholderiales > Comamonadaceae > Variovorax > Variovorax glucosi. Next base: position 99,671 of record NZ_JBPJZE010000005.1, read on the forward strand.
GCTTTGCCTGCGCTGGTGGGAGTGAGAATGCCCACCATGATGTGTCGCAGCTGCACCTTGCCGCTGTCCACCCACGGCCGTGCATCGGACCAGAGCTTGTTGCAGTAAGGGCAATTCGGATCGGTCAGTACGTAGACGATCTTGGGTGCCTTGTCCGAGCCGTCTGCGATCCATGTGCTGCGCTCGACCTGTGACCAGGTCGCATCGGTCATGGGCCCGGCGACAGCGTGCTCAAGCGACGCGTGATTCACGTCCTGTCCCTTCGCATCCAGCATCGTGCCTGCGATGACATGCTGGTTATCAGGGGTCGCATACAGGGCCATGGGCGTCTGGCCCATGTACGCCGCCCAAGCCGGGAGTCCGCCCGCTGCAGGAAAAGTGCCCACGATCGTAACCCCCTTGCTCTCAAGCGCGCGCAGCGTTTCTGGCTTCGGTTGCGCCCAAGGCGTGGTTTGGAACACGAGCATGCACGCCATGGCGATCCACGATCGTTTGTGCTTCGTGGCAAACGCTGAAGTTCGGTGGACAAAGGGGTTCATGGGGCCTTGGTGGGAGTGCTGTTGGAAAGTGGTGAAACCTGAATGCCGCGCAGGCGTTCGGTCAACGTTGCGAGAGACAGTTCGCCCACGCGCGAGTCGACCAGCGTGCCGTTGGCATCGAAGAACAACGTGGTGGGCAACGCGCGCTGGCTGAACTTGCCCGAGGCCTCGCCCTTGGCGTCGAGCAGGACGTTCACAAGCGCCAGCTTCTCGGCGTTCAAATACGATTCGACCTTGGCCGCCGTCTCGCCCTGATTCAGGAAGACAAAATGAACCTCCGGATGTTCGACTTGGGCCGCGGCGAGCACGGGCATTTCCCGCCGGCATGGCGGGCACCACGTCGCCCACAGATTGACCACCGTCGGCTTGCCCGCAAACTGCTGCAACGACACCTGCCGGCCATCCAACGCTGCCAGGTTGATGGCAGGAAGAGGCGTATTTGCTGGTGCCAGCGAGAAAAGGATCAGGCTGCCCACCACCCACACCAGCGTGGCGCCTGCGAGAGCACTCCACAGCGAGCGCCGCACAGGGCGCACGCGCAGTCCCATCCACAAGGCATAGAGCCAGGCAGCAAGCAAGCCTGGCAACGGACGCCAACCGCCGTCACGGATGTCAAAAATGCGCCATGGGCTGGATCGATAGGCTTCGAAAAACAGCACAACGAAGGCCAGTCGCGCGACGACGACGGCAACGAGCAGCGTGCGAAACAGCTGCGGATCGACATCGACCTGTGCACTGCCACCCCATCGACGACCCACGAAGTACGCCGCTGCCACAGCGGCGATCACAACCACCAGGGCCCAAGGAAACGTCAAGGGACCGATTTGCAGGGCGCCGTTCATGAGAGGTCCTTGGGTACGGGTTGGCGCTTGAGCAGATCGTTCGAATCGAATTCTCCGACCAGGCGTGCATCGCGCCGCTCTTGCCCTCGTGCGTCAAACAGCATGACCGTCGGCGGACCGAGGACTTGGTGCGCACGCATCCATGCCAACTGCTCGGCGGTGCTGGACGTGACATCGGCCCTGAGCAACACCGCGCCGTCGAGCGCACGCTGGACCACTGGGTCGCCAAAAACCTGGGTCTCAATGCTCTTGCAGGAAATGCACCAGTCGGCATAGAAGTCCAGCAGCACCGGCTTGCCGGCTGCCCGCGCGGCGTCGAGCTTGGCATCGAGCACTTGGACGCTGTCGATGCGCTCGAAGCGAGCGGAGGCCACAGGCACTTGCGCTGTCTGATCCACATTCCGCCGCGTTGCAAGGAAGGAAAGCGGCCTGAGAGGATCTGCCGCGCCAGCAGCAGCACCCAGCCACATGGCCGCACCCCAAAGTCCCATCAGCACGGCCGCTGCCGGCGCCATGATCCGGCGCGACTCGCTGCGGCAACCCAACTGAAGGACCGCCACGGACAACGCCACGAGGAGCGCTCCCCACAGGGCCAGCGCAACCGAGGGTGCGACCACGCGCTCAACCATCCAGATCGCCGTGGCCAGCAGGAGAAAACCAAAAGCGCCCTTGACGCGTTCCATCCACGCGCCCGGCCGCGGCATATAGCTGGACCCGACCGTGGCAATGACGACCAACGGCACCCCCATGCCCAGTCCCAACGACAACAACAGAACACCGCCGTGCAGGGCGTTGCCACTTTGCGCGATGTAGAGCAGGGTTCCCGCCAGCGGTGCGGTCATGCACGGCCCGACCAACAAAGCCGAGAGAAAGCCCATGGCTGCTGCGCCAACAAGCGTGCCGCCTTTTTGCTGGCGACTGGCATCATCCAGACCGTTTCTCAAACCTCGCGGGAGCTGCAAGGTAAAAAAGCCGAACATGCTTGCAGCAAGGACCACAAACACGGCGCCTATCCCATAGAGGGTCCACGGGTTCTGCAGCCAGCCTTGCAGGTTGGCGCCTGCCATCGCGGCTCCCACGCCCAAGCCTGCATAGGTTGCCGCCATGGGCAGGACGAAGGCCAGCGACAGGGCCAAGGCGCGGCGTGGCCGTGCTCGATCGCCCACCACGATGCTTGAGAGGATCGGAATCATCGGCAGCACGCACGGTGTGAACGACAGTGCAAGGCCCAAGGCGAAGAAAAGTGGAACGGCCCACAGCAGCGACAGGCGCTGCAGCAGTAACTGAATGTCGCCATCACTGCCGCCCTGCGCGAGCGCCCATGCGCCTGACGTGGAGGCATCCCGTGGCAGCGCCAGTGCTGGTGCCAACGACGTTTCGCTCACAGCACTGAGCATCACCTCCCTGGTTTGCGGCGGATAGCACAGGCCCGCCTCGGCGCACCCCTGCCAGGAGACTGCCAGCGACGTCGCACGTCCGGCTTGTACCTTGACGGCAACGCGATCGTGATAAACCTCCATGGCACCAAAATTCGGGTCTTCCTTCTGCTCGCCGGCGGGTCGTTCAACCTTGATGGCCGTGCCCGGAGGCTTCGCTGTCACTTCCAACCGGTCGCGGTAGAGGTAGTAGCCAGGCGCTATCGTCCACACAAGGTCGATCGAGCCGTCTTGTTGCAGGGTCGATGGATGCTTCAGGACAAATGCTTGTTCGGGCGCGAGGAAGGTGGCCTCCGTGTGACCGGCGCCGGGCACCCAGGCCAGGGCGAGGACGAAAACCATCGCGAAAAGGCGCTGCATGCAAGAGCGAACGGGCGAGAGGGTCATAACGCTGTCTTTGTTATGGAACTGGGATTGCATCTTGGCCAATCACGATTAAGGCAGCGTTATGGGCGCCAGAACGGATGTGGGACAGTCAGGACCGAGCTCAACCATCGAATGTGGACAGGCACCGACGAACATGCATGTGCTGCTGGTCGAAGACGACGAACTGATTGCCACGGGCGTCGTGGCAGGCCTGAGACTGCACGGTCTGACCGTTCACCACGTCGCGACGGCCGCCGCTGCGCAGGCCGCCCACGACAGTGCCGCCTTCGATGTCTGCATCCTGGACCTGGGATTGCCCGATGAGGACGGCATGGCGCTGCTTCGCCGTTGGCGCACGCGTGGTCAACACCTGCCGGTCCTGGTCCTGACGGCCCGCGACGCCGTGGAGCATCGCGTGGCAGGGCTGCAGTCCGGCGCTGACGATTACGTCCTCAAGCCCTTCGACCTTGACGAGTTGGTCGCTCGGCTCCACGCGCTGCTGCGCCGGGCGTCCGGGCGCAGCTCTGACCGCATCGAACATGGCCCGCTGACCTTTGAGGTGGCCACAGGAGAGGTGCAACTCCATGGCAGCCCGGTCGAGCTCTCGCGCCGCGAACTGGCGCTGCTGCGCACGCTGCTGCAGCACCCCAAGCAACTGCTCAGCGCCGAGCACTTGCGCGACAGCCTGTACGGCTTCGAACAGGACGTGGAAAGCAACGCGGTCAATGTTCACATCCACCACTTGCGGCGCAAACTGGGCATCGGCATCGTGGAGACGGTCCGCGGCCAAGGCTACCGTCTTGGGAATCTGGCGCCATGAGGACGCCAATCGGTGCGGCGGTCAGCTTGCGCTTGCGCTTGCTCGGCATCATTGGTGCCTCGCTGCTTGGCGTGTGGAGCTTGGTGGCGGTATGGATGCTGATCGACGTGCGCAAGGAAGTGCGCGGTGCGTTGGACGACCGGTTGGCGGCCTCCGCACGCATGGTGGCAGGGCTGATTTCGCAGCTCCCGCCACCAGCACTTGCCAACCCGTCTGATCAGCGCATCGACGCGGCGCTGGATGTGATTGCACGCGATGGCTTGGCCTGCGAAGTGAGCCTGATGCGTGGCGAGGTGACTGCCATGCAACTGGCTCGCACCTCTGGCAGTCCTGGGATGGTGGCTGCGCCGGCCGGTTACGGAAACCATACCTTCGGCGGCCGGCAGTGGCGCACCTTCGTGCTGGAGAGCGGCAACCTGCGCATCGCCACCGCAGACCGCCTTGACGTGCGAGATGGCTTGCTGCGCGACATCGCGCTGACCGCGGGCATCCCGTTTTTGCTGGCACTTGCCGCCAGCTTGTTGCTACTGTGGTTCGGCATCGGTCGCGGACTTCAGCCACTCGAACAGTTGCGCGCTGCGCTCGCACGACGACGGCCCGAAGACGCTCATGCACTGCCGGAAATGACCACCCCGCCCGAGTTGCGCCCGCTGGTCGAAGCCTTGCAGCACCTGCTCGCACGCACGCATGCGGCCATCGAGCGCGAGCGTCGATTCACCGATGATGCGGCGCACGAACTGCGCTCGCCGCTGACCGGTATCAAGACCCACCTGCAAGTGTTGCGCCTGGCGTTGGGACGGCCTGAGCATGCGGCCACGGCAGCGCAATCCCTGGTCGACGCCGAACGGGGCGTCCAGGCCTTGCAGGCCACCTTGGAACAGCTGCTGACGCTGGCACGGCTGGACGGCCCGGCCGCCAGTGGCTGTACAGAACCTGCCGATGCGCAAGCCACGGCCCACCAAGCCATCCTCGAGGCGGGGGGGAGCGACGCGGTGCAGTTCGATGCGTCCGATGCCACCGTGGCCGTCGCCGTACCGGCACCGTTGCTGCGCGCTGCGCTGCGCAACCTGCTGGACAACGCGTTGCGCCACGGCGCCAGCACGCACCCGGTGCGACTCACCCTCGATCGATCGGCCACGGGCTGGGTCTGTTTTCAGGTCCAAGATCGAGGCCGTGGCATGAGCGAAGCGGAATGCGCACAGGCGGTGCAACGCTTCTGGCGTCACAGTCCTGGCACCACCGGCAGCGGCCTCGGCCTGCCGATCGTCATGGCCATCGCGCAGCGCTACGGCGGCTCGTTGACCCTCCACCCGGCGCCTGAGCAAGGTTTGGTGGTCGCGCTCACCTTGCCCGTGTGCACCTGACGGTCTGCACCGAACGCGCCGATTCACTTGGAAACACAGTCACACCATGTCTCACACCCCGAATCAATCTTCACCATCCTCCACGGTGGCCGACAACTGGAATCAGCGCTTCAGCCGCGAGGAGTTCGTCTTTGGCGAGCAGCCCAATGCCTGGTTGCGCGCGCAGGCGCACCACTGGCGTCCGGGTCACCGCGTGCTGTGCGTGGCCGACGGCGAAGGTCGCAACAGCGTCTGGCTGGCGCAGCAGGGCTTGCGCGTCGATGCCTTTGACATCTCCAGGGTCGGTGTGGCCAAGGCGCAGCGCCTGGCCGAGCGCTGCGGCATGCAGGTTGACTATCAGGTGGCGGACTGCGATGCGGTGGCTTGGCCACAGAGCGTCTATGACGGCGTGGCCGCCATCTTCGTCCAGTTTGCAGATCCAGCCATGCGCGCACGCCTGTTTGATCGGATGATCGCGTGCCTCGCGCCCGGTGGGGTGCTGGTCCTTCAGGGCTACACGCCGCAGCAGCTCGTCTACGGCACGGGCGGCCCATCGCTGGTCGAGAACCTCTACACCGAAGCCATGCTGCGCCAAGCATTCGGTGCGATGGAGCTGGCTGCACTCTCCGACTACGAGGCCGAGTTGGACGAAGGCCTTGGACACCGTGGTCGCTCAGCGTTGATTGGCCTGGTCGCACGCAAGCGCTGAGTTTCACATGGCCATCCAGGACGCACCCACAGGGCAGGGCAAAAGGTTTTATGTCGCCGTATTGGTTGCCGCTCAGTTTGGGCTGCTGACCTTGCTGATTGTGGCCACGGCCTCACGTGGCGCCAGGGCACGGCACCGTTCCTGGCATGGGCGCTCTGGGCGGTTGCTGTGCTGCTGGGCGTCTGGTCGCTGTGGGCCAATCGGCCCGGCAACTTCAACATCAGGCCGATGCCCCGCACAGATGGCTACTTGGTCCAGCATGGACCGTATCGCTGGATCCGCCACCCCATGTACACCGGCGTGACCAGCTTGGCCGCCGGCTGCGCCCTGGCGGTCGGATCGGCGTGGGCTTGGGCATTGATGGTGTTGCTGGCAGTGGTGCTGGTTTTCAAATCCATCGTTGAAGAACGTTGGATGAGTGATGTTCATCCCGCATACCGTGACTACCGACGCCGAACTTGGCGTTTCATCCCTTGGGTCGTTTGAGCCGCAATCGAGCACCGCGCATCATTTAACATCCTTACATGATATGTTCATATATAATATGATAATATTGAATGATGGTGTTGGCTCAAGTGTCTGTCTTGTTCAAACCTGAATTTTTGACCAGAGCTGCTGGTTCAGCTGCCGAAGCATTGCCGGTGCTGACGCTTCATGCGCTGCGGGTCACCATGTGCCCAAGCAAGTTGCCTGGACCTGAGAGCAGCGCAAACTGGTACTGCCAGATTTCTCCGAATGAACTCTGAGTCCAAGCTTTCAAGCCGCGCGTGATGGACCCTTTGCTCAGCGGCGAACTTCTTCTTTTCCCTGGAAACACCTTATGGAAATTGATCCGCTTTGCCCTGTGCTGTCGGTCTCACCGCAGCTTTCCACCGCCGACCTCCAGGCCGTGCGGGACGCTGGATTTAAATCCGTCATCTGCATTCGGCCTGACAACGAAGACGCTGATCAGCCGAACTTCGTTGACATCGAGCGCGCGGCTTTGGCCCTTGGCTTGCAGGCAAAGCATTTGCCGGCAGAGTCGGGCAAGGTCAGTGACGATCAGGGAGCTGCCTTTGGCAAGCTCATGACTGCCCTGCCGAAGCCAGTCCTGGCGTTTTGTCGCACGGGCATGCGTTCGACCACGATGTGGGCGCTTTCAGAGTCCAAGCAGACACCTTTGCCGACGCTCATCGAGCGCGCATCCAAAGCTGGTTTTGATCTCAAGCCGCTGGTGCGACGTATCGCCAATGGCGGCAAGACGCCCGTCGAGGTGGTTGAGGAATCGCACGACGTCGTCATCGTCGGTGGCGGCGCAGGGGGGATCGCCGTGGCGGCCAGTCTGCTGGCGCGCAGTCCGGGCCTGGACATCGCCATCATCGACCCGGCCAACGTTCATTACTACCAGCCCGGCTGGACCATGGTCGGCGCTGGCGTGTTCGAAGCAGCCTCCACCGCTCGCAAGCTGGCCAGCGTGCTGCCGCATGGTGTGCATTGGCTTCAGTCGGCGGTTGCAGCGTTCGAACCCGAGCGCAACGCGGTCGTGCTGGACGGCAGCCGTGTCGTCAAATACGAACAACTCGTCGTCTGTCCGGGTTTGAAACTGGACTGGGATGGCGTGGAGGGTCTGGTGGATACGCTCGGTCGCAACGGCGTGACCAGCAACTACCGCTTCGACCTGGCGCCCTACACGTGGGAACTGGTGCAGCAACTCAAGCAAGGCCGCGCGATCTTCAGCCAGCCACCCATGCCCATCAAGTGCGCGGGTGCGCCGCAGAAGGCGATGTACCTGTCGGCCGACCACTGGCGCAGGAAGGGCGCGCTGTCGTCCATCGACATCCAGTTCTGCAACTCCGGCGCGGTCCTTTTTGGGGTTGCCGACTACGTGCCGGCGTTGATGGAGTACATCGAAGCTTACGGGATCCACCTGAACTTCGGCGAAACACTGGTTGCCGTCGACGGGCCGGCACGCCAGGCGGTCTTCAGCCGGGCCAAGCCCGATGGCGGCAAGGAGCGGATCACGCGGGAATTCGACATGCTGCATGCCGTGCCACCGCAAAAATCGCCGGATTTCGTGCGCGTGAGTCCCCTGGCCGATGCCGCCGGATGGGTGGATGTGGATCCGGGGACGCTGCGGCACAAGCAGTTTGCCAACGTGTTCGCGTTGGGCGACGTGGCCAACACCACGAATGCCAAAACGATGGCCGCGGCACGCAAGCAAGCGCCCGTGGTGGCACACAACCTGCTCGCCCTGCGTGGCACGACTAAAGGGGACGCGATCTACAACGGCTATGGCTCGTGCCCCCTGACGGTGGAGCGCGGCAAGATCGTGCTGGCTGAGTTCACCTATGGTGGCAAGCTCGCACCAAGTTTCCCCAAGTGGCTGATCGACGGCACACGTCCATCGGCGCTGGCATGGCACCTCAAAGAACGCATCTTGCCGCCGCTCTACTGGGACTGCATGCTCAAGGGCCGTGAATGGATGGCTCGGCCTGAAATGGTGGGTTGATGCATGACCCTATGGCACCACCGCCAAGGGCGTGCCCGCAACATCGGTCGCCAGCGCTGGCGTTCGTGGACTGAGGTCGACGCAACGACCGCGCCGATTTCACCGGCACGGCTGCGACGGCGCTGACCAAGACCAGCATTCAGATCCCGGAAAGACTTGGCTTACACGATGTTGGCTCGGCTTCCGATCGTTGCGACTGCAAGGAACATCACGAGCAAGACAAGGGCATGACCATCGGCCCTATCTGAACTCTACTTGGCATCCAACTGCTTGCGTCTCGGCAATGCGTTTAAAGGAATGCGCAGGTAGGCGACCCCATTCTCGTCTGCGGGCGGCAACTGCCCAGCGCGAACATTCACCTGGATCGAGGGCAGGATGAGCGTGGGCACTTCCAGCGTCGCATCTCTCGCCTTGCGCATGGCGACGAACTCCGCTTCGCCAATGTCATCGCGCACGTGGATGTTGCTCGCCCTTTGCTCTGCAACCGTTGTTTCCCACTTGGCCTCCCGACCCTTGGGCGGGTAGTCGTGGCACACAAAGACTCGCGTCTTGGGTGGCAGGGCCAGGAGCCGATGGATCGAGCGGTACAGCACGTGGGCATCGCCGCCTGGAAAGTCGGCGCGGGCGGTCCCGACATCAGGCATGAACAGGGTGTCGCCCACGAAAACGGCGCCATCAATCAAGTAAGCCATGTCCGCTGGCGTGTGGCCAGGCACCAGCAGTGCAGTCGCCTCGACATTGCCGATCTTGAACACCTCGCCATCCTTGAACAGATGGTCGAACTGGCTGCCATCGGGCAGGAATGTCCGTTCAAGGTTGTAGATTTTTTTGAATGTCGCCTGCACGTCGCGGATGTGCTCGCCGATGGCGATTTGCCCACCCACCTGCTCCTGCAGGTAGCGCGCGCCCGACAAATGGTCTGCGTGAGCATGCGTTTCGAGAATCCACTGCACCGTGAGTCCTTCGGCCTTCACGTACGAGAGCACGGCGTCGGCGGCGTTCGTGTCCGTGTGCCCGGACTTGAAGTCGTAATCCAGGACCGGGTCGATGATCGCCGCTTGCAGGGTCCCAAGGTCGGTGACGACGTACGAGACGGTCCACGTCTTGGCGTCAAAAAACGATTGAATGTGGGTTCGGGCAGACATGCAGTACCTCATTGTTCAGTTTATTGACATTGATTATATGTTTGGGTATATTAATGTCAATCCTTTTAGAACTCATGAACGTCAAACCCACCGCCATCACTCCCGAGCTGCTGCGAAACGCAGCCACTGAAGCCGTGGCCGCACTGAAGGTGCTTGCCAACACGGACCGGCTGTTGCTGCTGTGCCAGCTTTCCCAGGGAGAGATGTGTGTCAGTGATCTGGAAGCAACGCTGGAGATCCGTCAGCCTACGCTGTCTCAACAACTCTCCGTGCTGCGCAATGAGGCTGTCGTGAGCACGCGTCGGGAGGGGAAGAACATCTTCTACAGCGTGGCCGATGAACGTCTGCTCGAAATGTTGTCGGTTCTGTATCGCCTGTACTGTCCCAAGGAGTAACCCATGTCCATTGATTGGAACGTCTTCACACCCTGGTCTTCCCTGGCCGGTGGCGTGCTCATCGGCATCGCCACGGCGATGTTCATTCTGTTGAATGGCCGCATCGCCGGCATCAGCGGCGTACTCGGCGGGCTCTTGAAGCCGGTCAAGGGTAATGTCGCCTGGCGGCTCGCCTTTGTGCTCGGCTTGGTGGGCGCACCCTCGGCTTATTTGCTTTTCAACAACGTGCCCAGCCTCCAGATCGACGCCGGCTACGCGGCCCTGATTGCGGCCGGACTTCTTGTGGGGGTGGGGACGCGGTATGGGTCGGGCTGCACCAGCGGCCATGGGGTGAGCGGCCTGTCGCGCCTGTCGCCGCGATCGCTCGCTGCCACGGCATCGTTTATGGGCGCCGGGTTCCTGACCGTGTACGTCGCTCGCCACCTGTTCGGACTTTGAGGAGATCGTCATGTACGTTTTTACATCCTTGCTCGCCGGCCTTGTGTTTGGCCTGGGACTCATCGTCTCGGGCATGGCCAATCCGGCCAAGGTGCTCGGCTTCCTGGACCTCGCCGGTCGTTGGGACCCGTCGCTGGCCTTCGTGATGGCTGGTGCCATTGCCGTCGGGCTGATCGCCTTCGCAGTTGCTCGCGGGAGAACGGTGTCCTTCCTGGGTGCCGACATGAAGCTGCCCAAGGCCAACAAGATCGACCGGCGTCTGGTCGGAGGCGGTCTTTTGTTCGGCATCGGGTGGGGGATTTCCGGCTTCTGCCCTGGACCTGCACTCGTTGCGCTGGGCATGGGGGAGAAAAAAGCAGTGGTGTTCGTCGCCGCCATGCTGATCGGCATGGGCGTGTTCGAACTGCTCGAGCGCCGCCAGCGTGCTGCCCAACCGAGCCACGCGTGAAGAAATGGACTTCGCTCTGAGTTGGCTCGCCGCATTCCTGACTCTGGCGGTGTTGCTCTCGTACGAGACATCGCTGGCGATGGCGCAGCGTCGGCGCCCGGAACGCATGGCCCGGACGGCGCACGCGAATTTGCGCCAGGATTGGTTTGAAGCCGTGTCGACGCAAAAAGGTTCGGAGATCTTGGCGGTTCAGACGCTGCGAAACGCGCTCATGTCGGCCTCGATGACCGCATCGACAGCCGCGCTCGGATTGATGGGAACCGTGACGCTTGCCGTGCCTTCCCTGCATGCGGAGTTCGGGGATGCGGCATCGCCGATTCCGAATTTCACACCGCGCCTGGCAATGGAGCTGGTTCTCCTAGCGCTGCTGTTCGCGTCACTGGTTTCGTCCGTGATGGCTGTGCGCTATTACAACCACGCCGGCTTTGTCGGTGGCATGCCGGTTGAGTCAGAGGCCCGCAAGCATTGGACCCGCGCAGGCACGGCCTACGTGCGCAAAGCCGGCTTGCTCTACAGCTGGGCCCTGCGTCAGCTGGTCGTGCTGGCGCCTGTCGTGGCGTTCATTCTTCATCCCGTAGCCGGCCCGATCGCTGCACTGGTTGTCTGCGCCATCCTGTTCAACTTCGACAGGGTCCACCCCCTGTCTTCCAAGGCCGGCTGAAGCTGGCACCTGAATCCTCACCTCCATCCCTCCGCAAAGGACTGTGACATGGCACTCGTTTTTGAACAGATACTGACCCGGGAGCTGGGCGACGCCAGCTACCTCATCGGCGACGATTCGGCGCGCGTTGCCGCGGTGGTCGATCCCCAGGTCGATGTCGAGCAGTATCTGGAGCTCGCGCGCAAGCGCGGCCTGACCATCAAATACGTGGTGCAAACGCACATACATGAAGACTTCGCGAGCGGTGCCTACGCGCTGGCTGCGGCCACTGGTAGCGCTCAGGTATGCGTCAGCGGTCATGATGCGCCTGAGTATGGATTTCCCCATCGGGCTGTGCATGACGGCGATGTCCTGGAGCTGGGTGCTGTCCGGTTGACGGTCAAGCACACGCCCGGGCACACGCCCGAACACATTTCGCTGCTGGTCGCAAAAACCGCAACGAAGGATGCGCCGTTCGCAGTGCTCTCCGGTGGCTCCTTGCTAGTGGAAACCGCTGGCCGCACCGACCTGCTCGGACCGGAGCGTGTCGAGGAACTGACGACGGCTCAGTTTCACACGTTGTACGATTTCTTCCGCGGCCTCGATGAGGGAGTGCTGTTGTATCCGACCCATGTGCATGGTTCACCATGTGGTGCGGCCATCGGGGACAAGCTGTGCTCCACCATCGGGTACGAGTTCGGGCATAACGCTCTTCTTCGACAGCCCACGGAAGCGAAGTTTCGCGAACTGGCACTCCACAATCTGCCACCTAAACCGCGCTACTACCCTCGCCTCAAGGACTTGAACACAAGCAATCCTGCTGCAGCGGCCGATAAAACCGTTGCACCGGCCTTGTCTCCGGCAGAGTTCAAAAAGGCAGTAGCGGACACTGCGAATGTCTTGATAGATACGCGCCATTTACTCGCGTTCGGAGGAGGACACATCCCGGGAGCAATCAACATTGGCGCAGGAGGGCCGCTTTCCATCCAGGCAGGATGGATGCTCGAGCCGGACAGGCCGCTCCTGATCGTGATCGAAAGTGATGTGCAACTGACGAGCGTTTTGCATCATTTCGCGCGCACTGGCTTCAATAGATTTGCGGGCTACTTGGCGGGTGGAATGTCGGCGTGGGAGAACGCCGGGTATGAGCTTGAGTCGCTTTCTCAGCTTCATGTCAAAGAGCTGGCCAGACAGCAAGCGCAAATAGCCGAGTTTTCAGTTCTCGATGTTCGCTCGCCGCAGGAATGGGCCAAGGGCCACGTTCCCGGTGCTCGGCACATCTTCCTCCCAGACCTGCCAGATCAGCTCAAAACATTGGACAAGACCAAGCCAATGGCTGTCTACTGCGACAGCGGTTATCGTGCTTCGATAGGGGCAAGCTTGCTGCGATCGCATGGATTGGAAGTGTTGAACGTGCCCGGCAGCTGGCAAGCATGGAAATCAAGCGGACTTCCCGTCGAGGTGCCCGACGTTGAGGGAACGGGCAGCTAACCCGCCCCGAGGCAGGTGGCAGTGTGGAATTCAGCCGGGGTGGTGGCTCAGCGTATGAGTTGGCGAAAATTGTTTCACTCTTTTGAAAGTTTCACTATGAAGATAAGTCCGAAAATCCTTGGTCTCTCTGGCGTCCTGCTTCTAGCTGGGCTGATTGGTGGATGCGCGTCAGGTGCGTCAAATACTGGCTCCATGGGAGGCATGGGAGGCATGGGAGGCATGGGAGGAATGAGCGGGGGACAGATGGACATGCAGGAGATGTGCGCGAAGCACAAAAGCATGATGGCCGGCAAGTCCAAAGTCGAGCAGCAGGCGATGATGAATGAGCACATGAAATCTATGTCGCCAGAAATGCGGACGCGTATGCAGGCAATGCAGGCGAGATGCAACGCTTCTTGAGGCAAGTAAGGCAGGCTGGTGGCGTCTGATGTCGTTGCATGCTGCATCGGCGACCTATGTGCCGATATGGGCGTGTATCTGTATCCCGACGGAGACCGGACAGAGGCATGATCGCCCACACGCGTCGTTTACCGCCTCTCGTCGAAATCACTTAGGCCGGCTCGGATGGTCATCGTCGATGACGAAGGGAGGCAAATGCCGTACGTTGCGTTCGTCGCCGATCGGCTCCCTGCAAGATGAGGATCATCTCCCGGCAATCCGCTGTGGTGATGCACCGATTCCGCTCCGCAGTCGCGCCGCTTCGACGACGGATATGCCAGCCAGCAGGCCAAGCGCCGAAACTTACAGTCAGTCCTGCCTTGGCTACCAGCCATGCCGCGAGTGGATAAGTGATCAGCCACCAGGTATGTGACAGCGCAACTGGGCGGCAAACAGCGCGGGTCGATCTTCTTCGCTCGCTGATCGGCGCAGCAGCCGACTGAAGGCGGCTGCGCGAGGGAATATCCGAGGCCCAGTACGAACCACAGGGCAACAGCTGCTCTCACCCATGATCGCAGCGTTAGCAATGAGCCTGAGTTCGTCTGCCGTCATCGCCAATGCTTTGCGCCTGAGGTCCAGCCAAATCATAGAAACCGCACCGACGACGTAATAAGACAGGTCGACATTGGCCCCTGCGATTAATACTCAATCTATGCCCTAGGATTCTGAGACTAATCTTAGGGCATACCGTTTGGTCAAAACTCAGTTGATGCTGTGATTTATCGACATAGTGAGAGTGCAACATTGCCCAGCGAATTGATCCTGGGATCTCGATGTCAGCAGTTGCTTGAAGGTCAACCACGACGCATCGGCCGAACATAAAGCATCAGCCGCCATACCACCTGCCGCCATTTCAACGACCAGCGGGACCTGCTTGGGGCGACTGGCATACGCGTTTGCGAACTCGCCAGTGTCAACGTGACGTCGTCTGGACAGCGAAAGGGACCAGCTCGACACCCACGCCATGTGCGCCTGCCTCGATCGCATCGCACCAATCGCCACCCTGTGCGCTCGACGCCACGAAGCCGCGCAGTGCGCTTGGTGCAGAGAGGAGCACCAGCGCATCTCTTTAAAGCCGTGTCGCAGAGAACATCGACCGCCAGGACGTTGCCGATGAATGACTTCGGAGGATCTCAAGACGGCCTATTTAATGTTAGTAAGCTAATAATATTGGGGAAAGTACCAAGGTTCTGGTGTTGTGGATGGGCATCGAACGGCCTAGCATAGTTAGCAAGCTAACTAAAATTCACATGGATTTCAGCACCAACCCAATAACACCTCGGTCGCTTGTTTGGTCCGACGCGATGTCGCTCGGTCATCCGCTCATCGACGACGAGCACCAGCATCTCGTAGCACTCATTGCCCGTCTGCAGGAAGCTTCCAACGAGGACCTGGCTGCCGCGCTGGAAGCGGTGCTAGATGCCTCCGAAACGCATTTTTCGGCCGAGAACAACATGATGACCACCACAGGCTTTCCGCCTCGGGACTGCCACATCAAAGAACACGAAGCGGTACTCGGTTCGTTGCGCGGTGTCTCCGGGCGCTTGGCGCGTGGCGAATGCGAGGTTGTGCGGCGCCTGGCTGCTGAACTGGCGATGTGGTTACCAGCGCATGTTCAGCATCTGGACTCCGCGCTAACCCACTGGTTGTGCAAGTTGCAGCACGGTGGCAAACCGGTCGTTTTGCACATCGGCGGAAGCACGCAGCACAAGACCCGTAGCCAAGGCGACAGCGCGCTCGCCACCGCCTGATTCCCATTCGATCCACCACGAAAGAACGCCATGATGACCCCTGAAGAGAACGACCTGCTGTGCCGCGTTGAGGGCACAGCTCCAATGGGACAGCTGATGCGATCCCACTGGACGCCCGTGTGTCTGGTGGAAGAAGTGAGTGAGCCCGACGGCGCGCCCGTTAAGGCGCGCGTCTTCGGCGAGGACTTGGTGGTGTTCCGAGATACCGACGGCCGAGTCGGCGTGATGGACGAGTACTGCCCGCATCGCCGCGCCTCGCTGGTCTACGGGCGCAACGAGGAAGGCGGCCTACGCTGTCTTTATCACGGCTGGAAGATGGACGTCGAGGGCAACGTGCTTGAGATGGCTTCAGAGCCGGCCGCAAGCGGCATGGCCGAGAAGGTCAAGCACACTGCCTACCCGACGAGCGAGTGGGGCGGCTTGGTCTGGGCCTATATGGGTTCGAAGGACGACGTGCCGGCGTTCAGGCCGCCGGCCTGGGCGCCGACGGCCGAGACGCGCGTGAGCATCGCCAAGGTGCTACTGCCGTGCAACTGGGCGCAGATCCTGGAAGGGGCCATCGATTCGGCGCACAGCTCCAGCCTGCATTCGTCGGACATGGTGCCGGCTCGCGTGGACGGCGCCAAAGCGACCGCCAACACCTGGCTGCGGCCCTCCACCGACAAGGCGCCGCGCATGCAGGTGCAGCGCACCGGCTACGGCTTCCGCTATGCCGCGCTGCGCCGGCCGCTGACCAACGCCGCCGTGAACGACTACGTGCGCTCGACCGTCTTCGTGGCGCCGGCCACCGCACTGATCCCACCCAACAACCTCTACAACGTGGCCAACATCAACGTGCCGATGGACGACACGAACACCGCGTTCTATTTCATCGCCTGGGGCCATCCCGCGCAGACGCCGGAGACCGAGACCTGGCGGCGCTTCCTCCGGCAGACCGTGGGCGTCGATCTGGACGCCCGCTACCGCCCATTGCGCACGATGGAGAACATGTTCTGGCAGGACCGCAATGCCATGAAGGCCGGCAACTTCACCGGCATCACCGGCTTTCCGAATCAGGACGTGGCGATGTGGCTGACCATGGGTCCTATCGCCGACCGTTCGCACGACCGGCTAGGCGCCAGCGACTTGGCGATCGTGGAGTTCCGCAAGCAGATGCTGGACGCCGTGCGCGCCTTCTCGCAAGGGTCGCCGGCCATCGGCACCGGCGCCGAGGCGGCCACGCCGGCGGTCTGCGCGTTCCAGGCGATCGTGCCAAAGACCACGGACTGGCGGACCCACGACACCCGCTACATCTGGCAGGAGGGCGTGGATCACCCCGAATTCGAAGACTCCTATTCCGTGAAGGTCTGATCCCATGAGCAAGCTTCAGCTCTCTATCGCCATGGGCGACTACGACCGCACGCGGGCATTGTTCGACGGCCAAGTGCAGATCGACGGCGTCGATCCGGTCTACATGCTGCTAAACCCGGAAGAGATGTTCTTCCGCGCCATGCGCAGCGTCGACTTCGACGTCACCGAACTCTCGTTCTCCAGCTACCTGGTCAGGCATTCGCGCGGCGAGTGCCCCTATATCGCGCTGCCGGTGTTCCTGTCGCGGGCCTTCCGCCACACGTCGATCTACGTGCGCAAGGACCGCATCGGCCAGCCGGCCGACCTGAAGGGCAAGCGCATCGGCCTGCCCGAATACCAGCTCACCGCCAACGTCTGGGCGCGCGCGATCCTGGAGGACGACTTCGGCGTGCGTCCCTCGGACGTGACCTGGGTGCGCGGCGGCATCGAGACGCCCGGCCGGCCCGAGAAGGTCAAGCTGCAGCTGCCGAGCGACATCCGCATCGAACAGGCGCCGGCGGACACCACGATCTCGGAGCTGCTCGACCGGGGCGACATCGACGGCTTCATGGCCCCCCGGCCCCCCAGCCGGGCCGCGCTGGCCAACCCGAACATCGGCTGGCTGTTCGACGATCCGACGGCCGTCGCCAAGGACTACTTCCGCCGTACGGGCGTATTTCCGATCATGCATGTCGCCGCCATCCGCAAGGAGCTGGCCGAACGGCATCGGTGGCTGCCGGGTGCCCTCGTTAAGGCCTTCACGCAGTCGAAGGCGGCGGCGCTGCAACTGCTGTCGGACACCTCAGCGACCAAGGTGACGCTGCCCTTCGTCGAAGAGCAGCTGCAGGCCGCGCGCGAGACCATGGGCGACGATTTCTGGTCCTACGGCGTCGCTCCAGCACGCAAGACGCTCGAAGCCTTCGTGCGCACGCACCACGCCCAGGGCCTGTCGTCGCGCGAGGTTCCGGTCGAGGAACTGTTTCATCCGGCGACCTACGAGAGCTACAGCATCTGACGGCCCGCCCCATTCCAAAAAAGAGACATATCCCATGAAACGCAGAACCCTGGGCTGGCTTGCGGCCTCGACCGCCATCGCCTGCCTGACCCTCGCATCGTCGGCGCAGGCCGATGCCTTTCCCTCGCGCCCGATCAAGCTGGTAGTGCCGTATTCGCCGGGTGGGCTGCCCGACACCGTGGCGCGGATCCTCTCGCGGCCGCTCGGCGAAGCGCTCGGCCAGTCGGTGTTCGTTGAGAACAAGCCGGGAGCCGGCGGTGCCGGCGCCGCTTCCACGCTGACCCAGTCGCCGGCCGACGGCTACACGTTACTGGTCACCGACGGTCCGATGCTGTCGATCACGCCGCTGCTGATCAAAAAGATGAGCTATGACGCAATGACCGATTTCGTGCCGGTCTCGCTGGTCGGCAAGGCCCCGCTATTCCTGGCCGTCAATTCCAGCGTCAAGGCCGAAACGCTCGACGAGCTCATTGCGCTCGCGAAGGCCAAACCCGGTGCACTCAACTACGGGTCCTCGGGCACCGGCAGCATTCACCACCTGACGACCGAGGCCATGAGTTCGAAGCTGGGCATTGTCATGACGCACGTGCCGTTCCGCGGTAGCGCCAACTCGGTGCCGGCCATGATCGGCGGGCAGGTCGACATAGTGTTCGCTTCGCCGCCCTCGCTCATGGGCTTCGTCAAGGCCGGCCAGGCCAAGCTGCTGGCCACCAACGGGGCGTCTCGCTCGCCGCTTGCGCCGCAGATGCCGGCGCTAGCCGAGAAGATTCCGGGGTTCGATTTCGCCTTTAACGTCGCGGTACTCGCGAAGACGGGCACGCCGGGGGTCGTCATCTCGCGCGTGAGCAGCGAGATCTCCCGGATCGTGAAACGCCCCGACGTGATCGAGCAGCTGCGTCTGGCGGGTGTCGACCCGGTCGGCGGCTCGCCCGAGCAACTCGCGCAGGCGTTGAAGAGCGAGACCGCGCGCGTTACCGATGCCGCCGGTCGCGCCAATCTGAAGGCTGAGTGAGAGCGTGGCTATGACCGACATCCAGACCCACGCCGATACCCAGATGCCGCTGCGCGTCGCCCGCGCCTACGACGTCGCCGAAGGCATCCGTAGCTTCGAGCTGGTGCAGCCCGACGGCAGCGAGCTGCCGCCGTTCACGCCCGGCTCGCACGTGAAGGTGCATACGCCCAACGGCGCGATGCGCAAGTATTCGCTGTCCAACGATCCCGCCGAGCGCGAACGCTACGTCATCACCGTCAAGCGCGACGACGCCGGACAGGGCGGCTCGGTCAGCATGCACGACGACGTGAAGCAGGGCGACACCCTGCCGACCTCCGTGCCCGACAACGCCTTCCCCCTGGTCGACAAGGCGAAGGGCTACCTGTTCATCGCCGGCGGCATTGGCATCACGCCGATCCTGTCAATGATCCGCTCGTTCGGGGAACTGCCGCCGGCGCCTTGGAAGCTGTTCTACCTGACACGGTCGCCGGCCAGTACCGCATTCCTGGACGATCTGAGCCAGCCGGAATTGAAAAAACAGGTGCGCATCCATCACAACGAAGGCGACCCGGCGCGCACCTTCGATCTGTGGCCGGCGCTCGAGAAGCCGAACACGGCGCATGTCTACTGCTGCGGCCCGCGACCGCTGATGGAGGCCGTGCGCGACATGACCGGCCACTGGTCGCCGGCCAACGTGCATTTCGAGAGCTTCAACGAAGGCGGCGGCGTGCGTCCGGACGACCTGCCGTTCAAGGTGAAGCTGGCGCGCAGCGGCGGCGAATACGAGGTGCCGGTGGGCCAGTCGATCCTCTCCGTGCTGCGCGAGCACGGATGCGACACGGCGTCGTCGTGCGAGAGCGGCACCTGCGGCACGTGCCGCACAGGATTGATTGGCGGCGAGGCCGATCACCGCGACATGGTGCTGATGCCCGAGGAGATGGAGCGCCAGATCATGATCTGCGTCTCGCGCGCCAGATCGCCCGAACTGGTGCTCGATCTGTGATTACGCCCGCGCCCGCGACCCGACCGATCCGCCTGGGCGTCGCGGGCCTGGGTCGCGCGTTTACGCTGATGCTGCCGACGTTGCTGAAGGACAGCCGGGTGCAATTGGTGGCGGCCTGCGATCCGCGCGAAGAGGCGCGCGCCCGGTTCGCGCGCGATTTCGACGCGCCGGTTCACGCCGACATCGAAGACCTCGCCAGCGATCCGGAGGTTGAGGCCATCTACATCGCCAGTCCGCACCAGTTCCATGCGGCGCAGACTCGGATCGCCGCGCGTCACGGCAAGCACGTCTTAGTCGAGAAGCCGATGGCGCTGTCGCTCGCCGAATGCGATGCCATGATCGAAGACTGCCGCGCGGCCGACGTGCGACTGATCGTCGGCCATTGCCATAGCTTCGATTCTCCCTACCTGCAGGCACGCCGGATCATCGTCAGCGGTGAACTCGGGCGGGTGCGCATGATTCAGGCTTTGAACTACACCGACTTCCTATATCGGCCGCGACGGCCCGAAGAACTGAGCACGCAAGAGGGTGGTGGCGTGGTATTCAGCCAGGCGGCGCATCAGGTCGACGTGGTGCGTCTGCTCGCCGGATCGGCGGTCACGCGGGTGCGCGCCGTCATGGGCGACTGGGACCCAAAGCGCCCGACGCAAGGCGCCTATTCGGCCTTGATGTGGTTCGACGACGGCGCCTTCGCAAGCCTGAGCTACAGCGGCTACGGGCATTTCGACTCCGATGAATGGTGCGGATGGATCGGCGAGATGGGGGCGGCCAAGTCGCCCGACGCCCATGGCGCGGCACGGCGGCGGCTAGAGGCTGTGAAATCCGCGCAGGACGAAGCGCGCCTCAAGGCGGCCGGTACCTACGGCGGTGCGGACTACGTGTTGCAACCCGATGCCGTCCAGCCCTGGCATCAGCACTTCGGGCCCATCGTGGTGTCATGCGAGCGGGGCGACGTGCGGCCGATGCCCGACGGCACCTGGGTCTATGGCGATCGCGAGAAGACCCAGCGGCCACTGGCCGCGCCTCCCATTCCGCGCTTCGAGGTGATCGACGAATTGTTCGAAGCCATTGTGTTCGGCCAGGCGCCGTTGCACGACGGCGCATGGGCCCGCTCGACGCTCAACGTCTGCCTTGCCCTGCTGGCATCGGCGGACTCGAACCAAGACGTGGAACTTTCAGCACGATGCAACTGACACAATGGTCAGCGTCGCCAACTCTTATTTAGCGCCCTTGTCCAAGTCATCCGAGAAACACGAAGCCGAAGTCGCTGCCCGCGTTCTCCGTCGCTGGCACGACGCCGTCCCCGACGATCGGATGGCGCATTTGATTAAGGACGCCACACGGGGGTTCATGCGGTCGCTCCAGTCGCGCTTGGCCGAGCATCAGGTGCTGCCGGGTCACTGGACATTTCTGCGCATCTTGTGGGAACGAGACGGCATCACCAAGCGCGAGCTGAGCGTCGAGGCCGGTGTAATGGAACCCACCACCGTCATCGCTTTGCGAGCCATGGAATCGCTGGGGTATGTCAGCTTGGAACAGCGACCTGATAATCGCAAAAATATTTATGTTCAGCTGACGCCTTATGGTCGAGAGCTGCAGACCAAGCTGGTGCCGTTGGCGCAAGAAGTTAATGCATTGGCGCTTGAAAGCATCAGCGATCGCGAGATCGCTACAGTGCGCCGCGCACTCCTTAGGATGATCGATAACCTCGCGCGCGACCAGATAAGTTCGGACGTTAAGTGACCCTGAACATAGGGCGATGATCAAAATCGAATCAAGTGGGATTCTTTTGCAACACGCGGCGATTGGTTAAAAGATTGATGTGGCTTCTGCAGCTGTCTGGCAGCAAGCAACTACTTTATCCATATCATAGGATTTGTCGAACGTTGCGTCCGCTCCAAAACTTTCACAACGCTTGCGCATTTCCTTGTTGAGAAGGTTGCTCAAAACAACCATTTTTTCTGGTTTTGCGAACGCTGTGAACTCGCTTTAGAGCCCTGCCGATCGGACATGCAAGTTCAGGCCCACGCTGGCGGTTTCCGTCGATGCAGATAGTTGCGTCCCGTTATGTAGAGCAAGGATTTAGCCGGGTGCGTTTGGACGCGATGCTGAAGAAGCAGACGAGGGCAACGGCCCCATCTTCGAACGGACGCTTAGATCTTTCATTGAGATTAGTGGGAGTAATCTTAGGGCAGTACGTCGGATTATTCCCAACCAGTGGGACAACACGTTTCTAGCCTCCATCGATTTCTGACGCATGTGTACCTGTCACCACCGGCTATTTCCAAGCCAGGGAAGACGTTGGAAAACTGATGCGGCAGATGGGATTACGCGATTCGCGAATCGAGTCAATTGTCTGAGTCGGGCTAGCACTTGGTACGGGCCGCGTTGCTTTGGGTGATTGCGACTGCGGTCCGGATGCAGGCATGCGCCCAAGGCCAACGACGCCTATTTGTAAATGGCGCTTTCAGGCGACGTTCTTTTCTTGCGTTGGGACATCGCGCTGCACGACCTGAATGCCAGCAGCAGGCGCGGCGAGAGCGGCTGCGAAACGTCAAGCTTCTTTCGGGAACGCATCCATTACATCGTAATCGGCTAGCACCACGTGCTGTTCCTCATCGCCCTGACGCCGCCCGTCATGTTGGGACGTACCGGCCGTACATAGGTCCTCGTGAGCAGGTTCCGAAAAGCGGCCTGGCCAATCTTCGGGATGATGAGGATTTTCACTTTCGTGCACTTCATTACCCTCGTTATCTCGTGCAGGTGGTCCAGCCCGAGATTCTCAGTCCCAAAAGCTGATCGAGATTTCGACAGCGCCGAAATGCAAGGCAGTTGTTGACAGCCCATCTAGCGACAGCTACATTTTACCTACCTAATGTTAGGTAGTTGATCAGGTTTGGTCGACTCAATCTTCCTGAAAGCATTCCATGGTCGCAGCACAGCTCAACCTTTTTACCTCGCCCTCAGCCTTCCCTAATCCGCAGCGACTGCGCCTGTTCATGCATGAAAAAGGCATTGCAGACTACTTTGCCGAAACGGTCTATGACATGAGTCCCGGGGGCGAGCAGCGAGGCTGGCGGCACCTGAATATGAATCCGTGGGGTGAGACGCCGACGCTTGAGTTGACCGATGGAAGTTTCATTTCTGAAACACCCGCTATTGCCAGATATCTCGATCAAACGTACCCGGGCCGCAGGGTCATGGGAGAGACGGCTCTGGAGCAGGGACTCGACAGCATGTGGGACAACCGCATCTGGGTGCACATCCTCTACCGCATCGTCACGGCCTTCCACGTACTTCATACTGGACTTGGCTTCAAGCTCGAACTCACCAGGAACGACGCTTGGGGCGAACACTGTCGCAAAGAAGCCCTGACCCATGCTGCGCTCGTTAACCGTCATCTGTCGGATGGCCGTCAATGGCTGCTGGGCGGTGATGCGCCTACATTTGCGGATATGACTTTGGCGACAGCGATCGCGTTTTCCAAATTTCCGGTGAACAACACACCGCTCGACGAGCGCTTCGAGTTCCTGGATAGCTACTGGCAGCGGTGGCAGCAGCGCCCAAGTTTCCAAGCGGCTTATGCCGATGGCAACAGCGGAGTTCCTGAGCTGGATCTATTGAACAAACGGCTCTCTGGCGCTTAAAGCGTCAGAGAACGAAGTTCAGACATTCGAAAAGGTTTGAAAGCTGCTTACCTTGACTGAGGACGTTACTCGACGCCCAAAAAATGGAAGGAGAAGTAGAGACGTGAACATAAACGCTCGAGAAGCCATCTTGACTGCGGCAAGAAACATCATTCAATTGCGCGGTTTCAGCGGGCTAAACTTTCGCGACCTTGCGTCCGATGTGGGGATCAAGGCCGCGAGCATTTATTACCACTTTCCCAGCAAAGCCGACCTTGGAGCGGCAGTTGCCAAGCGGTACTGGGAAGATGGTGAGCTTGCCCTGAGCTCGATAGAGGCTCAGTACCCGACTCCGGTGGAATGCTTGCGTGAATTCCCGAACATTTTCCGGCGTTCGTTGGAGAGGGAAAACCGTCTCTGCCTCGGGAGTTTCATGGGCGCGGAGGCAAACGATCTTCCTGACTCGGTGAGCCGGGAAGTTCAAGCGTTTTCCCATGTCAACGTGGCGTGGCTAAGCAAGATGCTGGTGGCCTGCGGTGACACGCAAGAGGAGGGCAGCGGTCCACGGGCACATGCCATCTTTGCAGCTATCGCTGGCGCTCAACTAATCGCCAGAACCCATTCGAACATCGAACTTTTCGACGCACTAATCTCAACTTATCGTAAGACTGGACTCTTACCAGATTGAACACATATTTGATGCAATTAAACCACCCCGTTTTTTACTGACACGCTTGAATACTTGGTATTTTGCTGGCGCTCATGTCTGCCCTAGCGATTGCAATTACCTTATTGTCCTATCTGACCCGACATGGCTATCGCAGATGTGAATCCATGCAAGCAATTTCGCAACGGTCGACACAAACATCCTTTACAAATTTTTCAAGGATTTGAAAGCCTCGTTGTTTGCGACGGTCGGTTCAATATTTCCCGGACAGCAGCGACCCGAATCCTGGCGAGGCCGTCTTGAGGCCGAGCTTCTTGAGCATCATGTAGGTTGTCGATACCGAAGACGACACCACGGGCAGTCCGGTGCGATCCTCGATGGGTTGCACCGACGGAAGCGACGGCATCTGCACACACGCCGAGGCGACGATTGCATCCACACCCCTGATGTTCAAACGCTTGGTGATCTCGATCGGCGCGCGTGGATCCTGACGGCCGACGTCGAGGTTGTCGGGAATCTCCAGTGAGATGCTGTCGACGACCTCAATGCCCTCGTTCTCGATGTAGTCGATCACGAGCTGGGTCAGCGGTTTCATGTAAGGCGCGAGGATCGAGACGCGCTTGGCGCCAATCGCCTTGATGCCGTCGACCAGCGCGCCGGCGCTGGTGACCACCGGCGCCGGGCCGCCGGCTTCCACGGTTCGTCCATGCAGACGCTGCTCAGCCACGCGGTGGTAGCCATGCCCCATGCTCATGATCGCGACCAGACAGGCATAGCCAAGCACGTCGACATGCGCGTCGGCCAGTTCGAGCGCGCATCGGTCGGAATCACGGTCCATCTTCTCCAACTCCTCCTTCGTGACCTTCTGCATGCGCATGCGGCTCGAATGGAAGGTGAATCGTTCTGCTTCAACCGTCTCTCGAACGCGCAGCATGGCGGGAATCTCGGTCTCCATCGTGGTGTTGGAGCTCGGCACGATCTGGCCGATACGAAAGAGCTTCGATTGATTGTTCATGTCGGTTCCTTGTATTGCATTGCTTTGCACGCGCTGGCATCGGTCAGCGTGGCGAGGCGGTTAGAAAAGAATGTGGGTCGGCAGATTCGCTCTGCGGCAGGAGGTTGAACGCAATTCGGACGCGGCCTCCCGACGCTGGGGGACGTGCTCAGTCCGCCTTGATATTGCGAGCCTTGATGATCCTGCCCCAGTACTCCGTGTCCTTGCGCACGAGCGCGGCTAGCGCTTCCGGACCCATGTAGCGCGGCTCAATACCGAGCGTGTCTGCGCGCTTCTTGGTCTCCGGCTGAGCCAGAACCTGCTTGACACTTTCGGAAAGTTTCGCGATCACATCCGCGGGCGTGCCTGCAGGAGCGAACAGGCCGACCCACGCCTCGAGCTCGAAGCCGGGCAGTCCGGCTTCTGCCGTGGTCGGCACGTCGGGCAGCATCGGATGACGCGTCTTGCTGGTGACGGCCAGCGCTCTCAGCTTGCCGGTTTGCACATGGCCTATGACCGACGGCGGCGTGGTGATGAAAACCTCCACCTGGCCTCCCAGCACGTCCTGGATGGCCTGGCCGGATCCCTTGTAGGGAACGTGCGTCATCTCAGTCTGGGTGATCTGATCGAAAAGCTCGGTTCCCACATGCGAGAGCGATCCGTTGCCTTGCGATGCGTAGTTCACCTTGCCCGGGTTTTGCTTTAGGTAGGCAATGAATGACTTGAGGTCTTTGACGGGCAATGCTGGATTGACGGTGATCACGTTGGTCGCTGCTGCGATCAGCGCAACCGGCACCAGGTCCTTCTGCTCCCACGGCAACTTGGCGAACATGGCAGGGTTACCGACGTGGTAGGCCGAATATGAAGCCAGCAGCGTGTAACCGTCCTTGGGCGCTCGGGCCACCATCTGGTAAGCGATGTTGCCGCTCGCGCCACCGCGGTTGTCAACCAGCACCGGCTGGCCGAGCAGGCGTGCGAGCGGGTCCGATGCGAGGCGCGCCGACGAATCGACCACGCCGCCGGGCGGGTTGGGCACGACGACGGTGATCGGCTTGCTCGGGAAGGATGCTGCAGTCTGTGCCCATACGGCCGTGGCGGCGAAAGAGGCAAGCAGGGCGGCGCAGATTCGGCGACGTATGAAGGTCATCGGGGATGTCTCCTGATTTGATGTTGTGGGCGAATTCTTGTTCAAGGCATACCGGCCCACCAGACGCATTCGGTTGACAGATCCTTCGACGCTCGTTGAGGATGCGCACCCATGATCAGTCTCGGCCGTTTCGACCTCGTAAGCCTGCGCCTGTATGTCGCGGTGGTCGATGCCGGCAGCCTCACGGCGGGTGCCGAGCGTTTTGGTATCTCGCTGGCGGCGGCCAGCAAGCGCATGGCGGAGCTAGAACACCATTGCGGCATGCCTCTGCTGCTGCGCAGCAAGCGAGGCGTGCAGCCGACACTGAGCGGACAGGCGCTGCATGCGCATGCCATCGATGTTGTCGCCCGGGTAGAGCAGTTGGCACTGGCAATGGACGATCTCAAGCGAGGCGCAACCGGGCACCTGCGCCTGTGGGCCAATACGTCGGCCTTTGCGGGTTTCCTGCCGCGTCTGCTCGCCGCTTTTGCGGCTGCGCATCCAGGCGTGGCGATCGATCTGGAAGACGCGCAGTCCGAAGAAGCCGCGCGCGCCGTGGCGACCGGCGTGGCGGAACTGGCTGTGGTTGGCGAGAACACGCCGCTCGACGGCCTACAGACACTCGTCTGCGACACGGATGAACTGGCACTGCTGGTGCCGCGCGACCATCCGCTCGCCGGCGCTACGTCAGTGACGCTGACGCAAGCGCTGGCGCTCGACTTCGTCACTCTCAAACGCTCCACGTCGCTGGTGCGGCAGATCACGGCGGCGGCCGAAGCTGCCCAACAACCCCTTCGCATCCGGATTCAGGTCCGCAGCTTCGATGCCATGTGCCACATGGTTGCAGCCGGGCTGGGAGTCGCGATTTTGCCGCGTACCGGCGCTGCGCCTCACGTCAGGTCGATGAAGCTCAAGTTGGTCACGCTGCAAGGCATTTCTACACGGCGACGTCTGCTGATGGTCATGCGCGATCGAGGTGCTTTGTCCGCTGCAGCGCTTGCACTGATCAAGATGGTAGAGCAACAGAACTGAACCGCCCCGGTCTTTCTAAACAGTCTTGAGCCCTTGGGGATGTCGCTGTGCCGCTCATGTCTGGCCTAACAATTTGAGAATAATCTTAGGTTGATGCACCGGGCAAGACCGTGAAATAACGGCTGTACTTCAGGCCGTTGTTCTTGTGAAAGCGTAGATCAGCGGTGCCTTATGCTCGTAGAAAACGACTCAGTACTACAGATTCAAGGTCAACTACTAACCAGCCGATAACATGAAGGTCGACAAGCCCAGACGCTGGCTGAGCGACCTGAAGAATGTGCCGTTCATCATGCCGTCGCCGCTCGACGGAACGGCCACCTGCATGTCGATAATGCATGCATGCATGCATGACTGCTCGCACGCCGGCTTCGTCTCGAACATCGTGCAGGAGGCGTCGCACGCGATGATGATCGTCGCGCTGGTCGAAAGCGGACTGGGCGTCGCGCTGGCGCCGGACGTGTGGCAGCACCTGTCGCCGCGCAACGTCGAATTCCGGCGCTTGTGGGGTTTGCCGAAGAACGAGATCGGACTGGCTTTCACGTGACGGAAGTCCGAGGAGGATGCGGTGCTGTTGCGGGCGTTTAGGCGGTCCGTGAAGCCGTCGTCGAGCGCTAGCTGCGCGATCGGCGAGTGTCCGGCACATCCAGCGATTCGCGGATGAACTGCATGGCCGCCCCCGCCTGCGGAAGATCGACGGGGAAGACGACGAAGTCGTGCATTTGGCCACTGAACTCCCTCAGTTCGACGTCGACACCGGCGGCCCTCAGCGCAGCGGCATAGGCTGCACCTTCGTCCTTGAGCACGTCGTGCTCCGCGGTAAGCAGCACCGTGCGGGGCAGGCCCTCCGGCGATGCGGTCCGCAGCGGCGAGAGCCCGGCATCGGCCCGGGCGTCTTGATCGGGTGCGTAGCGGTCCCAAAACCATCGCATCGCCTTCGTCGAGAGAAAGTTTTGGTTCGCCTTTTCGAGGTAAGACGCGCGACCCAGGTCGGCGTCGAGTACGGGGCATATGAGGACTTGCCCGGCGATGGCGTGATGACGATGCCGCCGCTGGACGACTGCAGCCGCGATATTGCCGCCCGCGCTGTCGCCCACGACGACCACCGGTGCACCGGCTGCGCGAGCGGCGACCCATGCCAGTGCCGTGTCGGCGTCTTCCGATGCGGCGGGGTAGGGGTGTTCGGGTGCGAGCCGGTAACCGACCGACACCAGGTTCGCGTCCAGCGCTGCCGCGAGTCGCCGGGCCCACCAGTCGCTTTCCTCGATCGAACCCATCGTCCATCCGCCGCCGTGAAAGTAGACGACCCAGCGGGTGCTCCGCGCCGTGGCCGTATAGATGCGCAGCGGCAGGAAGCGGCCGGCCAGCGGAATGTGCGTCTCCCATGTCTCGTGCATGGCAGCGGCGGCGCGCACCGGGAATCCGGGCAGCGTCAGCTTCCAACTGCTCCGCACTTCCGCGACAGTTGACTTTTGGACGGGCTTCATGCCGGTGGCGGCGAGTGCCTCCAGCATGGCCCGGCTTACCGGATCCAGTGCCATGGGATGGATCTACACGGTGCGCCAGGTCACCACGGCATCGAGCGCTTCGATGGTGGAACCGGTGATCCGCAACGGATTGATCTCCAGCGACTCCAGTGGGTCGCCGAGCGCCGAAGCCAGGTCGCCGAAGCGCGTGATCGTGTGCGCCACCTGGGCCAGATCGACCGGCGGCGCACCGCGCGCGCCCTTGAACAAGGCCGCGCCTCGCAGGCTGGACAGCGCGCGCCCGACGCGTTGCGGCGTGAACGGCAAGGGCACGATCACGGAGTCGTCGAGGATTTCAACCAGCGTGCCGCCGAGTGCGATGACCAGCACGAGGCCCCATTGCGCGTCGCGCACCGCACCGACCAGCAGCTCGATGCCGGGCGGTCGCATCGGGCTCAGGAGCACACCCTCGATGCGAGCCGATGCTTGCGCGTGACCAGCGGCCAGCACCCGTTCGAATGCTGCGCGCACGGCCTCGTCGCCGTCAACGCCCAACGCCACGCCGCCGATGTCGGTCTTGTGCAGGATGTCCGGTGAGACGATTTTGACCGCAACGGCTTGCCCATAGGCCCGCGCTGTAGCGACAGCTTCGTCGGGCGTATGAACCAGCGTTGCCGCGACCACCGGTATGTCGGCCGATTCCAGCATGCAGCGCGTGCAGTGCTCCGACCAGTTGCCCTGCCGCGCGTCGACGGACGGGACGGCGACCGGTGCCGCGCGCCACGGGAGGTCGGCTGCGAGCCGGTCCTTGTGTGCCTGCCAACGGCCGATCGCGCCCAGGCCGCGCATCGTGGGTTCGAGCCCGCTGGTGCTGACCAGATTCAGGCCGAGCCGTTGTGCCGTGCGTTGTGATTCGACCGGCATGTCCTCGGCCAAAAAAGATGCGCAGATGTAGGGTTTGCCGCAGGAGCGCAGGGCCGTCGCGATGATCTGGTTCATCGATTCCGCGCCACGCAGGTCGAGCCCGACCACGAGCACGTCGATCGCCGGGTCCTTGGCGAGCAAGGTGATCGCAGTGTCCCAGATCTGCGGGTCGCGCACCGATGCACCGGTCATGTCGAACGGATTCTGGGCCGTCACGAACTCGTCGGGAATAGCCTCGTCGATGGCGGCGACGGTTTCGGCCGCCAGCTCAACCAGCGTCACGTCCGAGCGGTCCGCGAGGTCGGCGATGACGCCGTTGATGCCGCCGGAGTTGGTCACCACGCCCACGCCCTTGGTGCTGAAGCGACCAAGTCCTGTCGCCAGCTTGCCGGTTGAGATCAGGTCTTCCAGGCTGTGCACCCGTATCACGTCCAGGTCCTTCAGCACGGCATTGACGGTCTTGTCGTCGCCGACGAAGGCGCCGGTGTGCGCGACTGCAGCGCGTGCGCTGATCGCGCTGGCGCCGGACTTGTACACGATGACCGGTTTGCCGAGCTCGGCCGCGCGGCGTGCGACGGCGGCGAAGCGGTCGGGCTTCGCGATGCTTTCCAGATAGAGCGCGACGGCGTTGACGCGCTCGTCCTCTATGGCGTAACCGATGACGTCGGCCGCGGTCAGCATCGCTTCGTTGCCTACCGTGACCTGGTGCGACAGGCCGACGCCCTGGGCCGCGGCATAGGCGCTTAGTCCGAGCGCCACTGATCCGCTCTGCGCGATCAGGGCTAGTGCGCCGACGGAGGCGGTCGGCAGCGGCACCATCGCAGAAGCCGAGACGTTATCGACCAGGTTGATGAAGCCCAGGTGATTGGGGCCGAGAACCAGCATCCCCAGCTCATCGGCGCGTGCTGTCAGGCGCAACTGCGCCTGGCGCCCGGCTTCGTTGTTCTCGGCGAAACCGGACGAGAGCAGCACCACGTTGCGGATGCCCGCCGCATATGCATCTTCGATTGCATCCATCGCCGCCGACGCAGGCACCTGGACGAAAGCGGTATCCACCTGCTCGCCGAGGGCGACACAGCTCGTGGCTGCGTTGCGGCCGAGCACGGGCGTGCCCCGGCGATTGACCAGCAGCAGGCGCGCGGAAGAAAAGCGCTCGGCCGATGCGATCGACAGCTGGGTGTAGAGCGTGCGTTCGGTTGCGCCGACGATCGCGATCGACCGAGGTGCGAAGAACCGCGTCAGCCGGTCGAGCGAATAAGGTGTGGATCGCACGATCACATTGCCTCCTCGATCGGCTGGTCGGGGATCGAATTCGTCAGACTCTTAGCGCCTGGCGGAAGATGTTCATAGCCCGGAAAGCCGGCATCGTGTTCACCGACGCAACGGTCGTGATAACGCTTGAAGCCACCGCAGTAGACGAGAAACACCCGCGGCTTGCCGGGAATGTTGGCGCCGTTGTACCAGCTGTTGGTCGTCATCGCGCCGGGGCGTCGCTCGGCCATTCGCAGAGTCTCGTCGCGCCAGGACTCCTGCGACGCCGGCGTGGGATGCAGGCCTTGGTCGCCGCGCGCATGCAGCCAGGCAATGGTGTCGAAGATGAAATCACCCTGCTGCTCGGCGAGCGTGGCCATGTTGGACAGCACCGATGGCGTCATTGCGCTCGACGCCAGGAACATGTTGGGGAAGCCGTGGACCATCGTGCCCAGGTAATTCCTCGGGCCGTCGGCCCACTCGTCGCGCATCGTCGCGCCGTCGATGCCGCGGATGTCAATGGCCATCACCGGTCCGGTGATGGCGTCGAAGCCTGTTGCGCAGACCAGGACGTCGAGCTCGATTGTTCCCTCTGTGGTGACGACGCCCGCGGGGTCAATGCGCGTGATCGGCGTGTCCTTCAGTGAGACCAGGTGCACGTGCGGCTCATTGAAAGTCGGCAGGTAGACGCTGCTTACGCAAGGGCGCTTGCCGCCGAACGGATGGTCGCGCGGGGTGAGCCTCTCGGCGGTCACTGGGTCGTCAACCTGCGCGAACATCTTGCGCTGGATGAACTCTGAGAGAACGCGGTTGGCATCGCCCAGGTGGTAGTCGGGGAACGCAAAGTTGATGTAGTTGCCAGCCCAGGCGGCTTCCATCGCCGCCTCTCGCTCTTCGTCGTTCAGGTCTGCGAACTTGCGCTCACCCACTTCGAGAACGTGGTGGCCAGCGTAGGTCTTGCGCAACGCCGTGCGGAAGCTCGCGGGGTCTTCGCGCAGCTTGGAGATCACCGAGGCGTCGATGCTACCTTCCCTGTTCGGAAGGACGTAGTTCGCGGTGCGCTGGAACACGTACACCTCGCCTGCGATAGCGGCAATTTCCGGCACGGCCTGGACGCCCGACGAGCCGGTGCCGATGATGCCAACCCGCTTGCCCGCCAGTTCAACCAAACGATCCTTCGGCCAGGCTGAGGTGTAGTAAATCTCGCCAGCGAAGGTCTCGATGCCGGAGATGTCTACCGCCTTGGGTTCGGACAGCGACCCAATGCTCAGCACGAGATACCGGCATACGACTTTGTCTCCGCGGTTGGTTGTGACGGTCCACGTACCGCTGGGTTCGTCGTAGTGAGCGGACTCGATCCGGGTGTCGAAACGGATGTCCTTGATCACGTCGCAGCGCTCGGCGACGTGGCGCAGATAGCGCTGGATCTCGGGCTGCGATGCACACACCTCGGTCCAGTTCCAGGATCTGACTAGGTCGTCGTCGAAGAAGTATGAGTAGGCATAGCTCTCGAGGTCGCAGCGGGCCCCGGGATAGCTGTTCCAGAACCAAGTTCCGCCGACATCAGAGCCGCTTTCGAAGCCGTGAACGGTCAGGCCGCGCTTGTGTGCCTGGTGCAGGGCGTAAATGCCGGCAAATCCAGCTCCGACGACTATGACGTCGCATTGGGCAACATCCACCCCTTTTCTCACAGTTACTGTCATCAAGTACTCCGTCAAAAATTCAGTGTGCATCACGCCCTGTAGCCAGCATGACAGGGTATTTACTTAAAAAATGAATATTGAATCAAAAAGCTGAAAGTGCTCTAATTTTGTTTTCGATAGAACAAAAAAGCGAGACAAAGATGGACCAGTTAAGCACCGGAGCGGTGGGTGTTGGCCTGCCTGAAGCTGACGCCCAAGCACTGCAAGCGCGATTTGAGAAGGCCCGCGGTTACTGGGACGCTGCAAGCGCGGCGTTACTAGCGCTTGACCTAGATTTCTTTGAAGTGGCCGTTCGCTTCAGCGAAGCGTCTACCGCGCAGCAGGTGCTCTCGCCAAAGCTGTGTGCGCTGCTACGGCTCGCGTTCAATGTGTCGATCACCCATCACGACGCTGCGGCCGTCGCGCAGGACGTGAACAATGCTTTGCAGCAGGGCGCGAGCCAGGAAGAGATCCTCGAGGTCAGCCATCTGAGCTCGGTACTCGGCATCCACAGCTGCAACGTCGGCTTTCCGATCCTTGTCGAAGAACTGGAATCGCTCGGCCGCGAATCGGAGCTGGCTGCAAAGCCCGGGTCAGATGCACGCGAGGCGGCTTTGAAGGAGGCTTTCGTCGCAGCACGCGGTTACTGGAGTCCGAGCTGGGACCAGCCGTTGCGCAGCGTGCCCGATTTCTTCGAGGCCTACACGGCGTACTCCTCGCATTCTTGGAAACACGGAGTGCTGGAGCCCAAGCACAAGGAATTCGTCTACATCGCGATCGACGTGGCGACGCATCACCTCTACGAGATGGGTACGCGCATCCACATTCGCAACGCGCTGGGCTACGGCGCAACGGCAGCGGAAATCATCGCAGTGTTCCAGCTTATGAGCGTCGAAGGACTGCGCAGCAGCACGCTCGCCGCCGGTGCGCTGAAGGCGCGGCTTGCCGACGCTGCTGCATCGTGATGCCGTCCTGCATCTGATCCGTCTTCCATCACCGCTCCGATTCCCCGTTCCTACTCTAAAGGCTGCACCAATGAAACCGATCCTCCATTCGCTCGTTGTGACGACTTTGTACATCGCCGCACTGGGCTCGCCTGCCGCATTCGGCCAGACGTCGCCGGCCGCTCCAATCAAGCTAGGTATGTCGGCGGCGCTTACCGGGCCGTTTAATGAATTCGGTGAAGGACTGCGCCGCGGCGCCGTGATCGCTGTCGAGGAATGGAATAAGAAGGGCGGCGTCAATGGCCGCAAGATCGAACTGGCAGATGTTCTTGACGACCAGCTCATGCCCGATCGCGCCGTACAGAACATGCGTCGTATCCTGGACAACAAGGACATCGTTGGCGTCATCGCGCCGGCTGGGAGCGGACCGGCGCTGGCGACGGTTGACATGGTCGAGGCTGACGGCCGGCCGATGTGCAACCCGATGGCGCAGTCGCCGGCGATCACCTATCCGAAGGGAACCTCGCAGCCGCCGCGAAAGAACGTGTTCTCGACGGCCGTGACCAATGCCGCCGAGTCGCGCCGTCTCGCGGAAGTGCTAGCCAAGAGCTACAAAAACGTTGGTGTGCTGAACGAAAGCACGGCTTATGGCACGACCGGCGCCGAACTCGTGAAAAAGTCGCTGGGCGAGATCAACCCTGCGGTCAAGGTCAACGTCGAGGCTTACAACCAGCGTAGCCAAGACGTGACTGCGCAAATTGTGCGGCTGCAGCGTGCTGGTGCCGATGTGGTACTGGTCATCGGCCTGGGTTCCGACTTCGCGATGATCCGTAAAAACCTCAGTCGGCTGAATGTCGACGTGCCGCTGTTTGGATCGAATGGCGCGACGACTGTGCCGTATATCGAGGGTGCGGGCGATCTCGCGCTAGGCACGCGCTCACTCAGCGTGCCTGCCTTCGCGCAGCGTCCAATGACTGAGACCGCTCAGCGCTTCCTCGATGCCTACCGCGCCGCGCATGGCACCGACCGCTGGTACGGCCCTGACGCGGCCAATCCGCTGATCTCGATGGCGGCGATCGTGGGCAGCGGCTACGACTGCGTGAACCTGCTGGTCGACGGCATCCGTCGCGCCAACAGCACCGAGCCTGCCGCCGTGGTGCGCGCAATCGAACAAACCAAAGATCTGCCCGGCGTCGCGATTTCGGCCATCAGTCTGTCGCCGACTCAGCACGATGCGTTCAAGCCCGAAAACTTGGCTGAATTTGTGATGGTCAAGCGTGACGGCAAGGTGATGTTGAACCTGGACACCAAGTAAACCGACCCAGTCCATGGACTTCTTCCTGTCTCTGGTCATCGCCGGCGCCAGCGTCGGAGCGGTGTATGCGCTGATTGCGGTCGGCCTGAACTTCACCTTCTGGACCACCCGGACGCTGAACTTCGGCCAGGCCGCGATGATGATGATCTGTGCCATGTTCACCGCCGTGCTTTCTGCGCGCGGGTGGGCTTCATGGGCTGCGTCGATGGTCGCGGTGGTGATCGTCGCAGCCATCGGTATCCTGGTCGAGCGGCTCGCCGTACGTCCGGCGCTCAAGACCGCAGGAAGCCTCGGCTGGGTCATCTCGACGCTCGGCTTCGGCATCCTGCTGCAGGGCATCATGGCCATGGTGTACGGGTCGCAGCCGCTGCCTTTTCCGGAGTTGCTCTTCAAGACCGGCGACATTGCCAGCATCGGCGGCCATCCGGTATCGATGCAATACGCTGCGATCTTCGTGGTGTCCGTGGCGACGATCGTTCTGCTCGAAGCGCTGATGCGTCACACGGTGCTGGGGACCGCGGTGCGCGCGATTGCCCAAGATCCCGAATTGGGCGCGGTGCAAGGCCTACCGGTGCACTGGATCGTGTCGGGCTCTTTCGTCGCATCGAGCGTGATGGCCGGTGTGGCCGGCCTGCTGGTGTCGCAGATCGGCGGGACTATCGAGCCGGCCTTCGGCTTCGAGCTGGTGCTAATGGGTTTCGTCGCCGCGGTCATCGGCGGCATGGGGCATTCGATGGGCGCGCTGATCGGCGGCATCGGCATCGGCATCTTGGGCAAGCTGGTCGGCGGCTACGTCTCGTCCGCAGCCGAACACGGCATCGCGTTCGCCGTGCTGGTCCTGATGCTCGCATTACGTCCGCAAGGCATCTTCGGCACGACAGAGGTGAGCAAGGCATGAACGATACGACCATCGCGCGTCCCGCGACGCCTCCGCGCCAGTCCGGTCGGGCGATGCTCACGCGGACGATCGCGCATCCGGCGGTGCAGGCGATGCTGCTCGTCGCGCTGCTGCTCGCGCCGCTGCAACTGAGCGGCGCGACGGTCCAGATCCTGGCGTTCGCGCTGGTGTCAGTCGTCTTCGCGCAAAGCCTCGCAGTGCTGACCGGGCTCGCTGGCCAGATATCGCTCGGTCAGGCTGCCTTCTTCGGTATCGGCGCCTACGGTTCGGCGCTACTCGCCAAGGCGGCCGGCCTGAGCCTGCTGCTGTCGATTCCGCTTGCGGCGACCTGCGGGGCGCTGGTCGCGTATCTGCTGTCGTTTCCGGCCGCGCGAGTGCGTGAGGTCTACCTGGCGATGATGACGCTCGGCTTCGGGCAGATCTTCTTCGAAGTGGCGCGCGAGTGGAACAGTGTGACGGGCGGCATCATGGGCTTCAGTGGCATCCCGTCGGCGGGACTGCGCACACTCACCGTGTTTGGCGTAAGGCTCGACGGCAGCGACTTTTTCCGCATCCTGGTGATCGTGACCGCGCTGGTCCTGATGGGCGTGCGGAACCTGTCGCAGAGCCGGATCGGCCGTGCGCTGTGCGCCTTGCACCACAGCGAATACGCAGCCGGCAGCGTCGGCATCGCACTAGGGCCGATGCGCCAATTCGCCTATGCAGCGAGCGGTGCGCTGGCCGGACTGGCCGGTGCTTTCTACGCCCATCTGGTCGGCTACATCGGACCCGATGGCTTCGGCATCTCGCGTTCGATCGAAGTGCTGGTCGTCACCATCGTGGGCGGGATCGCATCGAGCGCGGGGCAGGTAATCAGCGCCGTGTTCTTCGCCTTCCTGCCGGAGCGGCTGCAAGTTTTCGCCGATTATCAGTACATCATCTACGGACTGATCCTGGCGTTCTCGCTCATCGTGCTTCCCAAGGGGCTTGGCGGCCTGCTGTTCCTGCCTTCGCGCTTCATCCGCGCAATGCCGGTGCTGCGCCGCGCCGATGTCGATGCAGCCGCGCGTGAGGTGCTCGCGCCGCGTCCGGTGGGCGGGGCGCTTTCGGCGCAAGGCGTCACGATGCGCTTCGGCGGCCTCACTGCGCTCGACAACGTATCGCTCGATGTCGAGCACGGTCAGATTTTGGCGCTCGTCGGCCCCAACGGCTCGGGCAAGAGCACGCTGGTGAACGTGATTAGCGGCATCTACAAGCCAAACGAAGGCCGTGTGATGCTCGGTACGCGCGACGTGACTTCGCTACCGGCACACAGGATGGCGGGAACCGGCGTCGTCCGAACGTTTCAGGATCCGCGCCTGATTCCTCACTTCTCCGTGCGCGAGAACCTCCTGCTGGGCGCGCATGCCACGCTGCGCTACACCTGGCTCGAGGCGCTGCTGTCGCTGCCGAAGGCGCGCAGCGAGGAAGCGCAGGCGCTAGCACGTTGCGACGCCGTGCTGGCGCTGCTGGAGATGACGGACATGGCCGACGACATCGTCGAAAGCATGCCTTACGGACACCGGCGGATGGCTGAACTCGGTCGCATGCTGCTCATGCAGCCGCATCTCATGATGCTCGACGAACCGGCCGCCGGACTCACCGATACGGAGATGTCGCGCCTCGCCGCCGTGTTGACCAAGCTCAGGGACCTGGGCATTTCCATTCTCCTGATCGAGCATCACATGGACTTCTTGGCGCAGGTCGTGGATTCGGTTGTGGTGCTCGATAGCGGCAGGATCATCTACCGGGGCGGCATGGAAGGGATGCGAAGCGATCCGTACGTCATCGCCGCTTACCTTGGCGAGGAAGACGTTCATGCTTGAGGTCAAGAACCTGACCGTCGCCTTTGGGGCGATCACCGCGCTCGAAGATGTCTCGCTTCAGGTTGATGCGGGAAAGACCGCGGCGATCCTCGGCGCCAACGGCGCTGGCAAGTCGTCACTGCTGCGCGCGATATCGGGTATCGCACCCGTCTCAAATGGGCGCATCAGGCTCGACGGGAAAGACCTGCACGGGCTCGGCGCGACCGAACGTGCGCGGCTCGGTATCGCGCAGGCGATGGAAGGGCGGCGCCTTTTCCGCCAGCTCAGCGTCGCGGAAAACTTGAATTTGGCTTGGCACTTCGGGCGCCGTGCCCAACCGTTCAAAAAGGCGGAGGAGCAGGTCTATGGGCGGTTCCCGATCCTAGGCGAGCGCCAGCGCGTGGCGTCGGGGCTTCTCAGCGGCGGGCAGCAGCAGATGTTGATCCTCTCCTGCGCGACGATCCGCGCACCACGACTGCTTTTGCTTGACGAACCGTCGCTTGGACTCGCACCGATTATCGTGTCGCAGGTCTACGACTTCATCCGGGAGTTTGTACGCGAATCGGGCGTCACTGTGGTGCTGACGGAGCAGATGGCCTCGCTTGCGCTCAAGTCTTCGGACCACGCCATCGCGCTACGACGCGGCAGGGTGGTGATGCGCGCGGCCAGCCGCGACTTCATCGATCGCGGCGTTGCCGAAGGCCTATCATCGGTTTACCTATGAGTCGAAAGAAAGCAGCAGCACCGGCCGAAGACGTTCCTCCTGCTGAAAGCGCCCCGCGACGCAGCAAATCAGACCTGACGCGCGAGCGATTGCTTAAGGCTGCTGCCAAGGTAGTGGCCCGCCACGGCTACACCGGGGCATCGTCGGCGCGCATCGGCGAGGAGGCAGGCGTCGCGGCGGGTGTTCTCTATTACCACTTCCAAAATCGCAGCGGTCTTCTGGACGAGATCCTGCCGACGATGGGTTTGGAGATGGTGGAATTCGTCGCGCAGCAGGTCAAGGGAATGCCCTGGGGCGTTGAGCGCGAGGTTCAGGGGTTCCTGGCCTATCTCCGGTATCTGCAGGACAACCCAGAATTCCACCGAGTCTTCCGCGAAGCCAACACCTTCGCCCCGAAGGCCTACGAGCGGCATTTCTCGGCGACGCTGGACAATTTCGAGCTGATGCTGCAGGTCCAGCGGCGCAAGGGGCACCTGCGGATCGAGGAAGCTGATATCCGCTATGTTGCCTACCTGCTGATCGGCATGCGCGACCATGTCTCGCAGCTTTACATGAAGCCCGAGCTGGCAAATCCGATCTCCATCGAGCATGCGGCCCACTTGTACCGGCAGCTGCTCTCGGAAGGATTTTTCCGGATCGGGGACGTTGCGGAACTCGCGCGAGAGGCATTGCCTAGACGGATCGAGGAAGATCAAATTGAGCGCCGCTGAAACTTTCACCGACCGCGACGCCGTCGCACCGCTGCGTGACTTCGTCGTTGCGATGACAGAACTGGTTGATCGCGAGAAAGACGAGGCGCCGCTGCTCGTACACGCGCGGCTGCTGCTGTCCGTACTACTGCGTAACGACGGCTGGCTGCCGGAAGCGTTCACAGTGCCGCACCCCGGGCACTATCAGCAGTACCTGCTGCACGCCGATCCTGCGGAGCGGTTCTCGGTCGTGAGCTTCGTCTGGGGTCCGGGCCAGCGCACACCAGTGCACGACCACACGGTGTGGGGTCTTGTCGGCATGCTGCGCGGAGCGGAGACATGCGTGGACTGGGGCATGGTCGATGGACGTTTCGGCACGACTGGCG
Organism: Variovorax glucosi; assembly: GCF_051216695.1. NCBI lineage: Bacteria > Pseudomonadati > Pseudomonadota > Betaproteobacteria > Burkholderiales > Comamonadaceae > Variovorax > Variovorax glucosi. The sequence goes on from NZ_JBPJZE010000005.1 coordinate 138,842, forward strand.
AGCCACATACGCTGCGCATGGGTGATATCGATGCCGTGTCGCCGGCAATTGGCGATATCCATCAGGTGGCCAACGCCTTTGCGGACCAATGCTCGATCAGCATCCATGTGTACGGCGCCAACATCGGCTCGATCGCGCGCCATGTGTTCGATCCGGTCACGGGCGAGTGCAAGCATTTCGTGTCTGGGTATTCGTCAGCGTTTACGCCGAACCTCTGGGATCGATCGACCGAAATTCGCCGTCAGCTGTCCGGTGTAGGATAAAAAACGAACCTGCAGGAAACCGCAGGAAGTCGCAAAAACTTGTTAACCCTTGGTACAAGGATCTTTGCCTGTGGGAGCAGCGCATAGATCATGTCCACCGAGTCCTCGCGGAAGGGTTGAAGCAGCGGCATCAACGATCTGCCTCATGGCGCTGACGAGCGCGTTGATGTGGATTTGCGCGTCGCCGCTGTAGCGGAAGTGCTGGAAGTTGCACTTCTAGCTGGTCAGTTCCGGCGCTTCGGCGCTGACGTTGATGCTGACCGTCTCCTTGCCGAGATTGCGCAGGTTGTACTTGTGTATGTTCTCGATAATCTGGTTGCCGATGGCCGACAAGGCATCCTGTACGACCATGGGCACGCCGTCCGCGACGGCCGCACACAGCTTGTCGGGCTGCGCCGGTGGGACCATCCTAGTTGTCGTATTTCGGATACGAATGGCATGCTTGGCCGACGCTGGCGGCTGTCTTAGCCGCATGACCCCGCGACGAAATTATTGCGCAGCACACCCAGTCCCGACACCTCGACCTCCACTACGTCGCCGGCCTTTAGGTGCGGCGACTGTCCATCGGTGCCCATCCAGATCACGTCTCCGGGGTGGAGCGTGAGGTATCGGCTCATGCGGCTGATAAAGGTGGGGATGTCGAACAGCATTTCGGCCGTCTGGAAATGGGTGCGCGTCTCGCCGTTGAGGCGCACGGTCGTTTCGGCCTTAGTGATGTCGAATTCCGTCTGGATCCACGGCCCCATCGGCTTGAAGGTGTCTGCGTTCTTGGCGCGCCAGAAGGTGCGGTCGGACTTCTGCCATAGCCGTTCGCTCACGTCGTTTCCGATGGTGTAGCCGAACACACAATCCAACGCCTGCTCGGGGCTCAGGTCACGGCCGCGGCGGCCAATGACCACGACCACCTCACCCTCGTACTCGACCTGCTTAGCATCGGCGGGGATAACGACGTTCTCCTCGTGCGCCACCAGCGCATTCACGGCGCGGTAACCAATGTCGGCCTGCTGCGGCACTTGGACCGTCGTGCCGCTCTGGGCCGCGTACTCGTGAATGTGCTTCACGTAATTGAGGCCAGCAGCGTAGAAAGTACGTGGGACGAGCGGTACTACGATCTTCACGTCGACCAGCCGCAGGATCTGGCCACTGTCTTCGTGCGCACCCCAGGGCGTGCCGCGTACGGCGTGCACGCGGTCATCGTCGGGGAGCCGACCGTAGGTTTGCTGCGCCGCACCGGGTAGTGAGAAATTGATCCAGCGCATTACTCGGCCTTGATGTTGGCGCTTTTAATCAGCTGCGCCCAGCGTGTGCGGTCCTGGCCAAGCCACGTGCGGTAGTCAGCCGGGCCGCGGTACTTGATCTCAGCGCCCAGGGATTTCAGACGCGCCTCGGTTGCTGGCTTGGCGAGCGCGGCAGCGATGGCCTTGTCCAGCTTCTCCACGATAGGTGCGGGCAGGCCTGCCGGGCCAATGAAGCCAATCGGCTGCGCGTAGTCCTCGAAGCCGGCGTAGCCCAGCTCGGCTGTGGTCGGCACGCCCGGGTAGTCGGGATGACGTGTGCCAGCGGCCACGGCCAGCACGCGGATCTTGCCGGCATTGACGAACTCGGCCGCGCCGATCATCGGAAAGAACATGAAGTCGACACGGCCCGACATTACCTCGGTCAGTGCCGGAGCATTGCCCTTGAAGGGGATGTGATTCATGCGAATTTTGCTGCGCTGCTCCAGCAGCACCGCAGCCAAGTGCGCCGAGCCGCCGACGCCAGCCGTGCCGTAGCTGACGCCCTCGGGCTTGGCCTGAGCCTGTTTTACCAAGTCACCCAAAGTCTTGTAAGGCGAGTCCGCCGCCACCACGATGATCTGCGGCAGCACGGCGACCTGCGCGATCGGGGTGAAGTCTTTGACTGGCTCGTACTTCACGCGGTCCGGCTGCAGCAGCGGATTCACGTTGTGCGAGATGGTGTTCATGATCAGTGTGTAACCGTCGGGTGCGGCGTGCTGCACGAACTCGGTAGCGATATTGCCGTTGGCGCCAGGCTTGTTGTCCACCACCACCGACTGGCCGAGGGCGCCGGCCATGTCCTGGCCGAGCACGCGTGCCAGCACGTCGGTCGGTCCGCCTGCGCTGTAGCCCACGACCAAACGGATCGGTCGGTTGGGGTACTCCGACTGGGCGAACGCCATCGGACCCAAGACGCTCAGCAGGGCGGCCAGTGCGGTCACGCGCAGGGCGCAGCGGCGGGAAAGGCTGTATGCAGTGTTTCTGGTCATGGATTTGTCTCCTTTGTTGATGTAATCAGGACGCTACGAACAGGCCCGTGCGCCGCGCGACGTCGGCTGCCCGCGCCGGATGCCGCTGCGTGCCAGCGTCACCGGGGTCGGCCACCGTCGTGGCAGGAAGGACAGACAGCGCTGGCCAAGGCCGTAGTAGTTCCGGCCCCAAGTCGTTCACGCTTGGCGCGCCGCACAGGCGCTGGGTGCGCAGAAGTTCGTCATGCAGGATGTAGAGCGCCCGCTGCGCGCCAGCGTCGCCATCGGCCACTGCACCGTAGAGCGTTGCGCGGCCCAGCAACACGCCTTGGGCGCCTAGAGCAAGGGCCTTGGCGATGTCGCTGCCGCGCCGCACGCCGCCATCCACCAGCACCGGTAGCCGGCCGGCCACCGATTCCAGCACCTGCGGCAGTGCCTGCAAGGTCGGCATGGCGCCGTCGAGCTGGCGGCCTCCGTGATTGGAGACCACGATGGCGTCGACGCCCAGGGCGAGCAGCCGCTGCGCGTCGTCGCCCCGGCTCACGCCCTTGACGATCAGCTTGCGCGGCCAGCGCTCGCGCACCTCGGCCAGGCGGGCCCAGTCGAACGACGGGTCGTAGCTGCGGCCGACCGACGACGCGATGGCCGTTGCGCTGGTGGCCGCGGCCTCCAGTCCGCGCAGATTCTCCATCACGGGCATGCCGTGGCGCAGCATGTCCACCGCCCAGCGCGGACGGGAGGCGAAGTCCATCACGTTGCGCCCCGAGAAGCGGAACGGGATGGAGAAGTGGTTGTGGAAGTCGCGCTCTCGCTTGCCGCCCACCGGCAGGTCGACCGTAATGACCAGCGCCTCGTAGTCGGCGACGCGAGCCCGCTCGATGAGCTGCCAGAAGAACTCGCGGTTGCGCAGCACATAGGCCTGGAACCACAGCCGCCCTGGCGCTTTGTCGGCGATGGTTTCGATGGCGGTTGTGGCGCTGCTCGACAGGGTGTAGGGGATGCCCATCTTCGCGGCCGCGCGCGCCAGCGCCAGGTCGGCGCCTCGATATCCAAAGCCGGCCGCACCAGTGGGCGCGACGACCGCCGGCAGGCCGGCCTCGGCGCCCACCAACTCGCAGCGGGTGTGGGCCTCGGCGACGTCGACCAGCACGCGCGGCGACAGGCGCCAGCCGTTGTAGGCGGCGCGGTTCTCGGCCAGCGTGACCTCGTCCTCGGCGCCGCCATCATAGAAGTCAAACACCGCGCGCGGCAGCCGGCGGCGCGCCAGCGCGCGCAGGTCGTCAATGCTGTAGCAGCCGGCCGCGTCGCGCGGCGTCGGTCTGGCCCGGGCGTTCACGCGGGCTGCGCCTCGCATTGCGTCACCTCAGCGGCGCGCGGGGTGCCGTCGTCGTGGAAGAAGCGGGTGGCCATGACCTGGCAGCGCTTGATCAGCCGCGGCTCGTCGGGGCGGTAGTCGGGGATCGCGTTGTGGATGGTGCCCATGTTGTCCCACATCAGCAGGTCGCCGACCTGCCAGCGATGGGCGTAGCGATAATCGGGGCGGGTCTGGTGCTCGAACAGAAAATCCAGCGTGCGTTGGCTCTCGGCCTCGTCCAACTCGTTGATGCGCACGGCGTAGCCGGGGTTGCAATAGAGCACTTTGCGCCCAGTGATCGGGTGCGTGAGGAACAATGGGTGCGACACCGGCGGCTTGGCCGCACGCTGCGCCGCCGTGAGCGGCGGCCGTGCGCTGCCACGTTCGCGTCGCATCATTTCCCAGAACTTGTCGAAGTCGTGCAGCACGGTCATACCGTCGAGCCGCTGCCTAAGTTCCTCCGGCAGGCCGTCGCAAGCGGCATGCATGTTGCAGAACTCGGTATTGCCCAGCGGCTGCCCGTCGCGGTGCGGGATCTTTATGCCATAGAGCACGTTGGTGAAGGCGATCATGCGGCTGTACGACATGTCGGTGTGCCAATCCTGCCCCGCGTCGGACAGGCCGATCGGCTTGCCGTTCTCGACAATGTTCGACAGCACCATGACCTCGGGCAGGCCGGCTTCCTGGTAGAGGCCGGAGACGTTGACCTCCAGCTGGCCGAAGCGCCGCGAGAAATCGCGCAGCTGTTCCGCCGTCAGGTCCTGCTTCGGATAGCTCAGAACGCCGTGGCGGCCAAGCGCCTGCAGCAGGACCTGGAAGTCCGCTTCGGACAGCGGGCGGGACAGGTCGAGGTTTTCGACGCGAGCGCCGAGCGTGGCGTTTGAGGGGACGATACGGAAGGTCATGCAGGGGCCTCTTGAGGGTGGTGGTCGGTTGGGAATTAGAAGGCCGCGTCTAGCAGGGCGCGCACCTCGTGTGCGCCGCTCACCGAAAGCGGGTTGTAGTGGAGGCCACGCTCGCGCATCGTCTTGGCGGCGATGCGCTCCAGCGCGGCGGCCGGCACGCCGATGTCGCGCAGACGGGTAGGCACGCCGGCGGCGGACTGTAGGGCGCGCAGGGCCGGCACCAGGGCGCCGGTCTGGGCGTGCGTGCCCAGAGCGGCGGCGGCGCGGGCCAGCACCGTGGCGGCAGCCTCGGCATTGAAGGCGACGGCGTATGGCAGCATCACCGCGTTGGCGTCGCCATGGCCAACGCCGGTAACGGCGCCGATGGCGTGGCAGATCGCGTGGTGCAGGCAGGTGCGCGCATTGAGCAACACCTGCCCCGAGAGGTGCGCCGCGTAGAGCAGCCGGCCCCGTGCTGCGGCATCGCCGGGCCGCAGGTGCACGGCGGGCAGCGCCTCGGCAAAGCGGGCTATCGCGTCAAGCGCGATGGTTTCCGCCAGCGGCGAGCGTTCGCGCGAGTACAGCCCCTCAATGCAATGGGCCAAGCCGTTCATGCCAGTGGCGCACATAAGCGCGGCTGGCACGTCGAGGTTGGCCACCGGATCGATCAGCACGAGACGCGCGGCCAGGCGGACGTCGGAGAACAGCAGCTTGGCGCCGTCGTCGTCGCGCACGCCCAGGCTGCCGGTAACCTCGGCGCCCGAGGCGGTGCCAGGTACGGCCACGATGGGCAGCTTGTCGGCGCGCAGCGGCGGTACCACTAGCGTCGTGGGCGGCGTGAAGCGCACCGCGTGATCGGCCAGCCGGCCGCCTTCGGCCAGTAGCAGTGCCACGGCCTTGGCCGTGTCCGATGCGCTGCCGCCGCCCACGGCGATGAAACAGTCCACCCCGGCATCTCGGGCCTGCGCCGCCAGGCGTTCGACCAGCCCGACGCTAGAGTGAGCCGGCACCGCATCCGCCAGTTCGTGGAGCTGGCCGTCTAGCGCCTCCAGCACACGGGCGAACAAGACCGACTCCCGGGTGCGGGCGCCGGCCAGCAGCATTGGCCGGCGGATGCGCAGCAGCGGCAGTTCCGTGCGCAGGGCGTTGACAGCGCCGTCGCCGAAGATCAGGCGAGTGGCGGGACTCTGGTGTACGAAGGACGCGGGGAGGTCGGTCATGGGGCGTAGGTGCCGAGTTGGTCAGACCACAGAGTTGGTCAGAGCGACGGCCGGCACGAGTCGCTGCTCGGCAATGCGCCAGTCCCCGCTCGCGTCGCGACAGAACACAGTAGTCGTCAGATTCAGGCGCAGCGGACCGGCGCAGCTCGGCAGCACGCCGTCCGCGGCGACGGCATATCGGTAGGCAGTCATGTAGGCCTCAAGCACCGCATGGTCGCCATCTAGAGCGGCGATATGGGCATTGCTCATGACGTGACGCGTGTCCTGATCGGCGGGCCGGGCCCGCAGCGCCGCTTCAATGGCTGCCTTGCCCAGGAGCCACTGGCCCTGGCGCAGCCAGCGGGCGTCATCGGTGAAGAGCGCCAGCATGGCGTCGTAGCGGCGCTCGTCCATCTGGTGGAAAAAGTAGTGCAGCTGCTGGGTCAGTTCAGGCAGCTCGGCCGCCGCGGCGGCTGCGCTCGAGGGCGGACGATAGGTCATTCTTTTGTGTCTCCAGAACCTAAGTTTAGGAACACGCTTGGTGCGCGGAGCACCCGATACGAGAATCCGAGGTTTCCAATTTCGAAACTGAGAGCGCCGCTATGGACCGTCTCCGCAGCCTTCAGATCTTTACCGAAGTTGCCCGCTGCGGCAGCTTCTCCCGGGCGGCGATGCAGCTCTCGCTGTCGAAGGCGACGATCACCAAGCAGATCGCCTCACTGGAGTCCAACATGGGCGCGCAGTTGCTCAAACGCAGTTCCAGGCAGGTCTCGCTGACCGAGGCCGGCGCACGAGTGCTGGCCTCGGCGCGCGAGCTGTTGGAGCGCTACGAGGTCATGGAAGGCGAGGTGCGCGACGCCGTGAACCTGCCGCGCGGCGCGATCCGGGTCGGCACGCCGCCTTCCTTCGGCACGCACCACCTGATGCGCGTGGTGGCGGAGTTCACGACCCGTTACCCGGACATCGAGGTAACCGTGGTGCACGACGACGGCCGTTCTGACCTGGTGGCGGAGGCGCTGGACTTGTCGATCCGCATCGCTGCATCGCTGCAGGACGCGAGTTACGTGGCGCAACTGCTAATGCGCTCTCCCCAGGTGGTCGTGGCGGCCCCGGCTTACCTGCGTCTCTACGGCCGGCCGGCGACCATCGAGGACTTAGCGCGACACAACTGCCTAGTGCACACCGTCAAGTCCGAATCCGGTTTATGGCGGTTTCAAGGCGAGCCATCGCGCGAGATCCGGGTGCGCGGCACGGTGCGTTCCAACCTGGGCGACGCGCTGAAGCAGGCGGCGCTGCTGGGCACCGGCATCTCGGTGCATCCGCATTACATGGTTTCTGAGGAACTACGGGCTGGCAGCCTCGAAAGGCTCCTACCCGACGACCAACCTGAAGCTATGGACATCCAAGTGGTGTTTTCGACCCGCCGCAATATGCCTACGCGTGTGCGGCATCTGCTCGAATTCCTCAAGGAGTGGGCACGCCATCCGCCGGCCTGGGCGAAATAAGCCAGCACTGGCGTTCTCGCCAGCCTGTTGGTATATACCTTCAGTCCGAAGACCGACCACCCCGTAGCGGGGACCGGAGAAGATCCGGGAGCGCGCAGGAGGCGCTCGTGGTCGCGGCTCCACGCCTTTTCGATCTGATCGTCTCGGACATCGCCATGCCCGCATGGACGGCTACACGATGCTGAAGCAGCTACGCGAGAGTGGACTGCGAAGTGTGCCTGCCATCGCACTGCCGGCCTTCGCGCGGCCGGACGATCGTCCTCGTGCATTGGCGGCCGGCTTCGATGAGCACCTTGGCAAGCCGTTTCAGCCTGCTTTCACCAGCGCTGTAGAGAGGATTGGGACGGGTCGATCTAAAGAAACGTGAGGCACTGACTAGGAAAAGCGTGGCAGGCTGAGAACGGTTGAGATGCTTCCAAAATGACATGCCTTAGATCTTGTGAGTAATCTTAGGGTTGGATGATAGTAGCGGTGCGCGTCATCGACATGTTTGTGGTGGGAAGTTGCGAAAGCGAGCATTGAGACGCGACACAAGGACCAAGCAATGAACCCCAATCTAACCAAGGTAAGCCAGAGTCAGTTCTCGTAAGCTTCAAGCATGGGCAAATACGATCCTCTTTTCCGGTACCTTGAGACCAAGACTGAAACGGAGTGTTGACGCCGACCGGAAACTGAGCCACTTTTAGAGGTAGTGCCGAAGTAAAAGTGAGCCAGGTGTTCAATCTACCCTGCTGTTTATTTAAGCAGCGGGGTTCGAGGAGTGATCACCAAGGACATGATTGGCAGGATCCGGCGGCTGCACCAGCGCGACAACCTTTCCGAGCGCGAGATCGCGCGGATGACGGGGCTGTCGCGAAACACAGTATCGAAGTGGCTGCGAGCGCCGGGAACAGAACTTCCCAAGTACAGGCGAGACCCGCGGCCCAACAAACTCAGCTCATTCGAGGCGGTGCTCCAGCTGTCGCTGACTGCCGACGCCAGGCGGCCCAAGCAGGAGAGGCGGACCGCCCGAGCACTGCTTGTCGAGCTCAAAGCTGCCGGCTACACCGGTGGGTATTCTGCGGTCACAGACTTTGTCCGGGCCTGGCGCCAAGGCGTTGGCCAAGCCGCGAACGTCAAGGCGTATGTACCGCTGAGCTTCGAGTTAGGCGAGGCCTTCCAGTTCGACTGGAGCGAAGAAGGCTTGGTCGTCGGCGGCATTTATTACCGCGCCCAGGTGTCGCACATGAAGCTGTGCGCAAGCCGGGCCTTCTGGCTGGTGGCCTACCCCAGCCAGGGCCACGAGATGCTGTTCGATGCACACACGCGGTCGTTTGCCGCCCTCGGCGGCGTGGCGCTCCGCGGCATCTACGACAACATGCGCACTGCGGTCGACAAGGTTCACAAAGGCAAGGGCCGCACGGTCAACGCGCGCTTCGCGGTGATGTGCGCACATTACCTGTACGACCCCGACTTCTGCAACGTGGCCTCCGGCTGGGAGAAGGGCCGTGTGGAGAAGAATGTCCAGGACAGCCGGCGACGCATCTGGATTGACGCGGCCAAGCACCGCTTCGGCTCCTTCGTCGAGCTCAACGCCTGGCTCAGCGAGCGCTGTCGTGCCCTGTGGAACGAGGTCCGCCACCCTGAGCACAGCCAATTCAGCGTGGCCGAGATGCTTGAGCACGAGCGGCCCCCCCTGATGCCGATGCCCGAGGCCTTCGACGGTTATGTGGAGAAGCCCGCTCGGGTGTCGAGCACCTGCATGGTGTCGGTGGCCCGCAACCGGTACTCAGTGCCGTGTGAGCTGGCAGGGCAAATGGTCAGTACCCGCCTGTATCCGGGCAGCGTGGTCGTTGTTGCCGATGACGTGGTGGTCGCCCGCCACGAGCGACTGAGCGACGCCGGCGGAACACGCTATGACTGGCAGCACTACATCCCACTGGTTCAGCGTAAGCCTGGTGCCCTGAGGAACGGCGCGCCCTTCGCAGACATGCCGCCCGCGCTGCAGCAGCTAAGGCGAGCATTGCTGCGGCAGGATGGTGGGGACCGGGTCAAGGCCCAGGTGTTGTCCATCGTGCCGCGGGCAGGGCTGGATGCTGTCGTGGTCGCCGCGGAACTGGTGATGGAGAGCCGGCTGCCTTCAGGGCGCGTCAGCGTCGAGCATGTGGTCAATGTGATCGGTCGGCTCAACGCACCGGCAACGCCTGTCTCCGCAGAAACAGGGCTGCAGATCTCGACACCGCCACTGGCCAACACGGCCCGCTACGACAGCTTGCGCGGACAGGAGGTCGGCCATGCGTGATGTGACTGTAGAGCTCAAAGCATTGCACCTGCATGGTATGGCGGGCGCCTGGTGCGACTTGGAAGAACAGGGCGCCAGCTCCGGCCTGGACGCCTCACGTTGGCTGGTCGAACACCTCCTGCAGGCCGAAACCACTGACCGGGCCATGCGCTCGACCCAGTACCAGATGACCTCGGCCCGCTTCCCCGTTGACCGGGACCTGGCTGGCTTCGACTTCTCGGCGTCGGTGGTGGACCAAAGACTCATTAACCAAACTCGCGACGTTGGAGTTCACCGAGGCCGCGCACAACGCTGTGCTGGTCGGCGGGCCCGGCACCGGCATGACCCACCTGGCCACCGCGCTGGGCGTTAGCGGACTTACCCGCCACGCAAAGCGTGTGCGGTTTTATTCCACGGTCGACCTGGTCAATGCACTTGAGCAAGAGAAGGCGCAAGGTAAGGCTGGCCGGATCGCCAGCGGGCTGCTGCGAATGGACCTGGTGATCCTCGACGAACTCGGCTACCTGCCCTTCAGTCAGGCAGGCGGGGCCTTGCTGTTCCACCTACTGTCGAAACTCTACGAACACACCAGCGTGGTGATCACAACCAATCTGGACTTCGCTGAGTGGTCGACGGTCTTCGGCGACGCCAAGATGACCACGGCTTTGCTCGACCGGCTCACCCACCACTGCCACATCGTCGAGACGGGCAACGAGAGCCACCGCTTCCTGCACAGCAGTGCCACGGCGAAGAAACACATCAGGGCCCGGGAGCATGCCCGACAGACCGGCAACGGCTCAGGCCCTGCTACCCCAGCAGAGTGAACGCGCTTCGCGTGGCAAGCCGTTCCGGGCTTCGCCCTCCACGGCTTGCCACGCGAACCTCAACCCACAGCAAGGAGAAAAACAGGGCAAGCCATACACTTATCAACAGCCGACCATCAAAACGTCGGCTCCCACCCCTGGCTCATTATTCAATCGGCACGGTGGCTCAGTTCTACTTCGGCGCGGACAACGTGACCCCGTCCAGTCCTCAGCGCCAAACCTTGGTAACCAAAAACATCAGGATCAAGGCCAATGCGAATCCTGTGGTGTACAGAAAATTTCGCCGCCATCCTTCTGCTCTTTGCTGCTTTTCTTCTAACCGGCTGAAATGAGTGAGCCGTTCAAGTTGTGACGGGGCACTGTCCCAAAATTCAGGCTGGCGAAAAGTCGATTTGTTCTGCATTTCAAGCGCTCCAGACTGTTGCTACTTTGATACAAAAGACGACAATTGGCACGAACAGTGTGATGAGGACAGTTGCCGCCCAAACTCGTCGGCCAGCAGGCACAGTTCGCGTGTTGTAGCCTGCAACAGAGCGTGAAAAAGCAACTGATTTTTGCGGCCTTTCAGTCCACCAGACATCATGTTGGTTATGTGTGTTCATGTAACAAGTATATGCATTTTGTAATGCTTTTGCGTTACATGCATTACCAAATTAGCACTACATGTGACTTAGCACACGTCGAGAAGGGTAGAAGGCCGTCCGCGCCGAAGTAGAACTGAGCCACCGGCTCAACATGGGCTGAACGCCCCCCATCCTTCTCAACTTGAAAACTGATCCTTGAGCGGCATCACGATCTATCACAACCCCAACTGCGGCACCTCGCGCAACGTGCTCGCGCTGATCCGCAACACGGGTGAGGAACCTACCGTCGTCGAATACCTGAAAACCCCGCCTGATCGCGCAACGCTGGAGCGACTGATCGCCGCCATGGGGGTACCGGTGCGCGACGTGCTGCGGCAAAAGGGCTCGCCCTACGACGAGCTCGGCCTGGATGACCGGAAGTGGACCAACGACCAGCTGATCGACTTCATGCTGCAGCACCCGATCCTGATGAACAGGCCGATCGTTGTCACGCCGCTGGTGACCCGCCTTTGCCGGCCGTCAGAAGCCGTGCTTGAGATCCTGGCGGCGCTGCAGCAAGGCGCGTTCTCAAAGGAAGACGGCGAAGTTGTGATCAACGAAAAAGGCCAGCGTGTTGCCAAGCTCTGACCTGCCGAACCTTGATGCAAACCAGCTTCACCAGCCCGACACCCAATGCCTGTATCCCACGACACGGGCGATGCATGCGCCACGCATCCTCCTCTACGGTTCGTTGCGCGAGCGCAGCTACAGCCGGCTCCTGACTGAATCGCCCCGGCTGTACTAGACACCTTCGAGCCTCAAACCTGAGGCGCCAATAGGAGGCGCGGACCGTCATGGCGACGCCTCTTCGACCCTAACGAAGTACTCCTTGGCGGCGGACCTTAAGCCCTGAGCTACGCCTGTCTTTCCACCCGACTAATCCCGTGCGAATGCTGGCCCGCTATCGGGTTACCCTCTCGCGCGCAGCGCAGCGGGTTGAGTCCAACCGGTAAGCGCAACTCGATCCCCAAATAGTGATAAATCCGGCAAGCAGGCTAGATTCCCACACCGAAAGAAAACATGTCGCCATCCCGGCAAAACCTGGGCGTTCTGACCTTGAGCGCCCTCGGTGTCGTCTATGGCGATATCGGCACCAGCCCGCTTTACACGATGAAGGAGGTGTTCAACCCGGCACACTCGCTGACGATGGACGCAGCCAACATTGTCGGTGTCGTCTCGACCATCTTGTGGGCGCTGATGGTCGTCGTTACCTTGAAATACGTGGTGCTGATCCTGCGCGCGAACAACCGCGGCGAGGGCGGCATCATGGCCCTGACGGCACTGGCAGCCAAGGCTGCCGGAGGTACGCCGCGGCGGCACACGGTATTGCTTCTGGTTGGGGTACTGGGCGCATCGATGTTCTACGGAGACGCGGTCATCACGCCTGCCATCTCAGTCCTCAGCGCAATGGAAGGACTGGAGACCATCACGCCGGCACTCACGCCGTATGTGATGCCTCTGTCCATGGCCGTCATCGTGGGCCTTTTCCTGGGGCAGCGTTTCGGTACCGCTGTGGTGGGCAAACTCTTCGGACCGATCGTGATCGTCTGGTTCACGGTTCTTGCGTTGACTGGAGTCGTTCAGATCGTGGCGCAGCCGGCCATCCTTACCGCACTGAACCCGCTTCGCGCTGTCGAGTTTCTCCAAGCGCGGGGATGGCATCTGTTCCTGGTCATGGGCTCCATCGTGCTTGCGCTCACGGGAGCTGAGGCCCTCTATGCCGACATGGGCCATTTCGGGAAGAAGCCGATACGACTGGCTTGGAGCTCATTCGTGCTTCCCGCCTTGGCGCTGAACTACATGGGCCAAGGCGCACTGCTCATGACCGACCCAGGCGCACTGGCGAACCCGTTCTTCTGGCTCTTTCCGACGGCATGGTTGATTCCGGCGGTGGTGCTGGCAACCTTGGCATCTGTCATTGCCTCGCAGGCCACCATCTCGGGAGCCTACTCGCTCACCAAACAAGCCATCCAGCTGGGCCTCCTGCCAAGGATGCGGATTCTGCAAACCTCGGAGGAGGAGGTCGGGCAAATCTACGTGCCGCTTGTCAACTGGTTGATCATGATCGCAGTGCTGCTTGCCATGGTGGGATTCGGTACTTCGTCGGCCTTGGCCTCTGCCTACGGCATCGCCGTGACGCTCACCATGCTAATCACGACCCTGCTGACATTCTTCGTCGTTCGACACGCCTGGGGTTATCCGTTGTCGCTGGCCTGGGCAGCTACGGGCGCTTTCCTGGTCGTCGATCTTGTGCTGGTTATCGCGTGCTCGCTGAAATTCTGGCAGGGCGGCTGGTTCCCTATCGTGATGGGTAGCGTGATCTTTGCCGTCATGGCGACATGGCGGCGCGGACGCGAGCTTCTGATCCAACACATCCAACGAGATGACCCAGATCTCCTCCCATTCATCGAAGCGCTGGCGAATGATCCCGAGGTCCGCCGGGTGTCAAGGACCGCCGTCTATGCGGTGGCCAACGCCGGAACGGTTCCGCAGGCCTTGCTTCACAACCTCAAGCACTACCAGGTGCTCCACGACAAGAACATCATCCTGACTGTCCGGTTCGAAGATGTCCCGTGGGTACCGGACAGAGCACGACTGACTGTCGAGCCTCTGGTGAACGGATTTTGGCGAGTTGTGGTGAGCTATGGATTCAAGGATGTACCGGATGTGCCCAATGCGCTGCGACTTTGCCTCGACAAGGGTTTAACGATCGACTTGGAAATGGTGTCGTACTTTCTTTCTCGTGAAATTGTCATTCCCACACGCGGTTCCGGGATGACGCATTGGCGTGAAGCGCTATTTGCCATGATGTCGCGCAACGCGGGAAATGTTGGAGAGTTTCTGCAGTTGCCTCACAATCGTGTAGTCGAGTTGGGAACACGTGTTCAAATTTGACTTGATTACGCATGTTGAAGTAATCTGGTCACAAAATCTCTGATTGGTTAAATCCTGCATCGCAACCTTTGAGCTCGTGGAGAAACATCAACTCAAACTGTCTCGAAACTGCATTGGCTTCCTACCCTACGCCTTGACGAATGCGATCGTCGACCGATATTTTTTCCAGTCATCGATATGCTGGAAGGCAAACTTAAGCAGATTGCAATAGATTGCCTAGGACCATGCGCTGCGAGCAACATCCAGAGCCATTGCAAGCCCAAACAAGAGAGCATGACTCTATAAAATGTATTCGCACTTTAGTCGGAAGGTTCGAACAAGCTCCACAGCGGTCGTGTGGCGAAGATCTGCATGGGTTTGCAAGAGCTTTAGTGCCATTAGCGACAATTTATTGCAAATCAATGCCTCCATCGATGCCTTGCGCGAAATGACCGGCATAGCCATCCAAGTGAATCTATTAATGGTCACGATCAATGCAGGCGAAATGACCAATCGACTGGCAGCTTAGGCAGTCATTTTGGCATTTATGCGGCGCTCGCCGAAAGTTGGGAGATGAACTTAAAACGCATTCTGTAGCTGAAGTGGCACTTTAGGTAAGCGCTAGTAATTGCAATCCTTGCGACCGATAGCAGTTCCACTTTCTATAAGTTCCGAAGCGCCAGCTGGATTTGGATTATGTTTTTCCTTCACGGTCAGCTATGGCGGTCATAGCGCCGTCAGGGTAGTTGGGTAGGTTGCACAGCCCGCATGTTCCCTATGATGCGGCCGGCCAACTGGCGCAGCTCATTCAGATTCCTCAACATTAAGAAAGCACTCCGATGTATCCCCTCGACTCTTCACGCCGTTCCTTCTTCCGCCTGGGCTACGGCGCCCTGGGCCTGGCTGCCAGCGCGGGCGTCCTCTCGTCCCATGCCGCCGATGGTCCCAAGACCACCATGACCCCGGCACAGGCGCTCGCCAAGCTCAAGCAGGGTCACGACGACTTCCTGAACGACAAGCCGTCGCTCAAGACCATGCGCGACAAGGACCGCCGGCTGGCCATCGCGCGTGCGCAGGTGCCTTTCGCGGTGCTGGTGGGCTGCTCCGACAGCCGCGTGCCGCCGGAACTGCTGTTCGATACCGGCCTGGGCGAGCTTTTCATCGTGCGCAATGCCGGCAACACCATCGATACGGTCGCCATGGGCAGCATCCAGTACGCGGTGCAGGTGCTCAACGTGCCGCTGATCCTGGTGCTGGGCCACGAGCGCTGCGGCGCGGTGGACGCCGCGGTGTCTGTGGTGGAGAAGAACACGGTCTTCCCGGGCAGCATCGGGCAGATGGTCGAGCCGATCATTCCGGCCGTGCTCAAGGCCAAGGCGATGGGCCCGAAATCCAGCGAGGAGCTCCTCGACGGCGCGGTGCGGGAGAACGTGCGCCGCACGGTGGAACGGCTGCGCACGGCGGAACCGTCGATGATCGACCCGATCAAGGCCGGCAAGCTGATGGTCGTGGGCGCCCGCTACGACCTGGACGACGGCAAGGTGGACTTCTTCATTGAGTCCTGATTTTAGGTCGACACGCCAAACCAATTAATGAGTTAACGAATGTTTAGCTCTGAAAGACAATAAGCTCAACCGAGGCTTGTTGTCTTGCCATTCCATCTCAAGCCATGAAAATATTTAGACTTCTCCAGCGCGCCAAGTGGGCCGAAAAAGTTTCATATACCGAAAGAGCGTATTATTGCATTTTATAAAATTGCTGCAGAGTATTTACGTTGCTGTTGAAACTTACATTCCTGAAAACTGCACCACGTTTAATCATCAAAACTCTCAAGATGTTTTGGCTCTTTGAAATGAGTTTATCTATGTAGCTACTTTATTGCGGCCAGATTCTTTAGCGCGGTACAAGGCTTCATCTGCATTTTGCAACAACTCTTCGGCATTCAAAAAACGCGAATTAGCTGTTCGAACAGCAACTCCTGCGCAAATCGTCACAAACCCTGACGAACTGGCGGAATGTATAATTTTAAGACTTTCGACTGCTGCTCGAGCTGCTTCAGCTACCACATGGACTCCCTCGGTATCGGTGGCAGGGAGAACCATAACTATTTCTTCACCGCCGTAACGTGCCACAAAGTCCATCGGCCGACGAGCAGTTGACTGTACTGCCAGTGCGACTTGCTGCAAGCATCGATCACCCTGAGGGTGTCCATAAAGATCGTTGTATTTTTTGAAGTGATCAACATCAATCATAATCAATCCCAACGCGTTTCCAGATCTTAGCGACTCAGAAAAATCACGATCTAATATTTCATCGAAACTCCGTCTATTAGCTAGTCCAGTAAGACCGTCATGACTTGCGAGTTGCGATAATCGGGCATTAGATTTTGTTAGCTCGTCTCGTGTTTCCCCAAGAGAGAGTTCGACTTTCGCGCGTTGTCTCACAGAGCGTACGATATAGCCACCAGCAACTGCTGTGATAATGCAGAGCAATAATATCCAGACCGTTTGCAAAGCGGTTGTTTTTCTCCAATCTTCTAGCATCTCCTCTTTCGACACTGCTACTGTTACAAGTAGCGGATGATTGGGCGTGTGTCGGAAACTGCCAAGACGTTCAATTCCATCGATCAGTGATACAAGTTCGTAGTTCCCACTTGAGCTAGAAATGAATTCTGACTGTAAGCGCCCGCCGACTAAGGCCTTACCCATATTCTCTTCAGCGAATGGTCTTCTTACGAGAATCGTTCCGTCTTGCAACGCAAAGGTGAGTGAACCTTGTCGACCAATATTGAAGCCCTCTAACAAACTCCTGATGTGCGCCACTTCAATCGTGGCGAGAACAACTCCAGCGAACATACCCTTTTTATCATTTAAACGCTGTGAGACAGGAATAATCCATTTACCTGTCGAGCGACTGACAATCGGCTTGCCAATTCTGATCGCGAGTGACGGGTGACCTAGGTGATAGATGAAGTAATCACGATCCGCATTATTAGCTTTTAGCGGATACACGCCTTGTGAGTTAATAAGCCAATTACCTTGCGTGTCATATACAAATATTCCATGGACATGCTTATTTTTTTCAGCATGATGCTTTAAGATCGGCTGTAAATGATCAATAGTTTGAGGATCAGCACTGCCTAAATCCAACTCAAAGGCAATGCTCTCTAACAAATTTCCAACCTCCGAAACTATTCCATCCAGTTCCTGAGCAACCGCAGCAGTTAAATTGGTGTTACTGATGATGGTTTGGTTGAGCTCGTGCTGGCGCGCCTTTAACGCCAACCACACGTCGACGATCAATAAAGATAAGCAGACAAATACCACGAAAACCGTAGCGGCATGTATGGCGCGACGCTGTATTGATCTTGAGTTATTAAAAATTTGCTGCATAAAAATGACTCAGCAATTTAAATCCAGTTAAATTTAACCGCGTCGGCATTTTAATTTGCGTTTACATGAAAGATGCTAAGTTGCGCGACCTTTGCGCTTGTATCTCAGCTCAGGATATCACCTTATTTGTGCTCCTTAAGCTTCGAATAACACCGTGAAGAGCATACAGTTCTCGAGTTATCTAGATATAGCCTGTTTTTAAATTGCAACGCTTATTAAAGTGCATGTTTGCCGCTCTATGTATGCAACGATGATAAATAGACGTGTTGGGGATGAATTGCCCGGCTTTTCGAGACACTTTCGAGCTGTTGCAATGGCTCTGCACTACGCGTTCCAACCCTAGCAGGTCCGCGTAATCTTATGGCGGTATGTCAGACCAATCTAGTACCTTCGGCGGGCATTTCACTTGTCTATCACCGAATCAGAGCACGCCTTGCTAGTACTACGCATGTGCAATCGGACCACTTGGTGGACCGTTACAGCGAGCGGAGAGAAAGCGTGGAAGCTTTGTCCAAAGCGGCTCGTCCTACGCAGCATCTGACCGCTTCTAGATTGATGTGATCAGCCCGCAGACGATCCCGATTTTTGGTCAAAAACGTCCTCAGCAATCACCGTCACATCACTTAATCAATCACCAACTACGCATCCAAGCTTCTAGAAACTGAAGTTCTTCACTCTTTGAACGTATCCCCCGGGGTAGGATACGACGTGCACGAACATCGCCATCTGACCCATCCAGATCTGATCAAACGCCTCAAGCGTGCGGATGGTCACCTCCAAAACGTCATCGAAATGATGGTGGCGGGGCGTGAGTGCGCCGACATCGCTCAACAATTGCACGCGGTCGAAAAAGCCGTCATGGCGGCCAAGAAGCTGTTGATCCAAGAGCATCTCGATCACTGCTTCACTGATGTCGGCGTCGGTCCGAGGACGTCTGCCGATGCGGTTGCCGAACTCAAGAAGCTGGCGAAGTACCTGTGAACTTCAGGCCCATACGACCTTTTGCAGCGGCTGCACCGCTCGACTGGAAAGCGCTCGTCCAGTGGCTTTTCGTCGTGCTGGTCGTGTTCGATCTGGTCAGCTCGCCTTTTCACCAGCATCACCATGACGGAGGGGTCGACAGTTACTCCACCCACGCCGATCAGCATGATCAAAACCGCATGGCGGTTAGTGACGTTGATGAAGATGATCACGACTCGAACGCTGAAGCGGGCGCAGAACTCAAGGCACATGGTGGCCACTCGCTCTCTGCGATTCGCGGTATTTCCGCCGAGGTGGGTCCGTCTACGTCGTCGATGGAACCTCAATTTTTGGGTCCACTTTTCGTTTTTGTCAGTCTCCTGACGCTGCCGGTTGCGCAGGCGCTCGTTCCTTGGCGGCTGGACCGAAGTCGACCACCCATTCCACTGTTTCGCACCGTTCCGCCAGACGGGCGAGCGCCTCCCGTCTTCTCCACTTAAGCCGCCTCAGCTCGTCCCTCGAGCTGCATCGAACTTGTCGTTCCGGGAACGGCAATACCGCTTGTTCGTGGAGTTTTCATGTCCTATCTTCTTGCCAGGCGCGCGCTGCTCGGCTGCCTCCAGACTTTCTTTCTGATTGCCGGCGTCAATGCGGCGACACCCGTTTCCGCCGAATTTTCAGTCTCGGCGACGCAGATGCAGGCGTTGGGCGTCACCCTGATACCCCTCGAGAAGCAGGCGCCGATCGCCGGCATGGCCTACCCGGCCAAGGTCGTGGTGCCTCCCAGCGGTAACCAGATCGTGAGTGCACCGTTCGGCGGTCGCATCGAAGAGCTGCTGGTCGACGAGCAGCAGACCGTCAAGGCAGGACAGCCGCTCTTGCGCCTGAGCAGTCCGGAGTTCGGGGATCTGCAGCTCAAGCTTCTGGAAGCGTCCAGCAAAGCGCGGCTGACCGGGCAGACGGTCGCGCGAGAGCGTCAGCTTTTTGCCGAAGGCATCATCCCCGAGCGCAGGGTCCAGGAAGCGACTGCCAGCAATCAGGAGGCAGTCGCACGTCTGCGGTTTGCCGAGGCATCGTTGCGACTGGCAGGTGTCGATCCGGTCGCGATCCGCAAGATGGGTGACAGCGGCAGTCTCCAGGATGGACTGGTCGTGCGCGCCAGGAGCGCAGGCACGGTGGTCGAGCTGGAAGTGAAAACAGGTCAGCGCGTCCAGGGCTCCGACGCGCTGCTGCGCCTGGTCAACACGCAGCAACTTTGGCTGGACGTGCAGGTGCCGGCCGATCGGCAGCACGCACTTTCTTCCGCCAATAACGGCGCCCTTGCTGTCGTCGGGCGCGACGTGAAGGCCACGCCGATGTCTGTCGGCGCCGTCGTGAGCGACAACCAGAGCGTGACGCTGCGGGCTCGGGTGGTGAGCGGCGCGAACCTGCTTCGCCCCGGCGAGATGGTCCAGGTGCGGGTGCCGTTCACACCGAACGCCGCGGGCTGGGCGCTCCCGTTGCCCGCGATCGCTCGCCAGGACGACAAGGCCTACGTGTTCGTTCGCTCGGAGAAAGGGTTCGTGGCGAAGCCCGTGACCATCATCTCCAGCGCCGGCCAGTCGGTCCAGGTGACCGGCGACCTGCGTGCCGGTGAGCAGGTGGCCACGGGATCGGTGATTGCGTTGAAGGCTGCCTGGCTGGGCAAGAGCGGAAGCAACTGACATGCTGAGCCGTCTGGTCCAATTTGCGCTGACACAGCGCCTGTTCATGCTGCTCGCGACCGCGCTGCTGGCCGGCTTCGGCTGGTACGCGTTTCGCGAACTGCCCATCGACGCCTTCCCTGACGTGTCCAGCACACAGGTGAAGGTCATCATGAAAGCACCCGGCATGACGCCGGAGGAGATCGAAAGCCGGATCGCCGGGCCGATCGAGGTCGAGATGCTCGGCATTCCCCAGCAGCGGATGCTCCGCTCGGTATCCAAGTACGGATTGGTCGACGTGACGGTCGACTTCCAGGACGGCACCGACATCTACTGGGCACGGCAGCAGGTGGCCGAACGACTCGCCAACATCACGGGTGACCTCCCGTCCGGCATCAGCGGAGGCATGGCGCCCGTGACCACGCCGCTCGGCGAGATGTTCATGTTCACCGTGGACGCGGAGAAGATGTCGCTCGAAGACCGGCGCGCCTTGCTCGACTGGGTCATCCGGCCGGCGCTTCGCTCGGTGCCCGGCGTTGCCGACGTCAACGCACTCGGCGGCAAGGTTCGCAGCTTCGAGGTGGTGCCTGATCCGGTCAAGCTCGCGGCGCTCGGGGTATCGACCGGTCAGCTCAAGAGCGCGATCGAGGCCAACAACCGCAACGACGGCGCAGGCCGTCTTGGCGAGGGCGGTGAAGTACTGCTGGTCCGCAGCGAAGGCAACATCAAGACTGCAGACGACTTGCGCGCCATCGTCGTGAGCAACAAGGGAACGAGCCCGGCGCGGCTCGGTGATGTCGCAACGGTGCGCGACGGCAGCGTCACGCGATACGGCGTCGTCACCAAGGACGGCAATGCTGAAGCCGTCGAGGGTCTGGTGCTCGGCCTGGCCGGCGCCAATGCGCAAAAAGTCGTCGAAGGCGTGACCCGGAAGCTCGAGGAACTAAAACCTGCGTTGCCAGCGGGCGTGACGATCAACGTGTTCTACAACCGTGCCGAGCTCGTCAAGAAAGCGGTGGGCACCGTGTCTACGGCCCTCATCGAAGCCACGCTGATCGTGCTGGTGCTGCTGGGTGTCTTTCTTGGCAACCTGCGCGCCGCCGTCGCCGTCGCAGTGATCCTTCCGCTGTCGGCGCTGGGCACCTTCATCATGATGCGCGCGGCCGGAATGTCGGCCAACCTCATGAGCCTGGGCGGTCTTGCGATCGCCTTGGGCATGCTGGTCGACGCGGCCGTGGTGGTGGTCGAGAACATCGTCCAGCACCTCGGCAAGGAAACGGCCGGTCGACAACCGCCGCGCCTGCACATCGTCCTGCGCGCGGTGCGCGAGGTCTCGGTGCCGGTTTCGGCCGGCATCCTGATCATCATCACGGTGTTTCTGCCGCTCTTGACCCTGCAGGGCCTCGAAGGCAAATACTTCGTCCCCGTGGCCCTGACGATCGTCTTCGCGCTGGTCAGCTCGCTGCTGCTGTCGCTGACCATCATCCCCGTCCTGTCCTCATTCCTACTGAAGAAGGTCTCGCACGAGGAGCCTTGGCTGCCGCGCAAGCTGCTGAAACTCTACGAGCCGGTCCTAACGTCGGCGATGGGCCATCAGCGCGTGGTGTACGTCGTGGCCGGCCTCATGCTCGCCGTTGCCGCGGGTGTGTACACCCAGGTCGGCAAGACCTTCCTGCCGCCGATGGACGAGGGAGACATCATCGTCGGCATCGAGAAGCTGCCTTCGGTGAGTCTCGAAGAGACGGCCGCGCTGGACCTGAAGATCCACCAGGCGCTCATGAGCCAGATTCCGGAGATCACCGGGGTCGTGGCACGTGCAGGGTCCGACGAGATCGGTCTCGATCCGATGGGACTCAACCAGACCGACACCTTCCTCGTGCTCAAGCCGAGAGAAGAGTGGAAGCTGGCGAGCAAGGACGCGCTGATCGCCCGCATCCGCGAAGTGCTCGACCAGATGCCCGGCATCAGCTACAGCTTCACCCAGCCGATCGACATGCGGGTCTCCGAGATGATCATTGGCGTTCGCGGCGATCTGGCCATCAAGATCTTCGGGCCCGACCTGGACAAGCTCAACGAGCTCGCGGCCCAGGTGGAGAGCCTGATGAAGACCGTCCCGGGCAACCAGGATGTCTACACAGTGGAGAACGACGGTGTCCAGTACCTCCGGGTGGTCGTCGATCGACTCAACGCGGGCCGCTACGGCCTTTCCATCGAAGACGTGCAGGACGCCCTGCGCTCGCAGATCGAAGGGCAGCGCGCGGGCACCGTGATCGATGGCAACCGTCGCATCCCGATCGTGATCCGCGGTCCCGACAGCGTGAAGATCTCGCCTGCCGAGTTCGCCGCGCTCCGCATCACCACCTCCGACGGACAGACGATTCCCCTGGAGTCGCTGGCGACGCTGACGCGCGAGACCGGCCCGGTGAAGATCGATCGGGAGATGGGAAGCCGCTACGGCGTCGTAATCGCCAACGTCACCGGTCGCGATTTGGTGAGTTTTGTCGAAGAAGCCAAGGCCAAGGTGGCCGCCGAGGTGAAGCTTCCGAGCGGCTACCGCATCAGCTGGGGTGGACAGTTCGAGAACCAGCAGCGGGCAGCCGCCCGGCTCACGCTGGTGGTTCCGCTGGCGATCGGATTCATCTTCCTGATCCTGTTCACGACCTTCGGCTCGGTGCGTCAGGCGCTCCTGGTGCTGAGCAACATCCCGTTCGCGCTGGTGGGCGGCATCGTCGCGCTGTGGGTCACCGGCGAATACCTGTCGGTTCCCGCATCGGTCGGCTTCATCGCGTTGCTCGGCATCGCGGTGCTGAACGGCGTGGTGCTGGTCAGCTACTTCAACCAGCTGCATGCCGAAGGCAACGACCTCATGACGTGCGTCGTCCAGGGCGCACGCCGAAGGCTGCGACCTGTCTTGATGACGGCAGCGATCACGGCCTTCAGCCTGGTGCCGTTGCTCTTCACCAGTGGACCGGGTTCGGAGATCCAGCGCCCGCTGGCGATCGTGGTGATCGGTGGACTGATCACGGCAACAGCCTTGACGTTGATTCTGTTGCCGGTCCTGTACTTGCGTTTCGCGCACCCGAAGGGACAGCCAATGCTGGAGGCCAGCCATGTTTAAGGTTCATCTTCACTTGATCTGTCCGAGCAGGGCCGAAGAGAAGCTGCTGGACGTGCTGCTGATCAGCGCCGGCGACCAGGTCTTCACCAGCGTCCAGGTGTTCGAGCACGGAGTTGCATCGGGAAGCCTAAACGCCGAAGAACAGGTCATGGGACGCCGCCGTGCAGTGCACCTGCAGCTGTGCCTCGACGAGGACGTCGCAAAGTCACTCCTTGAATCCATTCAAAGCGAACTCAGGGGCAGCGGCCTTCGCTACTGGGCTACGCCCGTGGCATTCGAGGGAGAAATCAAATGAAGTTGTTAGCCCTAATGATCTTTGCAGGGTGTGTGTTGCCAGCAGGTGCCATGACCGTCGTCGCACCGCCCGACCTGCCCGCTAGCGTGCCAGCCCGCGCGTGGATAGAGCAGGACCCTTCGGTGCGAGGCGCACGAAGCGCTCTGATCGCTGCGGGTCATACCGCCACGATGCTGGCGGCGTCGCCCAATGAGTGGTCCACGCGGATCGGTGCGCAGCGACGCAATTACGGCATGGGCGGCGGCGACTCGAAGGAGTGGAGCGTGCAGCTGGAACGTCCCATCCGGATCAACGGCAAGGCCGAGCTCGACCGGCAGCTCGGAGAGGTGGAAATCCAGATCGCCGAGTCTCGCGTCGGCGAAGCCATCCACGAAAGCGCACTCGTGCTTCTGGACCTGTGGCTCGACGGCCTTGCCGCCGTGCAGAATGAAAAGCTGTTCAACGAGCAGCGGTCTTTCTCGCAGGCGAACCTGCGGGCCGTGGACAGCCGCAAGCGGGCGGGCGACGCGTCGTCGCTCGATGTGAGCGTGGCCTCGGCTGACCATGCCGAGGTCGAACGACTGGCCAGCGCAGCAACGTCCAACGTGGCGAAAGCGAGAGCGAAACTGCGCGTGCGATTTCCCGGTGCCCAACTCGCTCTCGAGGCGGCGACCCTCATGCCCGACCCTGTACCGGTGCCTGAGACGGAGTCGGCCTGGGTGCAGCGGGTGCTCGAAGCGGCCGATCCCCTTCGGATTGCCGAAGCCCAGTTGCGAAAGGCCGAACTTGCCGCCTCGCGCGCCTCGGCCGATCGCATTCCCAATCCGACGGTCGGTGTCTACGCAGCGTCGGAGGCCTTTCGCAACGAGCGCATCGTCGGGGTGAGTGTGAGCATTCCGCTGGGAGGCACTTACCGGAACGCGCGTGCGCTCGAGACCCTTCAGGAAGTCGAGATTGCTCGCGAAGCGGTCGACCAACGGCGTCGCGATCTGGAGTCAGGGGTAGCCGAAACCTACGCCGATGCGACAGGGAGTTTCGCGCGCTGGAAGCTTGCCGAGCAGGGTTCCAGGGCGGCGGCGGAAAGTGCGCGGCTGACGCAGCGGGCGTACTCGCTCGGCGAATCAGATTTGCAGGGATTGCTGCTGGCCCGGCGGCAATACCTGGAGGTCGCGCGAGCGGCTCAAGAGGCACGCGCGGCGGCGCTCAAAGCCAACTACCGCTTATTGGTCGATGCCCACCTGATCTGGGATCTGGCGCTCGATTGATGCCTGCCGGATCGACTCCTTGTCCTCACCGCCATTTCCTCATGACATTGAAGTTATCGAAGGTCGATTGATGCTTTCATCCAACCCCAAATTCATTGCGACTGCACTGATCGCGTTGGCGCTGCTGATCGGATTGCCGTCGGAGGTGCTTGCGCATGGCATATCCGAGGCCGACCGCCTGCGGATGCTCAACGGTGGCTATCTTCAGTACGTCGGGCTCGGAGCGACGCACATGCTCACCGGTTATGACCACCTGCTGTTTCTGTTCGGCGTGGTGTTCTTCCTGAACAACTTCAGGGATGTGGCCAAGTTCGTCACCATCTTCACAGTGGGCCACTGCATCACGCTGGTATTCGCGACCTACTTCAAGATCACCTGGAACTACTACCTGATCGACGCCATCATCGCGATCAGCGTCATCTACAAGGGCTTCGACAACAACGGCGGTTTCCAGAAGTATTTCCAGATGAAGTCTCCGAACCTGCTGGCCGCAGTGTTCGGGTTCGGCCTTCTCCACGGATTCGGTCTTTCCACCCGGCTGCAACAACTGCCGCTGGGCGACGACAACACCTCGATGCTTCTCCGCATCCTGAGCTTCAACCTGGGCGTGGAGCTGGGTCAGGTTGCCGCACTTGCGGCCATGGTCGGCTTGCTAGCTCTCTGGCGCCATCGCCCCTCGTTCAAGCGCTTCAGCGTCGCCGCCAACCTGGCGCTCGTTTTTGCAGGCTCGCTCTTGCTGCTCATGCAACTGCATGGCTACCAGCACGACGCCGATCCCGACGGTTTCCGCTTTCCTGACCAGGAGCATCGTCATGCACACGAGGACATGGAAATTGAAAAGACTGCCGATCCAGGCAGAGAGTCGCTCGACTGATCACCACCCCAACCAAGGACCCATCATGCAAAAACGCTCATCTCTCTTCATGGCACTCGCCCTGATCGCGCCAGCCGCCGGACCAGCTCTGGCTGCAGAAGGTGGAAGTTGCCACTTCCACGGCAACGCACCCGCTGCCGAAAAAGTCGTCGTCGACTGTGCTGCGCAACGCAAGGCGTCTCTGGTCAGCGGCGGAAAGATCGACAAGAGCTGGGAGGCTGTGAAAGTCGATAAGGCCGAGCAGGTCGATGGCAAGAAGGGGAAGGAATGGAAAGTGTCCTTCACGAACACCGCCGCAACCGACCCAGCGAAGGGCACGCTTTACGTGTTCATGAGTCCTGCAGGCAACTACATCGCGTCCAACTTCACCGGTCGGTAGGTCTGGTGCGACGCACAGGCGGAATGCCGCCAGTGCGTCGAAGCTGCAGACGATTCAAACACAAGAAATTTGCTGTGCCGGGTCCGCTGTCGAAGCGGGTAAACGGTGCGGCGGAGTAAAACAACATGCTGAACGTACTTCGAAACCGAACCTATCGGCACCTGTTCCTCGCGCAAGTGATTGCGCTGCTCGGAACGGGCATGGCCACGGTGGCGCTCGGGCTGCTCGCCTTCGATTTGGCCGGTGCCAACGCAGGCGCCGTGCTCGGGACGGCACTGGCGATCAAGATGGTGGCATACATCTGTGTCGCACCTGTCGCGTCCGCATTTGCCCAGCGGCTTCCTCGCCGAACCCTGCTCGTCGGACTGGACATCGTCCGCGCACTGGTTGCGCTGTCGCTGCCCTTCGTAAACCAGATCTGGCAGATCTTCGTGCTGATCTTCATCCTGCAATCGGCGTCTGCCGCATTCACGCCGATGTTTCAGGCGACCATTCCGGATGTTCTGCCCGACGAGGACGAATACACGCGTGCGCTGTCGTTGTCGCGACTTGCGTACGACATGGAAAGCCTGGTGAGTCCGGCGCTTGCCGCGCTGCTGCTGACCGTGGTGAGCTATCACACGCTGTTTGCAGGAACGGTCGTGGGCTTCCTGGTTTCGGCGGCGCTCGTCGTCTCGGTGGTGCTGCCGATCGCCAAGCTTCCGCCTGCCAGGGGAATCTATGACCGAACCACACGGGGTATGCGGATCTATTTGGCGACACCTCGCCTGCAGGGATTGCTCGCTCTCAATCTGGCCATCGCTGCGGGCAGTGCCATGGTGATTGTCAACACCGTGGTCCTGGTGCAGTCGAGCTTCGGCTTGACGCAAACGGCCACTGCCACCGCACTTGCGCTGTTCGGCGCCGGCTCCATGATCGTCGCGCTTCTTCTGCCGAAGCTGCTCGAACGGCTTCCCGAGCGGCAGGTCATGCTCAGCGGTGCAGCGGTCATCGCGATAGGGCTGCTGTTAGGTTTCGTAGCCGCAAGACGGTACGAATGGCTTCTACCGTTGTGGTTCTTGTTGGGCCTTGGATACTCCTTGGCCCAGACACCCTCCGGTCGGCTGCTTCGCCGCTCATCTACCGACGAGGACCGACCCGCGCTGTTTGCAGCTCAGTTCGCGTTATCGCATGCCTGCTGGTTGATCACCTACCCACTCGCAGGATGGTTGGGTGCCACGGCCGGGCTAACAACCAGCTTCTTTGCGCTCGGCTTGTTGGCTTGTATTTCTGTTGCGGTGGCTGCACGCCTGTGGAACGGCAAGGACACAACCGAGCTGACGCATGATCACCGCGGCATGCAAGCGGACCATCCCCATTTTTTTGGAGAAGGCGTTGCGACGAACGAAGGACATATCCGTCACACGCACGCCTTCGTTATTGACGACGAACATCCTAAGTGGCCGAAGTAAATCGCTGCAATCACAAACAATGTTTGGCTGACAAGCGAACAATTCAGACTAAGCACGCTTTTCGCATAGTTCGAAGACTAATTTTCGAGGCGCTACCATTGACCGAATCTGGCTGATCGTTAGTCATGCAGTGTTTAGCCTTGCAAAGCACCCGAGATTCAAGACGTTGATGTACAGCGTGTCACATGATGCGTCCGGCTCGGCCAGAATTGCATAGGCTGAGGACCTAGTTGAAAAATCGAATGGTTCTGAACTTGATCCACTGCTGCGGCCAGTTCATTTTGAAAATGACAAAACGGTAATCGGGCAGTAGGGAAACTGATGGATTGGTTTTATTAAAGTTGTTCTACGCCACCGAAAGACGGCGCTCAGTTCCCAATTAACAACCTTGAAAGACCTCCATGCAAGCTCTCAACATCCGCCTTTGCCTCATCTCCCTTGCACTGTCAGCCGCTGCCGTTCCGGCGCTGGCGAGCAATCACCCCCAAGCTGATTCGCGTCCTATCGCAAGCGTGTCCGAACGGTCGCGCAGTGCGGTCGACGCGGAAGCGCGCGCATGGACTCGTTCGGTCTCGCCCAACGGCTATGTCGGTAGCAGCCGCCAGGCTGCCGTCCAAGTCACTGCGAACTCGCGTACTGCTATCGATGCGGAGGCACACGCAGCGACCCGCTCGGTGTCCCCAAACGGCTACGTAGGGAGCAGCCGCCAAGCCGCTGCCCAGGTCAATGCGAACTCGCGCACTCGGGTCGCAGCTGATGCGTCGAACTGGATGCGTTCGGGTCTTGCGACCATTGAGTATGGTCAAGTCGGTGCCGATCTTGCCAATCCCGCGTACAAGCAAGCGGCCTAAGCTTATGCGGCACGACGTGACGTCAGCGATCATTCGGCCGCAGTGCAGGCATTTGGTGCAAACGGAACCGTCGCTCAGTAAGGCAAAGAAGCAAGAATTTTGAGCGATCTACTTTTGATGCGCGAATTCTTGTCATCAACCGTGAGTTCAAAGCGGGCACCTACTTCCAGCAACGCCTCTTCAAAAGCGGCTAGTGATCGATGTCGACCACTGGGCCATCAACAAGGGGGTTATAGCGCCGAAGAGCAGCTACGACATGCTGGTCTCGACGCAATGCGTCGGCATCATTAGCTTCGCAACGAGGATGACCAATGTACGTCCAGAGTTCTTCAAAAAAAAGCTCGTCAAAAATCCGTCATTTAAAAGCATCATTCACCGCACTATTACCTTGAAGGAAGACACCATGAAACACAATATGATCGCCACCGTTTTCGTTGCCGGCCTCCTTGCAGCAGGCGCTGCCTCCGCCCAGACCACGCCAGGCACCAGGGACATCAACGCACAAACGGGTGTGTCGGATCGCGCACAGACGCAGCGTCCCAGCGGTACCAACCCGGAGTCACGTGCCGAAGTAAAGTCGGAAGCCAAGGCCAACGCCAACAATCTGGCCAACACCGACATTCCGAAGGGCCAGGCATCCACCCGCACGAACGGTCAGATCAACGCCGCGCCCAAGATGAACAGCGGCACGACCCGCGCCGAAGTCCGCAATGAAGCCAAGATGGCCAAGCCGAAGGATGGCCAGGTCTTCGTGCCAGCCAAGTAAATCGACATTCAGCCGCAAACTGGCCTGAACCCCAAAACCCGCGACGCTTACGTGTTGCGGGTTTTTTCACTTGTGTGCGAAAGGTGCACGGATTTAATCGTCTATCTGCGCCTGCGTGAGCGGCAAATGGACTGCGCCGCCAAACACATCTAGCACATGCAAAAGGCGCTAACAGAACTTCGCTGGTGCACGCATGCATTTTAAAATCATCAACAGCAGCCTGCTAATTTTTCCAGACAGCATCAATAAATAACTAACCAAATGTTAATGTGAAGGTGGTTCTTTCGTTATTTGAGCTCACCTCAATTGTTCCGTTATGCGCCGCCATGATTGCTTTGGTGATGGAAAGGCCCAATCCAACACCGTCGGAATCCGGCCTGGTTCGGGACTTGTCAGCTCTAAAAAATCTGTCGAATATAAATGCAGCCTGATCTACAGGAATGGTGTTGCCTGTGTTGGTGATATTGACAATTGACCGCAAATTATTATTGATGATTTCAACGTCAATGCTCGTGTGCGGAAAGGCATGGCGCAATGCATTCGAGAGTACATTGCTGATCGCTCGGCGAATCATGAGTTTGTCGCCGCAGATGGAACTGCCCCCCTTTGTTGTCAATGTGACAGTTTTGTCTTCCGCAAGAGCCTCATAGAATTCAAAAAGTGCTTCAATTTCTTTGGCTAAGTCGACATCTTCGGAGCTAGGGAGGTTTAATCCGTTCTCAGTTTTGGCCAAATACAACATGTCCGCTATCATCCGGGCTAACCGCTGCATTTCCTCAGCATTCGAAGCCATGATGTCCCGATACTTTTCATTGGTCCTGGCTTGGTTCAACGTCACATGCGTTTGAGTCATCATGTTGGTAATCGGCGTGCGCAATTCATGCGCAATATCAGATGAAAAATCAGACAGCCTTTTAAAATCGCTCTGCAATCGTTCCAGCATGGCATTGAGAGTGTTTGCCAAGTCTGCAATTTCGACGGGAACCGAATCAACTGGCATGCGTTCGTGCAGCTGACTTCCGGTAACCGTGCGCGCGCGACCAGACATTGTTCGCAATGGTTCCAGACCTCTTCTTGCAGCCCACCATCCCAGCAAACCACATAAAACGGTTGCGCCCAGGACAAACGCAATTAACGTGTGCGTAAAGCTTTCCATGAAATGCTCGTGGATTGATGTACTCAACCCCACCAAGATTGAAAGCTCTCCAGCAACATTGGCGTCTGTCTGAGTGCGATGCACTACACCCCGGTATTTCTGGCCTCCCTCAGTCCATGCAAATCTTTGATTTTCTTTGGCAATCTCAAGCGGCATTGCGAAATCGAAATTCTCAGTAGAATAGACAATGCCATTTTCGCGTGATGTGACTTGAGCAATGAAGCCTGGATAATTTTTGAGCGCAGTGTCCAACTTTATCGGCAAAGCTTCGGGTGTCGACTCATTACTGGTTTTTTGGATGAGTTCAATACGTTCTTCCAGCGCCGAATAATCTTCGCTTGCGAAATGCGCATCAAGTGACTTTGAAATCAAGATGCCAAGTCCAAGCAGCACGGTCGCCGATGTCCCGGCAAAGAGAAGCGTCAGCCGGGTTGTGATCGACACTTTTCTCATGC
Organism: Variovorax glucosi; assembly: GCF_051216695.1. Classification (NCBI taxonomy): domain Bacteria; kingdom Pseudomonadati; phylum Pseudomonadota; class Betaproteobacteria; order Burkholderiales; family Comamonadaceae; genus Variovorax; species Variovorax glucosi. The sequence continues at coordinate 169,496 of NZ_JBPJZE010000005.1, forward strand.
GGGCATATCGAGCTCTGGCTCGTCGATGAGGTAGCCCATGCCGCGCACCGTCTGGATGAGCTTGGTCTCGAACGGGTCGTCGATCTTCGCCCGCAACCGGCGAACGGCAACATCGATGACATTCGTATCACTGTCAAAATTCATGTCCCACACTTGAGATGCGATCAGCGAACGCGGCAGTACTTCACCACGCCTGCGGACCAGCAGTTCAAGCAACGCGAACTCCTTGCTGGTCAGCGTGATCCGTTTGCCCGCCCGCGAAGCACGTCGGCGGGAGAGATCCAAAATCAGATCTCCCACCTGGACCCGGTCCGGTGTGACGGCCTGGCTACCTCGACGCAGCAAGGTACGAACCCTTGCCAGCAGTTCCACGAAGGCGAACGGTTTGACCAGGTAATCGTCGGCGCCCAGCTCCAGTCCTTTGACCCGGTCGGCAACGCTGTCTCGCGCTGTCAAAAAAAGGACCGGTACGGATCGGTCTGTCTTGCGGATCGTCTCCAGTATTCGCCATCCGTCCACGTCGGGAAGCATTACGTCCAGAACGATGAGATCGTAGGCCTCGCTCATGGCCAAGTGATGGCCATCCAAACCGTTGGTTGCCAGGTCCACGACGAAACCTGCTTCAGCCAGGCCTTGGCGTAAATACTCGCCTGTCTTGACCTCATCCTCGACAACCAGCAGCTTCATCGCATCCCCTTGAGTGCCCAGCTCATGGGCGATGGGGTCACTGTAGGCGTGCCGACTGAACGCCAACATGACGGGTTCATTACACGAATGTAATGAACCCGTCAGACGCCTGTTCGCGCAGCATTTCTATGCTTCACCGATTCTTCCACCGGTGCCGCACCGGCCAGCCGAACATTCACTTGAGAGCCCTATGAATCGTTACCCTGTCGCGTCTGCGCTCCCTCCACTGCCTCGTCGTCGGTTCGTGCAAGGTCTGGTGGCGGGCGGTGTGATTTCCGCGCTGCCCGCAGGGGCGTGGAGCGCTACGAACGCAGGCGCAGTCACGCGATCGCCACCCGTGCTGTCAGGCACTGAATTCGATCTTGTCATCGACGAGTCGCCAGTGAATTTCACGGGGAAGGCGACAACTGCGACCACCATCAACGGCAGCCTGCCTGGGCCGACGCTGCGTTGGCGAGAAGGCGACACGGTCACGATCCGCGTGACCAACCGACTGCAGGAACACACATCCATTCACTGGCACGGAATCATCCTGCCGTTTCAGATGGACGGTGTCCCGGGCATCAGTTTCGACGGCATCCCACCGGGAACAACTTTCACCTATCGGTTCCAGGTCAAGCAGCACGGCAGCTACTGGTACCACTCGCATTCCGGCTTCCAGGAGATGACCGGGGTGTATGGCAGTCTCATCATCGATCCTGCGGATGCAGGCAAAGACATTCGTACTGATCGCGACTACACGATGCTTCTGTCGGATTGGACCGATGAAGATCCGATGCGCGTCTTGAAGAAGTTGAAGGTCCAGGGCGACTACTACAACTACAACCAGCCCACCTTGCCGGACTTCATCCGGGATGTCTCCAAAGACGGCTTTCGTTCAGCGCTCGACAAAAGGAAGATGTGGAACGAGATGCGCATGAGTCCAACCGACTTGGCAGATCTTTCTTCGGCGACCTTGACCTACCTGGCCAATGGCACGACGCCGGCCGGCAACTGGACAGGCATCTTCTCCAAGGGTGAAACCGTTCGTCTGCGCTTTGTGAACGGTTCGGGCAATACGTTCTACGACGTTCGCATCCCGGGCGTGAAGCTCAAGGTGGTCCAGGTGGATGGGATCAATTGCGAGCCAGTCAGCGTGGACGAGTTTCGCTTTGGGCCAGGGGAGACGTATGACGTCCTCGTGGTACCGAGCGACGATGCGCACACGATCTTCGCGCAAGCGATGGAACGTACAGGCTATGCCCGCGCAACGCTGGCTGTTCGTGCAGGACTGGAAGCGCCGGTGCCTGCCTTGGACAAGATCCAGTGGCTGTCCATGAAGGACATGATGGGTGGCATGGACCATGCGGCCATGGGTGGCATGGGTGGTACGGCAGGTATGAGTGGTATGGCAGGTATGGATCACTCGGCCATGAGTCACGGAGCGTCTGCCAAGGACTCGCTCGCAACCCCAAGCACGAAGGCTCGCCATGCTCGAACCGAGTACGGACCCAGTACCGACATGCGGGTCGATATGGCTCGAACAAATCTGGACGACCCAGGCATTGGATTGCGTGACACCGGCCGGCGCGCGCTCACCCTTGCCGATATCCATACGATCGGCGGCGCGATGGATGCACGCGGCCCAGGACGCGAGATCGAACTCCATCTGACCGGCAACATGGAGCGGTACTCCTGGTCATTTGACGGCGTGGAGTATGGCAAGTCCACACCTGTGCGTTTCAAGCATGGCGAGCGGGTGCGGGTGATCCTGCACAACGACACCATGATGACCCACCCGATGCACCTCCACGGCCTTTGGAGCGAACTGGAAACGCCCGAAGGAGCTTTCCAGGCACGCCGTCACACCATTCCGGTTCAGCCTGCGCAACGCATCAGCTTCCTCGTCACAGCCGATGCGCTTGGACGCTGGGCTTGGCACTGCCACCTCATGCTGCACATGGATGCGGGCATGTTCCGTGAAGCCATCGTGGCATGAGCGCCGAGCAACCAGGAATGAACATGAAAAAAAATGCAGTCTCGATTCTCGTTGGCCTCATCACTGCGGGTAGCGCGGTGCCTGCTTTAGCCCAACCGCACAGTGGTCACGCCATCGCCAAACCGCCAGTAGTAAACGCAGCTCCGGCCAGCAAGATGCAATGCATGGCTCAAGGCGACATGCAACAGTGCATGGCTCATTGCAAAGCGCAGGGCATGGATTCGAGCAAGATGAAATGCATGGCACCCGGCACGAAGCCGGGCATGGGCCACGGTGACATGAAGGGCATGGACCACAGCAAGATGCCAGGCATGGGTCAGGGTGACATGAAGGGCATGGATCACAGCAAGATGCCAGGCATGGGTCAAGGCGACATGAAGGGCATGGACCACAGCAAGATGCAGGGCATGTGTCAGGGCGACATGAAGGGCATGGACCACAGCAAGATGCAAGGCATGTGTCAGGGCGACATGAAAGGCATGGACCACAGCAAGATGCCGGGCATGGGTCAGGGCGACATGAAGGGCATGGACCACAGCAAGATGCCGGGCATGGGTCAGGGCGACATGAAGGGCATGGACCACAGCAAGATGCCGAGCATGGGCCAAGGCGGCGTGCAAGGCATGGATCATGGCGCAGGCGGCATGAAAATGCAGGGTGGTTCAGCACCGCCAGATGCACGTGATCCTGACGCCTACGCAGACGGTTTTGAAATCGGTCGCGGCCTTTATGCCATAGGCCCAAACCGCAGCCTCCACATGGCTGATGAACACCGCTTTGCATCGGTACTGGTTGATCGACTGGAACTCGTCGACACAAATTCGGGTCGCTCTACCTCCTACGAAGCGCAGGCCTGGTTTGGTAACTCTTACAACAAACTGGTGATCAAGACCGAAGGCGAAGTGGAAAAAGGCCGGGTCCACGAGGCCAGAAATGAACTTCTCTGGAGTCGTGCCGTATCCACGTATTTCGACACTCAGCTTGGTGTTCGAAACGATGCGGGTAGTGGCCGACCTGCACGCAATTGGCTTGCGTTTGGTATTCAAGGTCTGTCTCCCTACTGGTTTGAAGTAGAGGCAACAGGCTACGTTTCAGAAAATGGGCGAGTCGCTGCTCGATTTGCTGCTGAATACGAACTGCTTCTGACACAGCGGTTGATTTTGCAACCTCGGGTCGAAGCAAACATCTATTCAAAAAACGATCCCGATATGGGAATTGGCAGTGGCCTTGCCAATGCCTCTGCGGGCCTGAGGCTTCGTTACGAGTTCAGTCGCCAGTTTGCTCCTTATATCGGGATTGAAAAGTATTCAACTTTTGGACGAACAGCTGATTTGGTACGTGCTTCGGGAGGCCGGGCGAGCGAAACGCGTGTCGTTGCCGGTGTTCGGATGTGGTTCTAATCAAATGGAATTTCTCAAAATGATTCAGAAACGTACGGTTGTACGCGCTGCAAGCGCGTTCCTAATGGTTGTTGCAAGTGCAGCAGCTCTCGCACATCCTAAGTTGTTGTCTTCCAATCCAGCCGATGGCGCGACTGGAGAGGCTCCCCAAAAAATCGAGCTGGAATTCTCTGAGAACTTAGTCAAACAATTCTCAGGCGCTACGGTGACGATGACTGCGATGCCCGGCATGGACGGTTCCATGAAAACACCTGCTTCCGTCTCAGCCGCAGCGGATCCCAAGGTCATGGTTATCACTCCCGCGCAACCTCTGACGACTGGAACTTATCGAGTCGATTGGCGTGCAGTGTCGAGCGATACACACCCAATCACTGGCAACTTTAGCTTCAAAGTCAAGTAAATCATGGATCTGGACTGGGGGAGTGTTTATCATCGATTCGGGCTGTATGCTGATTTGATGGTTCTATTTGGAATGCCATTGTTCAGTCTTTATGCTTTGAAAAATGAAGAGCGTTCAACCTTCCCAGGTCGCATTCTGCCAATAATCATCTTCGGAAGTATTCTATTGGGATTGGTGTTATCGGTTGCAAGCTTGGTTGTCATGGTTAAAAACATGACGGGTGCTACTGATTATCGAACGATCGAGAGTCACGCGTTTGGCATGATTCTCAGCGAGACCTATTTCGGCACCGCCTGGATTTCTCGCATGATGGCGTTGGTTGTATCCCTGACAGGTGTGCTGAGATTCCTTAAAAAACCGGCGCAAGGTTGCATCATTATTTCCGTGGGCGGTGCAATCGCGCTGGGTTCATTGGCATGGGGTGGTCATGGCGCGATGGATGAAGGAGTGCGAGGATTTCTGCACTTCACGGCCGACATTCTTCATCTGCTGGCAGCTGGCGCTTGGGTTGGCGCGTTAGCCTCATTCCTTGCTTTGGCAAAGCAAGGCTCAAGTGAAAAGCATTTCGGTGTTCTTGCTAGAACCTCCGTGGGTTTCGCTACGGTAGGAACCATCATTGTCGCTACACTGGTTGTGACTGGGGTCGTTAATTTATATTTGATTGCAGGCAACAACCTAAGTTTGCTTTTTCTTAGCACTTACGGAATATTACTGCTGCTCAAATTAGCATTGTTTGCAGGCATGCTCATGATGGCTGCTCTCAATCGTCACCGCCTCGCTCCACGCATTGAAGCAGCTGTGCGTTCCGGCAATACGCATGCGGCCTGCGTAGCTCTCAAGCGCAGCCTTAACATAGAATTTTTATTGGCTGTTGTCATACTTTTTCTGGTGGCGGTTTTTGGCTTGCTTTCGCCTGCAATTCAATAAACGATAAATTTTTCTGATTCAACTGGTACATTCCAATTATGCAAACAGAAATCAACCATATACGCCGCAACTTCATCTTAGCAGGCGCTTTCTCTGCTTTTGCGCTACCCGCGCTAGCAGCTACAAATTTGAAAAATCCACTCATTGAGGTGTGGAAAACGCCAACCTGCGGATGCTGCAAAGAATGGGTTTCGCATTTGGAGAGCGCCGGCTTCAAAACAGTCGTGCACGATATTGAAGACACGTCCACGATTCGAGCCAAAAAAGGCATCCCGCTCTCGTTAGCATCGTGTCATACCGGTGAAGTGGCTGGCTATGCCCTGGAAGGGCATGTGCCTGCCTCAGAAATCAAGCGGCTGCTGTCCGAACGTCCCAATGCGGTGGGACTGGCTGTCGCCGGTATGCCCATGGGATCGCCAGGTATGGAGGGCCCTCCAGGTGCCGCTCAACCGCAACCCCGTTTCGATGTCTTGTTAATTTCAAAACAGGGTACGTCAACGGTTTACCGAGCCTACCGCTAGGCTTAGATAGCCAACTTTCAGCCGCAGCAGCAACCACCCTTCTTTGGCGCAGATGTGACCGTTGCCAGACTTGCGACTGACGGGCTGTATCCAGCGTCTTGGATGCTTTGGCTCAAGGCTTGGACGTTGGCCGTGCTTGACTCGATCTCCACCCGATGGGTTGCCAGATCGATGCGAACGGCTGCTTGCGGATCGACTCCCGCTACCGCCTGGGTAATGGTGGCGATGCAATGCTTGCAGGTCATGTCGTTGACTTCGAATGTGATCATGGTTTCTTTCGACAGAAGGGTTTGAAGAGGTCAAGCTTCATGCTTGCCTCAATGGGAAGGTCAATAAAAAGCTGCCTTGTCCCTTATGCCGGAATGTCTGCGCGAACAAAGTTTTGACCTTCCCATTGTGTGAAGCCTCAGCATGCGTTGTGGAAGGGCAGGTTGCCGTGTTCCATCGGCCACCTTCCCTTCATTCATTGGCCTGCAAAGCTGCTCTCGACGTCGACAACAGCCCTCGTCGCCAAGCATCATTTCCAAGGGATAACATTCATGGGTCCGTTGAACATTGGTGAGACAGCCAAGGCCTGCGGCCTGTCGGCCAAGATGATTCGTCACTACGAAAAGGTTGGCCTTTTTCCCGAAGCATCTCGCACCGAGGCTGGCTATCGCCAGTACACGGACAAGGAGGTCAGCACGCTGCGGTTCATACGCCAATCGCGCGATCTGGGCTTCTCGATCGATCAGATTCGCGAGCTGCTGGGCCTGTGGCAAAACCAGCGGCGTCCCAGCCGTCAGGTCAAGGCCTTGGCGCAGGCGCACCTCTTGGAACTCGACGACAAGCTACAGGAGCTTCAGGCCATGAAAGCCGCGCTGGCGCATCTGGTGGACCACTGCCATGGCGACGACCGACCCGACTGTCCCATCGTTGAAAACCTAGCGGACGAGCAGCGTCCGGTTCCTGATACAGCGCCACATCGCTTTCGTGGCAGTGGCCTGCTGCCAGGCCGGCACTGATCGCGGCATTTTCAAAATTCTTACCGTTTGGATAAAACCCCATGGATTCCACGCTCGCACCTTCCCATGGGTCTCCTGACGGAACTCACGGGTCGCATCTCCCAGTCTCAGACAAGGCAGCATCTGCACTCAGCCCGGAAAATCCTTTGAATGACCCGGTGTGCGGCATGAACGTCACCGTTCAATCGCCCCATGTCCTGCAGCACGAGAAACAGCCGGTCTACTTCTGCAGCGCAGGTTGCAAGGCCAAGTTCCAAGCCGATCCTGCCAAGTACATGAAGTCTTCGCAGGCCTTGACTGCGACCGTCGATGGTCAACCTCCTCATCCTGCGCAGGTCGTACCCCCGGATGCCGTAGGTGCCATCTACACCTGTCCCATGCACCCGGAGATCCGCCAGGACCATCCGGGCAACTGTCCCAAATGCGGCATGACGCTGGAGCCGGAGATGCCGAAGCTCGAGGAAGGTGAGGACCCGGAGCTGCGCGACTTCAAGCACCGGTTCTTCTGGACCTTGCCGCTGACGATCGTCGTTACCGTACTGGCGATGGCCGGCCACCGCCTGCAGTGGTTCGAAATGGGCACCCAGAGTTGGATCGAACTGGTCCTCACGGTGCCGATCGTGCTTTGGGCGGGCTGGCCGTTTTTCGTGCGTGCCGTGCAGTCAGTGGCGAACCGCAGTCCCAACATGTGGACGCTGATCGGCCTGGGCACCGCCGCGGCCTTTGTCTACAGCGTCGTGGCGACGGTGGCACCGGGCGTGTTTCCCGCGTCGTTCGTGTCCATGGGCAGGGTCTCGGTCTACTTCGAGGCGGCGGCTGTGATCATCTCGCTCACGTTGCTCGGCCAGATCCTGGAGCTCAAGGCCCGCTCGCAGACCTCAGCTGCCATCAAGTCGCTGCTTGGGTTGGCACCCAAGACGGCCCGCCGGATCAAGGCCGATGGCGCCGAAGAAGATGTGCCGATCACGCACGTCCACGTGGGCGACCGCTTGCGCGTGCGGCCCGGAGAAAAGGTGCCGGTGGACGGGGTGGTGCTTGAAGGAGGCAGCGCGGTCGACGAATCCATGCTGACAGGCGAGCCGCTGCCCGTGACCAAGCGGGTGGGCGACCCGCTGATCGGCGCGACGCTGAACACCAACGGCGCGCTGGTGATGCGATCGGAGAAGGTCGGATCGCAGACTGTGCTGGCAAGCATCGTGCAGATGGTGGTGCAGGCCCAGCGCTCGAAGGCGCCTATGCAGCGCATGGCAGACCATGTGGCCGGCTACTTCGTCGTGACCGTCATTGGCGTGGCTGTCTTGGCGCTGCTGGCCTGGGGATTCTTCGGGCCCGAACCGAGTTGGGTCTACGGACTGATCAATGCGGTGGCCGTGCTCATCATCGCTTGCCCGTGTGCCCTCGGCTTGGCCACGCCCATGTCGATCATGGTGGCGACCGGCAAGGCCGCCACCCAGGGCGTGCTGTTTCGAGACGCAGCCGCCATTGAGAACTTCCGCAAGGTCGATGCACTGATCATCGACAAGACAGGAACGCTGACAGAGGGCCGACCCGTGTTCGAACGGGCTGTGGCTGTGTCGGGTTTTACCGAAGACGAGGTTTTGCGCCTGGCTGCCAGTCTGGACCAGGGCAGCGAACATCCTCTGGCCGACGCCATCGTCCGGGCGGCGCGCGAACGCAAACTGACCTTGACGACGCCCGAGGGGTTCGAGTCCAGCAGCGGCATCGGCGTCAGCGGCAGTGTGGACGGCAGAAAGCTCGCCTTGGGTAACACCGTACTGATGGAGCAGCTGCATGTACCAGTTGATGACTTGAAGTCACAGGCCGAGGCGATGCGTACGCAAGGCGCTAGCGTGATGTTCCTGGCGGTCGATGGTCGGCCTGCAGGCTTGGTGGCGGTTTCAGATCCCATCAAAGCCACAACCATGGATGCGCTGGCCGGCTTGAAAGCTTCGGGCCTGCGCGTGATCATGGCCACCGGCGATGGGCTGACCACGGCCAAGGCCGTCGCCGCGCTCCTGGGCATCGACGAGGTGCATGGTGAAGTCAAGCCCGCCGACAAGCTGGCCTTGGTGACCCGGCTCCAGCAGGAAGGCCGCGTTGTCGCCATGGCGGGCGACGGTATTAACGACGCCCCCGCACTGGCCAAAGCCGATGTGGGCATCGCCATGGGAACGGGGACCGATGTGGCCATGAACAGCGCTCAAGTGACGTTGGTCAAGGGAGACCTGCGTGGCATTGCGCAGGCCCGTCTGATCTCCGACCAAACTGTCGCCAACATGAAGCAGAACTTGATGTTTGCGTTCCTCTACAACGCGCTGGGCATCCCACTGGCGGCGGGGGTGCTGTACCCGTTCACCGGCTGGCTGCTCTCACCCATGATCGCAGCGCTGGCGATGAGCCTGAGTTCAGCCTCCGTCATCACCAATGCTTTGCGGCTGAGGTCCAGCCGAATCAAAGAATCTGCACTGACAACGTAATGAGGGTAGACGTTAGCCTCGCGATTCGTACTCAATTTGCCATAGGATTCTTAGCCTAATCTTAGGGCTATGCCCTTGCAAAACGTGCAAGACGATGATTTCCGTGAGGTGCTGCAGATGAACGGCACACTGGTGTTTGTTGCTGCACACACCCTGTGTCGCTCGATCAGAGCAAAAGTGCGACCTTGCGAAGTCGCTCAGCCATTCCGACCAACCCGTTGCGTTCGAAGATTCGGGCAAATTCTTCAGCGTCGTAGGGCGGCTTCTTTGAACGTCCCCGCATGTCTCTGAGCGCCGCGATCGCTTTGACATGATCCAGATCGAACTGGGCCATCAGAAAATCATCAGGGTGAACCGCGGTCACGCCATGAATCTCCAGCACAGAGGCTGGAAAATCGACCAGGTTGGCCGTAACGATGCAGTCGGCATGGCCGGCGATGGCCGCGGCAAGAACGTGCACATCGTCGGGATCGGGGAGCTTCAGCGCAGGCATTAATGCACGCCAGGCCGGCTCGGGACGGTCTGCTTCCAGATTCCTGATCCACTCGTCCTCGATCAGCGTTGTCCACTTCGCGGCATAGAGGTCAGCCTCGGCAAAACTCATCAGGGCATCAGCTACGCTCACCGGGTAGAGCACGCACGCATCCAGAATGGCCGTGTAGCGAGCGTGCCCCGCCATCAATACTCCAGACCCAATTCGCCTGCGTCGTCGGCCAGCCGCTGCAGCGCATCCTTTCGTTCGCCGCGCATGCGCTCCTTGTAAGCATGCAGTTCGTCGAACGGAATGCGTCGATGGGTGCCCACCATGCGGTGCGGCAGACGGCCGGCCTGGATTTCTCGCGTCACGAACGGGCGAGACACATTCAGGTAGTTCGCCGCCTCAATGGTCGACATCTCACGGTTGGCCAAGACGACGGTCACGGACTGTCGCTCGCTCAATGCGCCCAGTACCTCGCCGATCAGTCGCAAGGCCTGGGTCGGCAACTCCACGGGTGGCAACTCACCGTCGTCGCTGACCAGTTTGATGCTGGCCGCTCGAGACCTGTCCAGCGCTTCACCAATGCAGCGTTGGGCGATGCGTGCCATCTCTGCCTCTTCGGGCGTCATGTCGGCCACTGGAAGACGACGAGCTTTCTTCAATAGGGTCATGACCGTTCTCCTGAATGTGTTTGCCGCCGAGCTTCACGGTCGTGCTCAGTGGGTCCACCTTCGGTGGACCCAGTCATTCTAACGAAACAAGTGAACTATGTGAACCAAGTGAACGGTTTTGCCTAAGTATAAGAAATGTCCATATCAATTTCAGTAGCGTATGCTTCGAGAAATGTGGATTCTGTTTGTCACGACCTTACCTACGCAGCCCAACGCGGTCCGGCTGCGGATCTGGCGGGCGCTCAAGACCCTGGGCTGCGTCGCACTGCGCGACGGCGCCTATGTCTTGCCAGAGCGCGAGATTGAAAAGTTCGAGACGCTGGCCGATGAAGTTCGCCAGCACGGCGGTATGGCCTCAGTGCTGAACCTCATGCCGCGGGATGCATCGCAGGAAGCAGAAATGCTGGCCCAGTTCGATCGCACGGAGGCCTATATGCAGTGGCGCGACAGCGCGGCATCACTGGGCGCTGGACTGCAGGACATGGGTGAAACCGACGCCCGTCGCAAGCTGCGCGGCATCGAGGAGGACTTGCGCAGCTTGCAGCGGATCGACTACTACTCCGGCGCTGCTGCGCTCCAGGCCCAATCGGCCATGACGGCGCTGCGTCGCACGGTGGACATCACGTACGCCAAGGACGAACCCCGCCAAAATTTGCAAGGTGACATCGAGCGTGTCGACCCGGCCCAGTTCCAGGCAAAGCAATGGGCGACACGAACCCGACCCTGGGTCGACCGGCTGGCCAGTGCGTGGCTGATCCGGCGCTTTATCGATCGCCAAGCCGAGTTCGTTTGGCTGCCAGATGTTGCAGGGGGTCTGCAAGCGCCGCATGACGCCATCGGCTTCGACTACGACGGCGCCCGCTTCTCGCACATCGGCGATCGGGTGACCTTCGAAGCACTGATCGAGAGCTTCGCGCTCGAGAACGATCGGCAGCTGCAGCGGATCGCGGCCACCGTGCACTACCTGAACATCGGTGGCATTCCTTCGGCGGAAGCCGCCGGGCTGGAAGCCATCCTGAGCGGGCTGCGAGCAGTGCATGCGGACGATGACGCTCTGCTGGCTGCTGCATCGGCCGTTTTCGATGCCCTCTACGCCACACCGGGAAGTCATCCATGAATCCACCGACGATGCAGACCCTCGAAGACACCCGAACCGCGCCATCCCCGGTGTCCTTCATGGAAGCCCTGCGGTTCTGGCTCAAGCTGGGCTTCATCAGTTTCGGTGGGCCCGCCGGGCAGATCGCCATCATGCACACCGAGCTGGTGGAGCGCCGGCGCTGGATCAGCGAGAAGCGGTTTCTCCATGCGTTGAATTACTGCATGCTGCTGCCCGGTCCCGAAGCACAGCAGCTGGCCACCTACATCGGCTGGCTCATGCATCGCACTTGGGGTGGCATAGCCGCAGGCGTGCTCTTCGTGTTGCCCTCGCTGTTCATACTTATCGGGCTGTCCTGGATCTACCTGCGTTTTGGCGATGTGCCGGTGGTCGCGGGCATCTTCTACGGAATCAAGCCTGCCGTGACGGCGCTGGTCGTCCATGCGGCCCACCGCATCGGTACTCGGGCGCTGCGCAATCGGTGGATGTGGGGAATCGCCGCGGCTGCCTTTGTGGCGATCTTCGCGTTCGACACGCCGTTTCCAGTCATCGTCTTGGCTGCGGCGTTGATCGGGCACTTTGGCGCACGCAAGGCGCCGGGGGTGTTTGCACTTGGTGGTGGTCATGCCAAGGCAGGTGAGGGCTACGGTCCTGCCCTCATCGACGACAACACACCGACGCCAGCGCACGCCCGGTTCTCGCGCGGTCATTTGGTCAAGCTGCTGGCGATTGGACTGGGCCTGTGGGCACTGGTCATGGCGATCCTCGTGGGAACCTCAGGCGTGCAGGGCACATTGGCACAGATGGGCTGGTTCTTTACCAAGGCAGCGCTGATGACCTTCGGTGGCGCCTACGCCGTGCTGCCCTATGTGTACCAGGGCGCGGTCGAGCAGCATCACTGGCTCTCGGGCACGCAGATGATCGACGGTCTCGCGCTGGGCGAGACGACCCCCGGCCCGCTGATCATGGTGGTCGCCTTCGTCGGTTTCGTCGGCGGCTGGCTCAAACAGATTCTTGGCTCAGACGCGGTGTTCCTCAGCGGCGCTCTGGCGGCGACGGTGGTGACGTTTTTCACCTTCCTGCCCTCGTTCATCTTCATCCTGGCCGGTGGCCCGCTGGTCGAGGCCACGCATGGCAAGCTGGGCTTTACCGCTCCGCTCTCGGCCATTACGGCGGCCGTGGTGGGTGTCATCTTGAATCTGGCACTCTTTTTCGCGTATCACGTGCTGTGGCCCGAAGGGTTTGGAGGGCGCTTCGATGCAGTGTCCGCGCTGATCACCATGGCAGCGGCGGTGGCCCTGTTCCGCTTCAAGGTCGGTGTGCTGCCACTACTGGCGGCCTGTGCGGGAGTTGGGCTCGTGACAAGCCTGTTGCTGGCGCGTTGACGGATAAGTCAGATTGTCGGAACGATCGGTTTGCACTTCAGTGCTCGTGCCGATGGTGCGCATCGGGCACGTGTGCATGTGCATGGACCAACGGCTCGTGCGTGTGGCCATGCCGGTCCTCACCGAGTAGGGAGGCTACTCGGCGATGAAAAATGAGCTTCTCGCTAAAAACAATGAGTTCCTAGCCAAGCCATTTACCATCGATGTCGTGGCCGCATTGACCAACTGCTTGGGCACGACTGGCAACCCGCCCGCTGAGCGCATTGGACTGGTCGTCAAGGTGGGTAGACTGACCACATACCTTGCCGTTGCCAATTTCGCTATGCACCATCATTTCAAGCGTAAGCTTGTACCCTGCCGTGGAATGAGGTTGTTTACAGCGACGCACAGAATCTGCTTTCCTTGACTTTCCATCGGGGTAAAGACGTTGTATCGAAAAACGCATGTTATCTTCCGAGTTAGCGCACTATGCTTACGCGATTAAAAGAAGATTCTGTCCCTGAACAACGTTCGAAAAGTATTTATAGTTCATAAATTGACATTTAAACCTAACTTGTGTCTCAGTGGACAGTTATCAATTTATCCGTGCGGGCCGAAAGCGCCTGAAAATGAGCGAGCAGCAGTTTGCTATTGCCGTTGGGGTGAGTCGTGGCGCCGTTCAGCAATGGGAGCGTCCCAATGGCACGGCACCCCGGCGCGCCAACTGGCAGCACGTGGCCGACGTTTTGGGCGTGTCGATGACTGAGTTGCTATCGGGGTTACGAGCGGAGCGAGCGCTGGAAGTACGTTTGGAAGTACCACTGTTGTCGGAAATCGAGGCCGGAAATTACACCGTTGTCGATAACTTCCGCCCCTGTAACAATTTCGACATGATCTCAACGCGCGTTGAGGTGAAGCAGCATACTTATGCGTTGCGTGTTCACGGGGACAGCATGGTGAATGACACTGGCGACTCATTTCCGTGCGGTGCCACTTTGATCGTGGAGCCGGAAATGGAGCCGCAGCCAGGGGATTATGTGATCGCACTAAATACTCAAAATGAAACAACGTTCAAACAATTGATAAAGGATAACGGCGAACTTTATCTTAAACCGCTCAATCGCCGCTTTCCCATTAAACCACTGGGCAATGCCAAAATAATTGGCGTTGTACGGGAGTTTACCAAAAGATTCAGGTGATTTAAATAGTTGTCAATTCGACATTCCTGATGGCACTCGCTGTCATGCAATAGGCAAACTCGAAAGCGCAGATTGTCGTGATTCGGACTTTGGCAGCACATCGCGCTGCCGTGCTTGGTATCAAGGGGTGTATATTGCCTTTTAAGGTTTTTGATATTGAGCATAATCTCAGGGCATTAGCTGGCTAAGGGCACTAAGATGCAGATTGTTGTATGCCGAGAGATCGCGCTTTGCGCCATGCTGCGCAACTGCAGTGCAACTGCAGTGCAACTGCAGCGCAACTGCAGCGCGCGCTGTTTTCCTTCAAGGGTTTGCTTCTACCCAAAATGCGGGCACAAGGCTGTGGACAAATGTGATGAACTCTCGGCAAAGTCGCGCCCAGCTTGACTTGAAGTACTGTGCTCATTAATTAAGCACGTTGGGGTATATTGTGAAGACCAGTTCGGGTTGCTTTGACTATCATCGCTGGCTACAACAATGATCCTCAGAATGTGAATTGTTAATCGCTTGCGAGCTATAGGTCGCAGGTGCCGTGCAAAAAGGTGATCAGCAGCTGTTTTGTCCAACGCGCTAGGCTGACTCCGCCCTAAATCGTTGCTCATGACGCAATCGTACGCCGCGCCGCAACTTTGACATTTGGAAGATATGGAGCTTGCCCGTCTGGCTGCGGAGTGGAGCACGCCTACGCTGCGCGGTGACCGGGAAGCCTTCGGTGTCACCCATGCATTGGAGGTCGAACTGCGCCGCCGGTTGCGGCCTATCCAGATGGCCGAGCTTCAACCTGTGGAAAGAAAGCGTAGCCCTTGGTGGCGGTTCTGGTCGACGAGGTCAGAAAATGTTAGCCAGCCGATCGCGCGAACGTGAGGCTCTGGCCGCAATGCCAAGGCAAGCGCGCGGTGGACGAATTGCATTCATTCTGATGCTTAGCCTAGGCTGCTAGTCCTAGTGCTAGGCAACGGGCCTGCACAGTAGACGTTTCTAACGGAGACGGCGATGTTGCCTCCTCGGTGTCGGTACCTGGCCATGAGGGAAACCCCGCAGGTCGTGTGCACAGCATAAGGCACCTAGTGCCCGCTGCCGTGATGGCAGGCGATCAGGCCCCAGAGTCGGCCGTGAATCACGATCGATAGGCACATGGAAGCATAGACGTGGATGTCACGCAGGTATTCAATATAGATGGGCGAAACGCTTCGTAGCACGGAACAGGTCAAGTCGAGCAAGTAATGAACCAGCGTACTTATCGATCGCAAGCAAGAGGACCAAATACCTAGCGCTTGCGCAGTACTCTGGAATCGATCAACCCATGCAAACACATGGCACGCTATTGGCTACATGGCATCATTTCTTGGTTTTGGATTTGATGAGTTCCTCAACGCATGCGGAGAACTCATCGACCATCCAAGTCGAACGCGTCCGCACAACCCGATCTTCCACCATGCGCGTGTTTTCAACATGCAAGTCCAATGTCAAAACAACATCCTGCTGATTGACGGCCCGGTTAAAACCGACAACTAGCTTTCCTTCATCAACGATCTCTGCCAACGTCTGATCGAACGAGTTGTCTAACGGCCCAAAAAAGAGGGCAAAGCCGGGCGTTTCTGCCAATAGACGAGAAGCAGTGGCAGGAGAACGCCCACGCAGTGACCGAACAAACGCATTGTTCGGTGGTGAGGGGTTGGTCCAAGTAAGACCGTCATAAATTCCAAGCTTAAGAGAATAACCGAGCCCTACCACGGGAAAGGTTCGAAGATAGTAGCTGCCAATAATTTTGACTGGAGCGCCGCGCTTGGTGCTGCGGTCTGGCGTCAAGGCGGAAAACTCAAGGCCACAGGCAAGCAACTGGCCATCGGCAGATTCTCTAAGCGGTAAAACCGCGAAAGTACCCGCGAGATCTTTCTGAATTTTCTCATGCAAATTCTGTGGCTGGGCAAAAGCCATGCTACACAAGGCATTTAAGACAACGAATCCTAATTGGTTCATCATATAAAGCCTTTATTAAAGGGTCATAACAATAGATGCGTTGTCGTGAACATAATCTACATTGCAAATGATCACATGCAGTTCGACGATTTTCCTAATCCATTTAGTCGTTTTTAGCGGCTAGGTTAAAAATGATGAAATGTATATAGGCAGGCCTACAGAAACAGCCGTATGTACAACCAAAATAATCTTCTCTCCGAATTACAAGCGTCCGTAGACTAAATATATACTATGGACAAATCTTAATTACTCAGATGCAAAACGGAAAAGACAGTCTGTCAACAACGAGAGAAGTAGAAAGTGCAGATCGCTCTATCTTAGTCATCCCGATCCTCCCACCGACGTTCGTGGCGACGACCATGACGCCAACGATCGTCATTCTCATAATAAACAGGTGCCGGCGGCGCGTAATAGGTGGGGGCTGGTCGATAGTAAACAGGCGGTGGCGGCGGTCGATAGTAAACGGGCGGCGGAGGGGTGTAGTAGACCTGCGGTGCAGGCTGGTAGTACGCAGGAGGCGCGGGACCATAAAGCGGTGCAGGCGCGTAGTAAGCGGGTGATGGCTCGCTCACAACAACCCCTGGCACACTTAAGCCTATCGGCCAATTTCCGCCTGCGTTTGCCGAGGGAACACACAAAAGTGCATTCGCTACGATGGCGCCTGTGGCGACCAACTTCAAATACACAAATAGTTTAAAATTCATTACATTCTCCACACTGTAAGTGATCACTGCACAGTTAGTTAAACGCGCGAGCTCAGAATCGGTGGACAAAGTAAACATCTGACCGTTTTAAATGCTTGCTAGTCAAGGTTGATGCCTGCTCTGTGACCCATTTGCTCAAAATTTCGTAGCCTCGATACGCTGCACGACGCTATGAATGAATGAATAAATAGCGTCAAATTTTTTGAATTTTTTCCTTAGTGTGGAATGCCCGTCAGTCCGTTCGGTTTGGCAGCTGCACACGCACTCGAAATTAGTTACGATTTTGAAGTCGTAGATGTGCGAAGGTGGCAAAAACACTCACGATCATTCAGTCCTGCGCAAAATCTTAAGATTAGGACAGATTGATAGGTTAATACTTTTGGGTTACCTTGCAAGTATCGTTTGTAGGCGTAGGCATGATTTTGGAGACCGTATGAGATTGCTCGATGTCGAAGGGATCAGAAAGATCCTACCGGCAGGCACACTTGGCACCGATCCGCTTTGGACGAAGACCAGCGATGCGCTGAAGGGCGTTGACATTCGACTGTTCTACGCTCGCGCAGGACTAAACGGGCAACGCGACCTCGCCATCGCATTGATTGACCTGGCGCAGGGCATCGTGGTCATGTCACTGTTCGAAGGCACGTTGCCCAAGGGCACATTTGCAGCGCTTGTACTGCACGAAGCGCCTTCCAAACTGGATTTGGCCGATGAGTTTGTTGAGGGTCTGGTGCGCTTGAGAGCGTCTCGTCGCGGGGCCTGCATCTTCTTGCTGGAGAACCGCATGAGCTCGAAGTCAGTGGCCGAGCTACTGTGGATGGGCTTGGACATGCGGGAGAAGTCTCCGCTTTCGTTCGACGCTATTGGAGCGGCATGTCTTCTTCGGCATATCAAGCTGCCCTACGTATTCTGGGAATGGATAACGCCAACCCGCGCCGGTCCGCTTATTGGCTTGGATGACTCGATCGAGAAGGCGTTTAACTGCGATCTCGCGTCGCTGCAACAGCGCTACTCTCGCTTGGTGTTGGTCGACGCTCAAGAGGGCGCCGCAAGGCTGCGAAGCTTGATACATCAACGGAGAAGCTGAGTTTGCAACGGTCGAGCCATTCAATTTGCTACAGCTTGGGTGAAGAAAATGTTTCGTTTAGATAGTCTAAACTGACAAACTCGGGCACAAGGGCATGATGAATAAGAGCTGAGCATGCAGCAGGCTTGTGCTTAATATTAGCAAGCGGTGCTTGGTCTGCAAGAACTATAAGCTAAATAAAATTAAGTAAGAAGTGTTGCGCAAGCAGACTAATATGTTTGTTCGTATGTAATGCGCGTGATCGAAAAGTTCACGTTTGATTCCGTAAAGCTGGTTGTACTTAAGGAACAAGACTCGCTTTGCTTGGGCAAAGTGCGTCACTTGCGTTGCTGGATACATCACGAGGTAATGTCCTACAACCAGAATGTGGACACGAGCGTTGTTTAGAGGCCGGATCTACGGCTCAAAGGAATGACTAACATGAAGAAACTTACTTTCATCGCCGGCATGCTGGCGATTGCTTCCGCTGCTACGTTAGCTCACGCACAAACACCACCCGTCGCTAACCCGACAAAATCCTCGATGGCGGCAGGCAAAGCCGATGCATAAGCCATGAAGGTGCGAGCTGATGCAGATTACAAGACAGCTAAGGCTGAATGCAAGCCGATGAAGAGGGCCGAGAAAAAGGCATGTGAGAAGGATGCTAGAGCCAAACATGAAAAGGCAGAGGCCGATGCGAAAGGCGTGCACGAAATGGCGGAAGCGAAGACTGGCAAGGAAGGGTCGGAGGTCAGTATGAAGACCGCCAAGGAAAAGGCCGAGATTGACAAGAAGGCAGTAAAATAAAGCGCTGGGTTCAGTGCAGTGGACGAGTAATAGCAGGCAGATGTTAGTAATCGGGACTTACTAACGATGCTCCTTGGCTTCACTTCATGGACGTTTCCAAAGCCGGCATTAAGCCGGCCTTTTACTGCGCGTTATAGATGCAATTTTAGTTCACTGAGTGGATGACGTAGGTGAAACAGCCATGCTGCATCGAAATGCACTGCATTGCCATTAATATTTAAAAGTAAGCCTAATTGTAATTTCGGCGCAATATTTTCAATTTGTTGGTGCGTTACTCCGATTCATCCGCAGGACCTAATTGAAAGTGAAATACTCAGTAAGAAGCTTAAGGCCACCTACGTCTCAATGCTAAAGAATAAAAGCAACTAGATCCCTCCAAAATGACGGGCCAGCGACAGGCGCAACATATTCTGTGCGGTGAAGTTCACTTTGGGGTCCCAAGCTGCACGGACCGACCATACTGGCCAGTCGTACCCCAGGGAAAGCCCGGTCCTGCGGATAAATTGGCCGTCGACAGTACCTTGTTTGGCGAGCAGGTCGACGACGAACTGACGTCCGTCGGAAAGGTTCTGCCACCATACCCGGTGCACGTGCTGCTGGTCTGGATTCTCACGTTTGTCGCGCACAAGTTGCAGCGACAGCGAACTCGCGTCGGTCCAGCGGTAGCCGCCGTAGACGGTGTACGAGTCGTTTGGATCAAAGTTCAAATTAATGTAAGGACGAAGATTGGTTCGACCCAACCCGGCGCCAGCGAACCAGCGTTTGCCAGTCTCGATCGCCAGTGCGCCGCCCACGAAGCCGCCCGAGGCGGTCTGCAGCGAGGGCAGTATTCGCACGTCGCCCCACGTGACGACATCGTCCCATCCACTGCGCAACTCCGAAAACCCTAACGCCGGCGAACGGAACCAACCTAGCCAGACGTTGCTTTGGCCGTAGGTGTATCGCAGGTTGACGTCAAGACCGGGTCCCGCAGGGAGGTCACCGCCGGCGACGCTGTATGAGCCGAGGGTAACTTTGAAGGGTTCTGCACGCGCCGCTTCAACCGCCTGACCCGGCTGAACCTGCGCTTGTGTTGGCAGGTGCCTTCCTCCAAACGCCAGGATGGTAGAGGTGAGAACAATGCGGTGAAGCGAGCGTGTAGACATGCGAGTGATCTTTACCGTTTCAGCGGTGATATCTAGCCGGATCAACAGCGGTAAGTCGCAAGAGGATACACGCGCTCGATTCCGATCCATGGAGACGCGGTGCGCTCCTCAGCGGCATCAAGCATTGCAACTGTGTGTGAAACATGTCTGGCAAGCGGGTGCGTTGAACAACGCAGGAACCTTATCTCGCCACCCCACTCGATTTTGCAAACTATTATCACGTCAACGTGCCCCTGCGTGGTTTTCTAAGCCGTTCTAACATCATCGAAATCACAGCAGACATTCATCACTGACCGAGAATTAATAATAATGGAATTTCATTCTTTCCTTTTCGACGGGATCAGCGCAGGTTTTTCCCCGAATCCGCCTGTACTCTCACTAGCGCGTTGGATCGCCATTGGAGGCGGTGTATAGGTATTCGTTCTATTGATGTGCTGGACGTGGTGGCGTCAACGACCGTATCGTCGCTACGTTATTGGTACAGCAGTTGCGTGTGGAGGAGCCGCAATCCTGGCGCATGCTATTGCCACTTGGTTGAAACTACCGCGGCCATTTATGATTGGGCTGAGTCCTGCGTATATCGAACACGGCAGCCGGGGATCTCTGTCAAGCACTCATGCAGCGGTTATGTTTACGGTCGCAATGTTGTTTCTGTTTCGCCCAAGCCTTCGAAGGATGGGCGCCGTCTTGTTCTTTGTTGCCGTCGCCACAGGCTGGGCGCGAGTTTACGTTGGCGTACATTTTCCGGTGGATATAGTCGCTGGACTGTTGCTAGCTATTGTCTATGCGACCTTGATTTGGTCAGGCGCCCGTCTACTAACGCATATTTATCGCGTAATAAATCTGTAGGAGTGCACAAGTACCAAATTAGTAGATCGCAGCGGCCAGCGCTGGCGAAGGGCAAAGTCGCTGTCAAAGCGAGTTAATCTTCGGACCATTTGGCGCCTAAAAAATCAGTCTAAGGATCTAGCCCACATAAAGCTTTTCTAACGTAGGACAACTACTTTTTTTAACTAAATGGGCATATTTATCACTTTCGTCCGATTTAAAAGACCAAGATGTTAGACCTTCAAGAATCGCCATGAGATTTATTTATACTTTCCCGTCCCTTGGGGAGTAGCCGGTTTCCACATCGTGGAGACGCCTATGTCAACACACTCAGCCTCTCACAGGCTGTGGCATAGGCAGCCGTTTTTGGTTGGCGAGACCATTGGCATGTTTTCCGCGATGTAAGTCGGGCAGTGGAAGCATGTCTTTGCTCTTGCCCGGCTTGTAGAACGATCTGCCCTATGAATCTTGCTTCGACGGCCATACTGGCCCTTGCCATGTCAACCGACGCCTTTGCTGCGGCTATAGGCAAAGGGACTTCACTTCAGAAACCCCGTTGGTCGGAAGCGCTCCGAACCGGAGCCATCTTTGGTGTCATCGAGGGTCTGACACCCCTTGCGGGATGGGCTTTGGGCCTTGCCGCAGCCAGCTACGTGAAAGCCTGGGATCACTGGATTGCTTTCGTCCTGTTGGCTGTTTTGGGCGTTCGCATGATTCTGGCGGCTGCCAGTGATTCGAACGAAGAGGGGACAGCCAAGCCGGAACGACACGGTTTCTGGCTGCTCGCCATCACCGGTTTCGCAACCAGCATCGACGCCATGGTGGTAGGCGTGGGCCTGGCATTTTTAGAAGTCGACATCCTTCAAATCGCCTTGGCGATCGGCATGACTACGTTCGTCATGGTGACTGCAGGTGTCATGGTAGGGCGATTGTTGGGAAACATTGCCGGACGCTGGGCGGAGGCCGTCGGCGGAGTGCTGCTGATCGGCATCGGCGCCACGATTCTTTATGAGCATCTATCGGCAGTCGCATGATAGAGCACCTCGGTTAAGAGCGATGGCTTGTTCAGTGCGCAGTCTCAAGGTGTGTCACAGTCGGCGCGCCATTTAGAAGTTCGACATGGAACCGGACCTTGTCTCCCGCTTTGACTGTGTTGAGCATTTTCTTGTTCGCCACGTCGAAGCCCATCGTCATTGCCGGCATGGAGAGATTGGTGATGTCACCATGCTTGAGCACAATCATATTTTTGGCAGTGTTAATGTTTTGAACGACGGCATCAGTCCATACAACTGATGAATGCTTGCTTGCGGCAGGCATCTTCATGGACGACATCGCGTCCTTGGACATCTGGGTTTGAGCAGAGGCCGCAGATGCGATGAGCAGGCCAAATGCGAAAGAAAGCAGTGTTTTCATGAAGTAACTCCTTGGGAGGATTGAGCAGAACCGGTTGACAGAAGGGTCCGTCCGGCGCGATCACGTCGGTGCATCAGGTACCACGCAGCAGGAACGACCAGCATGCTCAGCAGCGGTGCGGTAACCATGCCGCCGACCATCGGCGCGGCGATACGAGTCATTACCTCCGAGCCCGTGCCGCTTCCCCATAGGATGGGCAAGAGTCCCGCCATGACGACGGCAACAGTCATGGCCTTGGGTCGCACGCGCAACAACGCGCCCTCACGAATCGCCGCCAGCAGGGTCTCGTCATTCATCGGCTCGCCTGCTTCGATACGCCGTGCCAGCGCGTTCTTCAGGTAGACCAACATAACGACCCCGAACTCGGCAGCCACCCCGGCCAGCGCGATGAAGCCCACTGCCGTGGCGACCGAGATCGCATGACCCAGCATCCAGACAAGCCAGAAGCCGCCGATGAGCGAGAACGGCACAGCTGCCATCACCAGAGCCGCATCGCCAAACGATCGGAACAAAAGGTAGAGCAGTACAAAGATGACTGCCAAGGTGCCTGGCACCACCAGTTTCAGCCGCTCGGTCGCGCGCTCCAAGTACTCGAACTGGCCGGACCACGACGCGGCGTAGCCCGCTGGCATCTTCACGGCCCGATCGACTGCCGCCTGCATGTCGGTGACGGCAGACCGCAGGTCGCGCCCACGGACATCGACATAGACCCAACCTGACAGCCGAGCGTTTTCGCTGCGCAGCATTGGTGGTCCGTCCTCGACGGTGATCTTTGCCACATCGCCCAGCAGCAGCTGCGCGCCCTTGTCGGTCACGAAGGGCAGCTGTCGCAACCGTTCCAGCGAATCGCGGATCTCGCGTGGGTAGCGGACGTTGATCGGATAACGCTCCCGACCCTGGATCACCTCGCCCACGTTGTCGCCACCAATGGCCGTGGACACTACCGACTGCACGGCTGCCACCGAGAGCCCGTAGCGCGCGGCGGCCAGCCGATCCACGTCGACGTCGATGTAGCGTCCGCCGGTCAAGCGCTCTGCCAGTGCCGACGACACGCCAGGAACGCCTTTGACCGCCGCTTCGATTTGCGTGGTCAGCGCATCGATCGTGGCCAGGTCGGCTCCCGCCACCTTGATGCCCACCGGGCTCTTGATGCCCGTGGCCAGCATGTCGATGCGGTTGCGGATGGGCGGCACCCATACGTTGGTCAGGCCCGGCACCTTGACGGCCCGGTCCAGCGCTTCGACCAGCTTGTCCGGTGTCATGCCCGCGCGCCACTGCGCTTTCGGCTTGAACTGGATGGTGGTCTCGAACATCTCAAGCGGTGCTGGGTCGGTTGCAGTGTCCGCACGGCCTGCCTTGCCGAACACGCGTGCGACCTCCGGCACGGTCTTGATCAGGCGGTCGGTCTGCTGCAGCAGCTCGGACGCCTTCGATGCCGACAGGCCCGGCAGGGCGGAGGGCATGTAGAGCAGGTCGCCCTCGTCAAGTGGTGGCATGAACTCACCCCCCAATCGCGTCAGCGGCACCGCCGTCAGCGCCAGGAGCACGGCAGCCACGGCCAGCGTGCCCTTGGGAAACCGCAGAACCAGTTCCAGCGCGGGTCGATACACCGCCGTCAGAAAGCGGTTCACGGGGTTCGAGGCTTCATGGGGAATGCGTCCCCGGATCAGGTAGCCCATCAGCACCGGTATCAGCGTCACCGACAGGCCGGCCGCTGCTGCCATCGCGTAGGTCTTGGTGAAAGCCAAGGGTGAGAACAAGCGACCCTCCTGCGCTTCGAGCGAGAACACCGGCACAAAAGACAGCGTGATCACCAGCAGCGAGAAGAACAGCGCGGGCCCGACTTCCACGGAGGCCTCGGTGACCAGCTGCCATCGCTCGGCCACTGTGGGCTGACGATCGTGCGCGGTCTCGAAGGCTTCGATGTGCTTGTGCACGTTCTCGACCATCACGATGGCGCCGTCGACCATGGCACCGATGGCGATCGCGATGCCGCCGAGCGACATGATGTTGGCATTGACACCCTGCCAGTGCATGACGATGAACGCCGACAGCACGCCGATCGGCAGTGCCACCACCGCCACGAGTGCCGAGCGCAGATGAAAAAGGAACACCGCGCAGACCAGCGCCACCACGACGAATTCCTCGATCAGCTTGTCGCGCAGGTTTTCCACAGCGCGGTCGATCAGCAGTGACCGGTCATAGGTGGGCACGATTTCGACACCCGGCGGCAAGCTCGGCTTGAGCGCTTCGAGCTTGGTCTTGACGGCTTCGATCGTCGTGCGAGCGTTCTTGCCCGAACGCATGACGATGACGCCACCCGCCACTTCGCCTTCGCCGTCCAACTCGGCAATGCCGCGGCGCATTTCCGGTCCGATCTGGACCGTCGCCACGTCACGCAGCAGGACTGGCGTCCCGTTCGTCGTGCTCAAGGGGATCAAGCGGAAATCGTCTAGCGAGCGCAGGTAGCCGCGCGAACGCACCATGTACTCGGCCTCGGCAAATTCGACGACCGACCCGCCTGAGGCCTGGTTGGCCGCTTGCAGCGCATCCACAACCATCGACTGCGTGATGCTCAGGGCCCGCATGCGGTCGGGGTCCAGCACCACTTGGTACTGACGCACCATGCCGCCGATGCTGGCGACCTCGGCCACGTCGGGCACGGTCTTCAGCTCGAACTTCAGGAACCAGTCGTTGAGCGCGCGCAACTGCCCGATGTCGCGCGTGCCGGTGCGGTCGATCAGCGCATATTCGTAGACCCAGCCGACCCCGGTGGCATCAGGACCCAGCGAGGCATTGGCGCCTATGGGCAGCCTGCTCTGCACCTGATTGAGGTACTCCACCACGCGCGAGCGCGCCCAGTACGGATCGGTCTTGTCGTCGAACAGCACGTAGACGAACGAATCGCCGAAGAACGAGTAGCCGCGTACGGTCTTGGCACCGGGCACGCTGAGCATGGTGGTGGTCAGTGGGTAGGTGACCAGGTCCTCCACCACCTGAGGCGCCTTGCCGGGAAACGGCGTGCGGATGATGACCTGCGTGTCCGAGAGATCGGGAAGGGCATCAAGCGGTGTCCGGGCAACCGACCAGCCACCAGCGATCACCAGGAAAAGGGTCGCGATCAGCACCAGGAAGCGATTGCCGACCGACCACCGGATCAAGGCGGCGATCATGGCTTGGCGCCCGATTGCACGCGCTGAACTGAGACCAGTTCGTAGCCCGTAGGACCGCCTTCCTTGAACTCGAAGCGAACCGTCTGGCCCGGCTGGATATCCGAAAAAGCATCTGGCGCAGCCTTTGCGAAGCCCATCGTCATGGAAGGCCACTTGAGCGTGGCAACCGGGCCGTGCGAAATCGTGATGCCATCGGGCGCCACGCTCTCGACCTTGCCTTGGGCCGTGTGCAGCACGGTGGCCGATGGCATGGCTGCGGCGGGCGATGGCGATGGCGAGGGCGAAGCTGGTGCTGAGGGCGTAGGTGACATGCTGCCCAACACGGAGCGCAGCCGGGCTTCCGAGTCGATCAGGAACTGACCGCTGGCCACCACCTGGTCCCCATCGGCCAGGCCCGAGACCACCTCGATCTCCTCGCCCATGTCCGCGCCGAGTGACACGTCACGCGGTTCGAACGCGCCATCGACCTTGCGCACGATGACGACAGCGCGCTTGCCGGTGCGGATCACGGCTTCGGAGGGCACCACCAACCGCAGGCTGCTGGCGCCAGTCACCTGCAACCTCAGCAGCATGCCCGGCACCAGCTTGGCATTCTTGTTGTCGACCTCGAAGCGCGCTTTCAAGGTGCGCGTGGCGGTACTGACTTCGGGCAGGATTTCGTCGAGCGCGCCGTCGAATGATTGCGCTGCATCGGCCTGCAGGATGGCCTTGACCTTCTGACCCCGCATCAAGCGCACGGCCTGCGCTTCCGGGATTTCAGCCACCGCCCAGACTTTTCCCAAGCCAGCGATGCGAAACAGCGTCGTGCCGGGCGTGACCGCGAAGCCTTCGCGCACGTTCAACTCGGCCACGATGCCATCGGCGGGCGCCGTCAAAACGTAGAGCGCCTGCGCGGTCCCTGATTCTTCGCTGCGCCGGATCAGATCGGCCGGGATGGACATGGCACGCATGCGATCGCGCGCTGCCGTGACGAGGTCGGAGGAAACGCCAGCGCGCTGGAGCGCCAGCCACTCGTTCTGCGGCCCGAGCCATTCCGGCGCAAAAACCGTGGCCAGGGCTTGGCCCTTGCGCACCCGCTCCATCGGCGCGCGTACCGACAGTCGTTCGACATAGCCAGCCACCCGCGTCTGCACGGCAACATTGAGCCGATCGTCGAACTGGACGCTGCCAAGTGCGTCGAAGGAAGCAGAGATTTCTGCCCGTCTGACGGAGGCCACACGAATGCCCAGGTTCTGCTGGACCGCCGGGCTGACTTGAACACCCGCTGCGCCGGTGGTGCCCGTTGCAGTGTCTGCATACACAGGGACCAGCTGCATGTCCATGAACGGCGACTTGCCGGGCTTGTCGAAGCGCTGGCCAGGGACCATGGGATCATGCCAGTAGAGAATTTTGCGGCCTTCGCTGACGGAGGCGGTGGCGGATGCAGCCATCGTCGCGTCCGTGGATGGACCTGTCCCGCGTCCCAGGTAGAAGGCACCGGTAGCAAGCAACAGGGCGCCCAACAGCGAGAGGCTGGTGACATGGATTCTGTTCATGGCGACACCTCGGCAGCGAGCGGCCGGAAGGCCAGTTGGACTTGGGTTCGGGCCAGCTCACGCTGCAGCGCCAGGAGCTTGCGCTGCGTTTCGACCTCGGCACGCCGCGCTTCGAACAGGACGACAAGGCCGCTTTGGTTGGATCGGTACGCCGCCATGGCTGCGGCTGTTCGTTGACTGGCCGGCGCGACGACAGCACTTCGGTAACCGTCGATTCGTTGCGTCAGCCGTTGTGCTTCACCGCGCAGCGACCGGTATTCGGCAGTGGCAGCGCGGGTCGCCTCGGCGAAGTCATCCTCTGCCTTCTCGACCAGCGCCAGCTTGGCGGCTGTATCCCGGTCCTGGCGTTCACCCGGTGCGATGGCCAGCGGGATGCTGACGCCCACCGACACCATGTCCGAGTAGCCGGTGCGTTGACCGTAGGCGACCTCCCAGGTCCAGTTGGGTGTGCGGTTGGACGCGGTGACGCTTGCCGTCTGCTTTGCTACCTCCACTTCGCTTTGCATGGCCGCGACGGCAGGGTGGGTGGTCACGTAGGCTTCTTCGGCCGGAAGCATGAATGCGCCGGGAGGTACCAACTCTTCAGGTGGAATGCCGACCCAGCGCTGGAAAGCGACGCCGGCGCTGCCTTGCTGCTGCAGGAGGTCGGCCGTCTCGTCTTGCAATGCACCCCGTGCACTGGTCAGCGCCAGAACCTCTTGGCTGCTTCCCGTGGCCGAGGACAAACGTGACCGGGAGGTCTCCAGTTCCTCATGCGCATGATGTTCCATGAGCTTCGCGAGCTTCAAGCCCTCGCCGATGTAGAAAGCATCCAGGTAGGCCAGGGCGGTTTGGCGGCGGGTATCAGCTGCGACAACTTGCACCTGCACCGCCTCGCGGCTGACCAAGGCATCGGCGACAGCCTGCCGCGCATCGCGTTTCTCGGAAGACAGCCATTCCTGGCTGATGCCAACGCGTTTCATTGTCATGAAATCGCGATTGGCATTGAAACGATCAGGACCGGTTGCAGGAAGGTTGTCGACGCCTACACGCAGCATCGGATCGGGAAGCTGGCCGGCAGCTTGCGCTGCCTCAGAGGCGCTGAGGGCGCTCGCACGGGCGGCGCGTGTGGTGTGGGAGCGCTGAGCAGCGAACTGAAGTGCCGCCTCTAGCGACAAGGGAGCCGCCGTTGCCAGACAGGGCGCAAGCAAAGCAGTCCATGCGACCGCGCGAAAACAAAAGAAAGACATGAGAACTCCGCAGACGAACGAGTGAATCGCTGGTCAGCAGATAAGCCGCACCAGCGCCGATCAGTCGACGGAGATTTCAGACGCGAAGTCTGTGGGTCGCGAGAAAAACGGGGTCAGGCGGGGGATGTTGACGCTCGGGCACGGCCTGAGGTGGAAAGGCATGACCATCAGACACTAGCACCAAGGGCATCACCACAACTTGCACGATGGCAGGTAGCGAGGGCGTTGCCAACTTCACTGGCTCATAGGACAGCGAGAGATCGGCGGCATGCTGAAAGCACAACACTGGCTGCGCCGTGTCCATGCCTTCGCAAGGCATCCCAATGGCTACCATCTCTGTCATCGACTCGGCGTCGGATGTGCCGGGACAAACGTAGCCTGCCAGTGCCAGCTGGGAGAACAGCAGCGCCAGGACCACGAAGAACGCGGTAGTGCAGCGATGGAGATGGCGACGGCCGTACATGACAAACATCAGTGTATCGCGCGAACCTAAAGGCCTCGCGGCGATCCAACGCATCAAATCGTCCTTGTGACGGTAGCGGTTGACGACACGTGGCATTTCCCCGGCTGCAGTCTTGGTGTAGGTGTCGACGGTCTGGTCATGATCTTCAGGAACTACGAACTCGTTGACATGGTGGTCGACTAACTCATCTGGCGCGTAGCCGAGCAGAACGATCCAGGCCGGATTGACTCGCCGGAAGAATCCTTGTAAGCCGATGATTAGGAGCAGATCGGGGGATATGTGCCACAAGCGGTCTCGCTCCGTCGTGCGCTCCTCGATGTGCTGCTCCAGGGTGGCATCAGGCTGCGCACCTCGACGAGTGCCTGCTCGAGCACGTGTTGGCTCTTCTTCAGAGCTGCATCGGCCAGTACTCGTTGCAGGGTCTCGTTGGTGAAGATGAACTGTCCCACGACCTCTCCACCGCCGTCGAGCACGCGCGAATAGTAAAACGAAAACCAGATGTCAGCGAGCCCGCAGTCGGTGTCGATCTTCCAGGGCGAATCCTTGAAATGGCGCCTCCAACCTGCGAACGCATCCTCGATCATCGGCTGAGCCTGTTCCCAGGCATCCGCCCACACGCGGTCAAACCGCTCCCCCAATCGCCCACGGCAAGCGCAGTCCAAGCAGCGCGGCGTAGGTGTCGTTAAATAAGAAGTGCAGTTCCTGCCCCCATGCCAGGATCATGCTTTCTGGAGAGTTGAGGACGAGGACAGCGCGGTCTTGAACTCGGCCGACCACGTCTCCGGCCGACCTAGGGGTGACACGACCAATCGCTCTCGAATCACGCGGGCGGCTTCGCCACCGTCGACGAGAAACGGAAAAGGATTGCTCAAGAGTTTTAAAAATATTTTTGCGATATTTGCGATCGCAGTATTCATGACAGGTAGCCATATATCGCTACTTGGTCGGTGCCCAGTTCATCTGGCATCTAGCCCTCAATGGAGGTTATCTGGCTTGCCTCGTAGTTCCACTAAATGGCGCAGCTAAAAAACCGTTGGAGAACGATGTCCGCCTGCGTGTGATCGCCAGGGAGACGCTGTGCAACCTAGGCTACACGGTCCTGCATGCGGCCAATGGTGCGGAGGCCTTGGCGATGATCGATGCGGTCTGGGATGCAGTGCTGCTTTTCACCGGCATTGTCATGCCGGGCATGACCGGGCGGAAGCTGGCAGAAAAAGTGCCGGAACGCTTGCCGTACCTGAAGGTGCCTTAAACCATCGGCTACACGCGTAACGCGCTAGTTCACAACGGCGTGATCGACCTAGGGATGCAGTTTCCGGCCAAACCCTACACGATCAAAACGCTGGCCAGCAAGATAAGTGAAGTAATGGATAGCCGGTAGGGCGAAACGGCCTGACACCTAAGACTATCATCATAACCTTAGGGCATCGCGTGCCTGACGACATCGCAAGGATGCATGTCATCTACAACGAAGCTCCGCAGCGCTGCAGTGGTGTTGCCGGTGTCAAACTGTCCATAGTGCTGGGCACACCGGGCTCTGCGGGCCTGTGCAGCGCGGAGGCCAAATGCGTTGCCGGGCCGTCGCCGCTTCGAAAGTAAGGTGGCTGCTAAGACAGCGTGCATCGCTGGTCGAGGCACATATCCGCGAGCAGGCAAACGCTGACGGCCAGGGTTGAACGCCTGATGGCGGACTCTTGGACAACTGATCCGGCAAGTGCCTCAGTTTCTCAGCCATCGTGGTCCTACCTTATGTTCACCCTAGGCGCTGGCCCAATTTGGACCCAAGCAATAACGCGTAGCGAATCGCTATCAACGTTCCGACAGCCCGCGGCGGCTTTTTTCGATCTCTGCGAAGACAAGGGCGGCCACACTGCGTAGCCCATCAACTTGACGGCAGCCAAGCGCAGAACGGGCTTGATGACTGATATAGCACAGCGTCCCGTCGACCTCGCCATTGGCCAGCACGACCGGTCCACTCAGGTAGGCGCCAATCCCCAAGCCTTGCGTTGCGGCCAATTCCTGCGTTTCAGGCAACGCTGCAGTATTTGGAGTGATCGCAGGTAGCCGTCCGTCGATCACGCGCTGCCAGTAAGTACCCTCGAGCGGCACCGACTCCCCCACGTGCAGCTTTGCTGGCAGGCTCTGATCCACATCGACATGCCGAAAAATGCGTTGCCCATTCAGAAACTCTGCGACGAGTGCGATGTCCATCCCAAGCAATTCGCGAAGGTTGCTCAAAAGCTTGCTAATGACCTAGGTCATGGCGTCAGAGGCAGCATCGGCGGTGG
Organism: Variovorax glucosi; assembly: GCF_051216695.1. Classification (NCBI taxonomy): domain Bacteria; kingdom Pseudomonadati; phylum Pseudomonadota; class Betaproteobacteria; order Burkholderiales; family Comamonadaceae; genus Variovorax; species Variovorax glucosi. Next base: position 200,329 of record NZ_JBPJZE010000005.1, read on the forward strand.
CGACATGGCCGCGGGTTGCGACGGTTGCCTCTGCGCTGAGCCGATCTACATTCGCCACACTTGTAGCCACGGTCGACATCGTGAAATCATTGGACTTTGCGGACATAGGCGCCGCGTCGTCATTCGACTGTTTCAATCGATAGCGCAGTTCAACTTCGTAGTTGTGCGCCATGTCTCTTGCCCATGTGCTTCCTCGTAAAGCCTGCAGTCGAAGCTCATAGGCTTGCGAAATGACAAATTCTTCAGGAAGTTGTTTAAGACCATGCATGCATGAATTGTCAGCCGCTATGCTTATTTTCATTGTGCATTACCACACGGAATGCAATCAACTATCTGGTTCCACGTTAGCGTTGACTATTTCAACCTCTTACGCAGCGCTGCACGCATTACCAAGTAGCCTTCAGCCCAAGCCGCTGCGGCATTCCGGTGCGCCTCGCTGAAGGTCTGTGCCGTATAGCTTAGCAGGTCGTCGTCCGATGCGACTTCATTCAGGAGGATCCAATGAAACTCACCAGGTTCGAGTTCCTTGACAGCTAGTGCCATCGACACAGAAGTACTCATAGAAGTAACGTTTTTTCAAATCTAAAGTGTCCTTTCTATGTTTTGTACCATCAAGGAACATTTGCACAACTCAATACCGAAAAGTTAAAATGAAACGTAAGCGAGGAATATGTTCGAACCCATACCCTTAACGGACTCGACCAATTGACTTTGCTCAGCTAATTCCTTGCTCGATCGGCTCGCGTTTCGGTATAAGCGTTTGAGGTCAACTCGCCATCAGCACTGCCAGCGTGGTGCTCTGACTGTCGCAAATCATCTTGGTGTGGCGGTTCAACCAGCTTGGGACTGCACAGACCTGCTCGTTGAATACGCACTCGGCGCGCTGCGTGCCCGGACTCACCTTTACGCACTTCAATAACGTACACGCTTCGGATGTAAGTTCATGCCAGTGCTGTAGCTAACGCTATCGATGTTCAGCACTCCGAGCCAACGCTTGAAAAAAACCCGGCTAAAAGTCCCTTCTGATCTGCTGCTTGCAGAAATTGCGGCAGTAAAATATCGATCAGACGGTCGGTTTCAGGCGTGCGTACCAACCATGCCATCGATCATGCTTGAAAGATTCGTAACGTTATTTGCCACTTGTCAAATAGACGACAGTTCGTATGTCTGGAGTCCATCTGACTCGTCTGTATAAATAATCGGTTAGGCGGGCTGGCTGTCGAGAACGGGGGACGCTCACCTCACACGATCGATGTCTCGCAAAGCATGCTCGCGCGACAATGTAGCTTGCTAAGGCTTCTGTCTTGGACTTGCGGCATAAAACCAGTCCAAATTTTTATCCGCAGCCCACTGGGTCAGTTCTGCGTGGAAATCAACATCGCTGACTATCAAACGCCGCATCACCGGCTCGATTTCCGACGCTTGAACACTGTAGCGAGGACTGCCATTTTTGAAACACATGGCGTGGCGCTGAGGCTCGCTTGCATCCTCCTAATCTGCTCTTGCCATATTTTGGCAAATCCAAAACGCAAGCTTCGAAGAACCTGATCGACTATGCTTTTGATGCGAAACACTGCATTCAGGATCGGTAGCGCGAGGCATAACGCCATTTTTCGACGATTAGAGCGTGAACGCCAGTACTTCCGTCACGCTGCCGTCAAGGGCGATCGGTAGGGCCAGCACGCCGTGATAGCCCGGTCCAGGCGCCGGGGCGATGGCGGGCAGGGCAGTGACCAAAGCCTGCATGACGACGTTGTCAGGCACCAAGTTGACCGATGCCGCCGTGCCCTCGGCGTCAAAGCCGTAGGCGAGGGTGGGCGCTGAGTTCGGGCCTATGGCGATCCAGCTCTCAACTCGCTGCGCCGCCGGAACGGACGACGCCCATAGGAAGCTGACCACGAAGTTCTCGCGTCCTGGTGCCGGGCATGGGAAGGCCATGCCGCTCTGAATGCCGGCCGACGCGGCGGCGTCGCCGCGCACGAAGCCGGTGGTGTGTGCCAGATCGGCAAAATACACCGAGGCCTCGTGCTGCCAGGCCCGGGCAGGCAAGCCGGTGCCGCGTTCCAGGTAAGTGTCTTTCGACGCCGTCTCGAAGTCGCCGGGCGTGGCGCCGTAGTAGCCGTCGGCCAGCGTCATGTCGGGCGTCACGCGCGGGTCGTTGCGCCACAGCTCGACCGCACCGACCTCGGCTTGCACATCGCCGCAGAACAGCAGCACCACAGCCTTGAACTGTTGGTCGACAAACACCGGGTGCGCCACGGCGCAGCTCAGCCCGGCTGCGCGCGCGGCCTCGGCGCGGCGGAAAGGGCCGGATTGCAAATTCTTTAGCAGGACCGGACGCCCTTCCTCCCAGGCCAGGCCTGGCAGGCCCTCGCCACGTCCGAAGCACATGCCCCGGCTGAGGAAACCGAAGGCAGCGGCGGCGCCGTAAAGACCGCCCGAGAGTTCCAGGATCTGGCCCTCCGCATCAGGAAGCCAGACTTCGGCGGCTTTAATCAGGGTGGTCATGTCATTCCTTCTCGTTATTTCTCTTCTCGTTACGTCCGAAGCGGGAGGCGGGAAGTGCCGCCGCTAGGCCGTGGAGCACGTCGCCCACGACAATCACCGCCGGGCTTCCCAGTCCAGACTGCACGATCACTATGTCGAGCCGCGCCAGGGTCGTCACGACATGGCGCTGCTGCGGCAGGCTTGCGTGCTGGATCACCACCACCGGCGTCTGGCCCGGCAGGCCGTGCAGCAGCTCGGCCTGAATGTGTGCCGCGCTGGCCATGCCCATGTAGATCACCAGGGTGAGCCGAGCGTCACGCGCCGTGACGGCCAGCGAGCGCCAGTCGGCGGGGTCCTGCGGCACGGCCGTGCCAGGCTTGGCAGGGCCGGTGACGAAGACGACGCCTTGCGCATGGTCGCGGTGCGTGAGCGGCACGCCCAGCGAGGTCACCCCGGCCAACCCCGCGGTGATGCCGTTGACGACGGCAGTCTCTATGCCGGCCTCGCGCAGGTGCTCGACCTCCTCGCCGCCGCGCCCAAAGATGAACGGATCGCCGCCTTTCAGGCGCACCACCGTCTCACCCTCGCGCACGGCGGTGATCATGAGGCGCTCGATGAAGCCTTGGGGCGTGCTCTTGCAGCCCCCGCGCTCGCCCACCGAGACGATGCGCGCGTCGGGGCGCGCGTGGGCAGAGACGATGGCGTCGTTGACCAAGTCGTCAACGAACAGCACGGTGGCCGCGCCGATGGCCTTGACAGCCTTGAGGGTCAGCAGCTCGGGGTCGCCGGGGCCAGCGCCCACCAAGGTGCAAGTGCCGAGGGCTGCAGCGGGACGAGAGGTCGGAGCGGTCATCGCAGAAATGTCGTTCTTGGGGAACAGGTGCGTAAGGAGCGAAGCAGTCGGCGGTCAGCCCGACGCTGGTAACAGGGCGGGAGCCGTTTCGGCGGGCGCGGCAGTGCGCACCATGCGCTGGAGTTCGGGAATGCAGGAGCCGCAGTTGGTGCCGCATTTCAGGGTGCCCTGCAGAGTGGCCAGTCGCTCCTTCTCGGAGCCTGTGCACTCGGCCAGCATGCCGGTAATGGCGGTTTCAGTAATGCAGAAGCAACTGCAAACGATCTTGCCGCGCGCTGCCACGCCGGCCGGCGCGGTCGCGCCCGGGCGCAGCAGCAGCCTGCCAAAGGTTTGCGCCGGCAGCTGCTCCTGCAGTAGCGTGCGGATCCAGGCTTCAGCGCGGATATCGCCGCCCAGCAGGAAGCCTTCGAGGTACGCCTCCTTACCGTCGCCGGTGCGCACCAGGTGGGCCGAGCGCCGCTGGCCGTGGCGCGCGTCCATGTAGCGCAGCGTGTCGGCACCGGCCAGGCCGAGCAGCATCTCGATCCGCTGGAGCAAGGCGTCGTCGGGCGCCTGATGCGCGGCGGCTCTGAACAGGATGCCGATGCGTTCGATAGCGACGTCGTCGCTGGCAACCAGCGCACCACCGGAGCCGAAGGGCACGCAGCTCGAAAATTCAAAGCTCATCATCAGCGCGCGCAACGAGCGCTCCACCGACAGCGCCTGTTCGGCCGGCAGCCAGGCCATCGCCAGCAGGCTCCAGGGCAGCTCCGCCTTCAAGATCTTCACCGCCGCATGCTTGAGCTCGGGCTGTTTGGAGTCCGGGCAGTAGGCCGGCGTGGTCAGTGCGTTCACACCCGCGATGGCCTCGCCGGCGCTCGAGCGCCCACTCAAGTACTCGGCGCCCCAGTGCATGGCGATGAAAGCCTGGCTCAGCCCAACCTCCGGGCTCGACTGCACTGGGATCACCACCGAGCCACGCCGCGAGGTCACGTGCACCAGGTCGCCGTCTTTGAGTTGACGGCGCACCAGATCCTGATGATTCATCTGCACGACGGGTTCGGGCGCATGACCGAAGAGGCGCCCAAGCGTGCCGGTGCGGCTCATGCTGTGCCACTGGTCGCGCAGGCGGCCGGTGTTGAGCGAGAACGGAAAGCGCGCCTCGCGCGGCTCGGCCACCGGCCGGTAGGCTGCGACGTGGAAGCGCGCACGGCCGTCAGGCGTCGGGAACACGCCATCCTCGTAAAGCCGTGCTCGCCCGCTCGCGGCGCCCTCAGGCAGCGGCCACTGCTGCGGGCCAAGGGCGTCGAGCATTGCCCACGACAGCCCGGTAATGTCCAGGTCGCGTCCACGCGTCGATTCGCGGTGCTCGCGCCAGATTGCCTCGGCGCCAGCTTCTTCGTCCAGCGCGTAGGGGAAGAGGGTGCCCGGCGCGACCGCTGGTAGCCGCCGTTCCAGCCGCCGGGCGAAGTCCGCCACGGCCGACCAGTCGTGGCGCGCCGCGCCAGGCGCTGGTACAGCCGGCCGCACGCGCGAAATGCGCCGCTCGCTGTTGGTGACCGTGCCCACTTTCTCGCCCCAGGTGGTTGCTGGCAGCAGCAGGTCGGCGTAGGCGCAGGTGGCAGTCGTGGCGAAGACCTCCTGCACGACGACGAACTCGCAGCGCTCCAGCGCCCGGCGCACCGTGGCCTGGTCGGGCATCGACTGGGCCGGGTTGGTGCAGGAGATCCACAGCGCCTTGATTTGTCCATCGGCGGCGGCCTCGAACATCTCCACCGCTGTCTTGCCCGGCGTGGCCGGCACGTCGGCCACGCCCCACAGCGCGGCGACCTCGGCGCGGTGTTCCGCGTTGGCCATGTCGCGGTGGCCGCCCAGCAGGTTGGCCATGCCGCCGACCTCGCGCCCGCCCATCGCGTTGGGCTGGCCGGTGAGCGAGAATGGTCCCGCACCCGGGCGACCGATCTGCGCTGTCGCAAGGTGCAGGTTAACCAGTGCGGCGTTCTTGGCCGTGCCCGAGGAGGACTGGTTCAGTCCCTGGCAATACAGGCTCAGCGTTGCCGTGGATGTCGCGAAGAGCCGTGCGGCTACGAGCAAGTCCTCGGCTGTAATCCCGCAGACCTGCGCTACGCGTTCGGGTGTGCAGTCGCGCACCAGCGCGCGCAGGGCGTCGAAGCCGCTGGTGTGCTCGGCGATGTAGTCGGGCTTCGTCCAGCCCTCCCACAGCATCAGGTGCAGCATCCCGTGCGCCAGCATCACGTCGGTGCCCGGTTGGAGGGCCAGGTGAAGGTCGGCGATCTCGCAGGTGTCAGTGCGGCGCGGGTCTACCACCACAATTTTCATCGCCGGGTTGGCGCGCTTGGCATCCTCGATGCGGCGGAACAAGATGGGGTGCGCCCAGGCCGTATTGCTGCCGGAGATGAACAAGCAGCTCGCGTGGTTGAAGTCGTCGTAGCACGCCGGCGGCGCGTCGGCGCCCAGTGTCTTCTTGTAGCCTGCCACTGCGCTGCTCATGCACAGCCGCGAATTGGTATCCAGGTTGTTGGTGCCGATCAACCCCTTCACCAGCTTGTTGAAGACGTAGTAGTCCTCCGTCAGCAACTGGCCGGAGATATAGAAGCCCACCGCGTCGCGCCCGTGCGCATCAATCACGCGGGCAAACTCGGCCACCGCGCCATCAAGCGCGTCGTCCCAGCCGATGGCTACCGGCGCCGCGCCGCGCACGACCCGCCGCAATGGCTGCAGCAGGCGCGTCTGGTGCGTCACCTCGGCCGCCGCCGTCAGGTGCAGGGTCGCCCCCTTGGTGCACAGCCGCCCGAAGTTCGCAGGATGGTCCGGGTCGCCCCGCACGCCAGTGATCTGCGCCCCGACGGACTCGATGATCACGCCGCATCCCACACCGCAGTAGGGGCAGGTCGAGCGCGTTTCTCTAACGGCAACGGAGAGGTCCAAGGGCGGAGCCAGCGGCTGGAGAAAGGACATCACGACACTTCAGCCCCCGTGCGGCGTCTGCACGCCAAAGCTCTCGTCGCCCAGCGCGCCGGCCGTGGCCGCGCCGGGGCCAGCGCGCGGCGCGGCCAGGTCAAGTGCGTGCGTCGCCAGCTCGAGCGCGTCCAGCTGCACCCTCCCTGCCTCCACTTGGCATGCGAAGCGCGGCACGCAGCCTTCGTCGGGCGCGCGGGCGCAGCCGTCCTCTAGCGCTATGGTCCAGTTGTGCAGCGGGCATGCCACGCTGGCGCCGAAGACGATGCCCTGCGACAACGGCCCACCCTTGTGCGGGCAGCGGTCGAGCAAAGCAAACACATCGTCCGTCGCGGTGCGGAACACCGCCACCGCCAAGCCCGCCGGCCGCATCACGCGGCGCGAACCCTGCACGGGTATATCGTCCAAGCGACAGATCGTGGTCCAGTCGGTCATGGAATCTCTTTCTTCTCGTGGTTGTGGTTGTTCTTGCAGGAAGTCAAGCCGTCACCTTGGCCACTGGCACAAACTGCCGCACGTCGACCGACGCCTGTACCGACTCGAACCACGGGTCCGGCTCGCCATCGAGCGCGAACTGCAGCCGCTCCCACAGCGCCCGGCGCCCCTCAGGATCGTCCAGGATGCGCTTCTTGACATGGTCCACCCCGACGCGGCCGATGTAGTGCACCGTGCGCTCCAGGTACCAGGCCTCGGTGCGATACAGCTCCAGGAAAGCGCCGGTGTACTCCATCACCTCTGCAGCAGTTTTCAGTTTGACCAGGAAGTGCGCTACCTCGGTCTTGATGCCGCCGTTGCCACCGACGTAGATCTCCCAGCCCGAGTCGACGCCAATCACGCCGACATCTTTGATGCCCGCTTCCGCGCAGTTGCGCGGGCAGCCACTGACGGCGATCTTGACCTTGTGCGGCGAGTACATCGCCCACAACGCATGCTCGATGTCTTTGCCCATCTGCGTGGAGTCCTGCGTGCCGAAGCGGCACCACTCGCTGCCCACGCAGGTCTTCACCGTGCGCAGCGACTTGGCGTATGCCAGGCCGCTGGGCATGCCGATGTCCCTCCATACGGCCTGCAGGTCCTCCTTCTTCACGCCCAGGAGGTCGATGCGCTGACCGCCCGTGACCTTCACCGTGGGGATCTTGTACTTGTCAGCCGCGTCGGCGATGCGGCGCAGTTCATCGGGCGTGGTGTGACCGCCCCACATGCGCGGAATGACCGAGTAAGTTCCGTCTTTCTGGATATTGGCGTGGCTGCGCTCGTTGACGAAACGGCTCTGCGGGTCGTCCTTGGCTTCCTTCGGCCAAGTGCTGATCAGATAGTAGTTGACTGCCGGGCGGCAACTCGCGCAGCCATCGGGAGTACGCCAGCCGAGACCGGCATAGACCTGTGCGTGGGTGAGGTACTTCTGATTGCGGATGGCCTCGCGCACGTCCTGGTGGCTGGCGTCGGTGCAGCCGCACATCGCTTTCTTGCCCGGCGCGGCCGAGTAGTCGCCGCCGGCCGTGAACATCAGGATTTGCTCAACCAAGCCGGTGCACGAGCCGCAGGAGGCGCTGGCCTTGGTGTGCTTCTTCACCTCGTCGAGCGTGAATAGGCCCTTTTCGCGAATCGCCTTGCAGATAGTGCCCTTGCTGACGCCATTGCAGCCGCAGACCTCGGCCTCATCGGGCATGGAAGCCGCCTTGCTGTGGCCCTCGTGGCCGGTGTCGCCGATGTTGGATTCGCCGAACATCAGCCTCTCGCGGATGTCGACCACGCTGCGGCCTTCGCGCAGCAGCTTGAAGTACCAGCTGCCGTCTGAAGTGTCGCCGTAGAGGCAGGCGCCGATGAGCTTGTCGTCCTTGAGCACCAGCTTCTTGTAGACGCCGCCAAAGGGATCGCTCATGACAATCTCCTCGGTGCCCTCGCCGCCCTGAAAGTCGCCAGCGCTGAACAAGTCGATGCCCGTGACCTTGAGCTTGGTCGAGGTCAGCGACCCCTGGTAGCGCCCGATGCCCCACTGCGCCAGGTGGTTAGCTGCCACCTTGGCCTGCTCGAAAAGCGGCGCCACCAGACCATAAGCAATCCCGCGATGTGCCGCGCATTCGCCTACCGAATAAACACGCGGGTCGGTCACCGTCTGCATGGTGTCGTTGACGACGATGCCGCGGTTGCAGTGCAGGCGCATCGATTCGGCAAGCGCCGTGTTCGGGCGGATGCCCACAGCCATCACCACCAGGTCGGCCAACACTTCCGCGCCTTCCGTGAAGCGCACGGCCTTGACGCGGCCGGCGCTGTCGGCGACCAGCTCCTGCGTCTGCGCGGCCAGGCGGAACCTCAGCCCGCGCGCCTCCAGCGACTGGCGCAGCAGGCCACTGGCGGCGGCATCGAGCTGGCGATCCATCAGGCTGGTGCTGTTGTGCACCACCGTCACGCTCATGCCGCGCAACATCAGGCCGTTGGCGGCTTCCAGGCCGAGAAGGCCGCCGCCGATGACCACCGCGTGCTTGTGCGTCTTAGCGGTCTCGATCATGTAATCGGTGTCGGCAATGTCGCGATAGCCGATCACGCCCTTCAGGTCTTTGCCCGGTACCGGCAGAATAAACGGGTTGGACCCAGTGCACAGCAGTAGCCGGTCGTAGGTTGTCTCCACGACCTCGCCATTGGCGCCGACCGCGCGCACGCGGCGCTGGATGCGGTCGATTTCGGTGACTTTCTTGCCGGCGTGCAGGGTGATGCCGTTGTCGCTGTACCACTCCCAGCAGTTCAGCACGATCTCGTCGATCGTCTGCTCGCCCGCGAGCACGGGGGACAGCAGAATGCGGTTGTAGTTCGGGTGTGGCTCGGCGCCGAACACCGTGATGTCATACATGTCGGGCGCGAGCTTGAGCAGCTCCTCGATGGTGCGCACGCCCGCCATGCCATTGCCTACTAGCACCAGTTTGAGTCGTTTCATCGAAGATGATCCTTTTGGGGGTTGGAAGCAATTGCGATGCCCGGCGCATGGACAACAATCGCGCCATGAGCTTCGATGTCGAAATCGGCTACAGCAGCCACCGTGGACCGCGTGACCTGAACGAAGATTTCGCCGGCGCCGTGCGGGCACCCACGGGTGAGGAAGCGCGTGGCCTGATCGCCGCCATCGCTGACGGCGTGTCGACCGGAGGTGGCGGCTTGGAGGCGGCGCAGACCACTGTCATGGGTCTGCTAGCGGACTACTTCGCCACACCCGACACTTGGGAGTCGACGGTGGCGCTCGACCGCGTGATCGGTGCCCAGAACAATTGGCTGGCCAGCCACAATGCGCGCCGTCAGGATGCTCGCACCGGGCTGACCACCCTGACTGCGCTGGCGCTGGAGGGCCACCGCTACACACTCGCCCACGTCGGCGACACGCGTTGCTGGCACGTCCGCGCCGGCGGCGCGGAGGTCTCGCGCCTGACGCAGGACCACGCCATCGACCATCGCGACATGAAGTCGCAGCTCACGCGCGCGGTCGGACTGGACGATCAGGTCCGCGTCGACTACGCGCAGGGCGACGTGCGTGTGGGCGACTGCTTCGTGTTGACCACGGACGGCGTCCACGGCGTGCTCAATGACGCGCGCATCGGCGAGTTGGCCCTGGCCGGCGCCGTCGAGACAGCGAGCGAGGCGCTGGTGCAGGCGGCGCTCGCGGCCGGCACGCGCGACAACGCCACCGCACTGGTACTGCGCGTTATCGGACTGGACACCCGCTCGCTGAACGATGAGCAGGTCGACGCCCGCCGGTTGAGCGCGCTGCCACTGCTGAAGATCGGCGACGTCATCGACGGCTACACCGTCACGGCGCGCGTGGCCGACACCGGCGTGCACCTGATCTACCAGGCGCGCGAGACCACCACGCGCACGCTGGTGGCGCTCAAGACCCTGCACCCCTCGCGTGCCAGCGACGCGCAGGAGCGCGCCATGCTGGCGCACGAAGCTTGGCTCGGCCTGCGTGTCAGCGCGCGCGGCGATGAAGGTTTTGTGCGAGTGCATCCGCGCGATCTGCGCGCCAGCGCCCTCTACACCGTGTTCGAATGGCATTCTGGCCGTACGCTGGAACAGCGCCAGGCCGACGGCCCGGCGCCCGTCGCCGAGGTGGTAGAGGCCGCCGTCCAGTGGGCGCGCGCGCTTGGCCGACTGCACCGGCACGGTGTGGTACATCGCGACATCAAGCCCGGCAATCTGCACAGGGATGACGACGGCCGCTGGCGCGTGCTCGACCTGGGTGTGGCGCTGTCGGGCCGCGAGGACCCGGCCACGCGCGCCCTGCACGCCGGCACACCCAGCTACATCAATCCCGAGCAATGGGAGGGCGGCGCCGCCGATGCCGGCAGCGACCTGTTTGCGCTTGGCGTCACGCTCTACCAGTGGCTGGCCGGGCGGCTGCCGTACGGCGAGATCGAGCCCTACCAGACCGGACGCTACCGTCGCGACCCGGCCGCGCTCTCGCGCATCCGTCCGGATGTGCCGCTGTGGCTCGACCATCTGGTGCGCCGCGCCGTCGCCCGCGACCAGCGCGAGCGTTTTGAAACTGCCGAGGAACTGCTGCTCGCATTGGAGCGCGGCGCTTCCCGTTCGGTCGCCGCGCCGGGTGCGATCCCGTTGATTCATCGAGACCGCGTGCTGCTGCTGCGCATTGGCTTGGCGGTCTCGTTGCTGTTCAATGCCGTGTTGCTGACCTGGCTGTTGTTCCTTCCACGCTAAGGTTGCCTTGACCGACGGTCGCAGTGGCGAGCGAGCGCCCCGGGTCATGATCAGGAACGCACTGGGCGACGTGCCGTAGGCGCCTTTTTGAGACCGGTAACGGGCGCGGCCGACGCGGCGCCCGGCGGCACGCGGGCGCGCCCGCCCTTTTCTGCCCAGGTGCGCGTCCAGCGGATCTGCATGACCCGCATCACGGCCAGCATGACCAGTGACAGCGCGCCGAAGAACACGAAGCCCCAGACGTAGCTGCCCAGATATTGTTTGGACAATCCCATGGCGTTGGGGACCAGGCCGCCGCCAAGGGCGCCGATTTCGCCGATCATTGAGCCGGCCACGGCCGTGCTGAGCGGCCAGCGCAACGGCACCAACTGGAACAGGGCGCCGTTGCCCGCGCCCAGCGCGGCGAAGCACACGATTAGCAGCAGCGTGGTGAGAACCAGCGATGTCGAACTGATGCCCACCAACACCAGACCGACAGCCACGACAACCAGCACCACCGTCAGCGTATTGACGCCGCCCCAGCGGTCGGATATCCAGCCGCCCAGGACCCGAACAGCCGCGCCCATGAACGCCGCCAGCATCGTGAGCTGACCCGCCTGCACCTTGCTCACGCCAAACTGGTCGTAATAGTAGGAAGGCAGAAAGGTGATGAAGCCAATGAAGCCGCCAAAGGTCACACCATAGATCAAGCTGAAAACCCAGCCGTCCTTCTCAAACAGGCAGGCCACGTGCTCGCGGAAGCTGGCGTGACTGTCGACGTCCGGCGGCTCCTGCGCGAAGACGATCATCACTACCATTGGAATGAGGATGGCGACGGCGGCGACGCCGTAGACAGCTTGCCAGCCCAGCCACAACGCCAGCGGTGGCGCGACCAGCACCGACACCGCAGTGCCGATGTTTCCCGCACCCACCAAGCCCATCGCCAAGCCTTTGTGCTGCGGCGGGAACGAGCCTGCGCCGAGTGACAGCGCGACGCCAAAGCTGGCGCCGGCAATGCCCAGCAGCACGCCCATGGCCAGCAGGTCGTTGAAGCTTCTAACAAAGAAGAAGCCAAACAGCATCGCCACCGCGATCAGGCCCATCTCCACCAGTGTGGCGTTCTTGCGGCCGATGTACTGCGACAGGATGCCTAGCGGAAAGCGCATCAGCGCCCCCGCGATGATGGGTACTGAAAGCATCAGGCCCTTCTGGGCCGGCGTAAGGTTAAAAGTCTCGCTTATAAACGGCGCCATGGCGCCGTTAAGCACCCATATACAACACGAGAACGCGAAGTAGAAGAAAGCGGCGAAAAGGGTGGGCGAGTGACCCGACCGTAGGAAGGACTTGAAGGTCGTCATGGCAGTTTCGAAGCAAGCATGCCTCGACATGGGCCTTGGCAGACTCGGGTCGTCGGCGGGTTAAAGGAGGATTCCAGCCGCGTCGCGGGCAATGAGGTGCCACGAGGCCGAGGCCACCGGAATCCGCAGAACCGCAGTGAAATCACCAAGACGGTGCGTCTTGACACCGTGCAATGCCCCCCCGCAAGCTCCGTGCCTAATTCAGCCGAACTCGCCCCGCACTTTTGTTAGGTAGCAATACGACCTACCGAATTTAAAGATGCTGTTGTTAATGCGCAATGAAACAGGAGTTTGGAAACGCAATATTTCGGCCACGGATATGCGCTCTTACGATACATGCCGTTTCGCACTAGAGATGTATGACGCTGAAACTGGTGATGCCACACGAGAGTTCGATGGACCCAACTGAGCCACTTCAGTTTTACGAATTCCTTAAATGGGTTGTTCAAGCGAGCGGAGTTGAGAGCCTCAACCTTTAAAGTGGTTGTGCTTCGGCGTCTCATGAAGTCTCTTTGCATTCAAGCACCTTTGCTCGGCCAGTTGCTGCAGCGCTTCAGCCGCCGTCGCGCGAAACTTGATCGAGCAAGCCAGCATAAGATTGAGCGGCAGTCCAAAATCTTCCACCAGCCATCCTGAATGCCGCTCGCGCAACAACCCCGCCTCACATCGTGTGCATGGCATGGCTGCATGCAAACGGTCGGCATACGAGCCTGCCGGTACCCCATACCCGATGATTGGAATGCCTCTGGCGATGGCAAATCCCACTTCAAACACCGTACCTGAATCCGGTTCCTGGCCTCGAAAGGGTGCCAGGTTGGCAATCACGCCGTCGGCCTCCGACAGCTTCGCCACGTTCGAGGTGAAAATATGTCTTGCCAGTTGCATACCTTTCGCATCCGGTGGCAAATCGCCATCGATAGGCGTGAGAGGTATCAGCTGAAGTCGAACTGCCTCGGAACAAAGCGATGCAAACACACTCGCCGCATCGGGCTTGAAAACGTCGAAGCCAGCCAAATAGACCTTCATGTCCGCCATCCTTGCCGATCGATTTGAAACACAATCAAAGAACTTATTGTAGCGTTAATTATTGGCAAAACAACTTAGATTGGTCTGCTTGGATTGCATTGCATTGCAAAGGTCTGTTGTTAAATAGATAAGCTATTCCTCGATCTGCCGACGTAAGGTGTGCTTAGGAAGACGGCGCATAATTAATTTGTGCGTAGCTCGTAACATTATTGCGTCAATCTTGGCCGTGATTTTCAACTGTCGGCTCGCGATCGCCTTTGGAACTTCAAGAAATTCATTGACTCCACCTATGAATCGTTTGAAACAGGCAAACATGCATCTTGATGACTCAAAGCTACCCTGAACTAAAAACTGAGATTGCCCGCTTGGAGGCAGAAGCCGAGAGAGTGCGGCGATTCGAACTTCCTGCCGTCATCGCTGAATTGAATCTGCTGATCGAGCACTACCAGCTTACTGAGGCAATGATTTTTGGTACTTCGCGCAGTGGCACCCAAGGGAAGCCGAAGACCGTAATGGTCCCCAAGTATGTAGATCAAGTAACCGGTGACACCTGGACCGGACGCGGGCCGACACCAGCCTGGCTATCCGAAGCGCTAAGTGCCGGCACCTTGGCCGAGAATCTGCTGGTCAGCTGATGACGTCCAAGTCAGTTGGACCGCCTTGGAACGCGTTGCACAAAAGCGGCGAATGCAGTTCTTGAACGCAACTGTGCCATCAGATTTTTTTTGGCCTAAGTTAATCGGAATAATCTTAAGGCAACGGATGGCGCCGCTCGGCACGTGGTGGCAGCGTGCAAGAAAAAAACCTTGAGGGACATGTGATGTATGCGGTACACGGCGAAGTTTGAGGATCGTTAATTAGACTCAGGGCTTGCAAGTAGCGGGCACGCCCCCTCATTGATGAACAGAACCTATCCTGAACTGAAAACTGAAATTGCCCGATTGGAGGCAGAGGCCAAGAGGGTGCGGCAATTTGAGCTTCCCACTGTCATCGTCGAGCTAAATTCGCTGATCGAGCGCTACCAGCTTACTGAAGCGATGCTCTTCGGCTCCACGCGCAACGGGAGCCCAGGTAGACCGAAAACCGTGATGGTCCCTAAGTATGTCGATCAGAGAACCGGCAACACTTGGACCGGATGTGGCACGAGACCGGTTTGGCTGGCTGAAGCATTAAGGGCCGGCACCTTGGCCGAAAACCTTTTAGTCAGCTGAAGGCGCTTTTAAACGCAGCATCAGTTGTTGGCGCCGATGCCAATCTGAGCCACCGCGCCGAAGTTCGACTGCGCCATCCGGCTGAACGGAAAATCAACAACAGCTGCGGCCGTTGAGGCGATATGCCTGGCTCAACTGATAGTCGGCACATGGCCGCGAAGTGCCTCAAATTGGCATCGCCGCCAACATGCAGGCGATGCACAAGGACGCACGCACTGCAGATGCGTGCCGACAGCACGCCAATCGCGAGATCTGTCTACTTGCGCGCTTTGAGCTGGCTGTACACCGCCTCGGCGACCCGCAGCATTTCGGGCCTGCTTTCGCCTGACGAGATGGCATAGCCGAAGTCTTTGTCCAACCAATAGAAGACGTTTACCGGACCGTCATGGCCGAACTTGAAGGCCGTCTCGCGTCCGACATCTTCGCAGGTGACGTACAGCGTCAGGCGCTCTCCCTTGGCGCCGCCGAACATGAACTGCGCCACCGGCCCCTTGTCGCCCGGCAGCAGCCGCCCGCCGATGAGCCCGTAGCCCAGGGCGCGCAGATCGGGCGGCTTCACTTCGATGCCCATGCGTTTGGTCAGCCAAGCGACGAGCGCCTGCTTCTGGTCGGCGCCGACCTCCACCGGCCGGCGTACGTCCGGGCTGTAGACCACGTGGGCCACGGCCGCACGGTGGGCGAAGCCACTGAGCGTGCCCGCCCGTGCCGCGGCCAGCGTGGCACTGCGCTGCAGTTGCCCGTCGTAGGCGCCACGCCCCCACCAGGCCGACCCGGTGCTGACGACCGCGATCGCCACGCCGGCTGCCAGGGAGCGCCATGGCCATTCCTGCAAGCCCTCCCCCGGCGCCGGCTTCAGGGGCAGGCGCAATGGCAAGGGCTCGGACATGACCGGGTCGAGCAGCTGCTTGAGCGCCAGGTTTTGGGCACGCCAATCGTCAACGCGATCGCGCTCGACCAGATGTGCGTCCAGGAAAGCATCGATTTCGACATGCCGGGCCAGGCCCAGAAGGTGGTCCGCGTAAGCATGCAGATCGGCTTCGGTCACCGGCTTGCTGCCGTTGGTGGAATTGGGTCTGAGTGGGGGTGAGTCCATGTCACTTGATCCTGCGCAGGGGTGCGACGGCCTGGGCCGGCAGCGCGCGGCCTTGCAGTTCCTGCCGCAGCTTTTCGCGGCCGCGCGCCAGGCGGGACATTACCGTGCCGATGGGCACGCCGAGCGCAGTGGCGGCTTCCGCGTAGCTCATTTCTTCAACTGCGATGAGCAGCAGCACATCGCGTTGCTCCACCGGCAGCCGCTGCAGGACGCGGTCCAGGTCGCGGAGTTCGGTGCCGTCGGACTGGCTGGCGCGTTGCGGGATTTCGGGCAGGTCGTCTCCTGCGCTGTCCTCGGGCCGGCTGCCCCTAACGCGTACGCCGTCGATGAAATGGTTGTGCATGATGCCGAACATCCACGCCCGGATGTCGCCGCGTCTCTGCCAGAGCGAAAACCGGCTCCACGCCCGCTCCAGCGTGTCTTGCACCAGGTCGTCGGCGCGCGTGGCGTCCGACACCAGTCCGCGCGCGTAACGGCGCAGGCCAGGAATGCAGGCGACGATCGCGGCTTCGTCCTGTGCGCGCATGGGTTGGAAGTTCGTCCTCGTACAGACCAGGTCGATCAGGGCTTGATGACGTGCCAAACGTTCTTGAAGTTGTCGCCGGTCATGTCGCCGGTCTTCATGTCGGACTTATAGAGGTAGACCGGCTTACCCTTGTAGGCCCACTGCTTGGTGCCGTCGTCGCGCGTGACGATGGTCATGTCGCCTTCGGGCTTCGCGTCCGCTTCTGCCATCACCGGTGGCCACAGTCCGGCGCACGGGCCATTGCAGGCGCTCTTGCCGCTGCCCGCCGTGTCGTTGTCGAAGGTGTAGAGCGTCATGCCACTGGTGTTGACCAGCATGCCGCCAGCCGTCTTCATGGGAGCGGCAGCCTGGGCAAGGCCGGCCGACGCGGCAGCGATGGCGAGAACGAGAGTTGAGACGAGGTGATTGTTCATGAAGGTCCTTTGGGGGCAGAGTGGAGAAGACACTGCATAGACGCACGGCGGTGGCTGTCTATTCCAATGACTTCCAACTAATTTGCGGCTTGGACCGGTTCCGTCTGTGCGTTTGCGCCTTGGGCAACACCGCGCTGATGAAGCACCTGCACGTGCTGGTCGACGATTTGAAGTTACAGGCCGAGGCAATGCGCACGCAAGGCGCCAGCGTCATCGGCTTCGCGGTCAATGGCCAGCCAGAAGGTCTGGTGGCGGTTTCAGATCCCATCAAGGCCACCACCATAAAATCGTAGACCGGCCGGAAGGGTTCGGGCCTGCGCATGATCATGGTCACAGACGATAGCCTGACCACGGCCAAGGCCGTTGCCTGTTGGCGCCGATGCCAAGTTGAGGCACTTCGCGACCATGTGCCGTATCAGGTGAGCCAGGCATATCGCCTCGATGACCGCAGCTGTAGTTGATTTTCCGTTTTGCTGGGTGGCGCAGTTGAACTTTGGCGGGATGGCTCAGACTGGCATCGGCGTGAACACATTGGCCATAGCTTGTTCGACCTGCGACTGATAAAAAGGGTCGGTCGCAGATCTACTGGCAGTGACGGGCGCAATTTCGGTATCGATCGCATGAACTACTTCTTGTACCCCCAATTTTTTTAGTGCCAGACGTCAATTTATCGAAGGGAATTAACAAAGGGGTATGTCTATTTGCATAGGCCGTTGATACTGCGCGTATATCTTTTGTAATAGGACAATTCAAAATATGTGACATAGTAGACTTTGTAAACTTAATGTAACAAAGGAAACGCAATATTTTTTATACAAATTATACATTCGAAAAGCGGGTAATCTTTCTCCTACGAAAAAAGTTTTACTTTCGGCTTTTTGCTTTGGCAGCAAGCTAGTGTCGAAAACTTCCATTTCTTTGGAGTTATAAGATGTATTTGTCGCGCAATGCATCTCAGCAACAAATTCGACTGGCAGAACGATCACGTCAAAATAGACAGGAGATCATAAAAGCCCTTTCACACGGACAGGTATCCAGGCGGGAGCTTTTTAAATGGGGAATATTTAGCGTGAGCGGCGCGCTCGCTGCCAAGAACGGCTTGAATCCATTTGTAGGCGTTGCCCATGCCGCAATCCCAACCGGTGTACCCGCGAGCCCAAAATTTGGTGCTGCTGACTTTAGCGCTCCCATGCCCCGCTGCGATTTGATGGAACGTCAGGACATCACCTCGCTCAGCCCGACGCCTCAGCAACTTGCAAATGTTACCAAGACGAAGGTGGTGGGTCCGGACGGCATCGCAGTCGATGGTCCGATGGAAGGTCGGCCACCTGGCGCCCTGTGGGCACACCAAGGTTGGGACAAGTTTGCTCCCCGTATCGCGGTCGAACAATGGCAACGGGGTGCGCGCAACTGTGACGATTATCGTCCCGGCGTGGACTCATTCTTCAATTGCGGTATTGATCCCAAGACATCGGTCAAACCTTGCTTTCATCCGAAAATGGCTGTTCAAAGTGAACAGTCGCTCTGGACCTTTAGCGGTAATGCACCTCCCAAATTGCTTTTGGGCCGTTACGGCGAGCCGATTCTCTTCAGGCATCACAACGACCTGCCGCCTAAAGTATCCTCGAATTCTGGTTTCGGTCGCAACACAATAACAACGCACGAGCACAATGGCCATCATGGTGCCGAAAACGACGGTTTCGCGGGCGCCTATTTCTTCCCTGGTCAGTTTTACGACTATCACTGGCCGATCGTGCACGCCGGACTTAAGACCATCAATACCACTGCGACCGATCCGCGTTGCGGTGCACCCGACGGCAACGGTGGAATCACCAAGCTTCCGGGCGATTGGCATGAAACCATGAGTACGCATTGGTTTCACGATCACATGTTCAGTTTCACTTCGCAAAATGTCTACAAAGGCATTGCGGCCATGTTCAATCTTTACAGTTCACTCGATCGTGGCAACGAGGCCATCAATGACGGAGTGAACCTGCGATTGCCAAGTGGCACGGCCAAAGATTGGGGAAATTTAGAATACGACGTCAATCTCATGTTGAACGAGAAAGCGTTTAGCGCGGATGGCCAACTGGCCTTCGACATTTTCAATTTCGACGGATTCTTGGGTGACCTGATGATGGTTAATCTTACGTACAAGCCGTATTTCTATGTCGAGCGTAGAAAATACCGCTTTCGGATTCTGAATGCGTCGGTGTCGCGTTTCTTCAAACTGGCCCTGAGCAACGGTGCGCCGATGATCCAGATCGGCAACGACGGCAACCTGTTGCCGCGCGCCGTTCAGTTGTCCGAACTGGACGAGATGGGCATCGCCGAACGCTATGACATCGTCATCGACTTTTCTGATTACAGCGACGGCACCAAAGTTCATCTGGTTAATCTTGCTGAGCATCAGGATGGCAAGCTAGTGGCTAAGAATCTGGCGCTTTCCGAAGCGTTGTCAGGCAAGTCGGCCGATCCTTGCGTCGGCCGGTTTTTGGAGTTTCGCGTACGGGGCACGACACGGGCGGTCGACAAGAGCCGCGATTTCAGCCAACCAGGCGGCATGGTGCTGATTCCCAATCCCGACCTAAGCAAGATTCCGATCGCACGAGAACGTACTTTCGAATTTAATCGCGGCGCCAAACAGACGACACGCGATCCGATCTCGTCGGCCTTGGGACCGTGGGGCGTCAAGCTCGATGGCGGCGACACCCTGGCCGCGGACTTTGGGCGTGTATCGGCCGCGCCGAAAGCGGGAACGCGCGAGGTATGGACGTTGGTTAACGGCGGCGGCGGTTGGGACCACCCCATCCACATTCACTTTGAAGAAGGCCAGGTCCTTGCGCGCGATGGCATGGCGAGCAACGTGCCGCTGTGGGAGCGAGGCCGCAAAGATGTCTATCGCTTGCGTCCCGGCGGCAGCATCACGATCACTCTGCAGTTCCGCGACTGGGGCGGCATGTTCATGGAGCACTGCCACAACACCGTTCACGAAGACAACGCGATGCTGCTGCGCTGGGACGTGAACGCGAGCGGCACCTCGGTGCTGACCCCGCTGCCGACGCCAATCCCCAAGCCGACCGGAGTGGAATTCCTGGCGCCGACCGAGACCCTGCGTAACGCTTAAAAACCTTCGCTCGATTCCAACTGGGAGTTCATTATGATGCCGCTCCAGATCTCCAAGACTGCGAAAAAGCCAGTCGCCCCGATTGCGCTGTTAATCACGTTGCTCGCATTGCCGATGCTGGGCTCAGCCGTCATTCGCGGACCCATCCTGGCAAGTCCGGTCAACTCGGTCCTGAGCTCTGGCGTGGAGAACGTCGGGTTCACCGGGCAGGTGACGATTTCGTCGCGCATCATCGATGACTCTGATTTTCACGGGCCCACGATGCTGGAGCTAACGATCGATTTCGACAGTGTCAAAGGACTGGGCCGAGCGACGGGCAAACGCTTCGTCAGCGAAGCACGAACCATTGTCCGTCGACCATTGCTGGCGTTCGATGAGGTGGAAGCGGTCTTTCCTTATGCACCAAACTCCAATCCCAATCAGGCGCTCTCGGCGAAGGCGGTGATTAGCGTGTCCTTCAACCCGTTTTCGGGATTAGCGCTGTCGACAAAGATCATCGCTTTGCCGGCCGACGTGCTATCCACGTCCTGAAAACGATCGCCCTTGAGTAAAAAATGAAGCTGCTGTCGCTGATCTTCAGCTCGGGCATTGCCCGAATCCTCTCCATGGCTGGGTCGCTCGCGCCATCGATTGTCATAGCGGCAGGGCCGGCGGTTGGCGGGTCATTCCCGGACTTCACGCTGACGACGCAGGAAGGCGTGAAGGTGCGCTTTTACGAGGACCTCGTCAAAGGCAAATCGGTGGCGATTAACGTTATTTACACGAGTTGTAAAGATGAATGTCCACTAGAGACCGCGCGGCTGGCGGAAGTTCAGTCCCTGCTTGGCAACCGGGTCGGGAAAGACGTGTCGTTCATATCTATCAGCATAGACCCTGAAGTCGACCGGCCCCAGGTGCTAAAGCGCTATGCGCAAAAATTCGGCGTTGGGCCAGGCTGGTATTTCCTGACTGGTGACAAGAAAGATATCAATGTGCTGACGCGCAAGCTCGGACTTGCCCGAAACACAGATGCGATTAGCAAAGATGGGCACGCCAGCAGCCTCATGCTGGGCAACGACGCTACCGGCCAATGGATGCGTAACTCTGCGGTCGACAACCCGCGTTTCTTGGCTGCGACGATGAGCAATTTCTTCGGTTGGAAAGACGACCTGAATACCGCGAGCTATGCCAACGCACGACCGTCCGACATGGGACGCGCGCAATTTACGTTCGAGAGTCGCTGCGCATCGTGTCACACCATTGGCAAGGGCGATCGCATCGGCCCTGACTTGGCGCATGTGAACCACCGCCGCGATCTTGCCTGGCTGATGCGCTACCTCAAAGAGCCGGACAAGGTGCTCGCTTCGGGCGACCCGATCGCGGTGGGCTTGTTCAGCAAGTACAACGGCGTCCGCATGCCTAACCTGCGCCTGGGCGACGAGGATGTTGATGTGCTGCTGCGCTACATCGTCGAGCAAAGCGAAGTTTCGTCATCGGGCTCAGCGGGCAGCGCGGGCCACACCCATCACAAGCACTAATACCGCACCAGTACCCGCGAGGATTGCGGCCGCTGCGACCGACCATTTGATTCCTTTCCAAAGTCAAAGCCAGGAGAGTTCCATGTTCCATCGCATTACCGAGTCGAAGCGCCTTCAAGTAGCCTTGACCTGCTTCCTTCGCTTCCGATTTGCTCTGGGCTCACGCTGGCAGGAAGGGGCGCTGATTGGTCTGTTATGCCTGGGTGCGGTGTTTGGTGCCTCGGCAGCGACCAGCAACGTATGGGTGCCGACCGGGCTGACGGTGCCACCCAACGGCGTGATCCTCAAGGGCGCCGGTATTAATCCAGCCACCAACCTACCCTATCGGCACCTCTGGCTCGCCGACCACCTGCGCGGGTTCTGTCGCATCGATGCCGACATCGACGCTCCTGCAACTACGCACGACGTCAATCCTGCAACGTGCCTGCCCAATGCCGTGCCTCAGGGGCCGACCGTATTCGATCCCCTAACAAATACCATTTACTTTGCCGATGGCGGCGCCAAGGGACTGGGCGTGGTGAAGATGCGCTTCAATCCCCAAGGCGATGGCGGCCACGGCTTGGTCGACCTGAGTCTCCAGGAGCAGATCGGTGCCGCCGGCAATGGCTGCGGCCTGCCTGGCAACCGGACGACGTCAATAGCGCTTGGCCCGGACGGGAACCTGTACGTGGGTGTGCAGAAGAGCGGCAACATCACACGCATCGTTAACCCGGGCAGCTCGAACGTGCCGTGTTCAAGTTTCCAGACCATCGGCGCAACACCAGACGGGCGGCGCACCGTCGCGTTGACCTGGGTGGGCCATGACCTTTTCGGCATCGACGGCGGCTCAGCTTTCCAGATCGGCAACGCGGACCAGTGCGTCACACCCAACAACGGCAACCGGGCATGCCGGGGCACAGCAATCCTCGCTGGTGGTGTGCTGGCGGCACCGCAGGCGATCGCTAGCGACCAGCCATACCCTTCGGTCAGCGGCACCACACTCTACATCGGCGACGTGGTCTCGATCACGAAGGTGCAGGTGGCCGGCTTGGTGGTCACTCCCGGCTGGGGCACGGGGGTCACGTTTCCAACGGGGCTGACGGTGGACACCATCAATCCGTCGAATCCGGTGGTGTTCGCCGGCGACGATCCGACCAATGGATCGGGCACCCTGCAGGGCAAGATTGTGCGTGTGAACGATGCGGTGCAGAGCGCTGCACCGGGTGCGCCCAGCCAGGTAATCGCCACAGGCGGCGACGCCGCCGCCACAGTGTCGTGGACGCCCGGCACACCCGGCACGTCACCGACCATCTTCTACACCGTCCACACCGCCGGCGGCAGCGTGCCCGACCAGTCGACGTCCGTGGGCGCGGCAGTGCCAAACAGCCTGACCGTCGCGGGCTTAGTCAACGGCGGCAGCTACACCTTCACGGTCGATGCCACCAATGCCGTAGGCACGGGGAGCGTTTCGGCACCGAGCAACCTCGTGACGCCAATCGCGGCGACAGCGCCGGGTGCGCCCACAGCGGTGTCGGCCCTGGCGGGCGATGCGTCTGCACTGGTGGCCTGGTCACCGCCGAGTTTTAATGGCGGCAGTCCGATCACCTCGTACACGATCTCCTATTCGAACAACGGGATGCCTACCCAAGTGCGGGCTGACGCTACGGCCACGGGCCTCACGGTCGCGGGCTTAGTGAATAGCGCCAGCTATACCTTCACCGTGCATGCCAGCAATGCCAAGGGCGATGGTCCGGAGTCAGCATCATCTAATGCGGTGACGCCTGTCGCGCCGGTCTCCGCAACCAATATCGCCTTGGCGATGGCGGCGCCGCAGCAGGTGTTCAGTGGCGCGTCAGTGACGTACACCCTGACGGTGACCAATACCGGCAACACCACTGTGCCGCAGGTTCTGCTTAACGAGCAACTGCCGGTTTCGGGTTTTTCCGGCTCGACCATGACAGTCGCGCAGGGTGTGTGTGCTCCAGTGCTTAACAGCGTCATCGCCTGCAATTTGGGCGCTATGGCTGCCGGGGCGAGCACCACGGCGATCCTGACGTTGGGCAACGTGTCGGCGGCGGTGACGAATACGGCTAACGTCGTGCCCAAGAACGCGGCCGGCGTGGCTTTGAGCGAGACCAGCGTGTCCGACAACAGCGCGAGTGTGACAACAAGCCTAGCACCGCCGCCACCGGCAGCCGGTACCACCACCGACCTGCAGCTAGGCGGATCGGTAAGCTCCAGCAGTCCGGCGCTCAACAGCAACGTGGTCTTCACGTGGCAAGTCAAGAACAGCGGCAAGCAGACTGCGAACAAAGTCATTTTTACCGACGTGCTGCCACCTTCGCTGCTGTTTCAGCAGATCGTGTCGACCTCCGGCGCGACGTGTGGAGGTGCGGCGCTTGGCACGTCTGGAACAGCGACCTGCACCCTCGCCTCATTGGCTGCGGGACAGAGCTTGACCATTAGCGTGACTGCACGTGTCTCGGCACTCGGAGCAGCGTCGAACACCGGAGCGGTTAGCTTCGAAGGCAGTGACTCGAGGCCCGACAACAATGCAGCTACCCTTTCCATCACTGCACGTTGAATTGCGGGCGTCGTGCTCGCTCGGGCCTTCAGCCGAACCAGCTCGCAGCCGAATCCAATGCATTCGAGCTCTGGAACTTGAAAATGGGCGTTGCCTCCACCACACGGGGCACATCTATTTCGCGGAATGCGAGATCCTCTCGCGCGGCGGCAGTGCGGCCAAGCCTGCAGATAACGAACGGCCAGTTTGTGTTTCGGAACGGCTGCACGGCTTGTCACAGCATCGGTGGGGGCGACAAGATCGGCCCAGACCTGCTGGGTATTACCGAGCGCCAGCAGCGCAGTTGGCTCGAGAAATTTGTGCTCGTGCCCGATGAAATGCTCGCCGCTGGCGACCCAGTCGCAAACGAACTGTTAAAGAAATACAAGGGCGTGCGCATGCCCAACCTCGGTCTTTCTCGAGAAGAGGTGGCTGACATCCTGGCACACGTCGAAACCCGGACGGCTGAAGTCCGTGACCGTCAGGTGCGCGCTGGCATACCCACGAAAGCGCCAGATAAGTCGGAGCTTGAGACAACGACATCGTCGCCGACCCGAGACGCAAGGAAGTAGGAGAACCATGATGAACAACAACGCAGTTCGCCAGCCGTTAGGCCTAGGGATTCGTGGAATTATTCTCTTTAGCTTCGTCGGCCTACAGACAGCATGCGGGGGCGGGGGTGGCTCCAGCGATAGCCAAGCGCCTCAAGCCGTACAAAGTGTCGGCGACACGGGGCGTGCTAAAGCGACTGCAGGACCGACGATGACGGCCACAGACGTGACGCCTCTCCAGACGCTCCGCAACGTCGTGCCGCCCGACCCCTCGGGGACGGAGGACTGGCGGCCCGTTGAGCTGACCGATTACGTCACCAATCGCACTGCCGCCATCCGCCTTGGAAAGGCACTCTTCTGGGACATGAATGTTGGCAGCGACGGAAACACCGCTTGCGCGACCTGCCACTTCAAAGCCGGTGCGGACAACCGCATTACAAATCAGATCAACCCTGGTCAAGCCAACGTCAATCCGGCAATCAGAGCGCTCTTCAACAAGCCATTTGTAGTCAGTGAAGTTCCGGAGGACGTTCCTTCGTACGGCATGAAGTCAGGCAGCAAGGGCGGTCCAAACGACACCCTGGTGCTGGCCGACTTTCCTCTGCACCTACTCGCTGATCCGACGAACCGTGATTCGGCGATCTTATACACCACCGATGATGTCATTGGCTCGCAAGGTGTCTTCGACGCCAGATTCATTGAACCCGGGCAGTCACGGTTTGATGACTGTGCAAAACGGCCTGACGGTATTTTTCATGTCGGAGGCATCAACACCCGACGCGCCACGGATCGGAACTCGCCCAGCGTGATCAACGCGGTATTCAACGTCCGCAACTTTTGGGACGGCCGCGCGAACAACGTTTTCAACGGTTTTTCGCCTTTCGGTAACCGTGATCCCGATGCAGGCATATGGGTCACAAGCTCGGCGGGAGGTCCCGTAGTTAAGGCGCGGCTTGCTCTTCAAGATGCCAGCGCTGCGTCCCAGGCTGTCGGTCCTCCGGGCAGTGATGTGGAAATGTCGTGCGGCGGCAGATCGTTTTCTGACATTGCACGGCGCGTGCTCGACATGCCTGCGCTCAATCGTCAAGCTATCGACCCGACCGACTCAATACTTGCATCATTCAGCAGCCCACGCAAGCCAAAATACCGAGAACTCATACAGGCTGCGTTTCAGCCCCGGCTTTGGAACTCGGCACAACCAGTTTCTCTTGGTGGTGTTGCTTATAGCCAAGCCGAGGCGAATTTCCCGCTCTTTTTCGGTCTGGCGATCCAGTTGTACGAAGCCACATTGGTGTCTGATCAGACGCCTCTGGATGCCTATCTTCAAGGTAATACCGAGGCGCTAAACGCCTCCGAGGTCCGTGGCATGGAGCTCTTCAATGGCAAAGCGCAATGCGTCAGCTGCCACGGCGGACCAGAACTTACCAACGCCGCCACGCGGCTGCGCCTTGCCCCATTAAAGCGGATAGAACGCATGCTAATGGGCGATGGACAAGCCGCTGTCTATGACAATGGCTTCTACAACATCGGCGTGCGACCGACGAGCGAAGATCTGGGCGTTGGACGCGCAGATCCCTGGGGAAACCCATTGTCGTTCACTAGGCAATACCGAACGGTACTAAAGGGTGGCGCCATGTCGGATCCGTTTACCGTTGATGTGTGCTCGTTTGAGGTGCTGGTTTCGACCGCACAAGTCTGCGACTCCACCATCCTGCCCGTGGCCGACTTTCGCGACGCGGTAGACGGCGCCTTCAAAACGCCCGGTCTTCGCAATGTTGAACTGACGGGGCCTTATTTCCACAATGGCAGCCGGGCAACGCTGGAGCAAGTGCTGGAGTTTTACAACCGGGGTGGCGATCGCCGCGGATCAAACATCAGCAATACCAGTCGGTTCGGCCCCAACAACTCGAACCTCGATCCCGACATCAAACCACTTGGTCTCACGCCGGTCGAGGTGAAAGATCTCGCAGCCTTCCTGAAGACACCGCTTACGGATCCGAGAGTGGCTTGGGAACGAGCACCGTTTGATCATCCGTCCCTAACTTTGCCCAACGGCCATATCGGCGATGAGACGAAAGTTGCAGGGCAACAGACGTCCGATGCTCAAACTCTCCATCAGGCTCCAGACGTGCTGCTGAGGGTGCCCGCCGTCGGGGCAGCCGGTCGAGCAGACCGGGAGGGTTCAATAAAGCCGTTCCACCTGCAGTTACGATAAGTAAGAGCAATGACTTGCATTAACTGATGTGAGGGCGAAGCTCAGCTGCTGCACGCCGTCCTAACGGTTGCCAGCATTTAGGCAGCTGGCGATCAGCGAGATGGCAGCAAATTCCTGCTTGCCGCATCAGGCTGTGCTGTAGGAGGTCTGACGAGGGCATCTAGTCATACTGGACCTTTTCGGAGTAAGTTAGCCATGCGAACCAATAAATACCGGGGTCGTCGTTACGATGTTGCGTCAACAGCCGTTGCGGCAGGTGTTTACCGAGGCGTGTTCGACATTGATAGCACTAGCGACGAAACGACTGATGGCGTGATCAACGAAGCGACCTGCGATACGTTTTCCACTGCCGACGCTGCGGAGGATGCCACCGACGCGGGCGCGCGACGATGGATCGACATCGAAGCCGAAAAGAGCTGAAGCGTCTGTCGGATTGTTGCAAGCTTGATGTACAGCTCGACCGCTCGAATCCTGTCTTCGTATGAGTAGTTGAACTACCTCCTGGTAGTCCAAGTTTTCGTCCGCACCCCCTGGTTCAGATTTAAATCGGCGTTGACAGCAGAGTCCAAGAGAGCGCGAAAATTCTCACTTCGGACTGTCATTGCTAGGTTGAATGGGCTGATCGAGCGTTACCAGCCTACGGAAGCAATGTGTCCAGTGACATGCGTAAGGGCATCTTAAATAGGGCGAAGGTAAGGGCGCGGCGGACACACGCCTGATCGGCCTTGTCAAGGCGACGCGAGGGCGCTACGTGGCTTTGCTCGGCGGCTGCCAGCGGTGGGGCAGGAGTTGGTCGATGTCGCGCTGCTTGTGGGTCGGTAGCCGGGTCAGGACGTCCTTGAGGTAGGCGTAGGGGTTGTGACCATTGAGCTTGGCCGACTGGATCAGGCTGCGTGATCGCAGCGGCGCGCTGGCCGGCGCGCAGGCTGCCGGCGAATAACCAGTTCGCCCTCCCAAGGGCCCAGGTCCTGATCTGCTGTTCGTTGCGATTGTTGTCGATCGGCAGCGCCGGGTCGTCGAGGTAGCGCATCAGCGCGGGCCAGCGCCTGAGGCTGTAGTCGATGGCCTTGGCCGTGGCACCGCCGGTCCACGACCTGTGTGCGACGGGCGATGAGCCAGGCATGCAGGGCCTGGGTGATGGGCAACGCGCGCCTTTGTCGCTCGTGCAGTCGTTGCTCGGGGGTCAGGTCCTTGACGTCGCGCTCGATGCCGTAGAGCTGACCGATGAACTCCAGAGCCTTCGCCGCCACCGGGCTCTTGCCGTCCTTGGCCAGATCGAAGAAGTAGCGCCGTGCGTGCGCCATGCAGCCGCACTCGGTCACGCCACCCGCCCACAGGGCGTCGTAGCCGGCGTAGCCGTCGCATACCAGCTTGCCCTGCCACGCCCGGCCGCGCTCGTCCTTGAGGAAGGCCCGGGCGTGCTCGCCGGCACGGCTGATCGTGAAGTTGTAGACCACCGCCCGCAGGGGCTCGAACGCCCCGGCGGCATAGGCCCAGAGGTAGGCGCGATGGGTCTTGCCCTTGCCCGGTGCCAGCATCGCCACCGGCGTCTCGTCGGCATGCATCACCGCGCAGGCCAGCACCTGGCGCTTCAGGGCGTCCACCAGCGGCTGCAGCCGTGCGCCGCAGATGCCCACCCAGGCCGCCAGCGTCGAGCGCGGGATGGCAAGGCCGGCGCGGGCGAAGATGGCTTCGAGCCTGTAGAGCGGCAGGTGGTCCGAGTGCTTGGCCACCAGCACGTGGGCCAGCAGGGCGGCCGTGGGAATGCCCTTGTAGATGATCTCGGCGGGGATCGGCGCCTGCATGAGCGTGCGGCAGGACCGGCACGCCCACTTGCCGCGCACGTGGTTCTGCACGGTCAACACGCCCGGCGTGTAGTCCAGCTTCTGGCTTACGTCCTCGCCCACGCGCTGCAGGGCGCAGCCGCAGGTGCACGTCGTGGACTCGGGCTCGTGGTGGATCTGAACGTGCGGCAAGTCCTTGGGGAACTCCGCCCGTTTGGGCTTGGCCCTGGGCTTGTCGCCGTCCAAGGGCGGCGCCTTTAGGTCCTCGAGCTCGGCCTCCAGCGCGGCGATGTCGGCGTCGACCGATTCCTCGAACAGGGCCCTCTGCTGGACGCTGAGCTGTTCGCTCTTTGCGCTGAACTCGAAGCGCCGCAGATGAGCGATCTCGTAGGCCAGCTTCTCCAGCTTGGCATCGCGCCAATCGATCTCATGAGCATGCTGCTCGATGCGCGTGATCAACCGGGTAGCGAGTTCGCGCAGTTCGCTCTCGCCCAGCGCAGCGAGCTGTTCCGGAGCGATCCGCGTGGCGTCGAGCATGGCCGCCAGTCTCGCAAGATGCACTAGCCTTCGCCATCGGCGCGTTCACGAATTGCCCGTGCCATGCACAGACGTTTCGGGGTCTACACGATGCGGATGACGCCCGCGTCGCCCAGGCGCTGCCATGGCAATCCGACCACTAGGGCGGCGAGTTGCTAGGCGCTCATCGCCGCGTGCGCTGCGCCGCTGGTGGGCCAGAAGAAGCGGCCCTGGTGCAGACGACGTGCGCACAGCCACAAGCCCAGGCCATCGTGCACGAGGACCTTCATGCGGTTGGCCCTCGCGTTGGCGAACAGATAGGCGTGATGCACACGGGCCTCGCCGAATACCTTGACTACGCGCGCGAGCGCAGTGTCGGTGCCGCAGCGCATGTCCAGCGGTGCCGTGGCCAGCCACACCGCCTCGATGCGGATCATCGGCACGCTCACCGGAGTCATTCGCGCAGCCATTCGCCACACTGGGCGGCGCCGGCCAACGGCCAGATGATCGTGGCATTCGACGCACCGCGGCGCAACTCGACCCGGATCTCCGATGGCGGGGCCTTCTCCGATGTGGTCGATGTTGCCGGCGCACACGGCGGGGGTGGCGTCGGCCACGCCAGCGGTACGAACTCCCCGACAGCGCCAGACGATGAGAACGCGCTCACACGAGCGTCGTTGCGGCGCCAGCGGTGCACGAGATTGGCGTTCAGGCCATGCGCTTGTGCGATCGCCGCCACCGAGGCGCCAGGGACTTCGCATTGCGCCAGGACCTCCCTCTTCAATTCCGCGCTGTGGTGACGTCTGGGCAGGTTCCTGAAATTCATGGGGGAGCGTCCATCAAAAATAGATGGACGCCATCCTTGCCACCACACGTCTAACGATCAACGTGCCTTCGCTGTTTGCTTACGGGCGAAGACCAAGAAGATTCCGAAGTACGTACATCAAGTGACTGGCAATAATTGGACCGGGCGCGGCTCGAGACCGGACTGGCTTTCTGAACCGTTCAAAGCTGGCACTTTGGCTAAAACCTTCTGGTCAGTTGATTTCTGCGAAAAGGGAACGATGCCCAATTGCGTTCGAGCAACATCAACGCCAGTCGTTGGGTACTAGAAGGCCACAATTAGATGCTGGCCGTTTTCATTCACTGTTCACCGTACATGGCATAGGGGCAGTGGTCAATGAATAAGTCTTGCACCTCAAACTTCACATTGTGTGAAACATATGCGCGTACAAACGGCTGACCACGATCCTCTCCGAACGACCTCGCAGCGCCAAGCTCAACTTTCCGAACTCACTGCGTTGAACGGACTCGATTGCAGCGCAGCGCACCACTACTGATCGGTGAACTTGCCAAAAAGCACCTGGGTCGAGTTGAGGCAGCAACTGTTTTAGAGGCGTTCGAATCAGGTGTTCTTCTGTTTTTGTTAGCACGCGCACATACTTATCGGCGGTTTCGAAATATAAGACTTCGTCGATTGGCACCATGAAGACTGTATTGGCAGCGGCATTGCTGACCGGAAGGAAGCGCAACAGTGGACGCGTGCGATGCACTGTCTCGCCAACGATTCCACCAGCAGCGTCCAGGAGCTGTCGCCACTTTGCAAGCGTGTGCTCCAGCGTATCGGCATAAGCGCCCCAGGAGTGAATCG
The DNA here is from genome assembly GCF_051216695.1 of Variovorax glucosi. NCBI lineage: Bacteria > Pseudomonadati > Pseudomonadota > Betaproteobacteria > Burkholderiales > Comamonadaceae > Variovorax > Variovorax glucosi. Next base: position 230,840 of record NZ_JBPJZE010000005.1, read on the forward strand.
ATGATGCAGCCGGCAGTGCGCTCAGCGTCAGCGCTTGTCGCAGCCGTGCCACGGTACGGCGCAAGCGCTCGGGCTGGACGGGCTTCAATACGTAGTCGATGACCTGAGCCTCAAACGCCTGTACGGCGTACTCCTCATAAGCCGTCACGAATACCAGCTGCGGCAAGGGCGCTTTGTCAAGTGGCCAGCACTCAGCCAACTGGGCGGCGGCCTCCAAGCCGTCGAGCCCAGGCATGCGCATGTCTAAAAACATTACTTGAGGCAGCAATCGCAGTGCCGCACGCACAGCAGAGTGGCCGTCGCTCACCGTAGCCACGATTTGAAGTTCGGGCCACGCTGTCGCCAAATCGGCTTGTAAAGCTAGGGCGAGCAACGGCTCATCTTCGGCAATTAGCGCAGTAGTTGACAAGTCGTTCTTTTCGGGTCGCGAAGCTCAGCCTGAGAGCGGGAGACTTAACGTGGCACAAACACCGCCATCGACTCCAACTCCTGGTGCCAGATAAAGCCGGCTGAGATCCCCATAAACTGTAGACAGCCGCTCGCGCACCTGCGCAAGGCCGAAGCCGCTGCCTTCAACCATGGGCACTGCTTCAAGCCCGACGCCTGTGTCGTTAACGGTGATGATGAGCCGTGCCGCTGCGCGGTATGCACGCACGTAAACGTGTCCGCCTTCAACCTTGGGCTCCAGCCCGTGGCGGATGCTGTTTTCGACAAGAGGCTGAAGCAGCAACGGCGGTATGAGCACATTACGCAAGTCGTCCGGCAGGGTCAGCTCGTAAGTCAATCGATCTCCCATGCGAACGGTCATCAGTTCCAGGTAGTCCTCCAGGCGAGCAAACTCTGCCCATAGCGGATGCGCCTGCGCACGCGAACCGCCAAGTGTCATGCGCAGGTAATTATTGAGGTGATCGAGCATGGCCACGGCACGCAGCGGGTCGAGGGTGATAAGCACGCGCAGGTTCGCCAGGGTGTTGAACAGCATATGAGGCTCGATCTGCGTCTCCAGCAACTTCAGACGGGCCTCGGAGGCAGCACCTCGCGCTTGATCGATCTGATCGAGAAGGTATCTGCTTTTTCCCAGGCTATAGAAGAAGAAACAGATGCCAACAGTGGCCGTCAGCGTGACGATGAAGGCGCTGAGAAGCTTGCGTTCGGAGAACCTTTGGAAGTCCATTGCTGGTTGGTGGGTCCAGGCGTCGCCGATCACGTTGCCGCCTAGGAAGCCGACAACGACGCCCGCGATCACCAGCACGTAGGCCCATCGACCTTCCGGCCAGCGGACATTCGTGTTTTTCCTGCTGAACAAAAGACGTCCACCGTCGATGAAGAACCAGCTGATCAGCCCGATCGAGAGCGAGTACACCATCCGAGATTCCCAACTTGCCTGTTGCGCGATGGCCAGCGCGGTTGCGATGAAGCAGCAGAATGCTGCGGTGATAAGACCATGGCTCAACAGAATCCGAATCTTCTGCACGCGGGACTTGGCGAGCGCGCTCATAGTCATATGTCGTCTTGTCAAGAAGTCCTCCATGCGCCATGAACGAAGGTGCCGTGCAATCCTAACGGTAGGGCGTAGGGCAGCGTAGCCTGGGCCACCGGACCATCTACAAGTGCATCGGCAGCAAAACACGACAGAACCGTTTGCTTGTTTACACAGTCGAGCGTTGTCCCCAGTATCCATCCTGGCCCCCGGTCATCTGGAACGAATACATGTTCCTCGACCAGCACCTGTGACCCATGCGTGTAACGCTGCGAGGCGCCGGACTCGACATCAGTGCGCGCAACGGCACCCCAGAACGGAAGGCCGCCAAGGAGCTGCGCTGCATGAACCACATGCCGATGTCGTCCACCCGTCGTGCGCGGGTCGATGCGCGGAAATTCGGCCTCTATCGGCCACTCGTTCTGCGTTGCTCGCCCGGTGCCGAGGTTCAAGTGCGCCACAGTCATCAGCGAACCAGTGCCATGCACCATCCGGCCGCGCATGACCTCGCGGGTGCTATGCAGCAAGCTCGACGCGTCTGGTAATCGCATGTAGTCGACATGAATCGTTGTACAGGCGAACGTCTCTTCCTCCCATGCGTTGCCAATGTGGAAAAAGAAACCGGTTGGCAGCTCGAACACCTGCTGACGTTTCCAGTCCCTTTTGTCGATCACCAGTGCACGCATGCCAAGCTCCGGACGCCAGACGTGCGAGTCCAGAAAACTAGCGCCAGCGGTTTTGCGCCGCACGTCGTAGACCAGCGGCGGCAGGAGAAACACAAGGTGTTTGGCGGTGATCGCAAAGTCATGAATCATCGGCAGGTCGTCGACGCGAAACGCTTCGGCCCGCCGAAGTGCGCCATTGGATGCAATTTCATAAAGGACAAGCAAGCCGCTGCTTGACCCAACACCGAAGTTCCAGACCGTTCCATCCACGTCGGTTCGCGGATGAGCCGAGAACGGAACGCCTGCGAGGTCGGCGCGCCAAGTCTTTAACCCGCGTGTCTCCAGCGTTATCGGGTCGAGCCGGATCGCAGAGCCACCTTCCCACAATGCAAGCAGCTCGCCTCCGATGGGCAAAACATTGATGTTCGCAACATTCATGCTGTCTGGCGAACTTACTGGGTCGACATCGGCAAGCATGGTGCCAAAGCCCTCCGTCAGTCGCCGTTGAAGAGCTTGCTCAGCCAATCGCTTCGTTGTCGCGATAAATCGCCCCTGGTGGTGTACTTGCCCGCTCTCGATCACAAAGCGATGCACCATGCCGTCGCCATCGAACCAATGCCGGTAACGCTCGCCACCAAGTTCGTGTCCTGCTGGGCCGTTTCGATAAAAGGTGCCAGCGACTGCGTCGGGGAAGCGCCCGGCCACTACAGCTGCGGTAAGTGGCAAATCGCTGAGGGTAGTAGCAAAGGCTGGCTTCCAAAGCGCGGTGGACGCCTGAAACTGTGCCTGCCATGAATCTGGTTCGCTACCGTGCGCTGATAACGGGAAAAGCGCCGGCAAACTGCCGGCCACAGCAAGTCGGCGAAGTAGTTCACGACGATTCATCGTCTTCATGCTCGCTCAACGTAGCCGAAAAACAATGCTGTTGTCTGCTTCGAGCATGAAGGAAGCTTGTTCAAACGATGGCGGCCCCATTCGACCCTTGGCATCGTTGGAAAAGCCGTAGCGCTCGGTCGGCAAGCCGACCAGATTGGTATCAAGCTTCCCGTTGCCGTTCTCGTCCGCAAACGACTTGACTGCGTAGCGACCTGGCGGCAAGCCAACAAAGATCAGCTTTGCCACCCCCCCCTTGTACCGGAAGCATCTGTGCTGCCAACGCTTTGTCGCTTGCCATTCCCTCAGCTGTATCGAACAACGCGACGTGAAGAACGGACGGCACCTCAGTGCCTGCGGTAACCGTCACCTGTAAGTCCGCCGAATGGCTGAGCAGCGGAACCATAAGCGCCATGACGCTGACGATCGCATGTCGAAAAAAAATCATGTGAGAGCTCCAAGGGTCAACAGGGAGCTCTGAAGGTAGGGCAGTGGCAATGCGGTCGCCAGCACGTTCCGACGAAACGCTTCCTGCTGTCGCAGAATGCTTAAAAGGCGCTGTAGGCTGCAGGTCTACTGTCGCGTACGACAGGTTGGAGCAGCTCGATAAAACTTTTGGTCAGCACGTCAGCGTAGGCACCAGCTGGTCGCTTCTGCATGGAAATCAACATCGCAGGAGTTTTCAAAAAGCTACATGATGTCGACTTGGTCGTAGAAGTTGTACCCGATGCAGGGCGGGTTAAATGCTCTCAGTCGCGGCCAGGGTTTGCTGGGCCGGCCTTCGGCAGAGTAATTGTGAAAGTCACGCGATTGCTAGCGGAATGACCAATGACCTCGCCGCCGTGAGCATTGACGATTTGTCGCACGATGAAAAGTCCCAGCCCAAGGTTGGACCTCTCAGAGGCCGAACGATCCAGCGCCCCGCGTCGCAGCGGCTCGAACAATTGCTCAATCTCGCCTTCCGGAATGTTCTGGTTCGCAGCGTTATCCACTGCCAGCCGAACAACGCCAGGAGCTTCCTCAATCCGTATCGTTACCATTTCGCCATGCGTTCCATGCTTGACAGCGTTGGAGATCAAGTTGCCAAGGGCCTCTCTCACGCGAGAGGCATCGAACTCGCCGCTCGTGTCACCGACCGTCTTCAGGTCAAATTTCGCATCTGGGAGCGCGGCGCGTTGCAGTTCGATCTCTTCAACGCAGGCCGTCCGAAGATCAGTGGGTGACCGCTTGATCAACATGCCGCCGTTTAAATTTGCACAGTTGTAATCGAGCAGCGAGTCCATGAGCGACGCAATCCGGCGAGTGCTTCGCTTCAAAATTGAAGTGGCGCGCGCAAGCTCTCCGGATGCCTGTGCTGCAATAAGTTCGGCAGTGAGCGCGATAGCGTTAAGCGGTGTGCGAAGGTCATGACCTAACACGCCCAGGAAAATCTGCTGCCAATGGTCCACCTCCTCGGCATAGACGCGTACCGACTCTGCCAACGCCTGGTCCACCGCCTCATTGAATCTGCCGACGTCACGCAGCGAATCAGAGGTCGCAGGTGCTGCGTCGGCCCAGAGCCGCACAACGCAGGCGCGTAGAGCACGGTACTCGGCAACCACTTGGTCAATGTCCAAACCACTGCGTGCGCGCATCAGACCATGAGTCTCAGCCGCTGTCGCCTTCGCGTTTTCAGCGGCGGATGCTTTCCCATGCGACTTGTCTATCGACTCCGTCCTACTCTGGGCACTCCGGAGGTCCGCAGAGATTGCATGCAGCACAAGCGGTAAATGATCTCTTAGAACGCTTTCTTCTTCATCTTTGAGAATTCGAATCGTTCGAGCATAGGCAACCGATTCTTCAAGAATCTTATCACTGGCGCTATCGAGGAAGTCGGCGATCTGCATGAGTGGTCTTTCGACTGGGGCAACACGCGATTGTCGGCACTACCCGAGCAGGACCTGCATTACTTGAGGTAACACATTGACTTTGACACATGACCTCCTGGTCCTGGATGACGATCACGACAGTGCAGACCTTCTTGCCAGCGTCCTGAAGCTTCACTTCCCGGACGCGAAATTTCGCGTTGTCTACTCAGGCGAATCGGCGGTCCAAGCTGCTGAAAGTCACATGCCGAGCACTGCGATTTTCGACTTAGCGATGGTTGGCATCGGAGGCGAGAAGGCAGCTCGATTGATACGGGCGATGCTTGGCGGGGAGAGTTGCACGTTCGTCGCACTCTCAGAAAGCGTGGGAAGTTTAGGGAATCTGACCGGCGGCTTGCCCTTCGACCACGCTTTCAGCAAGCCTGCAGATATTCAGGCAGTCGTCAGTTTGTTAAAAAGGTTACCCGATGCACAGCCTGCGAAGTAAAAAGCGGCCTGCAACGTCAGACGTCAAGCTGGGCTTCCCCCGATTTCCCGGACACATCGAATGACATGATGTGTTTAGGAGGCAGACATGCCAAGGACGAGAAGAGCGTTTACGGACGAGTTCAAGCGGGAAGCGGTGAAGCTGGT
>NZ_JBPJZE010000060.1:0-1557 GCF_051216695.1 Variovorax glucosi
ACAAGAACGGCACGCTGATGGGCGACCCGGTGCCCCACCCGTTCCTGCGCAGCCCCTCCAACCCGCTGGTGATGAACGACGGCGCCACCGTGACCTCGCTCTCGAGCCGCGGCTTCGAGAGCCTGGCCTTCAACGGCGACAGCAGCCGCCTCTACGCGGTGCCCGAAGCGGCGCCTTCGCTGGCCTCGCTGCGGCCCGTGGCAGACGACGAGCGCTATCTGAACTTCTTCGAGTTCGATCCCGCCTCGATGCTCTACACCGGCAAGAACCCGGTCTACAAGAAGGATGGTCCCGCCAAGGACAACCAGATCGTGATCGGCGACATGACCAACGTCGGCGGCAACAAGTTCGTGCTGATCGAGCGCGACAGCCTGTTCGGCTCCAAGGCCGTGGTCAAGCGCCTGTACATGGTCGACCTCGACGTGAAAGACGCCGACGGCGTGCTGAAGAAGACGCTGCTGGTCGACCTGCTGAACATCTCCGACCCTACGGACATCGGCGGCCCGCTGGCCGGCGTGGTGGCCGGCAAGTTCAGCATGCCCTTCGATTCGGTCGAGAGCGTCGAGGTGGTGGACGACAACACGCTGGCCGTTGCGATCGACACCAACTTTCCGACGGAAGACGGCCGGGTTCCCGGCAAGCCGGACGACACGGAGGTCATCACGATCCGCTTCGACCAGGCGCTGTTCAAGCGCGTCGCGTCGAAGACGTAAAGAGAGCCGGGGCTCCCTCGGTCAACTCTCCGAGTGGATGCCCTTCATGATGATCACGCCGCCCAGGCGCGTGGTGTCGGCGCGCATGCGCTTGGCCAGCGTGTGCATGCCGCGCACGCCGACGATGGGAATCGGCGCAAGCATGTTGCGCACTGTCTTGCGGATGGCCTTGACCACCGAGGCCGCATCGACGACCTTGCGATCGATGGCCTGCGGGTAGTACATGAGCCCCTTCGGCGCCAGCACGCCCTTGGCGAAGCGGGCACGTGCCAGATCGCTGCTCGGGCAACGCACGGGCTCCTCGAACACCGGGTCGCTGATCAGGTAGTCGTCGCCGTCCTTGCCGTACACCAGCAGGTTGTGCGCGTTGAAGTGAAAGCGCATGTTCGGCGGAAAGTACGGCAGCCAGTACACCGACGTTTGCAGCCCCACCAGCTGACCGTCGGCCAGCAGCGCGTCGAGCCTCTGCTGCCCCGCCTCGGCGCTGCGGAATGTCTCGAAGCGGAAGCGCGCGGCCATCGGCGCCAGCAGGCCCTTGATGATGGCCTTGGGCGGCATGCGGTACGAGATCAGCGGCAGGCCCGACAGCTTGATGAAGGGCAGGTACGCGAACGAAATCGCGGACGACAGGCCCAGCGCCATGCTCTCGCTCATCGGCGCGCCGTGGTGGCGCATCAGGCTGGAGATGACGCCGCTTTCGCAATGCGCCGCCTGTTGGTGTTGAAAGTTCACGGCAGGCCTTGCAAGGTGGAAACGGGCAGGCCCAGCGCTTCGCTGTAGCGTGCGAGTTGCGCCGGCGACAGCGCGGCGCAATGGCGCGGCTGCAGGTGGCGCCGCACGCGCC
>NZ_JBPJZE010000061.1:0-1554 GCF_051216695.1 Variovorax glucosi
CTGGTGCCGGGCACCGAGGCGCTGCAGGTGCTGGCGCTGGACACGCTGGACACCGGTGGCCATTCCGATGCGGACCCGCAGGTCGCGCTCGGCGGCGAGAACCTGGCCTACGTCATCTACACCTCCGGCTCCACGGGAAAACCGAAGGGCGTGATGGTGCGGCACCTGTCGCTCAGCCACTTCATGCTGAGCATGAAAGACGCACCCGGCATGACGCAGGACGACGTGCTGGTCGCGGTCACGTCCCTGTCGTTCGACATCGCGGCCCTGGAGCTGTATCTGCCGTTGCTCAGCGGCGCGCGCCTCGTGCTGGCATCGAGGGATGTGGTGCGAAGCGGCAGTGCGCTCGGGAAACTGATGGATGACTGCGGCGCCACGGTGCTTCAGTCCACGCCCGCGGGCTGGCGGCTTTTGCGGGCCACCGGATGGAATGGTGGCCGGCTTGCGAACTTCAAGGGCCTGTGCGGTGGAGAAGCGCTGCAGGAGGACCTTGCAGAAGACCTGCGGGCGATCGGTGTCGAGCTCTGGAACATGTACGGCCCCACCGAAACGACCATCTGGTCGACGGCGGTCGAGGTTCGCGGCAGGCCTCGCATCGGCGGACCGATTGCGGCCACAACGCTCCACGTGCTGGACGGATTCCTGAACCCGACACCGGTAGGTGTGCCAGGCGAACTGTTCCTGGGCGGTATCGGCCTGGCGCGCGGCTACTTCCAGCGCGCGGGCCTGACGTCCGAGCGCTTCATTGCGGCGAAAGACGGTCAGCGGCTGTACCGCACGGGCGACCTGGTGCGCTGGAACGCCGAGGGGCAGCTGGAGTACCTGGGCCGCATCGACCACCAGGTGAAGGTGCGGGGCTTCCGCATCGAGCTGGGGGAGATCGAGGCGCAGTTGCAGGCGCAGCCCGAAGTGCGCGAAGCGGTGGTCGTTGCCAACGAAGGCCCGGCAGGAGCGAGGCTCGTGGGCTACGTCTCAGGGCAAGGAGTCGATACCGCCACGCTGCGAGAGCGCCTCGCAGAAGCACTGCCCGACTACATGGTGCCCAGCGTCATCGTGGTGCTCGATGCACTGCCACTGAACGCCAACGGCAAGGTAGACCGCAAGGCACTGCCAGCACCGGAGTTCACGAGCGATAGGGCGTATGAAGCACCGGAGGGCGAAGTCGAACAAGCGCTCGCAGCCATCTGGGTCGAGGTGCTGGGCGTCGCCCGCGTGGGCCGCAACGACAACTTCTTCGAACTCGGCGGCGACTCCATCCTCAGCCTCAAGGTGGCGGCGCGCGCTGCCAGGGCCGGCGTGCAACTGAATCCCCGACAGGTTTTTGAACACCAGAGCCTGTCGCGTATCGCCCATGCCATCAGGATCGATCACGCTTCGCAAGCGCCGGCAATTCCCGTACTGACGACAACACAGCGCGCCGACACCCTTGCGCTATCCCACGCGCAGACGCGCCAGTGGTTCCTGTGGCAGCTCGAGCCCGCAAGCACCGCGTACCACATCAGCGGCGCACTGAAGCTGGAAGGCAAGCTCCATGTATAGGCCGTGCGCGCGAGC
>NZ_JBPJZE010000062.1:0-1549 GCF_051216695.1 Variovorax glucosi
GATCACCGAGCCCTGGCTGCTCGGCATGCTGGGGCCACTGCTGGGTGCGCTCGAGACGCTGCACCGCAGCCAGTGCTTCCACCGTGACATCGCGCCCGACAACATCTTCATCCAGCAGGACGACCTGCCGGTGCTGCTCGACTTCGGTGCGGCGCGAAAATCGATTGCCGACCTCGTCGACGAAGTGGCGGTGATGGTGAAGTCGGGCTACTCGCCCATCGAGCAATACGCCGACGACAACACGCTGCTGCAGGGCGCGTGGACCGACATGTACGCGCTGGGCGCCGTGCTGTACCGCGCGGTCACGGGCCATCCGCCGCCCTCGGCCGTGGTGCGCAGCGTGCAGGACGCCTACGTGCCCCTGTCGTCGATGGGCCGCGACGACCTGAGCCCGAGCTTTTGCGCCGCGGTCGACCACACGCTGGCCGTGCACAGCAAAGACCGCACGCAGACCGTGGCTGCCTTCGCGACCGAGCTGGGGCTTGTGAAGCTCGGCGACATCTACGTGAGCGGCATGAGCGCGCCGACGGTGATCATTCCCGCGGCGCCCGTGTCGGCGACGCCGCCGCCTCCGCCGCTGGTGCCGCAGCAGTTCTCGCCGATGTCGGCGCCGGTGCCGCTGGAGCCGATGCCTGTGGCAGCGCCGGAGCAGCCGAGAGCAGCGCCTGCGCCCGCACCGCAGGACCGCAGCAAGGGGCAAGGCCACAAGGCCGCCGCACCAACCGCGCAGAAGAGCAAGCTCAAGCGTCCGCCGTGGGGCATGGTGGGCGCGCTGCTGATCGCACTCGTGGCCGTGGGTAGCTGGATCGGCCTGCGCCTGACCTCGGGCATGCAGCCGCAGGAAACCAAGACCGCAATGGTGCCGGTGCCGCCTCCGGCCGCGCCGATGTCGAGCAACACCGCACCGCCGGCGGCGATGCCACCGGCCACCACCACCGATGGCGTGCCGGCCGCGCCTGGAACGCCTGTGGCCGGCGGTAGTGCAGCAGCGCCGCTGCCCGCCGCACCGGCCAGTGCGCCCGCCGCTACGGCCACGGCGCCGCTGACACCGCTGGAGAACGTCCCGGTCGGCCCACCGGCCGCGCCGCCCGAATCCGCGCTCGCCACCGCCGAAGCCGAAGACTGGAACCTCGCGCAGACCGAGAACACGCGCGAAGGCTACGAGGCCTACCTGCGCCGCTACCGCCGCGGCGTGCATGCGCGCGAGGCGCGCAACGCAATCGCCGAAATCAACCGGCTCTCGCCGCCGTCAGTGCCTGTCGCGCCCGGCACGTTGCCGCCGGGCACCACGACGACGACCGTGGCGGGTGCAACACCCGCCGGGACGCCGGGCGCACCTGCAGCCGCTCCTGCCACACCTGCGGCGCCACCCGGCATGGGCCGCGTGGTGTTCAACGTCCGCCCCTGGGGGCAGGTGTTCGTCGACGGCGCGGACCGCGGCGTGAGCCCACCGCTCAAGTCGCTGTCGCTGCGCCCGGGCATCTACAACATCGAAGTGCGCAATGGCGATCTTGAGGTGTTCCGGCAGCGGGTGACGGTGCAGGACAGC
>NZ_JBPJZE010000063.1:0-1548 GCF_051216695.1 Variovorax glucosi
GATGGCCGAGGACGTCGAACTCATCGGCGACGGTGGCGGCAAGGTGCAGACCTTCAGCAAGATCTTGCGCGGCAGCCAGCGTCTGGCGCAGCTGTATTACTCGCTGTGGCGCCGCATGGGGCCGGCGGTGCGCATGGAAATGGTCGACATCAACGGCGAGCCGGGCATGCTGCGTTTTCTTGACGGCGAACTCGAATCGGCCCAGACCTTCGAGATCGAGAACGACCGCATCGTGCGCATCCGCGCGCAGCGCAACCCCGACAAGCTGGCGCGCATCGCGCAGCTCTTTTCTTCCAGATAGTTCGCGCGGCGTGTCACGGGGCGCAGGGCTCGTCCGTCTTCAGTGGGTAGCAAGCAGATTTCATCGCAACCCACCTGGAGAAACCCATGAACACCACCGCACGCCTGAACTGGTTCAAGCTCGTCCCGAAGTCCTTCGAGGCCATCCTCGCCGTCAACACCACCATCGAGTCGAGCACGCTCGGCAAGGTGCTGGTCGACTTCGTCTTCGCCCGCGTCTCGCAGATCAACGGCTGCGCCTACTGCATCGACATGCATTCGCGCGACCTGCTCAAGTCTGGCCTGTCGGTCGACAAGCTCGTGCTGGTCCCGGTGTGGCACGACGCGGGCGAAGTCTTCAGCCGCCGCGAACAGGTCGCGCTCGCCTGGGCGGAAACCGTGACGCGCGTCGCCGAAACCGGCGTTCCCGATGCGGACTACGAAGCCGCCGCCGCCGAGTTCAGCGACAAGGAACTGGCCGACCTCACCTACGCGATCGGCCTGATGAACGCCTTCAACCGCTTCGGCATCACGTTCCGCTCGATGCCCGCTGCTACTGCCGCCGCTGCCAAGGCCTGAACGCCATGGCATGGGCATTACTCGGTGTTGCAGGCGTGCTTGAAATCGTCTTCGCCTTTGCGATGAAGTCGTCCGAAGGTTTCACGCGGCTGGTGCCCGCGCTGTTCACGGTCGCTGCCGGCCTGTCGAGCGTGGTGCTTCTTTCGCTCTCGCTGCGAACATTGCCGATGGGAACGGGCTACGCAGTGTGGACCGGCATCGGCGCCGCAGGCACCGCGATCGTAGGCATGGTGGTGCTGGGCGATTCGGCCGCGCCGATGCGGCTGCTGTGCATTGCGCTCATCCTGGCCGGCGTGATCGGGCTCAAGCTGGTCACCACCAGTTGAGAGGGAAGCGGCCTGCGCTCAGGCCTGCAAGGCCTGCCCGATCTTCAGCGCCGAGCCGAAGGCCAGCGTGAAACCCAACGCGCCGTGGCCCGTGTTGAACAGCATGTTCGACGGCGCTCTCTCCAGTCGGCCGATGATCGGCAGTCCTGTCGGCGTGGCCGGCCGCATGCCTGTCCACGGGTGCAGTTCCTCGAGCCGGCTCGCATGCGGGAAGAGGGCACGCGTCGCCGCTGCCAGTGTCTCGATGCGCGTGGCCGGAATGCTTGCGTCGTGCCCCACCAGTTCGGCCATGCCCGCTACACGCAGGCGCGAGCCGATGCGCGCGAACACCACCTTGCGTGCGCTGTCGGTCACGTTAACGTGC
>NZ_JBPJZE010000064.1:0-1198 GCF_051216695.1 Variovorax glucosi
CCGGTGATCAGCGCCGTGCGGCCCTTCAGCGAGAAGAGTTGGGTGGTGTCCATGGTGTGGGTGTCTCCTGAATGACTGATTGATCGGCAAGGCAAATCCAGGAAACGAGCTTAGTGCGCGCCGCGCCGCGCGCGCGTCACCTCGGTGTCAGCGACAGGCTCCGGGGGCTGGTGAAGCTGCGCAGGTCGCCGGTCACCGGGTCGAGAAAAGCCAGCGATCGGGCCAGCAGCTGCAAAGGCTTGCCGAAGTCGTCTGCACCCTCAGGCAGCAGCACTGGGTAGATCGGGTCGTTCACTATCGGCATGCCCAGCGCCATGCAATGCACGCGCAGCTGGTGCTTGCGGCCCGTGATCGGCGAGAGCTTCAGCAGCGCGTGGCCGTCGCGCATCTCCTGCACCTCGATGCGGGTTTCGGAGTTGGGCTCGCCGGGCTCTTCCCGCACGCGCATGAAGTGCTCGTCGTCGACCAGCCGGCTGCGATAAATCTCGGGCACCGACGACACGCCCTCGCGCCACGGCACGATGGCCTCGTAGTGCTTGGCGATGCGGCGCTCGGGAAACATCGCCTGGTAGGCGCCGCGCGTGGCGTGCCGCACCGAGAACAGCACCAGCCCCGAAGTGCTGCGGTCGATGCGGTGCATAGGCACGAGCTCGTCGAGCTTCAGCTTGCGTTTGAGGCGCACCAGCAGGCTTTCCTGCAGGTATTTGCCGGTGGGCGTGACGGGCACGAAGGGGGGCTTGTCCACGACAAGCAGTTCGTCGTCCTGGAACAGGATCTGCTCTTCGAAGGGGATGCGTACCTCGTCGTAGAGCGTGCGGTAGTAGTACACGCGCAGCGGCGACTCGTAGCGGCGCATCGCGGTCACGGGCACGCAGTGCGCGTAGATGAAGTAATTTGCTTAGATTCGTTCGAGCCAGGACTCGCGCGAAATCGAGGAAGAGCGCTCTATCAGGAATTCGGCAATGGTCGGCCAGGGGCCGGAAGACAGGCCGACGCAGCTCGGGCCTACGCCGTCGCGCGTGGGTAGCGGCAGCTGCGGCGGTCGGCGCCGGGTCATGGCGATGAAGATGCTTGCTGCAGCAACGACAGCGCTTGGGCGAACGTCGGGCGCGCGGTGGGGTCGGGCTGCAGGCAGCGGTCTTTCAGTGCGGCCACCGATGCGGGCACCGCGTCGATGCAGCGTTCGAGCAGCTCTTCC
>NZ_JBPJZE010000064.1:1208-1546 GCF_051216695.1 Variovorax glucosi
GCAGCCAAAGGCGCGCATCTCCAGCGCCTGGAACGCGCGCGCCTGTGCCGCGTCGAGCGCGCCGGTCATCCAGGCCGCGCCGAAGTCGCCGAGCCGGCCACCGCGTTGTGCGTGCCACAGGATGTTGTGTGCGTAGAGGTCGCCGTGAAGAATCCCTCGCGCATGCAGGTGCTGCATGGCCGAGGCGATGTCGCGGGCAATGCGCAGTGCCACGCCGGACGTCCACCGTGCTTCTTCGGCATAGACGTCGCGCGTGCATGAAGCGAGGCTCGGTGGCCCTGCGAGCGTGACGAATGACGGATCGACCAGCGCCATCACGAGGCCTTCCGTGCCTTCGG
>NZ_JBPJZE010000065.1:0-1535 GCF_051216695.1 Variovorax glucosi
CTGGGCCAGGCCTTCACGCAGATGACGCGCCGCATCGCCGAACAATGGCGCGAGCTGACCCTGCAGGACCAGCAGCGCCGCGAGCTGTTCGCCAACATTTCGCACGACCTGCGCACGCCGCTCACGTCGCTGCACGGGTATCTCGAAACGCTGCTGCTCAAGGCCGGCACGCTCAGCGAGGAAGAGCGGCGGCGCTATCTGGAGATTGCGCTGGGCCAGAGCCGCAAGGTCGGCCGTCTCGCGCAGGAAGTGTTCGAACTGGCGCGCCTCGAATACGGTGTGGTCAAGCCCGAGAAGGAAAACTTTGCACTCGCCGATCTCGTGCAGGACGTGTTCCAGAAGTTCGAGCTGGCGGCCGAGGCGAGGCATCAACGCCTCAAGCCCGACATCGCGCCGGGCCTGCCGGTGGTGTCGGCCGACCTCGGCATGATCGAGCGCGTGCTGACCAACCTGCTCGACAACGCGATCCGCCACACGCCCGAGGGCGGCGAGATCGTGGTGCAGCTGCGCGCGGAGAACGCGGGCGTGACGGTGCAGGTGAGCGACACGGGCCCCGGCATTCCGGGCGAGCTGCAGCCGGCCCTGTTCATGCGCCCCGTGTTCATGAGCGGTTCGCGCACCGACAGCGCGAGCAGCGGCGGGCTGGGCCTGGTGATCGTGAAGCGCATTCTGCAGCTGCACGGCAGCGACATCCGGCTTGTGCAGCAGCCGGACAAGGGTGCGGTGTTTCGCTTTCAGCTGGGTGGTGCGGCGGGGGCCTGAAGAGCTTGCAGGTTTGCCTGTGCGTGGGTGACGATGCTGGAAGAGCAGCACAACCCTCACGCAAGGAGACAAGCCAGATGCCAGCCTTCAACACCGTCCTGATCGACAAGGACCCGCAGCACCCGCGCATCGCGCGCCTCGTGCTCAACCGGCCCGACAAGCTCAACGCCATCGGCGAGACCACGCCTTCGGAGATTCGACGCGCGGTCGAATGGGCCGAAGCCGACGACGAGGTGCACGTGATCGTGGTCGAAGGCGCAGGCCGCGCCTTCTGCGCCGGCTACGACCTCGGCGACTATGCCGAAGGCCATGGCCGCGAGGGTGACGGTGAGCAGGGCGACCACCCCTGCCGGCAAGAGAAAACGCCGTGGGACCCGATGCTCGACTACGCCGCCATGAAGCGCAACACAGGCGACTTCATGTCCCTGTGGCACAGCCGCAAGCCCACCATCGCCAAGGTACATGGCTATGCGGTTGCGGGCGGCAGCGACATCGCGCTGTGCTGCGACCTGCTGACCATGGCCGACGACGCGCGCATCGGCTACATGCCCACGCGCGTGTGGGGTTGCCCGACCACTGCGATGTGGACCTATCGCCTCGGCGCCATGCGCGCCAAGCAGCTCATGTTCACGGGCGACACCATTCCCGGCACACAGGCGGCAGAGTGGGGACTGGCCAATTTCTCGGTGCCTGCCGATCAGCTCGACGACGCCACGCTGAAGCTCGCGTTGCGCATTGCGGGCGTGCCGCGTTCGCATCTGATGATGCACAAG
>NZ_JBPJZE010000066.1:0-1521 GCF_051216695.1 Variovorax glucosi
CACGGCCAGCGGGCGCGGAGAAGGCGGCCCCACCAGATCGGGAATGGCGAATGAGCCCATGGTGCCGATGAAAGTCAGCAGCACCGCGGCCGAGATGCCGGGCAGCGCCATCGGCAGCTCCACCCACAGCAGCGTGCGCCAGCGGCCTGCGCCCAACGTGCGCGCGGCGTGGCTCACCTCCTGCGGGATGGCGGCGAAGGCGCCGGTGATCACCAGGGTCATGAAAGGCAACTGCTTCCACACCGAGGTCAGGATGACGCCCACGCCCCAGGGGTCGCGCACCAGGCGAGGCAGCGCGAGGCCGAACGGCGCGGCCAGCCGGTCGAGGAAGCCGCCGCGTTCGGCCAGGGTCATGACGATCAGCGCGGCAATGATGCCCGGCACCGCCATCGGTATTTTGTAGAGCCCGTTGAACCATGCGCGCCCGCGAAAGTGGCGGCGCAGCAGCAGCGCCAGGCCGATCGAGAGGACGAGCGTCACCAGCAGCGGAGCGACGCCGTAGTAGATCGACACGAGGAGCCCGCTGCGCAGGGCCGGCCGAGTGAAGACCTGCGCATAGTGCTCGAGCGTGAAGCCGGCCAGTCCCTGATCGAGCCCCAGGCTGCCCGCCAGGCTCCACAGCAGCGGGCCGGCGAACAGCGCGCCAAGAAAGACCAGCCCGGGCAGCAGGCAGGCCCAGGCCAGCAGCCGGGCGCGGGTGTCCGCGGTGAACGCGCTCTTCATCACGGGCGGGCCCCGTGGCCCGGGTCTTCGCCCGCGCACTTCAATGCGTGCAGGCGCTCTGCGGCAGTGACGCTCACGCGCTGCCCCACGGGCAGCAATGCCGCGCCATCGCCGGCCGTGACGGTGACGCGCAGGCTCAGATCCGCGATACGCACCGTGTAGTTCAGCTGCGCTCCGGTGAACCTCGCGGCCGTGACCTCGCCGGCGCCTTCGGCATCGGGCACGTGCGCGACCAGATGACCGTCGCCGTTGAGGGGCGTGGCGGGCAATTCGAGGCCGTCGGTCATGTGGCCCCAGGCGACTTGGCCGCGTACCGGCTGCAAAGGGAGCCCGGGCGCGAATCGGCCCGATTCGAAACCTGCGGCGATCACCACGCGGTCGACGTCGATCCGCAACTGACCGGCTGGGTCGAACAGCTGCCAGCCGTTCGCGTCCCGAGTCAGACGCTCTACCTTGCAGCCACCACGAAACTCGACACCTGGTTGGCGCAACCATGCGGCGATCAGCCGGTGCGGCCGCACCCAGGCGGCTCGTGCGTGCCAGAGGGCGGGCGCATCGCTCGACAGTCCAAGAGCCGCCAATTGCCCGGCGTTCGCGGGCCATGATTCGTTAGGGCCGCTGTCGCTCCAGCCAGTCGGCACGCGCGTATCGCCATCGGGCCGGCGCTCCAGCACGCCCGTGGCGCGCCAGTCGCGGCCTTCTTCCAGCAGCCGCGTCAGCTCGGTCCACGTGGCGCGGATGCCGACCCGCGTGAGGCGCGACAGCAGCGCATCGTCGGGCGACACATGCGGCGCGAGC
>NZ_JBPJZE010000067.1:0-1516 GCF_051216695.1 Variovorax glucosi
TCGACCACGTTGAGCACGTGCACCGAATTCCACTCCTGCCCCTTGGCCGAATGGATGGTCGAGAGGATCAGGTAGTCCTCGTCGAGCAGCGGCGGCCCAGGGCGGTCGCTGGTGGCTTCGGGTGGATCGAGCGTGAGTTCGGTGAGGAAGCGTTCGCGCGAGGCATACCCGGCCGCGAGCCGCGCGAGCTGTTCCACGTCGGCGCGCCGCACGCCGGAGGTGTCTTCGTACAGCCGCTCCAGGTGCGGCAGGTACCAGTCCATTGCCAGTTCGACATCGGCCGGCCACTTCAGCGCGGGTGCGCGCAAGGCTGCGTAGGCCTCGGCAAAGTCGGCCCACTGCGCGCGTGCCGCGGAAGGCGGTACAAACTCGCGCACCGCCGCGGCGGGGTCGGCAGCCTGGTCCATTGCATCGAGCAGGCGCGAGCCCGTGACGGGGCCGATGCCCGGAATCAACTGCGTCACGCGAAAACCCGCCATGCGCCCACGAGGGTTCTGCGCAAAGCGCAGCACCGCGAGCAGGTCCTTCACGTGCGAGGCTTCGAGAAACTTGAGCCCGCCGAATTTCACGAACGGGATGTTGCGGCGTGCCAGCTCGAGCTCGAGCGCCGCGCTGTGCGTCGAGGTGCGGAACAGCACCGCCTGCGACTTCAGCGCGAGCCCGCCCTCGCGGTGCGCCAGCACCTTGTCGGCCACCCATCGCGCCTGCCCCGCTTCGTCGGGAACGAGCACCAGCAGCGGCTTGCCGGCCGAGGGCTTGTCGGTCCACAGCGTCTTGGCATGCCGCTCGGCCGCATGCGCGATCACGCGGTTCGAGGCATCGAGGATCGGCTGCGTCGAGCGGTAGTTGCGCTCCAGCGTGACCACGCGCGCGGCCTGCGTGAACTGCGACGGAAAGTCGAGGATGTTGCGCACCGTCGCGCCACGAAAGGAATAGATCGACTGCGCGTCGTCTCCCACCACGGTCACGCCGCGCCCATCGGGTTTGAGCGCCCGCAGGATCGAAGCCTGCAGCAGGTTGGTGTCCTGGTACTCTTCGACCAGCACGTGGTCGAAGCGCCCGCCGACGTGCGCGGCCAGCGCGGGCTCGGCGGCCATCTCGGCCCAGTAGAGCAGCAGGTCGTCGTAGTCGAGCACGCTCTGCCGCTGCTTGGCCTCTACGTAGGCGCCGAACAGCTTCTTCAGCTCTGCCTCCCATTCGTCGCACCAGGGAAAGGCCTCCTTCAGTACCTCGGCCAGCGGCGCGCGCGTGTTCACGCAGCGCGAGTAGATCGACAGGCATGTGCCCTTGCGCGGAAAACGATTGACGGTGGAAGACAGGCCCAGCTCGTGACGCACCAGCCCCATCAGGTCTTCGGCATCGCCGCGGTCGTGGATGGTGAAGTTCTCGTCGAGCCCGATCTGCGCCGCGTACTCGCGCAGCAGCCGGGCGCCGATGCCGTGGAAGGTGCCAGCCCACGGCAGCGCCGGCGCCGCCTCGGAGCGCAGGCCGAGCACCCGGGCCGCCACCTGGCCGG
>NZ_JBPJZE010000068.1:0-1513 GCF_051216695.1 Variovorax glucosi
GGAAGAACTCTTCAATGCCCTGAGCCACGGCCTGGGCCTGGCGCTGGCCATCGCCGCGCTGCCGATCCTGGTCTACAACGCGGTGCAGAAGGGGCAGGCCGCAGGCGTGGTCGGCGCCTGTCTTTTCGCGGGCACGGCCATCGTGCTGTACCTGATCTCCACGCTGTACCACGCGCTGCCGATGGGCCGGGCCAAGGCCTGGTTCAACCGGCTGGACCACGCGGCCATCTACCTTTTCCTCGCGGGCAGCTACATGCCCTTCCTGTTCGGCGTGCTGCGCGGCCCGCTGGGCTGGACGCTGTTCGGCGCCATCTGCGCGGCGGCGGTGCTGGGCGTGAGCGCCAAGCTGTTCAACCGGCTGCAGCATCCGCTGTGGTCGACCGGGCTTTATGTGGCGATGGGCTGGATGGCGCTGATGGCTGCCGTGCCGCTGTATGAGCGCATGTCATCGGCCGGCCTGGGTTGGCTCGTGGCCGGTGGGCTCTTCTATACGGCGGGTGCGGTGGTCTTCCTGTTCGACAACAAGGTGCGCTTCGCGCATTCAGTGTGGCATCTGTTCGTGCTCGCCGGCAGCACCTGCCATTTCTTCGCCGTGCTCTGGCACTCGCACGGCTGAGCGTCTTGTTCAGTAATGCGGAGGTAGCTCGTCGCGCGGGTTGCGTGCGGCTCCGTCCTGCATCGCGTTCTGGCTCTGTTCCTTCAACTGCGTGACCTGCAGGATCAGCCGGTCGATCTGTTGCTGCTGGCGGTAGATCGTCATGTTCAGCTGGTCGAGCAGGTCTTCGGCGTAGCTCGACTTGATCTCGAGCTCTGTCACGCGTTCCGCGAGGTCGTGGGGTGGGTTTTCCATGCCGCTATTGGACAGGAAGACCGACCCACCTTTTATGACGCCTACCTTAGCTTCTTCTTAGCGACGCACCTTCGCTTCGAGCAGGTCACCCATGCCGATGCGTTTGGCGAACTCGATGCGCACTCGCTCCGACACCTCGAACACCTCCGTCGCGCCGTCGCCCACGAAGTCGATCAGCGAGCGCATCGGTCGCGTGCCGGCGGGCAGGCCCACGATGCGCACGATTTCGTCGGCCACGGCCTGCGGGTCGGCGTTGTCGGGCGTCAGCGCCGAGAGGCGTTCGCCGATCTGGTCCATCACGCCGTCGTAGCGGCTGTAGGCGGCGGCAGTCGCGGCATCGGCCGGCTTGCCCGCGCTCGGGAAGTGGTCGGTGCCCCGGGTGAAGGCGCCCGGCACGACGATGGAAGTCTCGATGCCGAAGCGTGCGATCTCGTAGGCCAGCGTGACGGCCAGCGAATCCATCGCCGCCTTGGCCGCACCGTAAGGGCCCATGAACGGCGGGAAGCCGCCCTTGGTGGTGGTACTGCTGATCCACAGCATCAGCCCCGACTCCTGCCTGCGCAGGTACGGCAGCACCGCGCGGTTCACGCGCTGCGCGCCGAGCACGTTGGTGTCGAACACCTTCACGATCTCTTCGGGCG
Source organism: Variovorax glucosi (assembly GCF_051216695.1). Classification (NCBI taxonomy): domain Bacteria; kingdom Pseudomonadati; phylum Pseudomonadota; class Betaproteobacteria; order Burkholderiales; family Comamonadaceae; genus Variovorax; species Variovorax glucosi. Next base: position 1,492 of record NZ_JBPJZE010000068.1, read on the forward strand.
TGAAGGCCTCCGTCGGGCCGAC
>NZ_JBPJZE010000069.1:0-1510 GCF_051216695.1 Variovorax glucosi
GCACGATGCACTTCAGGTAGTGCGCGAAGCGGCAGCAGGCGAACAGGTACGGCAGGCGCGCCGCGAGGTTCGCGTTGGCCGTTGCGTCGGCGTCGTAGTACTCGGCCGGCAGCTGCAGCGACTGCGCACCGATGAAAGCCGCGAAGTCGGAGTTCTTGCGGTGCACCAGCGGCATGAAACCGTTCTTGGCAAGCTCGGCCTCGCGCCGGTCGCTGATGGCGATCTCGGTCGGGCACTTCATGTCCACGCCGCCGTCGTCGGTCGGGAAGGTGTGGGTGGGCAGGTTCTCCACCGCGCCGCCGGACTCGACGCCGCGGATGGAGGTGCACCAGCCGTACTGCTTGAACGAGCGGTTGATGTTCACGCCCATCGCATAGGCCGAGTTGGCCCATGTGTAGCGGGTGTGCGCGGCCGAGTCGGTTTCTTCCTCGAACTCGAACTCGTCGACCGGATTCGTGCGTGCGCCATACGGCAGGCGTGCCAGGAAGCGCGGCATGGCCAGCCCGATGTAGCGCGCGTCGTCCGAGTCGCGCAGGCTGCGCCATGCGGTGTGCTCGGTGTTCTGGAAGATCTTGGTCAGGTCGCGCGGGTTCGACAGCTCTTGCCACGAATCCATCTGCATCACGGTGGGCGATGCGCCGGCGATGAAGGGGCAGTGCGCGGCGGCCGCGATCTTGGCCATTTCGCTGAGCATCTCGACGTCGGGCGGACTGTGGTCGAAGTGGAAGTCGCCGATCAGCGCGCCGAAGGGCTCGCCGCCGAACTGACCGTACTCGGCTTCGTAGATCTTCTTGAACAGCGGGCTCTGGTCCCAGCCGATGCCCTTGTGGCGCTTGAGCTAGCGCGCCACTTCGCGCTTGGACGCGCACATCACGCGGATCTTGAGCTGCTCGTCGGTCTCGGTGTTATTCACGAGATAGTGCAGGCCGCGCCATGCGCCTTCGAGTTGCTGGAAGTCCTCGTGGTGCAGGATCTGGTTGATCTGCTCGGAAAGCTTGCGGTCGATCTCGGTGATGATGGCCTGCACCGTGCGGTAGGCATCGTTGGAGACGGTGACGGTGCTTTCCAGAGCCTGCACGGCCAGCGTCTTGACGGCGTTCTCAACCGCCTCGCGGGCCTGGTCGGTCTTGGGCTTGAACTCGCGCTGCAGCAGGTCGGCGAACTCGTTCGGCTCGAGCGTTTCGACGGAGGCGGGTGCGCGCGCGGCGGTCTGTTTGGGGGCGGTGCTCATGATGATGACGGTCCTTGCTGCTCGTGCTCGCGCTTACTCGGAAGAGGTCCCTGGGTTGCCGGGCGTGCCGGCCTTTTCGTTCGCGGCTTCCACGGCCTTGGCAACGGCCGGGTTCGGCGCCGAGGCCAGCGACTTGAGAAGCCCCGGGTTCTGCAGCGCCTGCGCGATCAGTTGCTCCGCGCCGTTCTTGCCGTCCATATAGGACAGCAGGTTCGACAGCTCGGTGCGCGCTTCGAGCAGGTGCTGCAGCGCGCCGACCTGGCGGGCGATGCGCGCGGG
>NZ_JBPJZE010000006.1:0-33930 GCF_051216695.1 Variovorax glucosi
CTACTTTGCAAGGGACCCGCAGTGAAGTACGCCTTTATCGTTCGCCATCGCGACGTGTGGCCCACGCGGGTCATGTGCCGGGCGATGAACGTCTCGGCCAGCGGGTTCTACGAATGGGGTTTGGCAGGCCCGCCAGCGAGCACAGCCAGACCGATGCAAGACTCACACGCAGTATTCGGAAGAGCTTCGAGCTTTAGCGACCGCGCCTACGGCAGCCCGCGGGTATGGCACGACGACCTCAGGGCCGCCGGCAAGCAGTGCGGCATCAACCGCGTGGCACGCCTAATGAAGGTGGCGAACCTGCAGGCCAGGGGCAAGCGCCGTAGGCTTCCCGGAGATGGTGCGAGCAGGCTGGAGAATCACATCGCGCCGAACCATCTGCAGCGCGCGTTCGAGGCGCTGGAGCCCAACCAGAAGTGGGTTGCGGACTTCACCTACATCTGGACGGCAGAGGGCTGGCTCTACGCAGCAGCGGTGATGGACCTCTACTCGCGCCGCATTGTGGGCTGGTCGATGAGCGACACCATGCAAGCTCGAATGGTGAGCGATGCGCTGCTGATGGCCTTGTGGCGAAGAGGGAAGCCGGCTGCGCTAATGCACCACTCGGACCAGGGCAGCCAGTACACCAGCGACGAGTTCCAGCAGCTGTTAAAGAGTCAAAACATCACCTGCAGCATGAGCCGGCGCGGTGAATGCTGAGACAACGCGGCGATGGAAAGCTTCTTCTCGACGTTGAAGACCGAGCGCTGCGCTCGCACGGTCTACCAGACCAGGGCGCAGGCCAGGGCTGACGTATTCGACTACATCGAGCGGTTTTACAACCCATTCAGGAAACACTCAAAATTGAACTACCTCAGCCCGGTTCAATTCGAGGAGCGGCAGCGCTTAAAGGGCTAGGCAAAGCGTCCGGGAAATCGGGGGAAGCCCAGTGGTTACTGATAAAGCCGAATCATAATGCCGTGCCTAGGCCTAGCCGCGTGCGACCATCTGATTTCTGGCTGAAATTGACAGGCTAACTACCTGTACCAGCGCCTCGCCCGCTGTGACATCCTATGGCGAGGGTCGAGGAATCAGGTTGCTTGTGCCCCTGCAGTGCTGAGAGTTAAACTAATTTTGCGACACTTCCTGCTACTTCTTTCATCTAAGGCTTACCTGTTTTGATGACAAAGTAGCCTGAGTGGCGTCTGAGGCTTTTTTAAACTCCAACGGAGCTTGCACTGCCCACCAGAGGTTGTCCGACTCCCAGATCGCGACCAGCCCGGCGGGCGGCTTCGACGCAACATCGCCCACCCAAAGCATTCCTTCGCGTTCCACCAAGGCGGCCGACACCCAGGGACTGGCGACGTAGTCCCCGTCAAGAAGCACCAGCGGCCGCTCTGGCAACCGGATCGCCAATGCGCTCGCAATGTTCGCGGCACCGCCGATCACGCGCACGGGACCGCCCAACGCCATGCGCGCCTCGGCGCCGATGCGTTCTGCAAAATGGGCCGAACGGAAATTCGACGTCTGGCTTTTGTTCCAGCCGAAGCCACTGACTGGTGACGTCGCCCACATGGTTGCGAGCAGCAGTCCCTGCACGACCAGGAACAGGCGCAGGACGGCGTCGAAGGGGACGTTGTCGATCGTGCATTTTTTGCAGCAGCACAGCATCAGCGACGGACAGGTGAACAGCACGAACGCGGTGCCCCATTGGAACTGCAGATTGGCACCGGTTGCCACGCCGATGAGTGCGATAGTCGCGAGCGGCAGAAGTCCCCAGGCGATCAGGAAACGTCGGGCGTCCGGATGCGTGCTGGAGGCGGACGACAGTGCGGCATCGGTCTCCGTGACCGCTCTCGTTTTCCACCAGACGCCCGCCGCGAGCAGCAACGCCGGACTCAGGCGATTGCATTGGTCGGCTAACCAGTGCAGCGCGTGCGCGGCGCGTTGCATGTACGGCATGACGGCGACCAGCGCACTGCGGCTCGCGTAGTGCATCGGAAGGAAGTCGTGCGTAAACAGCCACCACAGATGCGGAGAGAAAACGAGCGCAGCCACGCCGGCCGCTTCGAGCAATCCGCGCATGTGCAGAGAATCCCGCCAGCCGCGCTTCAGGGCCCAGAACATGACGACAGAAAGCGCCGCGAGCACGACCTGATACTTGGCAAGCGCACCCAGTCCTAGCATCAGGCCCAGCGCCAGCCACGCGGTGCGCGAGCGATCGGCAAACGCACGCCAGCAGAACCACGCTGCGCCCGCGACAAAGACCAGCAGCACCGTGTTGTGGTTGTAGAAATTCGTACGACCGCAGTAGTACGTGATACACAGCGTGCCCAGCAGTGACAGCGCGGCGAAGTGCGTCCCAGCCATTTCCTTCACTAGGCGCCATGCGGCCCACAGCGAGAGGGCAATGACGACGCCGCCCGCAACATCCACCACGGCATGATGGATTCCGAATAGCTGAACGAACGGCCAGATGAGGATGGTCGGCAGCGGCGGGTGCTTGGAGTAGCCCCACTCCAGGGATCGCACCCAGACCAGTTGCTCCACTGAGTCCATGGGCGGCGACCAGCTCAGCGCGCCGAGGACGAGCACCCAGGCAACGGTCCAGACGCCCAGCCAGACGGCGACCGGCAATCGCCTAATTTCCGCCAAAGCCGTTGCCCTGAGAAACAAAAAAATTCGATGGCTTGTGTTGTGTCCGGAAACCGGCCAGCGCGAAGCATCTCCCGCGTTGTTGGTGCGGCGTCGCATAGGATCAGAGAAATTTTGAAAAGGGAACAGCGCACCAGCAATGCATCACGATGCTGGCAGGCGGTGAATAGCTAAGCAATACCGTGTGACGGCGAACCGCATCCGCAGATCGTAGGGAGCACTTGTGAATGCAACCTGACCAATTGATCCGTTGCAGACACTCGATCTGTTTGAGACGCAGCGAAACGGCCGTCCGGTATGGCGCACTATGCTTACGCGATTAAAAGAAGATTCTGTCCCTGAACAACGTTCGAAAAGTATTTATAGTTCATAAATTGACATTTAAACCTAACTTGTGTCTCAGTGGACAGCTATCAATTTATCCGTGCGGGCCGAAAGCGCCTGAAAATGAGCGAGTAGCAGTTTGCTGTTGCCGTTGGGGTGAGTCGTGGCGCCGTTCAGCAATGGGAGCGTCCCAATGGCACGGCACCCCGGCGCGGCAACTGGCAGCACGTGGCCGACGTTTTGGGCGTGTCGATGACTGAGTTGCTATCGGGGTTACGAGCGGAGCGAGCGCTGGAAGTACGTTTGGAAGTACCACTGGTGTCGGAAATCGAGGCCGGAAATTACACCGTTGTCGATAACTTCCGCCCCTGTAACAATTTCGACATGATCTCAACGCGCGTTGAGGTGAAGCAGCATACTTATGCGTTGCGTGTTCACGGGGACAGCATGGTGAATGACACTGGCGACTCATTTCCGTGCGGTGCCACTTTGATCGTGGAGCCGGAAGTGGAGCCGCAGCCAGGGGATTATGTGATCGCACTAAATACTCAAAATGAAACAACGTTCAAACAATTGATAAAGGATAACGGCGAACTTTATCTTAAACCGCTCAATCGCCGCTTTCCCATTAAACCACTGGGCAATGCCAAAATAATTGGCGTTGTACGGGAGTTTACCAAAAGATTCAGGTGATTTGAATAGTTGTCAATTCGAAATTTCTGATGGCACTCGCTGCAATACAATAGGCACACTCGAAAGCGCAGATTGTCGCGATTCGAACTTTGGCAGCACATCGCGCTGCCATGCTTGGTATCAAGGGATGTATCATTGCCTTTTGAGGCTTTTGATATTGAGCCTAATCCTAGGGCACTGTATGTCAGTACATCTTGCTGGCGGCAGCGCTAGAGATATAGCAAAGCGTCCGGAAAATCAGGGGAGGCCCAAACAGCGATATTCCCAACGGCTCAAGAGTGTCTAGTAAATCCGGGGCGATTCAGGGATGGCATCACCGGCGTCAGCCTAACCAAACCCGCAGTGAATAAAAAAAGGCTTTAGGAGACGTCCTCTTTTTCTTCAGTTCAAATGATCGGTACGCAGACGATGCCTCGCATCTGACACTGAGCGCGCTGCCAAGAAAACCGCGCCAGCGGATGCAAGGCCGGATGCGCCCGTTAGGAGAAACAGTAGCAGAATTTGGTATTTCACCGCTTCGACGGGATCCATGCCTGCGATCAGTTGTCCAGTCATGATGCCTGGCAAGGTGATCAATCCTGCAGCTGACATCTGGTTGATGATGGGAATGAGACCGCGCCGGATTGACGAGCGAACCAGCTTGGACATCGCATGCGAACTGGACGCACCCAGCGCGAGCTGCGCTTCAATCGCTGCACGATCCGTCACCACGCTGCCGAGAAAATTGTCAAGCGCCAGACTCGCCGAGTTCAGGACGCTGCCAAGCACGATACCCATTAACGGGATGGCGTACCGCGGGTCGTACCAGGGCTCAGGTCGTATCGCGGTGAACAGGGCCAGGAGCACAGTGGCGAGGCTGGCTGATGAAACGACAGCCGCTCCAATGCGGTAATTGCCAGCTCGTATCAAGCGTTGTCCGGGCCGAGATGCAATTTCGCGTGCTGCAGCAGCGATCATCACCACAATGACCAGGAGCGTCACAAAAGGAGACGATGCGTCGAATACAAAGCGCAGGAGCCAGCCAACGATGAGAAGCTGTGTGACCATCCGCACGGCCGACCAAATTACCTGCCGATGAAGATCCAACCGCAGCAGCCAAGACGCTATGGCTTGCAGAACTACCAGCGCGGAAGCAAGCACCAAATCTGCAGCGGTGAGATGGAGAGCGGTCACAGAGCGTGGAGCGTCCTGTTCGCCATTTCAAAGATTCGATTGCTCATGCGACCCGCCTGTTCACGCGAATGGGTGACCATCACGATCGCCGACCCCTCGTTCACGAAGTCGTGAAGTACTTTTTCCATCGCTGCTGTTGTAACGGAGTCAAGCGATGCCGAGGGCTCATCCAAAAGAAGCACTGCGGGACGTCGTGCCAACGAACGCACAAGTGCTAGTCGTTGACGTTCTCCAGTTGAAAGTCGCGAGACCTCTGCGTTGAAGAGTGTCGAAGCAAGATCCAGTTTCAGCGACAAGTCGTCAAACAGCGCACGATCCTTCGGTCGAAAATGCTCCGCAACGGTTGGGCACCACCATGCTGGCTCTGCGGCCTGGTACATCACCTGCGAACGCCACGTCGGTGCGGGCCAGTCACTGCGCTCTATGCCTTCCAAGCTCACCTGTCCCGTACCTGGATCGAGGTCTGCAAGCAAGCGCAGCAGTACGCCTTTCCCCGATCCCGACCGTCCGACGATCGACACACATTCACCACGGTCAATCGTCAAGTTAAACGGACCGCCTTGTTTGGACCCGAGCTCGCGTACGACTAGAAAGGGCTCCTCTATGCTCGGCCGGTCTGCCGGGATTAGGAAAGGTGTCAACGGCATCTAGGCTACTCGGTCGTTAGATTATTTTTATCTGAAAACTACGCGGATTTATGTTTTATTCTTGAATACAGTGACATACCAATCTCTAAAGCTGTAAAATCAATTTATGTAATTTCCTTATCTGCCGGGATAATCCATTTGCAATTCAGTTTGAATGCACGGTTTCACTCAGATAATTTTTTGATGCTTTGACTGACATAAAAAATAATTCAAGTAGGGCGTTTATGTCTTAACCAAACCATCAATCACATCGCACAATCGCTGCAACGTAATCCCTGCTTCGCGTGGATCCAGACGATCCTCTGGGATGCGAATTTCAAACCCGTCTTCTACTGCAAACACAAACTCCATCAGAGCCAGCGAATCCAGATTAAGATCGACCAGCGTTGTCGATGGTTGAAATTGTGTGGGATCCGCACGAAAATTTTTCTCCAAAATCGAGGAGACGCGTTCGTATGTATTTGAATTCACTTCATTTCCCCGGTAGGGCCGACTTTATGATGAATGGCTATTTTAGGAGCGATGAGGTTTACCACGCGTATGCCCATTAACACAGCAAGTGTCTTGGCAACAGAGAACGGCAAGGGGTGATTGGAATTGCTGGCAACATGTTTCGGTTTGACTAATTGATAGACAGTATTTGATCAAATGCGACTTGCGCCCACTGCGCAAGCAAAATCAACTTGATCATCGGCTGTGCAGATAAAGCGACGGTCAGTAACAAATACTTGGCCCCACCACCGACAGACGGCTTTAGCCGCCACGGCATTTAGCTAAGGCGTCAAGCGGCCGCTGATAGCTGGGCGTGGTCACATCGACCATGCCTAACACCGTGTGATAAAGGTTGTCGTGCGTAAGCGCGGTGTTCCGGTCGGCGTTCAAGCAGGCCGTCGACAGGAGTCCGCGTGCCTGCAGGTCCGGATCAATCCACGTCACCAGCGGTATGTGCTTCTGAACTTCGGGCGCAATTTGGTAGGGCAGCCCATGCAAAAACACGCCGAATTCGCCAAGCGACTCACCGTGGTCACTCAGATAGAGCATGCCGGTCGCGTACTGCGGCGACTGGATCTTGAGCCAGTCAATGGTGCGCCCCAAGAAGCGGTCCGTATAGGCAATAGAGTTGTCATAAGCATTGATAAGTTCGCCATGGCTGCAGTCAGCGAGCACGTTGGTTGTGCACTCGGGCACAAAGCGCTTTATGTCGGCCGATGAGCGTTTGTAGTAGGCCGGTCCGTGGCTGCCCATCTGGTGCATTAGCAGCAGCACGCCCTTCGCGCGGCGCTCGGGTGCCAACGCCGCGATGCGACGGTCGAGGCCAACCAATAGTGCGTCGTCCAGGCATTCGTCGTTGCTGCACAGTGCGGCTTTGGACGCTGTATCCAGGCCGCTGATGGCAGTGGCGTTTGGCACGCGGTCACATACGCCCTTGCAACCACCGGGTTGGTTGTCGATCCAGAGCACGGCTAGCCCGGCGGCCTGCGCCACGTCAACCAAATTCTCGTGATCGTCCTTGGCGTTCTCGTAGCCTTCCTTGCCCAGCGGCGAGAACATGCATGGGACCGAGGCCAGCGTGTTGGTGCCGCACGAATGCACGTTGCGCCAACTCGTGACCCCGCGCGCTGCAAGTTCCGGCGTTGTGTCGCGCCCGTAGCCGTTGAGCGCGAAGTGGTCGGCGCGCGCCGTCTCGCCCACCACCACCACAAAGAGTGGTGGTTTCGAACCCGTTGCCGCATACGTCGCGCCGAGCGCCGCGCCGGCCGACGTCGGAATGAGCTTGCGGCTGTGCGCAAACATCGGGCGTAGCACCACACGACCGGTTGAGTACAGACTTGCTAGCGGGTTGATCAGGTAACGCAGCGTGACATGGTTGCGCATCAGCGGCGCAAGTTCGCGTGAGGTGACCAGCACGCACACCACCACCACAGCCAGTGCCGCGACACACATCACCACATTGCGCCATACCTGCCCCCACACAGGCATCGGCAGAATCCGCACGCGCAGCAGCCACCAAGCCGCCGGCACCACTACCAGTGCCACATTAACGATCATGCGCCAGCCGAGCAGGTCGCGCGTCTCGTGGAAGTCAGTCTGCAACGCGTTGGCCATCATTGTTGGGTCCATCACGACGCGATAGGTCAGCACGTAGTGCTGCGCAATCGCGGCAACGAGCACAACGGAGAGCCAGAGCGGCTTCATGCCGCGCGTCCAGGCGGTAAGCGCGAGCACGGCTGCGGTGCCAAAGCCCACTAGCACGGCCATGATTGCGACCGAGCGCATGTACAAGCTTGGCGCGCCACCGATGCGAGAGAGTTCTATCCATATGGACCAGTTAGCTGCGATTAGCAGATAAAAGCTTAAAACAACAACAACGAATCGGGCCGAACGCGGCCGAGACAACCAGCTGCCGGATGTCAAAGTGTGCTCGGAGGCGAGGGTGCTAGACGAAGTAGAAGATTCCACCCGGCGATGATGGCTACAAAAAATGAAACTTGCCTGAACGGCTCCAGGCTTTTATAGGTAGCCGGGCGTGATCGAGCATTTCCACAAATAGCCGGCACGCATCGCGTTTGCTCAGTCGCTCGCTGATGGGTTGCCACTGTTCAACGCCGCGCGAGCCTCGTCGCACGGCCTTCTAACCAAAAAAGCTCGCAACGACCGCGAGGGTGAACTTTGTCTCGTCCTCTCTCATGGACCCTGTTGAAGTTTGTCCAACTTCTCGGGTCAGTTCAGACGCGTGAAGGCTGCTTGGTTAAGTTAGGCCACAACGGTGGTGGTCCGCTTGGCGAGTTGCCTTTAGCAGTTTGCCTCGACCTCACCCGCCGGGATATAGCCGATGAGTACGAGCAGGCAAGGGTGGTTGCCAAATCAAGCGGAACTGGATCGTCGGCTCGAGTGCTGCAAGTCCGTCAACTGCATCACGAGTGCAATCTGTTGCAGCAAACCACTAAAAAGGTGAAATTTAGATTCGATTTGCAACCCGCAATAAAAAATTATTGCGCACAACTGGTGGAAGCCTTGAAATTTTCAGGATATACCCGACTTCTGCACCCGGTTCGTATCTAAGCGAGGCTTAAGAACGAAGCACAGCATCATCAACGAATGTTTAAGCGGGCCACCATTGCATTACCGCCAGTCGTGCGCCGCGGCTTGCAGGCTTCACCTCCCAGTTCTCGTCCTGCTCTGTCCACCAAACACCTTGGCCATATGTGAGCAAGCCGCCGCCAACGCGCCATTGCCCTTCGATGCACATCATTAAGCCGTGAGCGCTTGCTTCTAGTGTTTCGGAGTGCTCCAGAACGCGCATATCGGCACGGCCATGCCCGTGTCGCCTCATAAGATTAAGGGTGTGTGCAGATCTGCCATGAAGGGTGCAGACTACCGGGGCCTCTCCCTCGAAGGAAAAAGACCGATGTGGGACGTCGAGAATTTCGTCGAATTCTTTGGACTGAAGGCGGATACCGTCGCCTTCCAGCAACATGATTGTCCTCTCGACACCGGGGCAATCAGAAAAGGGCCCGCTTGCCGTGATTGCTGCGATGCTGACGCGCCAACTAAACGTATCTGGCTCTGCATACAGCGGCCAGCTAACGATTTCCCGCGTCGTTCCTCCACCATTTTCCCAAGCCCTGGTCGGCAGTTCTTCAGATCTAAAACGTCGCAAGCTCATCGCACCGATCCTCGTTAACCAAGAGTTTATTTTCGTCCTGCAATTCCACTGCCTCGTGACGAGTCAGAACGAAATGCTTGAGAGTAACTTAGTCACTCGTTGGCTTACTGCCAAATAGTTGACCACATATGCATATTTTTATCGTGAAGCACAAAAAGTTTGACTTTGAAACGCCTTGGGCTCCTTAAAGCCAACTTAGCATCCACCGTCAAACCGGTCACGTCCCCAAAATCGGCGGTCAATTTTGCCGCAATTCGCACCGTACATTAAAAATTCGGGGTAATTCGTAAAACGGCGATCTATGTATATTAGTTGGACGATTCCTTGCGCATGAACTTCCAGTCCCTCGGTACTATCAGAAGCGTCGTCCAGCCGAAAGGCGCAGCATATTTTGTGAGGTGAAGTTCACTTTCGGGTCCACGGCGACCTTAATAAACCATATTGGCCAGTCATAGCTCACTGATAGACCTATCCTTCGGACGAACTGCCCGTCAACAGTGCCCTGCTTTGCGAGAATATCAATCGTTAAGCGCTGTTCTTGGGCCACGCTCTGACGCCAGATGAGGTGCACATGCTGTTGGTCGGGGTTCTGACGGTTGTCGCGGATCACTTGCAATTGCAACGACGTGACTTCTGACCAGCGATACCCGCCGTAGGCGGTCCATGAATCGTTCGGGTCGAAGTTGAGATTGGCGTAACTATGTAGGTTTGTACGGCCAAGGCCAGCGCCAACGAACCAGCTGTGGCCAGCCTCAACGGCAACGCTGCTTCCCAAAAAGCCGCCTGAAGCTGCTTGTAGCGAAGGCAGCACACGCAGTGGTCCGAGCGAGAAGCTGTGATCCCATCCGACCCGTAGCTGCGAGTAGTTTAGTGTGGGCGATCTGAACCAGCCGATCCAAGTGTCGTTGTCGCCCGTGCCGTAGCGAAGGTTCATGTCCAGTCCTGGTCCGGCAGGCAAGTCGCCGCCAGCTACTCTATAAATGCCCGTGGTGAGTTTCCAGCGCGCAGGAGTGCTCTCGGGTTCAGGATCGGCTGTATCGGTCTGAGCTATTGCCATGCCGCCGCAGAGCGAAAACGCGATGACGGACAACACTTTAATAGCGTCGCGGAGAGTAGGGCTCCTCCACCTGCCATTCCGGATGAGCGTGTGTTTATTTGAAAGGCAGCACATCACGCGCCATTATGGATAAGGACGACGATGAAGCGTGCCGATCGCTCAAACCATTCTGAAGGCCGAGGTCGGCTTTGTGGCCATGCATGGCTGAAGCTCAGAGCTGACGGGAGTAGGCAATGGCGTGCACGTAGGACATTGTCGAATTTGGGCTCCATGTGTACACGTTGGCTGATGGCATTGCGTTAAAAAGGCTCCAACATTTATAGGAGAATTCCATGCGTACTTCCGTCATCGCCCTCGCGTTCGTCAGCCTGATCTCGATCGGTGGCATTGCCAGCGCCAAGGGTTGTATCAAGGGAGCTGCTGTCGGCGGTGTCGCTGGGCACGTGGCTGGGAAGCATGGCGTGGTCGGTGCGGCAGCGGGATGCGCCGTTGGCCGTCACCAAGCCAATAAGAAGGACCAGGCAGAAGCGGCGCGGAACCAGGCTCCAGCTTCTGCAACGTCGATGGGCGCTGCTAAGCAGTAGTAAAACCAAGGACGCGGTCGCCGCGCTGAACCGCCCTGTAAGCGTTTTCAGGATGGTCCCCAAGATGGTTTCATGGAGTGGGTCGACAGGCTGTTGAAAAGGTCCATGTCAAGTCTGCCGTGTAACCCATGTCGAACCCTTGCAGGGTCACGCCAACCGCGCTGAAGACAGTATTGTTTCGCGTATGCGCGGGGCAAATGAGTCCAAGCAAATAATTCCGCATGCACCACCGACGGCTGTTCGCCCTGGCGCTCCTCTTGACAGCGTTGAAGGCTCACGCACTGGGCGGTTTGATTCTCATCGATTCGCCACCTAAGGAAGGCTCTACGCTGGCAATAGGCCCGACGTTGGCTGGCTATCCTGAAGCACCAGGATCGGATCGTACTAAATTTTTGCCCCTCATAGGTGTCGACTTCAAGTCTGCAACGGGCGGTTTCATCTCGACGGACATCGGCGCCGGATGGAATTTTTCAAAGCTCGAAGAGCTGCAGTTCGGCGCACGGCTTTGGCCAGTGTTCGGCCGTACTGACGACCGTTCACGGGCTCGCGGGCTAAACGATCTCGGAAATCGCCTCGGCCTTGGTCTGTTTCTCAACTATGAGCCCTGGCAGTTCCTGGTGCTGCAGTCGAGCTTGTTAACCGGTTCGGGCTCTAAAGGGAACGGCACTCAATTCGAGACTGGCGCGACTCTCGGTGCGCCGTTAGGAGATTCAGTGCTGCTCGGACTGACACTAGGCACGACTTGGTCCAATGGGGCGTACCTGCACAGCTATTTTGGGGTAGCGCCATCGGAGTCCGGCCGGGGCAGCCTCCCGGTCTTCGCACCTAGCGCCGGACGCAGCGACGTGAATGTCTCCCTCAATGCCGAGGTGCGCATTGCCCCACGTTGGAAACTAACCGGCCAGTGGCTTTCGGCTCGCTTGATCGGTGATGCTAGTCTTAGCCCGGTAACCACATCGCGCATTCAAAACACCTTCTCGGTGACGCTGTGGTATCAGCTGAGGTGACGTTGGGGTTGTTGCGTTTCACCCATCCTGATCATGGCCGCCAAGCAGGCTGAACATTGCCAGTTAGAACTGCCCTAAACGGTATTTCCACTTGGCTCATTCTTCGGAGGTCGATCTTCTCCTAACGCCCGCACTTATCAAAACCCCCACTTGCTACGGATTAGCATCTATAGTCACACTTACGTTCTGCGCATTACGAACATTCGACACGCGAGCGTTGCTCGCTCTCAGGAAAGAAATTGTATAAGCTAGCCTTCGGTACATTAGCAAGCTTTGCCCGTTTTACTATGCTTCTGGAGAACTAGATATGACGGGCCAACCCTTTTTGACTCTCACTTCGGACCATATCGCTGTATTGCGGGCCATCGCAGTTATGGACTTGGCACAAAGTTCATCTCTCAGCAAGCATATTGGCAGACCAGTTTCCGAAGATCTTACTGCGCTTCGTGCCCATGGCTACATCCGCGAAATTTCTAGTCCCAGGAAAGATGGGACGCTAAGCCATCTACATACGATAACGAGTTTAGGCAGAGAGGTTTTGCAATCGCAGGAGGATTTGAGCGCAATTCTTCCCGTACCTACTATCGGCCCCCGCCCGCCTATTCGCCGCGAAGCTTACACTGGCGCTGAGATGCAACCTTTTACAGGACGGGTCGGCTCAGCGGACGCTTTAAGGTATCCAAGCCGCGTCGGTAACGAACTCCGCTACAGACATGACAGTAATCAGCTTGCAAGCGAAAGCAAAAAAAATCACAAAACTTAAGCTCGGGGTTGGTCGGCACGCATCATGCGTGTGTTCGAGGCGTGACCACGGCCCTGCTCAACGACACCGAAGCTCTTATGCGCAACCGTCTCAGTCGTGGATCACACGCACAGCCTGCGCCATCGCGCCGCTGGTTTTAATGCACTACCATACGCACGTCTGCAATCGCTCTGTCGTGGTGCGACAGACACGATTGAGTTGTTGAGGCTCGGCTTATGCGCGGCCATGATGCGAGTGAGTTGCTCATCACGTGGGCCACCCTCGACAATTGGATAGCGAGTGCAAGCTCGCAGGCGCAGATATCGACGCCGACCTCAGCGCCCACGACGAGTGCGACGAGCACCACGAACTTGATGGCTGGGAGACAATTGAGCAAGCCATTGCTGGCTACTCGCTCAACCGCTGACGGAAGCGCGAGACCTGGCTTCCACGATGTTGCCCGCAGTGTTGAAGATGAACGCGTCGCAGCTATTTTGAAAGAGGCTTAAAGCGTTGTGTGCTTCCTCATAACTGCGAAAGCCCTGAGCGCTCATTGCAATCACAGCGCCGCCCACGCGACGCAGCTCCCAGTCCCAGTGATCTCCATTAAGAAATGCAAAGTATTTCTTACGACTGTTCGTGACTGGCCGTGTAGCACTCCTTAAAGCGAATGCTTCGACGACCAAAGCCTTAGCTCCGGCGCGCCTCACAGAGCGGACGGCTTCAGTCGCGATTTCTTCAGTTGCGAAACCCTCTTTGCTCTTTGCAACCGCGAGGCCGCTAGGGAGACGCAGCTCCCAACGCCAAAGGGAATTGGTGTCTTGATAAATGACAAATCGTTTCACAAACGGGATCTTAATTTTCACAGGTGAACGATTTCTGAATGGTTCAGACCTACGAGGTGAACTAATTCACAGCCGCGCAATTTGCGCTGCGATAACCTGTCTCTAACGTGCATCCGCCGGAACTTTCCAATCATGTCCATGGTGATCACTCCTCGAACCACACTGGTTAAATAATCAGCAGGGTAAGTTGAATACCTGGGTCACTTTTGTTCGGCGCTTGGAGTGAACCGGGGGTGCGGACGAAAACTTTGGTGTCAATGCGCCAGTAGACCGGCGTCGTCGCAACCGGTTGCCCGGGCTCGATACCGGAATCCCCACACGAAGTGCCCCTTAGGCACTCCGATCGACTCCGCCAGCGTGATCGACTCTGTCTTGAATTTTTCCGTGTACTGCACTTCGCCAGGCTGCTAGCTCGCATCTCTTCTCTCCAAACATCAGAAGTTCCCAATTTATTGCTGGACATGAAATCAAGGCAGGGTCAACCATGTGACAGATTGTTAGCGCCGATGTAAAACTGACCCACTGCTGGAGTGAACCCCTGGGCTTGGACCACCGGGCAAATCTGACCTGGTACGCTGACCGGGCCTTCAACCAGGAGAAGGTCATGTCATCAAGAAGTCCATACCGGCGCCACGCGCCGGCGTTCAAGATTCAGCTGTGCCACGACATTCGCAGCGGCGCCATCGGCCGGCGCGAAGCGGCCAAGAAGTACACCTTGTCGACGAACCTGATACAGCTCTGGCTGACTCAGTACGACCGGGGAGAGCTGAGCACTGAAGAGGCTGAGGCATCGGTCATCACGGAATACGAGGCCAAGATTGCGGCCCTTGAACGCAAGGTCGGCCAGCTCATCATGGAGCTTGACCTTGTTAAAAAAACTCCACGCCTCCGCCTCGTGAGCGACAACGAGAACTTATCAATCGTCACCGGCCCGAAGCCTGCTCCATTCGACGGGGGTGTCAGGTGATCGATCTTCCGCGCAGCACGTTCTACTACCGCTCGACGGCAGTGGACGAAGATCTGGGAGACGCCCGGCTCGCCGAGTTGATCGCGTCCATCCAGGACGAAGTGCCAGGCTACGGCTACCGGCGCGTGACACACGAATTGCGCCGCCGCGGCCACGTGGTCAATCACAAGCGGGTCGCACGCGTGATGCGGGCCCGTGGCCTGGGTATCAAGCCTCGTAGGCGATTCGTTCAAACGACCGACAGCAGGCATGACTCGCCAATCTTCCCGAACCTTTATCGCAACGTCATTCCGACGAGGCCGAACGTGGTCTGGGTCGCCGACCCTGGATGTAAAAGGCCTGGTAGATCGCTTCGTGGGAAATGCGCATGGACTGATCATCCGGGAAGTCAACCTGCAAACGGTTGGCAATCTGCTCGGGCGACCAGCCATTGACCCATTTGCGGTCACCACGATGAGGTTTGTTGCGCCCGATGAACGCAGCTTGCCGAGGCCCGGCGACATCACGTCCGTGAGCATCGTGGATCGAGCCCTCCAAGCGGTCTTGGACGTACTGGCGCAGACGTGGGTTCAGCACCAGCTTGGCCGGCTTGGGCCTTCTGGCCACCAGCTCCGACTTCCACTGCGCGACCGAAGCCACTGCGTGCCTGGTACTTTGAAGCGATGGCTGCAACCTGGCTGAACCCTGCTGAGTTAAAAGCACAGTTTCAGAGCGCGAGCATCCTAAAGGCCGGCCGTGTCGTGTTCAACATCAAGGGCAACGACTACCGCCTGATTACTTCGATCTCTTACAAGCAGCAAGCCATCTTTGTGAAGTTTGTCGGAACACATGTGGAATACGACAAGGTGAATGCCGAAACCGTTGATCAGTCCTCATAGGGGGGGTGTCAACATCCGTTATGTTGGCGCCTGTGCGCCCTAGAGAAAAAAATGTTTATCCAACCCGTCCGCAGCGACGCGGACTATCAGGCGGCGCTTGCCAAAGTGTCTGCCCTGATGGATCTTGACCCTGACCTTGGTACGCCCGAGGGGGACCAACTCGATGTCCTGATGACACTCGTTCAAGCCTACGAGTCGAAGCATCACCCCATCGAGGCTCCCAGCCCGGTTGAAGCGATCAAATTCCGCATGGATCAGGCAGGACTGACGGTCGCGGACATGGTGCCTTGCATCGGCCCGCGCAACCGTGTGTACGAAGTGCTCAATGGCAAGCGTCCGGTGACCATGCCCATGATCCGCCGCCTGCTCAACCTGGGTATTCCAGCCGCCTCGCTCGTCGGTGAACCCGAGCCCATTGCAGCCTGATTTTCCAAGCTTCATGAGGCCCGTCGCGCGCCGGTTAGCCAGCCTTGCTGGCAGGCGGATTGATTGAGGTAAATAGCGATGAGAAAGACCAGATCCACCCTTCTTGAAGCTGTTCACGAGACAGCGCGGGACCTTCACAGCGCTGGCGTGATGGAGCAAGTCACCCTGCGCGAATTCGACTGCATGTGCCTGCCGCCAGTCCCTCCGCTGGAGCCACAAGCGTTCAAGCAGATCCGCGAGATGTCGCATGTGAGCCAAGCGGTTTTTGCGGCCATGCTGAACACGAGTGTTTCCACCATTCTGAAATGGGAAATCGGACAGAAACGCTCGACCGGTACGGCGCTCAAGCTGCTGCATCTGGTCCAGACCAAAGGCCTGGCGCTGTTTAGCTGATTGGTCTAGTAAGCAACCTTGAACGTGGGCGAGTCTTCCGCCCGCGACTGCCGACGGTCATAGATCCGGGTCGTGGTGATGTTGGCGTGCCCGAGCCACTCCTGGACCTTCGTGATGTCGGCCTGATGATCGAGCGCATTAGTTGCAGCCGTCGCTCGAAGCGCATGCGGACTCAGGCCCTGCAGGTCAATCTTGGCGGCCGCACCGTAGCTCACCACCAGCTTGTAGACCCCATCCGCCGTCAAGGCCTTGCCCGGTGTTCGATGGCCATCGCGCAAGGGCCTGAACAAGGCTTCTGCACCCTGTCCGCGATGTCCTGCCGCTTCAAGGTACGCGTCGATCAACCCGGCCGTTTCCGGATGCAGCGGCACATAACGCAGCTTGCCACCCTTGCCGTGAATGCGCAGGTGAGTAATGCCCCGGCGACTGTGCAGATCCTCGACCTTAAGCGAGCACAGCTCCTCCCGCCGAAGGCCATGGAACAGCAGCACCGACAGCAGCGCCCGATCGCGCTGGCCCTTGAGCGTTGAAGCATCCGGTGCGTCCAGCAGCGCGCGCGCCTGGTGGTTCCCCAGCGCTGGCGTCTTGCCTTCCTGGCTTTCCACCTTCGGCCGCTTGACCCCCTTAACCGGGTTGGTCTCGACCGCATTGCACTCGCACAAGTACTCGAACAAAGAGGAGAGTGCGGCGAGCTTGCGGCGGATCGTCGCCGGCGCGAGAGAGCGGCCCTCGAGCTGCTTCCTCCAGGCGATCACATGCGCCCGCCTTACCTGGCGGAACTGCTCGGGCTGGCCTATGCCGATGAACGCCGTGAAGTCCTGCAGGTCTCCCTGGTAGGCCCGGCGCGTGCAGGGGTTGTCGATGTTGGTGAACCACTCGACCTCGGACGGCACGGCGGCCAAGGCCGCAAACCGCGGGTCGCTGAGCAATCCAAACGAGGAGGGCGGCTGTAACGCGATCAGTTCATCAACCATGACGTGCGCCATAGCCAGCCGTCACCGACACCAGCTGCTTGAAATCCATCGGCGCTTCGAACAGGTAATTAAAGCGGGCCACCGTGGCCGCGCGCACGACGTGCGGACCGGCCCATGCAGAAACAGCGATGAAGCTGGTGTACTGGAACGCCGGATCCTGCTTGACTTCGCGTGCCAGGTGCAAGGCGGCCACCCCCGCATGGTCCAGATCGCAGATCACCACACTGGGCCGGTGCCGATGCACCAGCTGCAGCCACGTGCTAGCACCTGTGGGCACCTCCGTGGGTACAAAGGTGGCCCAGCCGTCGTCCTCCAGCCGCGTTTGCACCAGCGGCGCGAACTCGGCGGCCTGCGCCAAGATCAAGGCGCGCTTGGGCTGGCGTTGTCGCCAAGGCAGCGCCACTTCCTGCAACGCATGAAAACAGAACGGCATGACCATCTCCACTTGTTATTGATAACATATTTTATCAATAACATAAAATTAGACTGGGGGTGCGGACGAAAACTTGGACTACCAGGAGCTAGTTCATGTATTCGTATCCAGACAGAATTCGGGTCGGCGAGCTCTACATCAAACTCGGCGAACGGGTCAGGCCCACCATCGGGCAGCTGGGTTGTCCAACTAAGAATGCTTTGAAAGGCTGGTGCGTATTCCGGCGAACGTGACCGCTGATTCCGCTTGATCGTGACCGGTCGTCATGCGTACTGAGTTGCGCGTTCAGATTTCAGAAGCGGCGGTCACGATGGGTCATTGTTTTTCTCTTTTCGGAGCGTTTCCGCGGTCTGCCGTACAGACTTACCAGGAGGGTGAGTTGATGGTTCTGCTGCATCACTCGGTCGAGATCACTTCGGTGATGGTGACCGCCGGCTTCGGTACCGTCGCGCATAAGCGGCGAGGGGATTGCCGATGGAGCTTTTTTTCACTAGTGAATCTGCACACAGGAAAATACAGCGTGACTCGCTTCACCCGACTAGCTGTCACTGTTGCGGCCGCACGGAGTGTTCCATATGTGGACTATGAAAAAGCACTATTCTTTGAACTGTAAATGGCCGAACAATAGTCAATTAGGCTTTGCATATCAGAAGATTTTTGGAAAACAGCATCTGCACCCAAACCCATGCATCTTCGTCGCATTTCGTTGTCAAGATAACTACTGAGCACAACCATTTTCTGCTCTGGCTTGCGCACCCTGTGCGCACTCAATACACGTGCGCCGCTACCTGCGCCCAACGCAAGGTCGATAATTGCAAGATGCCATGTCGCGCGGTTATCAGATAACCAGTTAAGTGCTGCGTCTTCGGTGTGTACACATTTCACCACCTGAATTCCGGTGCAAGAGTTTAGAATTTCAGTTATGTAGCTGGCGACTATTTTATCGTCTTCAACTATAAATATTTCAAGGTTGTGAGACAGCATTGACATAAAAGCCACCCTATAAAAAATTCGCTGAAAAAGATGGCTTGAACTTATCGAACGCTAAAAAAATACTGGTGTAGCATCCCGGCGATGCGTATGGCAGTTTATGGGGTTGTGAGCAAGCCAGATAGAAAATCGAACACAGTTTAATTTTGATTTTGAAATAAAAGTAGCGTTCAGGTTATTTTAAATGGATTGTTGGAAATTGTTTCTGAAAATGCCGTGCTTATTTTGATTTAACTATTGAAGAAGACACGTTGTCGAAATGCATTCGAACTAGCCCTCCATAATCAACCGAAGTTATTATTTTCGCGTTCTAAATGGATTTTCAGGGCGCATGATAAAAACAAATAAAAGGCGAATGCGCACTACAACGCTTGCATAAAATTGTCAGTGCGCACATCCGGAAGAATAATCACGTTAATCTATATAAGTGGCTTTTGAATTTATCTATCAGACTCGCCATTATCAGAAAACCTTTTATCATCTCGAAGTTCATCTTGCGAATGCAAGGACTTTGCGGGCAAGTCGCATTTTATTAAAACTTCGCGCGTAGATTGCAGACGCCTGCAAAGCGCAACATTTATTTTTTGCCTGAAATTGTTGGCAGGCACGGCGATAATCGTCCAAACTACAAGACCAAGAACGACCGCTGCGATTATCAACCACAAAAGTATGTCCAAGCAATCAGATCCAAGTTTTTGATTCCGCAAAACAATTAATAGGAGCTTATTCTATTCAATTGACAATGAAGTTAAGCCAGTTGTTTTTGCAAATCTGTTTGCAGTTGTAAAAATTTCTGGGTAACTTCAAAAGATCACACTATCTATCTGAACAGAACATGAACATTCTGGAAAAGTATCACTGGCAACTCAAGAATATTGGCTGTTGTTCAGGTGGCATACATGTTTGTAACCGAATTGGCTTCTGTTAACGTGGCATTTTCAACACAATAGAGAGTTAAATTTCTATCGTTTTGGGGGTGGTGTTGTAAATTGAGAATTTCGTGTGTGATTTGCTTTCGTTCCTATGATGATTACAGGACGAGTGAGCACCTGCTGATAGTTTTAGCTGCAAAATGTCTTCAGTAACCTTATCAAACCATCTTTCTCAATTAGTAGTCAATCAAGGCGTTACATTTGGCCAGAAACTGGCATATGTTTTTTTGCGAGAAGATCTTTCAACTGCAGATACACTGACATTTTCACAATTGGCTGCAGAGTGCAAGATGCTTTCCGCAAAGCTATTGCTTGTCGCACCTCCTGGCAGTCGCGTTCTTTTGGCATTCCCTCCAGGACTCGAATTTGTTCGGGCGTTTTGGGCTTGTCTTTTCGCCGGACATGTCGCCGTTCCAGTCCCGGCCCCCGACCCAGTGCGTCTGCTTCGCGCCGCACCCCGTCTTCGCAAAGTTCTTCAAGACACGTCTGGTGCGCTTGTTCTAACTTCGAGTTCCGTCATCGATGCTGTTCGCAAAACGCTAGAGCCCGATGCGGTCGGGCCGGTGCTATGTATGTCGCTCGATGAGCTTAAAGCAGTCCACGGCCTTGAAACCGATGTTTTTCCGGAAGTGGGCGGCAATGCCCTTGCTTACCTGCAATACACATCAGGTTCCACCACGGCACCGCGAGGAGTGCGTCTCACGCATGACCAAGTAATTTCAAATGTTGCTGCACTCAATGCAGCAGGTCATGTCAAAGACGAAAGTCGTGTGCTGACTTGGTTGCCTCATTTTCACGATTATGGGTTGGTTCACGGACTGATTGCACCGATGTATGCGGGTGCGACGAGTTGGCTAATGTCGCCTCTGGCATTCCTGCGTCGTCCGCTGCGCTGGATTGAGGCGATGTCATCGCTGCACATCACGCACTCCGGCGCGCCTGCTTCTGCTTATGTTGCATGCCTTCGCGCACTCGACGAACGTTCGCTACCGTATTTGCCAAGTAGTGATCTGTCGGCGTTGATCTCACTCAACTGCGGAGCAGAGCCAATTCGATCGCAAACCGTTACTCAAGTGCTGACGGTTTTTGGCGCCATGGGCATGGAAGCTCACACGTTTATGCCAGGTTATGGGCTGGCTGAAACGGTTTTGGGCGTGAGTGGCCGCAATGCTGGCAGAGGGCGAGCACCTGTGCTGCTTACCGTGGATGCGGCAGAGCTTGCGAGTAACCGCATTGTGTTGCGCACAGCAAACGGAGACAGCAGCCTCACCAAGACGCTGGTTGGTTGCGGACGACCGCTAGCGGGAATCGACATCATCATTGTCGACGTTGCAACAGCGCAGCACGCTGAGTCTGACGCTGTTGGCGAGATATGGGTTCGCTCAGACAGCGTGGGCGATGGTTACTGGCACCAGCCTGAGATTTCGCACACAGTGTTTGAAGCACGGTTAGGTGACGGCAGCGGACCTTTCCTGCGCACCGGCGACCTCGGCTTTATATACGCCGAAGAGCTATTCGTCACAGGACGCCTAAAAGACTTGGTGATCGTCCATGGCGGTAACCACTATCCGCAAGATCTTGAGTGGACAGCTGAGCACGCACATACCGCGCTACGGCGGGGTTTCGGTGCGGCATTCTCGATCGACGGTTTGGATGGAGAGACGCTTGTACTCGTGTTGGAAACCGAACGCCGTGTCGTAGAGCTTGATGCGAACGCTATTGCAGCTACTGTCCGTCGTGCGATTGGCGAAGAACACGGATTGCCGGTCGAAAAAATTGTGTTGGTGCGATCTGGGTCGCTTCCGCGAAGCTCCAGTGGAAAGATACAGCGCAGTGTCTGCCGCCAACAATTCCTTGATGGGAAGTTAGCGGTGCAAGCTGTGGTTGCGCGCATCGGTCTAGAAGAGACTTCCTCCGATGACTCCGCACGAAACCTTCCCGCCCTAACTGCTTCTCGCGTCATGCCACGCGACGAGGCTGAGCAGGCGATCTGGGACATCTGGCGCGAGGTGCTAAACACTACGACCTTCGGTGTTCAAGACAGCTTTTTCGAACTCGGCGGCACGTCGCTGCTGATGACGCAGGTCGCCTCGCGCATCGAACAGCGGATGGGCGTCGAATTACCGTTGTCCGTGATGTTCGACTGCTCCAGCATCGCTGCGCTGGCTGATCACCTCGGGCGTGGAATAGCCCAATCCGGCGCCGTGAACAGTGCGTCCGCTTCCAGTGCCGATTTCATGCGCTCGCCTGCGATCCCTCGAATATCTCGTGATGGATTGCTGCCGGTATCGATGTCGCAGCGGCGCATGTGGCTGATCCAGCAGTTCGATCCAGCCTCGTCGGCCTACAACGTGGCGATTTCATTGCGGGTCCGGGGTGCGCTCGACATCGGCGTGCTGCAGCGCGCCGTCGACCTGATGATCGAGCGGCACGAAAGCCTTCGCACGCGCCTGGTCCAGGGCATCGACGAGCCGATGCAGGTGATCGAGGACGCGCGTCCGATGCCGATCGAGCACATCGATCTCTCCGGGCATGCCGATCCGCAGGCTGATGCGCGCGCGCTGTTCTCCGAGCGCATCGCGACGCCCTTCGATCTGTCTGTCGAGCCGCTGCATCGCGCGACGCTGTTGCGTTTCGGCGAACGCGACCATGCGCTGATGTGGGTGATGCATCACGCCATCGCCGACAACTGGTCTTTCACCGTGCTGATGCGCGAAGCGCTCGACGCCTACACCGCATGGCGCTCCGGCGGCACGCCCGATCTGGCGCCGGTGCCGATCGAGTACGCCGACTACGCCGCCTGGCAGCGCAGCCCGGCGGCCATTGCTCAACGCAAGCCGCAGATGGCGTACTGGCGCGAGCGCCTGGCCGATCTCTCTCCGCTCGATCTGCCGACCGATTTTCCGCGTCCCGCACGACCGAGCTTCCGTGGCGGCCGTGCATCGGCGACGCTGTCGGCTTCGCTGCGCAGCGCCGTGCGCGCCTTCTGCTCGCGCGAATCGGTCACGCCATTCGTGGTGCTGCTCGCCGTCTTCAAGCTGATGCTGGCGCGCCAGTCGCGCGGCACCGATATCGCGGTCGGCACGCCGGTCGCGAACCGCCATCGCTTCAGCGCCGAGCATCTGGTCGGCACGCTGGTCAATACGCTGGTGATGCGCACCGATCTGTCCGGCGATCCGACCTTCGTCGACCTGGTGCGGCGTGTGCGCGGCACGGCCGTCGACGCCTACGCGCACCAGGAAGCACCGTTCGACGAACTGGTCGAAACGCTCGGCCACGACCGCGCGGTGCATCCCGAGGGTCTGGTGCGCGTGCTCTTCAACGTGCTGAATGCGCCGCTCGGCCGGCTGGACCATGCGGGGCTCGACCTGGAAGAGTTCGTCTTCGATCGTTCGACCGCGCAATTCGACCTGTCGGTGCATATCGATACCGAATTCACGCACCGCGTGCATTTCGAATACGCGACCGATCTCTACGATGCCGCAACCATCGAGCGCATGCGCGACAACTATCTGGCGCTGCTCGAGGCCGTGCTCACGCAGCCGGCGCAACATATTTCGGCGTTCCCGGTCGTCGCGCCGGCCCAATTGGCTTTGCTGCGCCAGAGCTGGAATGCCACGCAAGTGCCGCTTCCGGCCGAACTCACGGTGCATCGCTACCTGCCGATCGCCGACAAGGCGCGTCACGACGATGTCGCGCTCTGCGATGCGGACGGCAGGACGCTTCGCTATGGCGAGCTCGAGGCGCGGTCGAACACGCTGGCGCATGCCTTGCGCGCTCGCGGCATCGGTCGTGGCGACCGTGTCGGTCTCGGCGTCAAGCGCGATGCGCTGATGGTCGTGGCGATGCTGGGCGTGCTCAAGTCGGGCGCCGCCTATGTGCCGCTCGACCCTGGTTTTCCCTCGGACCGCCTGCACTTCATGGCCGAAGACGCCGGCCTGGCTGCATTGCTCACGCGAGGCGTGCCGGCCGGCTGGCTGGCCGACGCCGGCGTGCCGCTCCTGCCGCTCGGCGAAGACGGCTGGATCGAAAGCGACAGGGGCGCCGATCGCGACACCTCGGCGCTGAAGCCGGACGCGCAGCACGACGCCCGGCCGCTCGACGCGGCCTACATGATCTACACCTCCGGCTCGACCGGACGCCCGAAGGGCGTCGCGGTGCCGCACCAGGCGGTGGTCAGCTTCCTCGCCAGCATGGCGCGCACGCCGGGGTTGAGTTCCGACGACAGGCTGGTCGCCGTGACAACGCTGTCTTTTGATATCACCGTGCTCGAACTGATGCTGCCGCTGGCTGTGGGGGCGCAGGTCGTCATCGCTGACGCGAGCCAGGTCCACGATCCGCATGCGCTGCGCGATCTGCTGGCGCAGCACGATGCGACCGTCATGCAGGCCACGCCCACTTTGTGGCGGACGCTGCTCGACGCCGGCTGGTCCGGCAGGGACAGCGGCGAAGCCAACTGCACGGGCTTCAAGGCACTGGTCGGCGGCGAGCCGCTGCCGCCGATGCTGGCGGAACAGTTGCTCGCCAGCGATGTCGAGGTCTGGAACATGTACGGGCCGACAGAAACCACCGTCTGGTCGACCGTCTGGCGCGTGGTTTCGCCGCGTGCTGGCATTTCGATCGGTCGACCGATCGACAACACCACCGTTCAGGTGCTCGACGAGACCGGCCATCCTTGCCCCATCGGCGTGCCTGGCGAGCTGTGCATCGGCGGTGCCGGCGTCACGCTGGGCTATCACCGGCGCGACGAACTCACCGCCGAGCGCTTCCCTCCCGATGCCGGATCTGACCAAGCGGGTGCCCGTCTCTACCGCACCGGCGATCTGGGACGCTGGCGCCACGATGGCTGGCTCGAACATCTGGGCCGGCTCGATCGGCAGGTGAAACTGCGCGGATTGCGCATCGAGCTCGGCGAGATCGAATCGGCGCTGCTGGACCATCCGCTGGTCGCTCAATGCGTCGTCGACACCCGCGCCGACCGCAGCGGCAGAGAGAACGACGTCCGGCTGGTCGCCTATCTCGTTCCGCGAGACGGCGATGTGAAAAGTGCTTCGGAAGAAGTCGACATCGCCGCCGTCCGCGAACATCTGCGAAAGCGTCTGCCCGACTACATGCTGCCGCAGTATGTCGTCTGGCTCGAGGCGCTGCCGCTCCTGCCCAATGGCAAGATCAACCGCAATGCGCTGCCGGCCCCACAAGCGGAAATCAAGGTACGCGCAGGAAGCGCTGCGCAACGTTCGGGGCCGACAACGGCGGCGGAACATGCGATTGCTGCCGTCTGGCGAGAGCTTCTGGATGTCGAGGTGATCGACCTGCGCGACAACTTCTTCGATCTCGGAGGGCATTCGCTGCTGGCGATGCGTGCGGTCGTCGCGATCCGCGAAAAGCTCGGATGGGACATCGCGCCGCCGCGGCTGGTCTACGAGACGCTGGGCCAGATCGCCAGGCGACAGAACCTAGAGCTGTGAACCATGGCACAGAAAATAGCTATCGATTGCAATTAGTGACTATTTTAAACAAGAAAATTACGCATGGGCTAAATGCGTTTTGGCATAAACAAAATATCTCTTTTAATTAACTTATGGCAATTATCTCTGCCTCTGATTTACTTCGCCGAATCCCTCTTTGTTCGTCGCTTACAGATAAACAACTGGAAGAAGTGTCTCAAGGAGTAAGCAAGGAAAGATTCAAAAAAGATGCATTTGTAGTAAAACAGGGATTTAGTTCTGGCGGATTGCATATTTTCCTTAACGGAAGAGCTCGAGTATTGAGGAATAATGACAGAGGAAAAGAGGTTATTATTTCTATCTTAAACCCTGGTGATTATGTGGGTGAAATGAGCTTAATTGATCAAATGCCTCATTCGGCATCAGTCAGAACAGAAATCGAATCAGATGTTTTAACAATAAAAAGCATAACTTTCGCGCGCTTAATGCCCGAACAGTCATCGTCTGCACACAAAATTTTGTGCATGTTGGTTAAAAGACTGCGTTATGCAGATGAACAAATCGAGTCGCTTGCATTGATGGATGTAAATGGAAGGGTAGTACGTATGCTGCTTGAGTTGGCGGTAGACGATGAGGAGGGTGGCCTCATGATCAAGAACAAGTTTTCCCAGCAAGACATGGCAAAGATGGTCGGGTCTTCCCGGGAAATGGTTGCTAAAGCTTTCAAATTGCTTGAAGTAAGAAAATTTATTTTTACTGACACAACCGGATACTTGCACCTCAGGCCCGATATTCGATCGACCTTCTAAAAGATTTAAAAAGTCAAAATTTGCCTTTTTATCCAGATTTTGCAAGTGAGGTATTAATGAGCGATCAAATCAGTCGAACCCTTTCCGTGGACCCATGGAGCAAGCTAGCAGCACTCCGGTTCGTTCTGGCGTCCATCGTCGCCTTCAACCATCTGGCCGAGATGATGCCGATCGGCGTCTTCACCGTCATTCCGATGTTGGGGACGTTCGAGGCGATTCTCGGATTCCTGCTGGTCAGCGGATATTCGATCGGCGTTTCGTATCGCAAGGAGCCCGAACAATTCCTCTGGCGCCGGATCAAGCGGATCTATCCGGTGTATCTGGCGAGCCTGGTCCTGATGGGCATCGTCCTGTATACGGGCAGCCAGGCGCTGCCTGCGGCTTCGGAGTGGATCGTCAATCTGCTCTTCTTGAACCAGCTGGTCGTTCCTACATCGATCGTCGGACCCGCATGGAGCCTCTCCCTGGAATTTTGGCTTTACTGCCTGACTCCGCTGTTGTTCACCCTGTCCGACAAGACGGTGAAGCGCCTCGTTGCAGTTTCGTTCATTGCGTTCTGCGCCTACACCTGCGGACGAACGCTTTTTCACTGGACGTATTACTCTGGAACCGCTTTCGGCCTGAACCTGTTGTTGCTGGCATTCATCTGGCTGTCCGGCATGCGGCTTGCGCGAAACAGGGACATCAGTGGTAGTCACGATGGCAATGGCAACATCATGCGGTCGATCGCCGCGATGTTCGCCATCTACATAGCCCTGAGTATTTCCATACAGGCTGGTTATCGATTCAAGCATGGAGAGATGGCGCAATTCGTCCAGAGCGACCTCATCTCATTCATCCTCCGGATGTGCACCCTCGCAGCGGTGGTGGTCCTCTTTCGAAACATTCTTCGCCAGGGTTCAGGCGGCAGGCCTTCGGCATGGATGCGAATGCTGGGCGATGTGTCGTTCCCTCTCTATATGTTGCACATTCCGGTGTTCGAGCTGTTGAAGCGGACATCGATCCAGTCGCCCGCGATGTATTTCGCGGTTGCTTTCGGAGTGTCGGTCGTTGCATACAGGGCGCTGGATCTGTACTCGCAGCGGCGTCATGCACCCAGAAAAATGCCCGTCGCGGCATGACCGGCAACAGCGATTGCTCCGAGCCGTCAAAAAACTGAAATTCTTGATAACGATGACTTTAGCGAACCCACTCTCCAATTCGAAAATAAACTCGACAGAATCCGGCGGCGCTACGCGGCGTTCCCTCTTACGTAGCGCTGTGCTTTACGCCATGTTCACCGGAAGCGGCGTGAGTCTTTCCGCCTGCGGTGGCGGAGGATCCGACAGCGGAGGTAATTCCAGCCCGCCGGAAAGTGCGGGCTCGGTTTTCAAGCACGGTGTCGCGAGTGGCGATCCGCTGTCGGACCGCGTCATCGTCTGGACGCGTGTCACGGCGCCGGCGCCAGGTGCGCTCAATGTCGATTGGGAAATCGCGAGCGACGAGGCGTTCGGCATCGTGATCGCGCGCGGCATCGCAAGCACCGGCCCCGATCGCGATTACACAATCAAAATCGACGTCGCGGGCCTTCAGGCGGCGAGCGTCTATTTCTACCGGTTTGCTACTGGAGCCGACCGTTCACCGATCGGCCGGACCAAGACCCTGCCAGTGGGCGGCGTTGCCCAGGCGAAGTTAGCCGTAGTGTCGTGCGCGAATTTCCCCGGTGGTTACTTCAATGTCTACGCCGACATCGCGAAGCGCGCCGACCTCGATCTGGTGCTGCATCTGGGCGACTACATCTACGAATATGGCCGGCTCGGTTACGCGTCGCAACTGGCCTTTGCGCTCGACCGGGTGTCCGCGCCTGATCACGAAATCCTTACGCTGCAAGACTACCGGTTGCGCCATGCGCAGTACCGCAGCGACGGCGATCTGCGTGCGATGCATGCTCGGCTGCCGATGATTGCTGTATGGGACGACCACGATCTTGCGGACAACGCCTGGTCCGGCGGGGCCGGCAACCACGACGAAAGCACCGAAGGTTCGTTTGCCGCCCGTCGGACGGCTGCCGTGCAGGCCTATCACGAGTGGTTGCCAACGCGGCTGCCCGATCCTGCGGATCCGCTGAAGATCTATCGCTCGTTCGACATCGGCACGCTTGCGTCGCTGCACATGCTTGACACGCGGCTGATCGGTCGCGACAAGCAACTGTCGCTCGATCAGCACCTCAGCGGTGAAAGCGCCTCGACTTCGCGGCAGTTGTTGGGGCAGGTGCAGTCCGACTGGCTGGCCGGGCGAATGGCGGCATCGGCGGGCGTCTGGCAAGTACTGGGTCAGCAGGTTTTGATGACGCGGATGGCCGTACCGCTGAGCGTGGCGACAGCGATCACGCTGGAAACGTTGACCGCCTACGTTGCCGCGCAAACGACGCCGGAACCCTTGCGCAGCGACAGCCAGAGAGCGTTGCTCGCCCAACCCAAGGCGCCTTACAACATGGACGCGTGGGACGGTTATCCGGCCGCACGCGACACGGTATTGGGAATGGCGCGGAGCCAAGGCAAAAACCTGATCTCGCTGGCTGGCGACACGCACAACGCATGGGCCGGCAATCTCACGTTGGTGGATGGTCAACGGGTAGGGGTCGAATTCGGAGCTGCGTCAGTTTCGTCACCGGGATTTGAGCGGCTTCTTCCGCTGATTTCGAACGATCTGCTGGCCGACGCCTTCAAGCGAATGGTCGACGATCTTCGATATGCTGAAACAAGCAAGCGCGGCTATGTAGTTTTGACGCTGACGTCGGCCGAAGCGCGGAGCGAATATATCGAGGTCAGCACGGTGCTCAGCCGCGAATTCACGGTCAAGACTGCGGTCACGCTGCGCGTGCTCCCAGGCGTCGGGAACCTGCAACTGCTTGCAACATGAGCCTACAGGACGAAAACCGATATTTAGACTGCATCACTGCCTGCAAGCTTGGAATCACGTAGGCACTCGACTGGACGCCGGGCATCATTTTTTTTGTTTGCAAGCTGAGAAGTTCGTCTACGCATACGGAAAAGTCCTCGACCATCCGAGGCGATCGTCGACGCACTACACGATCCTCAACCATCTGCGTGTCTTCCACATACAAGTCCAAGGTCAACACAACATCTTGCTGGTCGGGAGCCCGGTTAAACCCAACAACAAGCTTCCCTTCATCCATGATTCCCGTCAAGACTTGATCAATAGATGCGTATGCCGGGCCAAAAAACAATGCAAAACCAGGCGTTTCTGCCAACAGGCGAGAAGCCGCCGGAGAAGAAGGTCCGCGAACAGAACGTACAAATGCTTGGTGCGGTGGTGAAGGATTAATCCAGGTAAGACCGTCATAGATTGCAAGCTTGAGGGAATAACCAAGTCCTGTGACGGAATAATTGCGAAGATAGTAGCTGCCGACAATCTTGACAGGAGCGCCTTTCTTAGTGCTGCGGTCATGTGTCAAAGCTGAGAACTCAAAGCCACACGCAATCAATTTCCCGTTAGCGGATTCTCTTAGCGGTCGAACAGCAAAAGTACCCGCAAGATTATCGCCAATCACATTATGCAAAATCTCCGGTTGTGCGAAAGCTGTGATGTGCAAAGCACTTAAAATAACGAATCCTAATTGGCTCATCATATAAGTCCTTCGTTTAGGCACGTCTTAATGCGTTCACCATTGCCCAGCTAAAAGCGCCAAGTGGGCAAGGTTTAGTTGTGAAACAATTTTAAAGATAAGCTTCGACTGCGACTGTGATTGAACAATGGCGCGATCGAACCATACATGTTTCCAAGCTACTCAACAAAAAAACGGCTCTTACGAGCCGTTTTTTAGAACCGGTGTCAAGGTCTATATTTTACTTGCCGTCACGATCTGAATCACCAGGGACGGCACGTTCGACCTTGTCGCTCAGCCTATCCCATGCATCCTTGCTTGCATGCTTGGCACGATCCCATTCGAGACCGGAAGTCCCGCGCGACTTTCCCCAATCGCGGCTCATCTCGGGCTCGACGTCATCAAATTTACGGTCGGGGTTACTGTTGAAAGCGCGCACGCCATGTCCGTAAGCTGGACCGTAATCGTCATAAGTCGAACCGCTCTCGACATACGAGCGATTGGTGTAGTTGTCCTTCCAGTACGCATCTTCGACTACTGGATCCGCCGCGACAGACTTCCCAGCTAATGCGCCAGCTACTACGCCGACAGCTGCACCCACCAATGCGCCGACTGGACCGGTCATTCCACCAATCATGGCTCCAGCAGCAGCGCCGCCAGCCACGCCGCCTGCTGCACCTCCTACCAACGCACCAATGCCAGTTGCTTTCGCGCTACTTGGTTCGTCGATCGAATGCACGTCGTTTGGGTTGTTTGGGTTAGTCATCATCAGTCTCCTTCTTTGTTGATGAAGCTTCAAACATCCAGCAAATCGCATGGTGTTCGCAACGGTTTCACGCCGTGAGCGTGGAAGCGTTGATGCTTTAGCCGCGTGAGCTTTATCCTACGTAAAACGGGCCATCGATTTGACAGCCCGCTGTGGCTCGTTGTTGATGCCAAGTCCAATAAACTCAGGACAGCGTGAGGTTTTACGTAACGCGACCACGACGGACTAAGTTAACGATCGCAAGCAAAATTATTGCTCCGATCAGCGATGCCAACAGACCCATGATGCTGAAGTCATTCTGATTGATTGTGCCCGCGCCCAACAGTGGACTGACAAGAAAACCACCAAGGAACGATCCGACAATCCCAACAATGACATTGAGAATCATTCCCTGTTGTGCGTCTGTTCGCATGATCATGCTAGCGATCCAACCTATGACGCCACCTATGATGAGCCAAATGATGAAATTCATAGTTTTCTCCGGTAAAAATATTAAGTTCGGTTGTGTGGAGTCCTGACGCCATAGGACAAAGCCTTCAATAAAGTTCGTACTTATTGTGATTTCCTCCCTTGGCATCGTTTGCCGCTTGGCTTCAAGCTCGCGTACTCACGCAAGAACAGCCTATGGATCTCATCAACGCCAGCGCTTCTCAGTCAGATCAGCCTTCAACATCACAGCCGGTGGTGCTGCATATGCCGGTCGATGTGCGCAGCGCCTCCTTGGTTACGCTGTCGTTGCTCGGTGTGATTTACACCCTTCACTGGGCCGCGCAGGTCTTCATTCCGATTCTGGTCAGCTTGATGCTGACTTATGCACTCTCTCCCACGGTCAGCTTCCTTGAAAGACGTCTGCGGGTTTCTCGCTGGATCTCTTCTGCCTTGTTGATCTTGGCATTGGCTTGCGCAGCTGGTAGTGCCGCTTATAGGCTGTATGGAAGTGCGGTTGCGTTGACTGAAACGCTGCCGGTTGCCGCTGCCAAGCTCCGCGCGAGCATCTACAACCATGGACGTACAGCCGTCCAATCATCGGCCTTGGACTCCGTACAGAAAGCGGCAGCGCAGCTTGAGCAAACCGCTGAACGGTCTGCTCCAAGTGCTGTTGGCAAGAATGGCGTTACACGTGTCACGGTAGAGCGATCGCCATTCAACATTCGTGACTACCTTTGGAACGGCACGATGGGGTTGGTAACTGCAGCAGGACAGCTGACGCTCATCGCCTTTCTGACATTCTTCACACTGGGATCGGGAGACCTTTTCAGACGCAAACTGATGCGGTTGGCAGGTGCCAGGTTTGAGAAAAAGAAGATCACCCTTCACGTCCTCAACGACATCACGGCGTACATCGAGCGATACCTTGTTGCTCAGGTTCTCACCAGCGTCTTGGTTGGAATCCTGACAGGTATCGCTTTTGCACTTCTGGGCCTTGAAAACGCCGTGATGTGGGGCGTGGCAGCGGCAATCACCAACTTGATACCGTACGTCGGCTCATTGGCCGTCGTTGCAGTGGCAGGCACAGCGGCCTTCCTCCAGTTCGACGCGCTGCAACCTGCGTTTTTAGTCATGGGTGCTTCGCTACTGATCCACACGCTGGTCGGAAACCTGCTCCTCCCCTGGTTAACAGGGCGCAGCTGTCGGATGAACCCCGTTGCGGTCTTCATTGGCGTGATCTTCTGGGGGTGGCTTTGGGGATTGTGGGGCCTGCTGCTTGGCATGCCCATCATGATGATGATTAAAGCCGTGTGCGAACACGTCGAACACTTGCAACCAATTGGAGAGCTGCTATCTGACTAAATCAAACCGCAAATTTTGATTTTTTGATTCGATAACGTTCAAGATAAAAATATGCAATTCTTTAAGCCTTTGGTTCTTGTCTGCTTGAGCGCAGCTCACGCCTCTGGATGGGCTCAGGTCTCTGTTCAGATCAATGTGCCTGGTGTGATACAGGTGGCCCCGCCGCCTCCGCGTTACGAAGCTGCACCGCGTTTCCTCTCCAATCAAGTCTGGGTGCCCGGGCGCTGGAACTGGTCTGGTCAGCAATATGTCTGGCAACGTGGTCGCAGCGAAAGGATGCGACCCGATTACGTGTATACGCCTGGTCGGTGGGTCGCCGCAAACGGAGGCTGGCGTTGGTCAGACGAAACCTGGACCAACAAAAAGCAGCACAAGCGGGCACGCAAGCACGACGGCGATGATCGAAGATTCGACCGTCATGACACAAGCAATGAACATTGCCCACCTGGTCAAGCAAAAAAGGGCCGGTGCTGATGAGAATACGAGTCAATGCCTGATTTCGTGTGATTCTCAGAAATTATTCCTGAGTACTCAGGCAGCAATTTTGCAGTTATTTTTACAGTTTCAATTTAAGCCAGAAGCATTTTTAGAAACATAAGTATTCTATTTACGTCTCTAGCACACTCTCCGTATGAATCGGGATGTAATAAACGTCCCCTCCTACATGGGCTGATTTTTAATCCATGCACTATTCGCAGCTCGCCAAGGAGTGCTAAATGCTTGTTTTTGCCGGATTTTTATTTATCGCCATTATTTGTACTGCGCCACGAGTTTTTGACGTGGCCAGCCTCGATGCGATCGTTATGGCTCAAATCGAGGCTTCTCGATCTTTGTTGAGTAGCATTGAGTATATAAGTTTTCAGAATTTTGAAAGTTTTATCACACTGTCCGATGTGCATAGTGTGCAACTGCAAGAAAATTCTCAACTTCTAAATTCTTGAGTGTGAAGGATGTCGGCTGCTAGGATTATCTTTGTCGACTTTTAAATTAAAAAGAACAACTATACTTTCGGTCGCAACCAACAAAAATCCAGATAGTTATATGCTTATCAATCGTTTGTTGTTAATTCAAATATTTAAAGATATAGAGAGCGGCACGGGCATGGCGCCTGATGTTTGTGAAAAAATGGTTCGAGAGGGTTGGGCCGAATGGGTTGACATAACCACCGGAACCCCAGTTGATTTGAATCATCCACGGTCGATACTTTACCTTACGCTCGAAGGGCAAAAAAAATTTGCTGAATTGACTGCGTTGTAAACTATCCATCTGAGCGCGAACATGAGTTCTACAGACAAATTTTGTAAAGTAGGCATTTTCTAGCGGATGTGCCGTGGCTGCGTATAGCAAACGCGTTGTATGACGCCGAGCATTTTTGTAGATAAAGCGACCGGCTTTGCGGTTCCCATTTTTTTTCGTGTTCGTAACTCAAAATTGAACGACTAGATCAAGAGTTGTAGGACCATAGCCAGCCTTTTTCCAAAATGAAGTTTGTGCCAGTCTTTCGTGCGATGCTCTCTTCTTCTCTCTTTGGTGGAGGTTTTGTATGAGCGTCGAAAACGAAAACGACGGATTCGTGGGTAGGTTGCATATGTTGGACGCGCAACAATCTTTCTACAATGCTGCTGTGGCAGTAGGGCTTATCAAGCCGGGCAACGCCTTGAACAATATGCTCGTTGATTATGCTGAATTGGTAGTATCTTTATGCGCGAAAATCGGTGATTGCTATGCAGTGCCGAACAAACCTGAGGACACAGTCGGCGATCATATTCGTGAGGTCTACCTCGGGTCATCACGCATCAAAAATTAGGGAAAACTCATCACGGACAGCTGAAAGCCAATTAGTGTCTGCACGGCGGTGCTGCGGTCTCCCATATCGATAGGTGTGTGCCCATCGACAAAAGTGCGAACAGCACTTCTTATATTTCTTCTGCTTGCATGGATTGCCGGTTCGCGATGCTTTAAACAAGTCGGAAAGGCAAAAAGCCCAGGCCAGCGCGAACGCTGCCTGGGCTCCGAGGACTGACCGACTTCAGTTGATGTTCGCGCCCATGGCGTGGAACGGCTTGCCCGGGACCTTGAACGTGCCGCCGTACTCGAAAGGCGCGTTGTTCAGCAGCTTGCAGCCGCCCTTTGCATCCGAGCAT
>NZ_JBPJZE010000070.1:0-1509 GCF_051216695.1 Variovorax glucosi
GCCACGCTGCTCGCCGGCCAGTACGCGACGCCGCAGATCTACGTCGAGGTCGATGCCTGGTTCACCAACACCGCGCCGGTCGATGCTTATCGAGGGGCGGGGCGGCCCGAGGCCACCTACCTGCTCGAGCGTCTTGTGTCGCGCTGCGCCTGGGAAATGAAGCTGGGGCAGGACGAGATCCGCAAGCGCAACTTCATCAGCACCTTCCCGTACCAGACGCCGGTGGCGCTGCAGTACGACACGGGTGACTTCCACGCCTGCATGGACAAGGCCCGCGTGCTGGCCGAGGTCGATGGCTTCGCGGCGCGCAAGTCGGCCACCGAGGCCAAGGGCAAGCTGCGCGGCATCGGCTACTCGAGCTACATCGAGGCCTGCGGCATCGCGCCGTCGAACATCGCCGGAGCGCTCGGCGCGCGGGCGGGCCTGTTCGAATGCGGCGAGATCCGCGTGCACCCGACCGGCAGCGTGACGGTGTTCACCGGCTCGCACAGCCACGGGCAGGGCCATGAAACCACCTTCGCGCAGGTGGTGGCGGCACGGCTGGGCATTCCGGTGGAGAACGTCGACGTGGTGCACGGAGACACCGGCCGCGTGCCCTTCGGCATGGGTACCTACGGTTCACGCTCCATCTCGGTGGGCGGCGCGGCCATCATGAAGGCGCTCGACAAGATCGAGACCAAGGCCAAGAAGATCGCCGCGCACCTGATGGAAGCGAGCGATGCCGACATTGAGTTCGCCAACGGCGAATTCACGGTCAAGGGCACCGACAAGAAGATCCCCTTCGGCCAGGTGGCGCTCACGGCCTACGTGCCGCACAACTACCCGCTCGACAAGCTGGAGCCGGGCCTGAACGAAACCGCCTTCTACGACCCGACCAACTTCACCTTCCCGGGCGGCACCTACATCTGCGAGGTCGAAGTCGACAAGCAGACAGGCGAGGTCAAGGTCGACCGCTTCACCGCGGTGGACGACTTCGGCACCATCATCAATCCGATGATCGTCGAGGGCCAGGTGCACGGCGGGCTGGTGCAGGGCATCGGCCAGGCGCTGCTCGAGAACTGCGTCTACGACAACGAAACGGGCCAGTTGCTCACCGGCAGCTTCATGGACTACGCCATGCCACGAGCAGGCGACTTTCCGCAGTTCAAGCTCGACACCGTGTGCACCCCGTGCACCCACAACCCGCTAGGCACCAAGGGCTGCGGCGAGGCGGGGGCCATCGGCTCGCCGCCGGCCGTGATCAATGCGGTGCTCGACGCGCTGGCGCCATTGGGCGTCAAGGATTTCGATATGCCTGCCTCGCCCAGCCGCGTCTGGGAAGCGATGCAGGCCGCCGCCAAGCACTAAAACAAAGAAGGAATCACACCATGTATGCCTTCACACTCGAACGGCCCGCTACCGTGGCCGATGCGGCCAAACTCGTTGCCGCCGGCGCCAAGCCGCTGGCGGGCGGCCAGACCCTGCTGGCTTCGATGAAGCTGCGGCTCTCGGCCCCCGAACAGCTGGTGG
>NZ_JBPJZE010000071.1:0-1506 GCF_051216695.1 Variovorax glucosi
ATCAGCACGCCGAACAGCGTGCCCGCCACATAGCCCACGCCGCCCGTGAGCAGCGTGCCGCCGATCACCACCGCCGCGATGGCGTCGAGCTCCAGCCCTATCGCGTGCAGGCCGTAGCCCGAGAGCATGTAGAAGGTGAAGATCACGCCCGCCAGCGCCGAGCAGAAGCCAGACAGCGTGTACACGCCAATGAGCGTGCGGCGCACCGGCAGGCCCATCAGCATCGCCGAATGCTCGCTGCCACCAATGGCGTACACCGCGCGGCCAAAGGGCGTGCAGTGCGCAATGAAAATCGCCGCCAGCAGCACCACGATGGCGATCACCGCGCTGATAGACACCGAGGCCTCGCCCCAGATGGGAATGCGGATCTGCGAAACCTCCGAGTAAAACTCGTTGGTGATGCTGATCGAGTCGATGCTGATGAGATAGCAAAGTCCCCGCGCCAGGAACATGCCTGCCAGCGTGACGATGAAGGGCTGCAGCCGGAAGCGCTCGATGAGCAGCCCCATGAACGCGCCAAAGGCCGTGCCCATGAGCAACACCAGCGGAATCACGATGCCCGGACTCCAGCCGTGCTTCTCGACGAGCGAGGCCGACACCATGGTGGTGAGCGCGATCACCGAGCCCACCGACAGGTCGATGCCGGCGGTGATGATGACGAAGGTGCAGGCAATGGCGAGCACGCCGTTCACCGCTGTCGACTGCAGGATGCTCACGAGATTGTCGGCCTGCAAAAACTGCGGCGACGCGAAGCTGAAGAACACCATCAGCGCGATGAGGCTGGCAAAGGCCAGCAGCTTCTGCCTGGTGGCGGGGCGGAAGAACCGGGCCTTCAGCGAGGAGAAGCCGGGGCTGACGGCGGTGGCGGTCGGGGTCGTCAAAGGGAGTCTCCAATCGTGGTCATGGGGCGACGGCAGCGGCAGCTTCACGCCGGGTGGCGAGCTGCATGATCTTTTCCTGCGAGGCTTCGCGCGCCGGCAGCTCGCCGGTGATGCGGCCTTCGCACATCACGAGCACGCGGTGGCTCATGCGCAATATCTCAGGCAGTTCCGAAGAGATGATCACGATGGCCTTGCCCTGCGCGGCCAGCTCGTTGAGCAGGCGGTAGATCTCGGCCTTGGCGCCCACGTCGATGCCGCGCGTGGGCTCGTCGAAGAAGAGCACGCCGCAGTCGCGCAGCAGCCACTTGGCGATGACGATCTTCTGCTGGTTGCCGCCCGACAGCAGCCGCACCTGCTGGCGCACCGAGGGCGTCTTGATGCTGAGCTGCTTCACATAGCGCTCGCCGGCCGCCTCGATGGCCGCCTGGTCGATGAACAGGCCCATCGACAGGAACTTCTTCATGCTCGGCAGCGCAATGTTGGCTTCCACGTCCATGCCGGTGGCCAGGCCGAAGTGCTTGCGGTCTTCCGACAGGTAGCCGATGCCGTGGGCCACTGCGTCTTCGGGCGACTTGATCGACACCTTCTTGCCATGCACGAAGACTTCGCCCGCGTCGATGCGGTC
>NZ_JBPJZE010000072.1:0-1505 GCF_051216695.1 Variovorax glucosi
GACAGATCGGCGACGCTGAAATCGCACGACAGGAAGATGACGCCCGACAGGTCGAAGCCGCGGAAGTTCAGCCCCTTCAGGTTTTTCTCGCGGACCTCGTCGCCCAGCTGGACCATGGCCTGGATGCGTGTGGGCGTCATGGCGTGTCCTGCTCCGGCGCGCGCTTCGGCACGGTCTTGACCTGTTCGGTGTAGGCCTCGTCGAAACGGGTGAATTTGTCGATCAAGCACTGGCCCAGGTCGGCCTGGAACAGGTTCGCGCGATGAAAGTTGGCCGAGGCGAGCAAGGCCTTCTGCAGGTTCGCGCCGATCAGGTTCGCACCGGCGAGCGTGGCGCCCGTGAGATCGGTGCGCACGAAGCTGGAATCGCGGGCGTCGGCGTTCACCAGCACGGCATTGCGCATCGAGGCGTTCGAGAAGTCGGTGTTGTCCATCCGCGCGCCGGTGAAGTCGGTTGCATCGAGCACCGCGTCGCGCAGGTTGCAGTCGATCAGCACCGCACGCTGGAATTTCGTCTCGCCCAGCTTGCTGGCGCCGACGAAGCAGGTGCTCTCCACGCGCGCATCCGAGAAATCGACGCCGCCGCGGCATTCGCTGTCGGTCCAGTCGCAGGTGTCGAGCGCAGCGCCTGTAAAAGTCATCCCGGAGACGACGCACTTGTGCCAGGAGACCTTGCGCAGGCGCGCATGGTCGAAGCTGACCCGGTGCAGTTCGCTCTCGTCGAAAAAGTCCACCGAGACGAGCTGTGCGCGGTCGAACCTGCAGTCGCTCAAATAGGCTTTGTCCAGCGTCAGGTCGTCGAGCTTCGCATCCGAGAAGTCGCAGCCCTCGGCACGCAGCTCGTCGAGCTGGGTCCCGTCGAAGCGGGCCCCTGAGAAATCGGCGTTCTCGCAGACGGCCAGCACCATGTTGGCCTTGGCGAAACCGACGCCGCGCAGCGAGGTGCGCGAGAAGCGGGCGCGCACCAGCAGTGCCTCGCCGAAGTCGGCGTCGTCGAGCACGCAGCCGCTGAAGTCGGCGCTCTCCAGCAGCGTGCGCCGCCAGCGCGTGCCGCGCAGGTCCATGCCAGAGAAATCGGCGCCGGTGAGGTCCAGGTCGGAGAAGTCGCGGCCATCGGCCAGGATGCGTTCGGCCTGCGCACGCGTTTGCGCGGCCGCCTCGGGCGACATCGCATCGGCCGCATCCTGGTGCTGGGCCATGCGCCGGTAGTTGGCAATGAGCTGGTCGCCGGCGGTGCTGGACAGCTGCTTCAATTCATCGGCCGCCTGCTGCGACATGGGGCGCGTGCCCGGCGCGGCGGGCGACTGCCGCAGCTTCTCGATGCGCGACCAGGCGTCGACCTTCGGCGGCCCCTTCTGCTTCATTGCGATGCTCTGCCCCATCAGCTTCGAGGTGTCGAAGCCCGCCTTGCGCGATTCGACCGCGTTGGCTTCGGCTGCCTCCGCCATCTCGGCGCGCACCTGCTCCATCTTCGCGCGCTGCTCCGCGATCATGGCGCGCGTCTTC
>NZ_JBPJZE010000073.1:0-1499 GCF_051216695.1 Variovorax glucosi
GGCAAGCACGCCACACAGCAAGGCAGCCGCGGCAAGCACGGCCAGTCGGCGAAGAGAGCGCGTCGTCGGGGGCACGTGGAGAAAGGATGGGCGGACGGAACCGCGAGGCAACCGGCGAGGATCGGTTTCGCACATGTCAACGGCGTGACATTTGGCGGAGATTTCTTAGCCCTGAATTAGCAAGCCCGGTGTACGACGAATTGCAACATGGCTGTCACGCGTCACGCCGAGCATCACGGCGCCCGGCCGCGGGTCTGGTTCATCCACATCTCATAACTCCACTCATGATGAATTCATCCCAACGTAGCAGCGCGTCCTTGCGCGGACGCAAACTCGTGCGTCACCTGACTCCCTGGCCGACAGCCATTGCGGCGGCGGCGATGGTCGTGGCCTGTGGCGGTTCCGACAACAACTCGGGCTTCTTCGGGTTCCCTTCCGGCGGCACCAGCACGACGACCACTTCGGGCGTTGTCACCGGCAGCTACTACCGCAATGCCAAGGTCTGTATCGACACCAACAACAACGGTCGCTGCGACAGCGGTGAACTCGCCACCACCACCGATGCCAACGGCGCCTTCACGCTCTCCGGCCAAGGCGCCGTGGTGGCCGAGATCGGCACGTCGAGCAAGCGTTTCGACCCCACGACCAATGCCGAGACCGCCGTCACGCAGCCGCTGGTGTTCCGCGCACCGGCCGCAGCCAACGGCGTGGTGAGCGCCATCACAACCGAACTGGTGGCGCTGATGGATGCCAACGGCGGCAACCTCGCCGCCGCGCGCACCGCGCTGGCCGCACGCCTGGGCGTGAGCGAAGCGCAACTGCTGGCCGATCACAACAAGATCACCGACGCCGGCATCAAGACCGCGCTGCAGAACGAGATCGACCAGGCTATCGAGCGCATCGCCGAGGCGGTGGCCGAGGCCGGTGCCGGCGGCGACGTAATTGCCGCGCTGCGCAACCGCTTCGCGCTCGACCAGATCACCAATGTCGTCGTCATCTACGCGGAAAACCGCGGCTTCGACAACCTGTACGGCCTGTTTCCCGGTGCCAACGGCATTCCGGGCGTGAACCCGACTTCGCTGACCAAAACGCCGGATCCGCAGAAGGACTTCGACGGCTCGACGCTGCCGACCCTGCCGCCTGTGTGGGGCGGTGTCACCGCGGCTGGCCAGACCACCACGGTCACGCAGGCGCAGACCGTGGGCATGCCCAACCAGATGTTCCAGATCGACGCCGAAGCGGGCTTCTTCAACACCGGCACCAAAGTCGACCAGACCGTCATCTCGCGCGACCTGGTTCATCGCTTCTACAACAACCAGATGCAGATCAACGGCGGCAAGAACGACAAGTTCACCGCCTACTCGGATGCCGGCGGCCTCAGCATGGGCTACTACGACGGCACCAAGATGAAGCTGTGGAAGGTCGCGCAGAGCTTCACGCTGGCCGACAACTTCTTCATGGGCGCGTTCGGCGGCTCGTTCCTGAACCATCAGTACCTC
>NZ_JBPJZE010000074.1:0-1497 GCF_051216695.1 Variovorax glucosi
CAGGCTGGGGCTATCGGCCACGATGACCTTGGCAACGCCCACGATCTGGGCGGCGGCCTTGCCGGCTTCGGCGGCATTGGCACCGGCCACGAGGATGTGGACATCACCACCGCAGGCGATGGCTGCGGTCACGGTGTTCAGGGTCGCGGGCTTGACGGTCGCGTGGTCGTGTTCGGCAATAACAAGTGCGGTCATGTTCAGATCACCTTCGCTTCGTTCTTCAGTTTGTCCACCAGCGTTGCAACGTCGGGCACCTTGATGCCGGCACCGCGCTTCGGGGGCTCAGCTACCTTCAGGGTCTTCAGGCGGGGCTTGACGTCCACGCCCAGGTCTTCGGGCTTGAAGATGTCGAGCGTCTTCTTCTTGGCCTTCATGATGTTGGGCAGCGTGACGTAGCGCGGCTCGTTCAGGCGCAGGTCGGTCGTGATGACGGCCGGCAGGCTCAGGGAGATGGTTTCCAGGCCGCCGTCGACTTCGCGGGTGACGGTGGCTTTGTCGCCAGCGACTTCGACCTTGGAGGCGAAGGTGGCTTGGGGAAGATCGGCCAGCGCAGCCAGCATCTGGCCGGTCTGGTTGGCGTCGTCGTCGATGGCTTGCTTGCCCAGGATGATGAGCGACGGCTGCTCCTTGTCGACCAGCGCCTTGAGCAGCTTGGCGACGGCCAGGGGCTGCAGTTCTTCGGTGGTTTCTACGAGGATGCCGCGATCGGCGCCGATGGCCATGGCGGTGCGCA
This sequence comes from Variovorax glucosi, assembly GCF_051216695.1. Taxonomy (NCBI): domain Bacteria; kingdom Pseudomonadati; phylum Pseudomonadota; class Betaproteobacteria; order Burkholderiales; family Comamonadaceae; genus Variovorax; species Variovorax glucosi. The sequence goes on from NZ_JBPJZE010000074.1 coordinate 734, forward strand.
GGGTTTCCTGGCACTTGGCATCGCCGCAGGAGACGGCGATGACTTCGGTCACAACGCCCTTTTCCTTCAGGCGAACGGCTTCTTCAACGGCGATCTCGTCGAAGGGGTTCATGCTCATCTTGACGTTGGCAATGTCCACTCCGGTGCCGTCGCTCTTCACGCGCACCTTCACGTTGTAGTCGACGACCCGTTTGACAGGTACGAGAACCTTCATGGCTGTTCCTTTGAATGACGAAGAAATGAATGAGTGAGTGAATGGCTTACTCGAGCTTGGCGCCCGACTGCTTGATGAGGCGCTCCCACACCGGGCGCTCGGCCTTCCAGGCGGTGGCGAAGAGTTCAGGCGAGCTGTCCTTGATCTCGAAGCCCATGGCCGCCACGCGCTCGCGCACGTCGGGCTGCTGTGTGGCCTTGCGCACTTCTTCGGCGATGCGGTCCACGATGGGCTTCGGTGTCTTTGCAGGGGCTGCGATGGCGAGCCAGCCGGTCACGCGATAGGCCTCGTCCTTCAGGCCTTGCTCGGCCAGCGTGGGTACGTTGGGCAGCGTGCTCATGCGGCGTTCGCCGCTCACGCCGATGGCGCGGATCTTCCCGGAGTCGATGTGCGGCTTGGCCACCAGCGCGCTCGCATACGCCATCTGGATCTGGCCGCCGATCAGGTCCTGCATCATCGGCGCCTCGCCCTTGTAAGCGACGTGGTTCATGTCGGACTGCGTCGCAAGGCTCATGTGCGCGCCGGCCAGGTGCGGATACGCGCCCACGCC
>NZ_JBPJZE010000075.1:0-471 GCF_051216695.1 Variovorax glucosi
GCCCTTGGCCTGCAGTTCCTGCTTCACCCGCAGCGCGCCCGAGCGGGCGGCGCGCTGGTTGAGCACCGAGGCCACCACGCGCGGCTCGCTGATGAAGTCCTTGGCGGCCAGCTCGTCGAGCGCCTTCGCCAGCGTGCCGGGCTCTTCTTCATGCCTGGCCAGCTTGCGCTCCAGCTCCGCGCGTGAATGTTCGCGCTGGCTCAGCAGGCGCAGTGCGCGGCCTTTGAGGGACGGGGCGTTGAATGCCATGCGGGGGTCGCTGGCGCGGCCCCCGGGGAGCCGCGCTCTGGCTTATTCGCCCTTGTCGGCCTTCTCGGCCTTGGCAGCCTTCTGCGGCTTCTCTGGCGTGGCGCCGGCATCGGCGGCCAGCAGCGGGATGCCCAGCGACTCGCGCACCTTGTTCTCGATCTCGCGCGACAGCTCGGGGTTCTCGCGCAGGAACTCGCGGGCGTTGTCGCGGCCCTGGCCGAT
>NZ_JBPJZE010000075.1:481-1496 GCF_051216695.1 Variovorax glucosi
GACTTGTCGACGATCTTGGCGGTCACGCCCATGTCGATGATCTCGCCCTCGCGGCTGATGCCTTCGCCGAACAGGATGTCGAACTCCGCCGTCTTGAATGGGGGCGACACCTTGTTCTTCACCACCTTCACCTTGGTTTCATTGCCGATGGCTTCGTCGCCCTTCTTGATGGTGCCGATGCGGCGGATGTCCAGGCGCACCGATGCGTAGAACTTCAGCGCGTTGCCGCCGGTGGTGGTTTCGGGCGAGCCGAACATCACGCCGATCTTCATGCGGATCTGGTTGATGAAGATGACCATGCAGTTGGTCTTCTTGATGGTAGCGGTGAGCTTGCGCAGTGCCTGGCTCATCAGGCGGGCCTGCAGGCCGGGCAGCGAGTCGCCCATTTCGCCTTCGATTTCGGCCTTGGGCGTGAGCGCGGCGACCGAGTCGATGACGATCAGGTCGACGGCGCCCGAGCGCACCAGCGAGTCGACGATTTCCAGGGCCTGTTCGCCGGTGTCGGGCTGGCTGATCAGCAGGTCCGACAGGTTCACGCCGAGCTTCTGGGCGTATTGCACATCGAGCGCATGTTCGGCGTCGACGAAGGCGCAGGTGCCGGCCTGCTTCTGCATAGAGGCGATGACCTGCAGCGTGAGCGTGGTCTTGCCCGACGATTCAGGGCCGTAGATTTCGATCACGCGGCCGCGCGGCAGGCCGCCGACGCCCAGCGCGATGTCCAGGCCCAGCGAACCGGTGGAGACCACCTGGATGTCTTCCAGCGCCTCGCCTTCGCCGAGCCGCATGATCGTGCCCTTGCCGAACTGCTTTTCGATCTGGGCCAGCGCGGCCTGCAGGGCCTTGGCCTTTTCACTGTTGGCGACCGAGATGCTTGCGCCCTTGACGACTGCGTCCATGTGGAAACTCCTTGAAAATCAACGGTTTGTGTTGGGTTTCATCCGATCTGCTTTTAACTACAGGCTGGATGCTTGAACAGTAGTGTAGAGGCTCATAGGTTGGCGCAAACTCATTTTTT
>NZ_JBPJZE010000076.1:0-1496 GCF_051216695.1 Variovorax glucosi
CGATCTGCACCACGTCGATGCCGCCGCGCATGATGAACTGCTGGAACATGATGCGGTTCTGGCACATCTCTCCCGTGGCCACTTTCACGGGTGCGACGCCTTCGCGGATCTTGCGGTGGCCTTCCACGTCGTCGGGGCTGGTGGGCTCCTCGATGAACCACGGCTTGACAAACGCCAGTTGGCGCACCCAGTCGATGGCCTGGCCGACCTCCCATACCTGATTGGCGTCGATCATGAGGTGCCGGTCGGGCCCGAGCACCTCGCGCGCCACGCGCAAGCGGCGAATGTCGTCCTGCAGGTCGCGCCCCACCTTCAGCTTGATGTGGTTGAAGCCCGCGTCTACTGCCTCTTGCGCGAGGCGCCGCAGCTTCTCGTCGGAGTAGCCCAGCCAGCCGGCCGACGTGGTGTAGCAGGGGTAGCCCTCGGCCTGCAGCGTGGCGATGCGTTCGGCCTTGCCGACGGCTGCCGCGCGCAGCAGGGCCAGCGCCTCGTCCGGTGCAATGCAGTCGGTGATGTAGCGAAAGTCAATGCATCGCACCAACTCTTCCGGGCTCATGTCGGCCACCAGCTGCCACACGGGCTTGCCTTCGGACTTGGCCCACAGGTCCCACATCGCGTTGACCACCGCGCCGGTCGCGAGATGGATCGCGCCCTTGTCGGGGCCTATCCAGCGCAGTTGGCTGTCAGAAGTCACGTGCCGCCAGAAGCGCCCCATGTCCTCGGCCACCCATGCCAGGTCGAGCCCCACGACCAGATGCCGCATCGCCTCGATGGCCGCACAGCAGATCTCGTTGCCACGGCCGATGGTGAAGGTGAGGCCGTGGCCTTCGAGCCCCGGCTGGTCGGTTTCGAGCACGACGTACGCCGCCGAATAGTCCGGGTCGGGGTTCATCGCATCGGAGCCGTCCAGATGCTGCGAGGTGGGAAAGCGCACGTCGAGCACGCGCATGGATCGGACGATGGTCATGGGACTTTGCAGGCGAGCGATCAGTCGTACAGCACCGAAGCGATCTTCGGATCGGCGATGTTTGTCTTGTCGTACCAGAAGAACCCGGTGTCGACCACCTTCGGCAGCTTCTCGCCCTTGATCGCCTGCACCGCCATCTCGACGGTCTTGTAGCCCATGCCCACCGGGTTCTGGGTGATGGCGCCGGCCATGCTGCCGTCCATGATGGCGTTCTTCTGCTGCTTGCCCGAGTCGTAGCCGATGATCACGACCTTGCCGTTGCGCTTCATCTCCTTCACGCCGTTGACCACGCCGATGGCGGAGCCTTCATTGGCGCCGAAGATGCCCTTGAGGTTGGGCGAGGCCTGCAATATCGACTTGGTGATCTCGGTCGACTTCAGCTGGTCGCCGCCACCGTACTGCACGCTCACGATCTTGATGTTCGGGTAGGTCGACTTGATGCGGTTCACGAAGCCGTCGCGCCGGTCGATGCCGGTGCGGCTGGTCTGGTCGTGCACCACCAGAGCGACTTCGCCGCTCTTGCCGATCA
>NZ_JBPJZE010000077.1:0-1493 GCF_051216695.1 Variovorax glucosi
TCTTCGCGGAGATCGACGACTGGTGGCGCCGCAATGCCGACGAGGGCCGCGCGTCGGTGCTGTTCTGCTATGCCTTTGGCAAGGCGCAGCGCATCCTGCACGGGGTGGACGCGAGCATCGGGCCGATCGTCGTGCACGGGGCGGTGGAGCCGCTCAACGCCGTGTACCGAGCGGCGGGCGTCGCATTGCCGCCTACCTTGCGTGTGAGCGATGAAGGCGTCGATGCCGCGTTGCTGAAGCGCGCGCTGGTGCTCGCACCACCCTCCGCGCAAGGCTCGCCGTGGATGAAGCGCTTCGGCAACTACGCCGATGCGTTCGCGAGCGGATGGATGCAACTGCGCGGCACCCGGCGGCGGCGCGGCGTGGACCGGGGCTTCGTGATGTCCGACCATGCCGACTGGCCCGGCTTGCAGCAGGCGATTGCGGGCACAGGTGCGGAGCGCGTGTTCGTCACGCATGGCAGCGTGCAGGTGATGGTGCGATGGCTCACCGAGAACGGGCTCGACGCGCCAGCCTTCAAGACGGAGTACGGCGACGAAGACGATCAGGAGGCAGGGGCATGAAAGCCTTCGCCGCTCTCTACCGTGATCTCGACGCCAGCACGTCGAGTCTCGCCAAGCAGGCGGCACTGCAGCGCTACCTGCGCGAGGCCGATGCAGCCGATGCCGCATGGGCCGTCTACTTCCTCGCCGGCGGCAAGCCGCGCCAGCTCGTGCCCACCAAGCTGCTGCGCTCGCTCGCACAGGAAGCGGCGGGCCTGCCCGAGTGGCTGTTTGACGAAAGCTACGACGCCGTGGGCGATCTCGCCGAAACCATCGCACTCCTGTTGCCGCCGCCAAGCGAGGCGCACGATCTTGGCCTCGCAAGCTGGGTCGAGCAGCATCTGCTGCCGCTGCGCGAAGCCGCAAAGACCTCGCCCGAGCAGCTTGCCGACCGCCTGCGCGCGCAATGGCGGCAGCTCGCGGCCGAAGAGCGGCTGGTGTATTTCAAGCTCATCACCGGTGCGTTCCGCGTCGGCGTGTCGAAGCTGCAGGTCACGCAGGCGCTCGCCGCGGTCGGCGGCATCGATGCCAAGCGCGTCGCGCAGCGGCTCATGGGCTACACGCACATCGGCGCGCGGCCACGGGCCGATGACTACCGCACGCTCATCGCCCCCGAGTCGGGCGCCGAGCAGGTGCAGAAGACCAGCGGCCAGCCGTACCCCTTCTTCCTCGCGCATCCGTTCAACCTGCCACTCGAACAGTTCGATGCGGCGCTGGGGCCGTCGTCCGACTGGATCGTGGAATGGAAGTGGGACGGCATCCGCGCGCAGCTCATCAAGCGTGCGGGCGTCGTGTGGCTGTGGTCGCGCGGCGAAGAGCTGGTGACGGAGCGCTTCCCCGAGCTTGCCGTCCTCGGCGAGGCCCTGCCCGACGGCACCGTGCTCGACGGCGAGATCGTCGTGTGGCGCGACGACCGCGTGCAGCCCTTTGCCGAGCTGCAGCAGCGCATCG
>NZ_JBPJZE010000078.1:0-1489 GCF_051216695.1 Variovorax glucosi
AAGACCCGCCTGGTGCCGGCCACGGGCGAATTGAAGGCCGAGTTGATGCGCTACCGCAAGGTCTGTGCCTTGAGTCCGCTCCCGCTGGAGGGCGAAGACACGCCGCTGGTGAGGACGCTGATCGCGCCGATCAAGCCAATGGCACGAAGCGCCATCCACGAACTCGTCAAAGGGGTGATGCACGCTGCCGCGGCCGCGCTGCGGCAGCGAGGTCCCGACTTCGAAGCTGCGGCCACCCACCTCGAGCAGGCGTCGACGCACTGGATCCGCCACACAGCCGGAAGTCATCTGAGCGAAAAAGTCGACCTCAAAGTGGTCCGAGACAACTTGGGGCACGCCAACATCAGTACGACCAGCATCTATCTGCACACTGAGGACGATGCCCGTCACGATGCGACAGCAGCCGGGCACCGTGTTGGCTGGCGCACGTCGTAAGCCCAGAACCCGTAATCGGCCTCTTAGGCTCCAGCATCGCGCCTCGCTCGCCATCTCGTCGAGCGAGCCTGCGCGCAACGAATTCCCCTTCGCGGTGCGGACCTGTTGGAGCTTTTTGTATCCCCCCTGATAGGATGCGGTGTGCACGGCGAACCCCTCCACCAAAGTCACCCGGACCTGATCAAGCGCCTGAAGCGTGCCAACGGGCACCTGCAGAACGTCATCGAGATGATGTTGAGCGGGCGTGAGTGCGCGGACGTCGCGCAGCAGTTGCATGCGGTCGAAAAGGCGATCAGCGCCGCCAAGAAATTACTGATCCACGATCACCTGGATCACTGCCTCAAAGAGGTCGCCAAGTCGCCTCGCGATTTCGGCACCGCCATCGCTGAATTCAAAGACATCACGAAGTACCTGTGAGCGTGAGCACCGTCCAACTGTCGAGGTCGATCGCCCCCGCCAGGGCCGGGGTGATGCTGCTCGTGCGCTGGTTGCTGGTGCTGGTCATCGCCGTGGACCTGATCAGTTCGCCGTTCCACGCGCATCACCACGAAAGCGGCCCCGAGGCCTACTCGAGCCACGCCGGCCAGTTGGATGTGGGCCACTCGTCCTTCGAGCAAGTGGCTCAAGACGACGACCATTCGCTGCATGTCGATTCGGACAACGCGGATCACGGTGGCGGGCACTCGATGTCGGCGCTTCAAGGCACCCCGATCCAGCTCGCCACTCCGGACTCCGCGCCGAAGTTCCTGGCGCTTGTGCCGCTGTTCGTTTTGTTCGGGCTCATCACACAGCCCGTGGCCGAAGCGCTCGTGCGCTGGCGCCCTGGTCGAGAGCGGGTGCCCATCCCGCTGTTTCGAACCGTTCCTCCTGACGGCCGCGCGCCGCCCTCGCTCCACGGTTGAAGCCCTGGCGGCGCCATTGCGGCGCTGCCTTCTCCTCGTCGCCTGATTGCGCGGCGGGATCGCTTTCTCGTGGAGTTTCTATGTCTTATTTGCTCGCCCGCCGTGCCGCGCTCGGCTGCGTGTCCGGTTTTCTCATGGTGGCCAGCGCCGTT
>NZ_JBPJZE010000079.1:0-1487 GCF_051216695.1 Variovorax glucosi
TGGACGGCATCCGCATCATCGACTTCACGCAGGTGATGATGGGCCCGGTCTGCACGCAGATGCTGGCCGACCATGGCGCCGACGTGATCAAGATCGAGCGCAAGGGCGCGGGCGACCTGAGCCGCTCGACCTTTGCGCCAGTGGCGGGCAACGACAACCCGATCTTCTGCAGCCTCAACCGCAACAAGCGCAGCGTGGAAATCGACCTGCGCGACGCGGCGCAGATGGAACTGGTGAAGGCCCTGATCGCCGGCGCAGACGTGGTCACCAACAACTTCCGCGCTGGCGTGATGGAGCGGCTGGGGCTGGGCTACGAAGACTGCAGGCGGCTGAACCCGCGCATCGTCTACGCGGTGGGCACGGGCTTCGGCGAGACCGGTCCCTACGCGCACAAGGGCGGGCAGGACGTGCTCGCGCAGGCGCTCACCGGCGTGATGGCGCGGCGCGCCGACGCATCGGTGCCGGTGTCGATCTACCCGACGGCGCTGGCCGACTACACCGCCGGCATGCACATGGTGCAGGGCATTTTGCTGGCGCTGCTGCAGCGCGAGCGCACGGGCGAGGGCCAGAAGATTTCGGTGTCGCTCTACAACTCCATGCTTGCGATGCAGATGCAAGAGGCGGCCATGGTGATGATGGAAGACTCCGAAGTGAACTGGGCCGCGATGCCGCTTTCTGGCGTGTTCGACACGCAGACCGGGCCGCTGGTGCTGGTGGGCGCGTTCAAGGCCAATCCGCTGCGCGACATCTGCACGGCGCTGGGGCTCGACGACCTGTCTCTCGACGCGCGCTATGCCACGCTGTCGGCGCAGTTCACGAACAAGGCCGCGCTGCATGCGATCTTCCATGAGCGCTTTGCGAGCAACACGCGCGACCATTGGCTGGCGAAGCTCGAAGAGCAGGACCTGCTCTCGGCCCCGGTGCGCGATATGCGCGAGGCGCTGGTCGATCCGCAGACGCTGCACAACGCGATGATTCTCGAAGCCGGTTCGTCGTCGGGCCGTCCGCTGAAATTCATCGCCAGCCCGATCCAGATGTCGGGCGCCAAGGCCGGCCTGCGGCGCGAGCCGCCGCGGCTCGGGCAACACACGGCCGAAGTGCTGGCCGAGGCGCGTGCATTGATCGAAGAGGCCGACGCATGAGCGTCCTCTTTGAAGTGGTCGACCATGTCGCCACCGTCACCATCGACCGCCCCGATGTGCTCAACGCGGTCGATCTGCCGACCGAGGCCGAGCTGCAGCGCATCTGGACCGAGATCGAATCGCGCGACGACATCCGTGCGGTGGTGCTCACCGGTGCGGGCGAGCGCTCGTTCTGTGCCGGCGCCGACCTGAAGAACACCTCGAACCTCAAGGGCGTCGAATACTGGGCCGCGGCACGCCCTGGCGGCTTCGGCGGCATCGCGCTGCGCGAGACGCTCGATGTGCCCGTGATCGCCCGCGTCAACGGCTTTGCATTGGGCGGCGGCTTCGAGATGGTGCTGGGCT
>NZ_JBPJZE010000007.1:0-9416 GCF_051216695.1 Variovorax glucosi
CGACGGAGCCGCAACGGGTCTACAAGGCCAGCGTAGCCATGCAGAAGCCGCGTTCACAGGTTCGCCCTGCCCCTCACCCGGTCGCGGCCTGAAGCCTCTCGGTGGCGCTTGGGAGGGATCCCGCTGTAGCGCCTACGCCCCATGTGCCAGCCGTGAACCGGTACGTCGGGAGGGTGACAAGTCTTGAGAAGCTGTACCCCGACGTGTGGTTGACGTTCAACACACTTTGCAAGCAAAACCGGGGTTGGATAGAATCACGCCAAGGCGCGAACAATCCTTCCACCGGGTACCCTTGTTCGCTGTCCAGAAAACCTCACGCCTGCCAGGGCCTGAGGTTTTCGCATTTGTGGGACTGCGAAACGTGATCGCATCTTACAGGCAGAAAGTCACAACCTCCAAGTGCGAGCGCATTGCCAAGCACTTGGCAACGCGCTTAGCTCTGGTTCGCCAGCGAACATCGTCTGTCCATGCCTGCATAGCCGCCTACTTGCATAAATAAAAGGTCAAAACTTAAAAATATTTTCAGTTGAATATTTTTAAATTTTAGGATCCTAATATTTGCTTAGTAAAACGCCCTTTCCGCAAGACAAGCAAGCAAGCAAGCAAATTGACAGCTTGGCCTTCCTTAAATTAAAATGAATATAAAATCCTGGAATCGTTTTTTAAGCACGGCTTTGCAGGTAAGTCCGGAAATAATGGGACGATCTCATGAATTCAATTTTGAAGGGGCGGAAATTAAAATTGAAATACCTTCGAAAGAAAGAGCTTCCGATCAAGTCCGCGATATAGTTGCTGAAGTTGGAACTCGATGGTCTCGCAATAACGAGCCAGTAAATTACCGAATTTTACAAATCGATGTTGATGTGTGTTTAGGAATCTGCATCGACTTACCTTCTGAAATACTTAAACAAAGTGCTAATGCCTATGAACTCATTGCAGAAGAAAAAAGGCAAGAATTAGATGAGATTTCTCAAAAGCATGGTCGAATTGCAGAACGTGCGTTTGAGTATTGGATTTCTGTTGTTCAATGGGTTGCTGACGACTACAGGATAGGAAGAACCAGCTCTTCCACTTATCACTCGGGATGGAGCACTCGACTTGAAGAAATAAATTCTGAAAAATCCATCTGGATTGAAACTGTGTATGTTTTCTTATCTGGATACACTACGATTGACATTGATAAATGGATGGAAATACAAAGCCGGACAAAAAATTCGGAATATCCTCCGATTAGCATCGTATTAAAAAATGAAGCTAAACATTTTTTTGATCTTGGAGACTATAGAAGATCATTAATGGATATTGCAATCGCTTGCGAAACGTATTTAAGGTCTAGCGTATTGGCATCGTTACCGGAAAACCTTTCTCCGATGGCCCGAGACCAAATCGATAAAAGCAATATTGCACAGTACACAAATCATTTATTTCCTGAGCTCTTAGACGCGCAAGAAATAATTAAATATAAAAGCATCAAGAGCGACATCAACTCACTATTTGCAAAAAGAAATGATCTTTTTCATAGGGGAGATGCTAATGCAGCAACCCATGATGGCTGTCAAAAATTTTTGGGTGTACTGCAAAATCTTATGGAAATCAAAAAACTGGAATGACCAATAGCCGATAGCGTGACAAACGCTTCTAGATATTTTCGTTCAGTAACCTCTCAATACGAAGTGATCGTTGTCCTTGCCATAGCTGACACTTTTGTTGACGCGAACGCATAAGCGCGACGCCTCGCCGCACCGTTCTAACTTAATCCGCCCACCCTGCTTGGCCCAGTCATTGGCGTTAGCTTGTAACTGAACGACTTCTTCTTGCAACGCGGCTTTCTCCTCTCGCAGGCTGTCAACCTGGTGCAATTGCCAAACCAGCGAGGCATACGCTAATAAGCACACACCGACTGCACCACCGCCAGCCACGGCCACCCATTTCCAAGCAAACCAAGCACTCGCTCTGCGCATCGACCCCTCAACCTCACCGGCAGCCTCGACCACACTCGACAGGCTGCCAATAACCGGCTTCGTAGCCTCGCCAAGCGCCTGTGCAGCCGTTTGGGCTACTCCAGCAAGGGCTTGCCTTACCGAGGTAGCCAAGACCTCTGCCGCAGCACTCTGCAGGGCCGAAGCGACGTTCGCTGTCGCCTTTCGCACATCGCCGGCAACGCCGGCCACACTGGCCGCCGCCTGAGCCACGGCGATACGCTCTTCAGAGAGTGCGGCCCGCTCGTCAGCCAGTCCGTCAATGGCGGCCTGAACGGCTTTCTGTTGCTCCTCTGCCAAGGCCATGAGGCCAAATAACTGCTGCTGTGCGTCCATCTTTCTTCCTGAATCATTCGGTTCAACTACCTTGACCAGCCGCGGTCGTGGTCACGTTTAGGCTGCTGCCGTTCCTGCTCGGTTTGATGTTTGCGTTCGGCTTTCTCACGTTGCTGCGCGAGCGCCTGCGCTGCCTGTTGCTTGGCGTGATCGGCTTGCTGCTTGGCAAGATCAGCCTGCTGCCGCTGTGCTGCTTGTTCGGCCTTGAACTGCTCAAAGGCCAGCCGCGCCTGCTGCTTTCCAGCTTCAGCTAGCTTGGCCAACTCGAACTGCGCGCGGATGTCGGCCACGCCAGCGACTGCGAGCTGCTTAACTTCCGGCACCAGCTGGCGATCGCGTTCGGCCCTGGCTGCCCTGAGGTCGCCCGACAAGTCAAGGATCGAGCGGTCGGTCTGGCGGCTCTGACGTTCCAGTTCGCCTAGCTCCTTGGCGCGGCGCAACCGTTCAGCGGCTTCCTGCTCAAACTGCAGCCGCTTGTGGCTCGGCTCGCCAGTGCGACGCTCATAGCCGCTGGCTGCTGGCCCGAGGTGTCGGGTAGGCTCACGGTCGATGCCCTGCTCCACAAGGGTGCGTTGATCGACACGAGCCTCGATGCCGTTCTCGCGCAGCCGCTCGTTCGTCAGGTCTGCCCACAAGGCACGAACGGCATTGAGGTCATCGACTCGCTTGCGCCCAGCCTTTTCAGTGTCCAGCTTCGCACCCAGTCCATCTGCCTCTACCTTGCGGGTGGTACGCAGGATATGGGCGTGGTGATTGCGGTTGTCACCCTCTCTGCCGGGTGCATGAATGGCGACATCAACGGCGCACCCTTCCCGGTTCGCCATGCCTTTGGCGAAATCTACCGCCAGCCGCCGTCGCTCATCCGGGGAAAGTTCGGACGGTAAGGCCACCTCGAACTCACGCGCTACGCAAGCATCCTTGCGCTTTTCAGCAAGCTCGGCGGCATTCCAGAGTTTGGCTCGGTCGGTCGCCCACTCAGGCGCACCGTCTGGCAAAACGATGTCGGCGGATTCGACACCCCGCTTGCGGGTGTAGTCGTGCAGTTCGCCGGTTCGTTCGTCGGCGATCTTGCACCCAGCGCGATAGGCAGCCGCAGCCGTCGCACTGCGACCGGCCGAGCGAGAGATTGCCTTGACGCTGAGGTGGTAGATCGCCATGGGCGGTATTGGTGTTTGGTTTTGCCCGCAGGGCCGCACGAGTCACGCAGTGACTCCTAAGTGCGCCCTTGCTTCGCTCGGGTTGGGTCTGTCGCCACGTATATTACCCGCCAGCACCGTTCTTTCCGCTGCTACCCGACGGCCTAAAATTACGTCCAGAACTTAACCGGCGATACCTCATGGCAACCATAGAAAACACCATCGCAAGCTTGGAAGCCAAGCTCAAGCAGGCCAAGGCAAAGAAGCAGCAGATCGAGGCTCGCAAACGGTCCATGGAAACCAAGGAAGAGCGCGCCAAGGACACACGTCGAAAGATCCTGGTCGGCGCTGCCATATTGGCTAAGGTTGATCGAGGTGAATGGCCCAAAGACAAGCTACTGACCATGCTGGATTCAGCATTGACTCGCCCAGATGATCGAGCTCTGTTTGCATTGCCAGAAATGTTAGCGAAAAGATGATTTTCAAAAACATGTCGCATTCTATTTTTAATAGTAACTTTAATTATAGCTATGAACAGAAGAATTAATTTTAATATTCCTAAAGGACAACCCACAGATCATCAATTGACAGAGATAAACAGCAGGTTAAATTATTTGAGAAACAGAGATTTGAATTCGATCGATTTGGGAAATGCATTTGTTCCATCGAATTTTAATTATCCAAACTTTCTCACCGATTTTTCCATCTGCCAAGAACAATGCAATTATGCATCTAATTTTCTAAAAAATCCGGAAAGAGAATTGGTTTGTGCTCTAACAGACACTAAAAGACCAAACGGCTACGTCCTCGCATGCGAAAATTTCGATGTAGTTCTGCTAACAATCGGCTTTTTTATTGAACTGGATGAAGTAGGGGCACGTGTTTTCAATGTATTTTTCAATGGGGATAGGTCTGAAATTATTGGGCCAGAGAACTTTAAAAGTGACTTCTCTTCTTATTCAAAAGAAGATCAAAATGATCGAAATTTCAGCCTTATGGCGCTAGTTCGTCATCTAGCGATAGGACACATCATTGGCCATGAATTCGGTCATTTAGCGGCAGGCCATCTCGGATTTGCAAACGAGACCAAAAAATACGAAAATGACAATGGCAGTCTTGCATCCAACTTTTTCGACTTTGATTCAAATGACCTGATATCACAAGCAAGAGAAATTGAAGCAGATATTTATGCTGCCAATTGGATCGATTCTTTGCTAAACCGCCCAGTCTCCCCAAGTCATACAGAAATACTTGTATGGCTGAAAAATGATCCATGCAGAATTTCTTTTATTTTTACATTGTCATCTTTGTTGTGGTATGTGACTTTAGGTGCGGAGAAATTTTCCGCAAGAAATTTTGTTTTTTTAACAACACATCCACCTACAGGCTTAAGAGCAAAAATGATCACAGATTCCGCCCTTGTGCGGAACATTCAAAAAGATTTAATCAATAAGCATAAACATGAAACTTTTTCTTTGGAAGCTTTTTGTTTGATCGGTCTTGGCGAAGCTTTTAAGCGCATTGCTTATTTAAGTGATAAACCTGACGAAGATTCAAAAAAAATGTTTGGAAAATTGCAAGGATTGTCAAAAAAAGATAACGTGCAAAAGTATCTTGGAGAAATGGGATTATCCATTTCAGACAATAGACATCAAACGATGCTTACCGGAGATTATTTCGCAAAATTATGGGAAATTTATATTGCCCATAAAAGTTACAACGATTTGCTTTCACGCTGGAAACCAGAAGCCAGAATCACATGGGGTAACTTAAAACCTCAAGATTTTAATTTTTAAAACTTTCAAATCATAATTCGTTCGATTTCATCGAGAGAGAGCTGATCGTGGCGCCTGTCGTAAAGCCCAGTTGTGCGCGAGCTTTCATGATTTGCCATTTGCTGAGCCACCTCGAGCCGCCCGCCGTTGCGCAGGTACTCCGTGATCCCGGTGGCCCGGAAGGAGTGGCAGCCAATCTTGGTGGCCACTCCAGCGGCCTCAGCCCGCCGCTTGATCATCCGGTAGACGTCGGACTGGCTCATGAGGCACGTTGAAAGCTGCCCTGACCGCCCTTTGGCTGAGCGGAACAGGTAGCCCTTGCGGTCGTTCTCCAACGCGGCTGTCTGTAGGTAGGCGTGCACGTACTCGTCTAGTTTGTGATGGCAGGGCATCTCGTGGACCTTGCCGCCCTTTTCGTGCAGCCGTACCCAAGTGCGTCGACCCTGCACATAGACATCCTCGACACGCATACCGGTCGCTGCGCCCACGCGGGCGAAGGTGTAGACCATGAGCCCGATCAGCGCGCGATCGCGCAGGCCCACCACCGTCGACACGTCGATCGCATCAAGCATGTCTCTGGCCTCTTCAGCGGCCAGGACGGGTGTCTTTCCCTTTCGGACGGAATGCTGTGGTCCACGCACCGAGCTGGCTGGGTTCATTGGAATGACTTGACCCACCACCAGCCAGTCGAACAGCACGCGCAGGGCTGCCAAGTGCTGCTTTACCGAAGGCGCCGACAACCGGCCCTGTAGCTGCTCGATGTACGTAGCCACGTGGATCGGCCCGACGCTGGCCAGATCCTGTATCCCATGCGCACTGCACCAGGTGCCAAAGCCCGTCACCGCATGCACATAGGCCCGTCGCGTGTTCGGGTTGCGGATGTTGGCGGTGAAGAACTCCAGCGTGCGCTTGGCTGCTGCCGGCGTGGGTCGGAACAGCGCCGGCAGGCTAGCAAGGCCAGCTGTCACAGCAAGCGCGGCCGCAGGCGGGGCGCCGGCCTGCACTTCAGATTTGTTCATGATCGGGATGCGTGCGAACCCATTCTTCTGCCAGCTCCTTGGCCCGTGCCAAGGCCTGTCGACCGGTCATGTGGTGCCCGGCACCCAGCACTAAGGTACGAACGAGGTCATCGGGAGGCATCTTGTAGCGCACCACGGCCTGGAAAGAGCCCGAGGGCAGTTGCTCGCCACTGCAGAGGAAGCGCCGTCCCCGATGTTTAAAAATTTCCGCTTTATCCATGTAACCCTCCTAACCTAAATGCCGATTACATGAATGATAACGTCCTTTATCAAACATAATATATATCAAATTCTTTTTTCAGTGACATCTAATATGTTTGCAGCAGTTTTTAAGTCTGCAACTTGCTGTCGAGTTTTAAATCTCGATATGGCATAAAACCCATAAATAAGTAAAATTATTCCAGAAATTAAAAGCTTAAAGCTTTTTAAGTTTATAAAGTCAAACCAAGCAGCAAACGCCGTAAATAACAAAACCACTACAGTAGCGCCAACTGGATAAAAATCTGATACTGCACTTATCGCTTCTGCTCTGTTTTTTGCTGCCAATGACAAATCTTGCAATAGCTTTTTATTTATAATTTTACAATCCAGGTCTCCTTTGCTATCACTGTTTTCAAGATTTATCAACGAATTAATACAATCCTTTTCTGCGTTAATATCTTTTTTTCTTACATACGAGAACTCCCACGTTGAAATTCTATTCTTATTGTCGACTGTGTGCGTTATATTGTTATTTTCTAATCTATTCGAAATAATATGATAAATGCTTGCAGCGTCGAATTCTTTTTTCATAAACAATATCTTTCTTTCTGATTTAAGAACTTTGAATCAGAATTACTAATCTACATAACTACATAACTACATAACTACATAACTACATAACTACACATTGGCGTAATGTTTCATCGCTTGTCTAATTAGCTCGGCCATGCTGATATCACGACGTAGTGCTTCAGCTCTCCATGCAGTTCGGGTGGCCTTTGACACAGGAAGATTTACGCGCACGATGTCACCGGCATCTATGCTCAGCATGACTTTTTCTACTGGTACGTCGGCACGGACTTGTTCGTCGGATTTTGATTTCAGAGCCATTGGGCTTTCTCCAGTTCGGTAACGACAGCTTCGATTTCTAGGCGAGCAGCAAGATCAGGCAAATCAAAAACGCTTATTCCATCGGTCATAGCCTGAGCAAAAGCAATGCGGTTCCCTACAGTAGCTTCCATCTGATCAAGACCATATTCGTTCCAGTCCCCCGAACGAATGAGCTTGGACAGTTTTGTTCCGGTCATAGCGCGATTGACAAGAAAAGCAGCATCAATGGCACCTCCCATATCACGCTTGGTTCGAACTAAACGTACAGTTGCCGCACTGGCCCAGACGTCAGCGCCTGAAGGCTGAATTACGATAAGAGCTAGGTTTGATGCTGAAACGATGGCAGCAGCCATATCACCGGCCTTGGCAGGCGAATCGATCACTGCAAAGTCAGATGACAAGCTTCTCAAAGACTGTCCCAACGTTGCTGCGCGATCAATAGCGATGACAGGAGGTAGATCCGTCTCTTGAGGGCTGGCAGCTCGCCAGTCGCGTGCTGTACCTTGGGGATCAGCGTCTACCAGCACAACACTGTGCCCTCGCCGATGAAGCAGCGTTGCCAAGTTTGCAGCTATGGTGGACTTGCCAGTTCCACCCTTCTCGTTAAGCACTGCGATGATTTTCATCTACTCAGTTTATCACTTGAGTACTGATTTACATGCATCATTACTCAACTGAGTAGTTGAAACTAGGTTGAACAGCCAGCACCCATAGCGACACACTTCCCGCTCGTCTGCGAATGACTTCTCGAGGGCTAGAAGTCCATGACATCCTCAAGAGCAAGGCAACCGGATTAGAAGAGGCCCATCTGATCGGGATGGGTTGCCTTGCCGCCGCTAGGAACGTTGTTGTCCTTGAACTTGGCAACTTGGACCTCAGTCATTTCCTGCCCTATCACGCTGTCGATCCAGCCCTTGAGCGGCGGCCACTTCAACCCCAGAGCCTCAATCTGAGCGTAGGTCCAAGCACCGCGCTCAGTCCGGTGTTCCATGATGAATTCACGAGTGACTTTCATGGCGTGATTGTGCTGCGATCACTCGATCATTTGTACACCTCGCGACGGTTCCCAACCGACACCACAAGGACCGTCAAAGTGTTGTCCTGAAGGTCACAAATCACCCGGAAATCCCCCACGCGGTAACGCCAGAGGTGCCCGAGACGTGACCCCTTGAGGGCGTCGCCGATGCTGCGCGGGTCTTCCAGCTGGGCGACCCGTTCGAAGAGAAACGAAAGGACCCGCCGGGCCACCTGACGATCAAGGGCATCAAGGTGACGCTGGCCTTGACCGGACAGCTCAACTTTCCATGCCATAGCGCTTCATCACTTCCTCAAGAGGAACGCTGATCGAACGACCGGAGCGGACTTCCTCCAGCTCACGCTCAGCCAGGTACAAATCCTCAAGGTCATCGATGTGCTGGTTGATCGCCTCAACCATGTAGAAGGTCTTGCTGCGGCCTGTGAGCTCGACCAGATGCTGCAAGCGGGCAGAAACATCGTCGGGAAGGCGCAGAGAAACAGAAACCATGATGTTCTCCTAATGAGATACAAGTATCTCATGCCCACTGGTCATGTTCTGAATCTCTTGTGGCCTGATCTGCCTCTAGACGTCTTCCCAGGCGCATAGACCATGCGCTATCCCGCCCGCCGTGCACAACCGGCTGTCCACACCACAAGGGCGTGGACAGGCCCTCCGGGCTTCCCGGTTGCACACAGCTCCCCGAGGTTGTGCCTCCGGCCTGACGCGGCCTGCGGCCTTGCCAAAACCTTTATAAAAAAAGCGAAAACGAAGTCAAGAAAACAGAACAGCCAAGGGCCAGATACCGGAGGAAGACTTGTCCCCCCTGTCTTTCCTTGGTGTTAAGACAAGATATGCGGGATTGAGAGATGGTGGGTTTCGGGAACGCTTCGCCCAAGCTTGCCGAAACAAGTTTGGACACGTTCCCGAGCGATGCCAGACCGAGCCGACGGAGCCGCAACGGGTCTACAAGGCCAGCGTAGCCATGCAGAAGCCGCGTTCACAGGTTCGCCCTGCCCCTCACCCGGTCGCGGCCTGAAGCCTCTCGGTGGCGCTTGGGAGGG
>NZ_JBPJZE010000080.1:0-1484 GCF_051216695.1 Variovorax glucosi
CTATAGCGATGGCGACTGACAAACCGAGTCGCCTTTGCGTGTTACCTTGAATCGATGAAGCACCCTGTCCGCCGCTGGCTCATTGGCATTGCCGTTGCACTGCTGCTGGGCGTGGGCGCGCTGGTGTGGGTGGTGAGCGCGCGCCTGCCCACCGACGACGAGGTGGCCGCGAAAATCGCCGAAGGCTTCGAGAAGCGCTTCGGCGTTGCCCTGAAGGTCGGCGGCGCCCACTGGTCGCTGCTGCCGGTGCCCGTGCTGGTGCTGTCCGACATCGCCACCGACCAGCCGCGCCCCATCACCCTGCGCCGCGCCACCGTGCGGCTGCAGCTCGCGCCGCTGCTGCAGCGCGTCATTGCCGTGGACGACGTCGAAATCGAAAGCCTGGTGCTGCCGCGCGCCTCGGTGCGGGCGTTCCGCGGCAAGGGGCCCAAGCCGCAGGAGGGCAGTGGCAACGTCGTCGCGCTGCCCGCGCCATGGACGCTCGCGCCCGTGCCCGTGGAACTGCTGCGCTGGCGCGACGTGGTCTGGATCGACCGGCGCGACATCTCGCTGGCCTACGACGGCGACGTCCGCTTCGACCCCGGCTGGCGCCCGCGCCAGGCCCGGCTCGAGCGCGCCGGTGTCACGCCACCCGTGCGCCTGCGCCTCGACCGCCAAGCCGGACAGGACCGCTGGCGCACCCGCATCGATGCGGGCGGTGGCACCTGGAACGGCGTCTCCCGCTTCGAGACATTACCGGGCGGAAAGCTGCAGCTGTCGGCCGAGCTGGAGCCGCGCCAGATCGACATCGAGAGCCTGGTGCAGGCCTTCGACCGCCGCACCTCGGTGGCCGGCAAGTTCTCGGGCAACACCACGCTCGTGGCCGAGGCCGGGAGCGCCGAGGAACTGGGCGCGCTGATCCGCAGCCTGCACACCCGCACCACCTTCTCGGTGCAGCCCGCCACGCTCACCAAGCTGGACGTGGCCAAGGCCGTCGCCACCGCAGGCGTCAGCCGCGGGGGCACGACGCAGCTGGACGAACTCACCGGCACGCTCGACACCCAGGGCACCGAAGACGGCGTGGTGATTCAGTACACCAACCTCAAGGCCCGCTCGGGCGTGCTCACGGCAAGCGGCAACCTGAAGCTGTTCAACCGCAAGCTCGACGGCGAGATCGCGGTGGACCTTGTCGACGGCGTGATCGGCGTGCCGCTGAAAATCGGCGGCACCGCGAGCGAGCCCGAGCTGTCGCTGACCGGCGCCGCGCTCACCGGCGCGGCCATTGGCAGCGCGGTGCTGCCGGGCGTGGGCACGGCCATCGGGGCGCGCGTGGGGCAGCAGGTGGAGAAGATGTTCGGCGGGAGCAAGCCGAAGCCCAAGCCCAAGCCGGCATCCAGGCCGCGCACCGGCCCTAGGCAAACGCCTTGATCGCCGCCGGCACCGTCAGCACCGCCGTGTAGTACCCCATGAACTGCACGCCGGTGTTGAACCCGATTGCGCGAGAC
>NZ_JBPJZE010000081.1:0-1482 GCF_051216695.1 Variovorax glucosi
GCCTGGAGCAGCGCGGTACCGGCGGTGCCGACGCCCAGGCCGAACAGGTGGCGGCGGCTCAGGCGCGAGGCGATCAGGTCGGTGAACGAAGGGTTCGACGTAGGGTTGGTGCCAATGTCGTCGAGGTCCACCGAGAGATCGTCGGTGCGGGTATTTGCGGTCATGCGCAATGTCTTTCTTCGTGGGTTGGAGAGGAAACCAGCCCGCGAAGTTAGGCACTTCGTATGACGACCCGATGAAACGCTCAGCCTCCCGTCAGGTTGATTTGATCCACCTGACGGTTTCTCGCACTACGGCGCTGGCAGTTGCCGCGGCCACAGCGCCCACAGGCGCAGCGGCTGGTTCATGCTCGCCGCAAGCCGGCCCGCATCGGCGCCGGTGCCCGCAAAGTAGTCGGCGCGCACGGCGCCGAGGATGGCGCTGCCGGTGTCCTGCGCCACCACCAGTTTCTGCAGCTGCGCTGCCGGACCGTTGGACGCCAGCCACACCGGGGTGCCGTACGGAATGCTCTCGCGGTCGACGGCGATAGAACGGCCGGCCGTGAGCGGCACGCCCTGCGCGCCGCGCGGGCCGAAGGCGGCGTCGACCTCGCTCATGGTTTCTTCGCGGAAGAACACGTAGCGCGGGTTGCTCCACATCAGCTGCGTCACGCGCTGCGGGTTCTGCGCGGCCCAGGCCTTGGTGTCGTCGGGCCACTTGCCGACCTTGCTCACGCCCTGGCTCATCAGCCATTGCTGCACGCTGCGGTAGGGCTGCTCGTTGGTGGCAGCGAAGGCCACGCGCACGGTGTGCTGGTAGCCGTTGGCCTCGGTGATGCGCAGGCGCCCGGAGCCCTGGATGTGCAGCATCAGCGCATCGATGGGGTCGGCCATCCACGCGATCTCGCGGCCGCGCAGCGCGGCCTGGGCTTCGGGCAGTGTCTCGATCTCCTGGCGCGTGTACCAGGGGCGGCGCGGCACCAGGCCGTCGGGGGCCTGGTAGATCGGCACGTTGAAGCTGGCGGTGGGCACACGCGAGGCTTCGTACACCGGCTCGTAGTAGCTGGTGAGCTTGCCTTCGGTCTGGCCGTTGAGCGCCTCGATGCGGTAGGGCTGCAGCCGGTCGGTCATCCACTGGCGCTGCTCTTCGGGGGTGGCGATGGTCAGCTGGCGCACGTCGCGGCACAGCGGCGCGAAGGCGGCATTGGGGCGCGAGCAATTCGCCAGCAGCGCGATCCACGCCTCGTGCAGCGGGTCTTCGCCGAACCCGGGCAGCTCCGACCAGCCGACCGGCACCCAGCGGCTCTTGGGGTGCGCGAGCGAGCCGGTGAGCGGACCGAGGTCGCGCGGCTGGGTGACGGGGGGGCGGATGGGGGCCTCGGGCGCGCGCGGGCCCGTGGAACAGGCGGCGAGCGTTGCTACGATCACAAGCCCGACCAGCCACTGGAGTCCATTTCTCATGGGTTTGATTCTGCTTGAAGCCCTCGCCGCGGGACTCGTGTTC
>NZ_JBPJZE010000082.1:0-1481 GCF_051216695.1 Variovorax glucosi
GCCGCAGATGGCCACGTCGGCGCCAAGGCTCAGGAAGCGCTCGGCCATCGCGCGGCCGAGGCCCGTGCCGCCGCCGGTCACGAGGATGCGCTGGCCGCTCATCAGGGAAGCTTCGAACATGCTTTGTCTCCTTGGTCGTTGCGGCAGCGGCAAGGACGAGCGCTGCCATGGCGCATGCTACGCGCGCCGCCTCGATGGCGGCTTGCGGAATCTGGCTTCTCCCCGCGCCGCACGGGTGAGAATGGCCGCTGACCTGTTTCTCCGGATCAACGCCCCATGTCCAGTGCCACCCCCATCTCCTTCCAACCGCTAGAAGGCGTGCGCGTGCTGAGCCTTGCGCTCAACCTGCCCGGGCCAGCGGCGCTGCTGCGCTGTCGTGGCATGGGCGCCACCTGCCTGAAGCTCGAGCCGCCAGGCGGCGACCCGATGGCGCTCTACAACAAGCCCGCGTATGCCGCACTGCACGAAGGCATCGCCATCGAAACGGCCGATCTGAAGACAGACGCAGGGCAACAGCAACTGCACGCCGAGCTCGCGCAAACGGACGTGCTGCTCACGTCGTTCCGCCCCTCCGCGCTGCGCAAGCTCGGCCTCGACTGGCCTGCGCTGCAGGCGCGCCACCCGTCGCTGTCGCAAGTGGCCATCGTCGGCGCGCCGGGCGAACGCGCCGAGGAGCCGGGCCACGACCTGACTTACCTCGCCGAAAGCGGGCTTGTCACCGGCACCGAGCTTCCGCCGACGCTCTACGCCGACATGGGCGGCGCCCTGCTCGCCAGCGAGGCGGTGCTGAAGGCCATGCTGCTGCAGTCCCGCAAGCCGGGCGGCGTGTACCTCGAAGTGGCGCTGAACGCCTCGGCCGACTGGCTCGCCCTGCCCCGCACCTGGGGCCTGACGCAGCCCTCGGGCACGGTCGGCGGCGCGCATGCCGGCTACCGCGTCTACCCCTGCGCCGATGGCCGCGTGGCCGTGGCCGCGCTGGAGCCGCACTTCGCCGACCGGCTCTGCGAAGCGGCGCAGATCGCCTCGCGCGACATGCTGGCGCCGGCCACGCACGAGGCGCTGGCCGCCTGGCTGGCGACGCGCACGCGCGCCGAACTCGAAGCCATGAGCCGCGCGCGCGACGTGCCGCTGCTCACACTCGCCGGCTGATTCAGCGACTGGCGCCGTCGCGCTGCCGGTCTTCGCGCTTGAGCGCGAGGTAAGTGTCGAGATCAACTTCGTGCAACTGGCGCGGGTACTGCTCGGCCGCCGCGAACCAGCGGGGCTGGCGGCGGTCGGCCTGCTCCGGCCCTGGAGCCGAAAGGTACGCATCTAGCGTCAGGAAGTAGCGCATCGCATTGCGCTCCACCAGCCCGCGCAGGCCGCGGATGTAGTCGGGCTTGCCTTCCGGCGTCTTGCCCAGCACGGTGAAGCCCACCTTGTCGCTGCCGAAGGTCGCCAGGTAGGCCATGGTGCCCAGCCGCACCATGGTGTTGTGGTCA
>NZ_JBPJZE010000083.1:0-1479 GCF_051216695.1 Variovorax glucosi
GACGAGATCTTCGAGATCTTCCCGCGCCTGCGCGAGCGCCGTCCGCAGATGGCGTCGACGCTCTCGGGCGGCGAACGCCAGATGCTGGCCATCGGCCGCGCGCTGATGGCGCGGCCGCGCCTGCTGATGCTCGACGAACCTTCGCTCGGCCTTGCCCCGCTGGTGGTGCGCGAAGTGCTGCGCGTGGTGTCGCAACTGCGCAGCCACGGCGTTTCGGTGCTGCTGGTGGAGCAGAACGTGGGCATGGCGCTCGACTTGGCCGAGCGCGCTGCGGTGCTGGAAGAAGGGCGCATCGTCGCGCTGGGCCGGCCGGAAGAACTGATGGCGCGTCCGGAGCTGCGGCGCGCCTACCTGGGGCTGGATGCTGAAGGTGGCGCTACGCCGGGTGCGACGGCCCATGGTGCCCGGGCCGCCGCAGCGCCAGCCACCACAGCAGCGCGGCATTGATCGCCCAGCTGCCGGCCAGCATCATCAGCGCCGTGTTCGCCACGCCGGGCGAGAGGTCGAGCGTCAGCAGGCTCAGCGACCACGGCAGCCCGCTAGCGATGGCAACCAGCATGCCGGCCTCGCTGTCGGGCACGACAGCGCAGGCCAGGATGCAGACGGCGCCGGTGATCGTGTAGATCAGTGCGGCGGCGCGCCATCCGGGGCGTTGAGGCGGTCGTGAATTTGCGGGCATGCCTTGAGCATCGCCGATCCCGCATCAAGCCGTGAAGGCCTGTTACGCGAAGGGGCGTAGTGTTTTGGCGACGCCGTGTTCAGTGGCTTGCCAACTTCTGCACGCTTGGGGCGATTGGTGCTTCGGGCAGCGCGGCTTCGATGCCGAGCGCCAGTGCCAGCAGCGCCGTGTCGGAGCCTTGTGCGCCGGTCAATTCCAGCCCGGCGGGCAGGCCGTTGGAGGTGAGGCCCATCGGCAGGCTCACCGCCGGCAGGCCCGCCATGCCGGCCGGGCCGGTGTTGCGGATGTAGGCCGAAAAAGCCGAGATGGGACGGCCGCACAGCGTTACCTCCACGTCTTCGCCGAGGCGCGCGGCGGTCAGCGGGCTGGTCGGGAAGACGAGGGCGGCCAGGTCGTGCCGCGCGAAGCAATTGCGGTACGCCGCCTGCATGCGCGGGCGCAGGGTGTGCAGCGCGTGGGCGTAGGCCTCGGGCGTGATGGCCGCCGCGCCGAAGAGGCGTTCGAACAGCGGGCGCACGTCGGGGCTGACCACCGCGTCGGTGAGCGCGCGCGCGTCGAAGAGGCGGTCGTGCCGCGCGAAGTAGGCGGCCAGCGCGGGCAGGATCTCGTGCAGCGAGATCGTCATCGATCCCTCTTGAAACAACGCACCGGCTTCGGCGAGGTCGCAAGGCACCAGCACGGCACCGGCTGCGCGCAGCAGCTCGAGGCGCTCGCGGGCCAGCTCGGCCACGGGCGGATCGACCTCTTCCCAGAAGTAGGCCTCGGGCACGCCGAGGCGCACGCCTGTGAGCGGTGTCGGA
>NZ_JBPJZE010000084.1:0-1475 GCF_051216695.1 Variovorax glucosi
GCGCCAAGTCACCATCGCCGGCGAAACGCACAAGGTGCCGCGCACCTTCCTCGTGATGGCCACGCAGAACCCCATCGAGACCGAAGGCACCTACCCGCTGCCCGAGGCGCAGGTCGACCGCTTCATGATGAAGGTGCTGGTCGACTACCCGAGCGACGAGGAAGAATTCGTCATCGTCCAGCGCGTGATCGGCCCGCCCGTCAACGCCACGCCGGTCGCCACCACCGATCAGCTCGCGGCGCTGCAGGCCGAGGCGCGGCGCGTGTATGTCGACCCCTCGCTCATTCAATACGCCGTGAAGCTGGTGTCGGCCACGCGCACGCCCGAGAAGCACGGCCTGAAAGACCTGCGCCGCTTCATCACCTTCGGCGCCAGCCCGCGCGCCAGCATCAGCCTGACCGAAGGCGCGCGCGCCCTGGCGCTGCTGCGCGGCCGCAGCTATGCGCTGCCGGAAGACATGACGGCGCTGGTGCCCGACGTGCTGCGCCACCGCGTGACGCTTTCATACGAAGGCTTGTCCGAAGGCCTGACGCCCGACGGACTGGTCGAGAAGATCATGCGTGCAGTCCCCGCTCCACCGAAACCGCTCGAACATGAAAAGCTGGTGGCGTAAGGCCCCCGCGGCCGCAAACGACGAACGGCTCGCCGCAGAAGCCGGTGGGGCCGAACGCGCGCTGCGCCGGCTCGAATGGACCGTGATCCGCCGCCTCGACGGCCTGTTGCAGGGCGACTACCGCACGCTGATGCGCGGCACCGGGCTCGACCTGGCCGACCTGCGCGAGTACCAGCACCACGACGATGTGCGCCACATCGACTGGAACGTCACTGCCCGGCTGCAGACCCCGCACGTTCGCGTGTTCACCGAAGACCGCGAAATGGCCGCGTGGTTCGTGCTCGACCTGAGCCGCTCGGTCGATTTCGGCTCGGGCCTGAAGGCCAAGCGCGAGATTTCAGCAGGCTTCGTCGGCGTGCTGGCGCGGCTGCTCACACGGCACGGCAACCGGGTTGGCGCGCTGGTCTACGGCCGCGACCTCGAAGCGGTGATTCCGCCACGCACCGGCCGGCGCCACGTGCTGCACCTGCTGCATGCGATGGAAAAGCGCGCCGGCAAGGCCGAGACTGCCCCCACGCAGAAAGGCATGACGCGCCTGGACGACCTGCTCAAGTCGGCCGCCACGCTGATGCCGCGCCGCTCCACCGTGTTCGTGGTGTCCGACTTCCTGAGCGAGCCCGGTTGGGAGCGCCCATTGGGCCAACTGGTGCAGCGCCACGAGGTGATCGCCGTGCGCCTGTTCGACCCGCTCGAACTCGAGTTGCCCGACCTCGGCCTGGTGCCGCTGCGCGATGCCGAGACCGGCGAGCAGCTGTGGGTCGACACCCACGACGCGGGCTTTCGCAAGCGCTTCGCGCGCCTGGCGTCCGAACGTGAAACCGCCCTGCGCGAAGCGCTGGCCAGGGCCGGCGTCGATGCGCTC
>NZ_JBPJZE010000085.1:0-1473 GCF_051216695.1 Variovorax glucosi
CGGCCCAGGCCGCGCCGGCAATGCCCAGGTTGAAGGCCGCGATGTTCAGGCCCGAGGCCACGTCCACCGCCTGTGGCGTAAAGCGCTCGGCCTGCTTCACCACATACACCTGCAGCCCCGGCACGTTGCCGAAAGCCACCGCGCCCCACATCAGCACCGCCAGTAGAGCCAGCCACTTGTGCGGCGCCGCGAAGTTGAACACCAGCAGCACCGCGGCCAGCAGCGCGAAGATGATCTTCAGCGCCGGAATCGGGCCCATGCGGTCGGCCAGCTTGCCGCCGAGGATGTTGCCGACCGCAAGGCCGCCGCCGAACACCAGCAAGATCGGCGACACGGCCGACTCCGAAAGCCCGGTGACCTGCGTGAGCAGCGGCTGGATGTAGGTGAACACCACGAACACGCCGGCAAAGCCGAGCACCGTCATCGCCAGGCCGAGCAGCACCTGCGGGCGTGCCAGCACGGCCAGCTCTTCGCGCAACGGCGCTGGCTTGGTTTCGCCCTTGACGCGCGGCACGAACACCGCGAGCACCGTGAAGGCCAGCACGCCGATCAGCGTCACGGCCCAGAAGGCCGAGCGCCAACCGAACTGCAGGCCCAGCCAGGCGCCGGCCGGCACGCCGAGCAGCGTGGCGGCGGTCAGGCCGGTGAACATGATCGCGATGGCCGAGGCGCGGCGTTCGGGCGCCACTAAGCCGGTGGCCACCACCGAGCCGACACCGAAGAAAGTGCCGTGTGCCAGCGAGGTGATGACGCGCGCGGCCATCAGCATTTCGTAGTTGGGCGCCACGGCACAGGCGAGATTGCCGAGCGTGAAGATCGCCATGAGCGCCAGCAGCACGGTCTTGCGCGGCAGCTTGCGGGTGGCGATGGTGAGCACGGGTGCGCCCACCGCCACCCCGAGCGCGTAGCCCGAGATCAGCAGGCCGGCGGCCGTGATGGAGACTTGAAGATCCGTCGAGACCTGCAGCAGCAGGCCCATGATGACGAACTCGGTGGTGCCTATACCGAAGGCACCGGCGGTGAGGGCGAGTAGAGCGATTGGCATGATGCCCTGTACTGTGCGGACGAAATGCGTCTATGACTATAATGCCGCTAGTACACATACTTGTGAGTTGAACGCACAGATTGGAAGAAGAGCCATGCCGCGCATCGACGTCAACCGCTCCGGCGAGATGGAAGCTTTCGTGCAGGTGGTCGAGTCCGGCGGCTTTTCGGCGGCGGCGCGCCTGCTGGGCATGACGCCCTCGGCCGTGAGCAAGCTGGTGGCGCGGCTCGAACTGCGCCTGGGCATCCAGCTGGTGCACCGCTCCACGCGCAAGCTGCAGCTCACGCCCGAAGGCACGGAGTTCTACGAACGCAGCCTGCGCGTGCTGGCCGACATGGACGAGGCCGAGCGCTGTGCCGCCTCGGGCGCCGCGCCGCGCGGCCGGGTCAGCCCCGACATGCCGGCTTCGGCGATCCTCGAGCAGGCCC
>NZ_JBPJZE010000086.1:0-1470 GCF_051216695.1 Variovorax glucosi
GCGTTCAGCAACGGCCCGGCTCCGCGCGACGCGCTGATGGCGGCCATCCACGTGTCGGACGCCGAAGGCCGGGTCTTCGTCGGCGTGCCCGCAATCCGCATCTGCCGAACGGCGGTGGGCTTATCGAGCGGCAGCTTCCTGCTCGACCTGCCGATCGTCGCGCCGCTGGCCGACCGCGCCTATGCGCTGCTGGCGCGCAACCGCTACCGCATTCCGCGCTGGCTGGCCGCAAGGCTGGCCGGGCGCGTCGCGCCTTCCTGCGACGACGGCAACTGCCGCCTCTGAGAACCAACGAACAAGCAACCACCGAGGGAACCGCCATGCCCACAGTCTTCCAGCCCGACTTCCGCGTGCCGCACGAAACGCCCCTGCGCACCCCGGCAAGCCAAGCCAGCGCGCCCATCACAGCCGAGGACACGCAGGACTACTTCACCGAAGTCGCGACCGACTACAGCGCCTGGAGCCCTAGCTACAACATGCACTTCGGCTTCTGGCGCGCGGGCCTGAACCCGCTGCGGCGCGAAGGCATGCTGGTGGAGATGAACCGCGTGGTCGGCAGTGCGCTGCAGCTCGGAGACGCACAGCCCGGCACCACACAACGCCGCTGCGTGATCGACATGGGCTGCGGCGCCGGCGCCACCGCGCGCACGCTGGTAAGCGACGATCCATCGCTGTATGCCATCACTGTGACCAACGTCGCAGTGCAGAACCGCATCGCCGCGAAGCTCGACGCCGCCGCAGGCGTGGCCGACCGCATGGCTCACCTCGAAGCCGACTACACACGCACCGGCCTGCCCGCCGCGCAGGCCGATGGGGCATGGGCCGTCGAGAGCGCCTGCTATGCCGACGGCACCGCCAAGGCCGACTTCATCCGCGAAGCCGCGCGGCTGCTGAAGCCCGGCGCGCGGCTGGCTGTTGTTGATGGCTTTCTGCTGCGCCCCCAGCCCGGCCGCCTGGCCAGCTGGCTGCACCGCCTGTGGGCCGACAGCTGGGCCGTGCCCACGTTGGCCGTGCGCGAAGACTTCGTCGCCGCACTGCGCGAGCACGGCTTCGACGACATCGAAGTCAAGTCGCTGCGCTGGCGCGTCGCGCCCAGTGCGCTGCACATCCCGGTGCTGGCCACCCGCTTCACGCTGGCCGAGCTCTGGAAGGCGCGCGGCAAGCTCAGCCCGTGGCGGCGCAAGCACATCGTTGCCAGCTACTGCGCGCTCGCGCTGGGTATGTTCTGGCGCGACTTCGACTACTGCATGGTCACCGCAACTCGCAGCGCCGATTGAGCGAGCGAGCGAGCCCCACGAAAACACAACGAGGAGAAGAAGAGGTTTCCGCATGCACAACAAATCCGAAGAAAGCAGACTTTCCGAGCTCGCCCCCATCGAACAGCCCGCAAACGAAACACCCGGCAGAGTCAGCGGCGGGATGCCTTTCGCCTGGTTCTGGCCCATCCTGGCGGGCGCAGCCGTCGCGCTG
>NZ_JBPJZE010000087.1:0-1469 GCF_051216695.1 Variovorax glucosi
CAGCGCTTGAAGCGACCATCGCTGATGATCGAAAGGTCCGCGAAGTCGATGCCGCTGTGGTCCTGCGGCGAATAACTCACCTCCAGCCCGCCGCCCAGGTCGTAGCCCTTGAGGCTTTCGAGCGCAGCGACCATCTTCGCACGCGTGGGCTTGGGCCCCGCGCAGCGCAGCGCCTCAACCAGCACCTTGGCCGAGGCGAAGCCTTCGAGCATGGCCGGCGACAGCTCCACCTGACCCTTGGCCTGTGCGAGTGCCAGTGCTTCCTTCACCATCGGCTGGCCGATCGAGCGCTCGTTCGGGAACACCTGCGTCACGATCACGCCCTTGCTCGCGTCGCCCAGCTGCTTGATGAAGCTCGACGAGGCGTTGTTCGACAGCGTGACCACCTGCGCCGCCGAGCCCGCCGCGCGCAGCGCCTTGATGCCGTCGATCACCGCAGCGCTCGAGCCGATCCACACCACGGCCTGCGCGTCGGCGCTCTTGATGGCAGGCACGATGGTCTTGTAGTCGGGCTTGTCGCGGTCGGCCGGAATGGTCACGGTCGGCTGGGCCTTGCCCTTGGTGAAGCCGGTCATCGCGCCTTCGAGCGCGTCGGTGCCGAACGAGTCGGTCACGTGCACCACCGCGATCCGCGTGAGGCCGATGGTCAGCAGGTGCTGCACCGCCTTCTCGGCCTCACGCTGGTAGGTGGCGCGCACGTTGAACACGTGCTTCTGCAGCGGCTTGTGCAGCGCCATCGCGCCCGTCGAAGGGCCGACCAGCGCCACGCCGTACTTGTCGAGCAGCGGAATCACCGCGAGCGTGTTGGGCGTGCCGCGGTTGAGCAGCAGCGCGACGACCTTCTTGTCTTCGATGAGCACGCGCGTGTTCTCCAGCGAACGCTTGGCGTCGAGGCCGTCGTCCATGCGGATCACCTCGATCTGCTCGCCGTTGATGCCGCCCTGGGCGTTGACCGAGTCGATCACCAGCTGCGCGCCGCCGATGGTCTCGTTCACGCTCGCGGCCACCGAGCCGGTCACGCCAGGGGTCTGGCCGATCAGGATCTGGGCCGATGCGCCCACGGCGCTGAAGGCCAGGAGGGCGGCGGCGCAAAGCATGCGCGTCGTCGTCTTCGTCATGGAAATCTTTCGAGGGAATGGGGGAAGCGGTTTGTGAGAAGGTGAAAACTAATGTCGTATTTGTTTCTGAAAGTATCGTGAATTCCATTCGGACAAACCCCTGCGCAGCCACCGACCTTGTGACGTAGTGCACAAATCCGTCATTGCGCACTCCCTAGAATGTTTGCCCCACCCCCCAAGGCACTCATGACACAGGGCTCCATCCGGATTCGCGGCGCGCGCCAGCACAACCTCCAGAACCTCGACCTCGACATCCGCACCGGCGAGATGACGGTGGTCACCGGGCCCAGCGGCTCGGGCAAGTCCAGCCTCGTTTTCGACACCCTCTACGCCGAAGGCCAGCGGCGCTAT
>NZ_JBPJZE010000088.1:0-1469 GCF_051216695.1 Variovorax glucosi
GAAGCCCTGCGCATCTTGGGAAACGTTGTTCTCCCGCATTGAACGTGCACAGCATCTGCAGGCGATACCTTATTCCATTTCCTAAACATTAGTGCAATAATATTGACTATCAAAGTTGATGGAGAAGGTCATGGCGCGTCCGTTTACTGGGGGTGACGAGACTGTCGAAATTGCGCAAATTGCTATCAAACAGGCCACAACACTGGACGAGTTGCGCCAAGCGCAGGCGGTTTTGCTGCCCCTGCTGTACGGCCTCAGCCTGGAGCAGACAGCCCAAGTCATAGGCGTCTCCCTTGGTTGGGCTTGCCAGCTACGTCGGCGCTTCATCGCCGGGCGTTTCGTTGGTGCTGGAGGTGCGCCTGCTCCTGGCGGACGCAAACGGCAGAACCTGACGATTGAGCAAGAGCGCGAGTTTTTGACCCCCTTTATTGAGCAAGCTCAAACTGGCGGCGTCTTGGTGGTCGGCCAGATCAAAGCCGCACTGGACAAGCGCTTGGGTCGAGCGGTAGGGCTGTCGTCAATCTACAACCTGTTGCATCGTCACAACTGGAGAAAGCTGGTGCCTGACAAGCGCCACCCCCAAAGCGATCCCTTGGCGCAAGAGGAGTGGAAAAAAAACTCCCCGAAATCCTCAGCGAAATCGTCCAAGACTGGGCAGGCGGCAAACCCGTCAAGCTGATGTTTCAGGACGAGGTGCGGTTTGGCCGTATCTCGGACGTGCGCAGGTGCTGGGCACCTTATCCGATGCGGCCTATGTGCCAAGCCATGCTAACCCACGAGTACACCTATGCCTATGGAGCGGTGGATGCATGTACGGGAGAGTTGGATAGCTTGATGCTGCCTCAAGTCAACACCAGCTGCATGCAGCTGTTTCTCAACGAGGTCTCCAAGCGCCACCCAGATGAGCACATCGTGATGGTGATAGACGGGGCGGGCTGGCACCGAAGTGGGATGCTCAAAGCGCCGGACAACATTTACCTGCTAAAGCTGCCTCCTTATGCGCCGGAGCTCAACCCGATTGAGCATGTCTGGGATGAGTTGCGCGAGAAGTTCTTTCATAACCGGGTCTTCGACAGTCTTGACGCGCTGGAGGATCAACTTATGTTGGGGCTCAAAACATTGGAGCAAAACCCTGAGACTGTTCGCACCATAGTTTCTTGGGATTGGATTGTGAGCTCTTTGATTACTTCATTTATGAAATAGAAATGGAATAAGGACGCGGTGTATGCGATTTCCAATGAAGTTTGGGCGGTGTGAAATAAGCGTTCCCCAAACCCCAGACGTGCCGCGCCTATCTGAAATTGGCATGCTGTGCCCGTCTCAATTCAGATGGGGAGTTGCGCATGACGAACGCGCAGCACGCCTGGTCAAAGCACATTGCGGCCATCAAGTCCCGGGTGGGGCACCGCCAGCGCCTGTCCGTCCAACACGACTTTGCACTGGCACTGCTGGTTGGCGCCCAATCCCCT
>NZ_JBPJZE010000089.1:0-1467 GCF_051216695.1 Variovorax glucosi
GCTAGGGTAGAGCGGGTGCTAGCGCTCTCAGTCGGCTTCAACTGGGCATCCCACAAAGTAGGGATGCCCAGGACCTCTCACCCCCGCTACCGTAGTACAGGGGAGTACCACAAAGGTATGGGAGGCCGAAGATGCTTTGGAAAGCGGCGAGCGTAGCCACAGCGGCATTCATGTTGATGCCGGGCGCATCCTTTGCCTTCGAGCTATCGCCGGACGGAACGTCCTTCGAGAAGAAGCTCGCGAAGATGGGACAACCGACCGGAGACAAGTTGCTCAGCAAGCTCGTGGACTTGGGCGTTCGAAAGTTCGGCAGCCCAGTTCACGAAGAGATCGCAAACCGGTCATTGGATTGCGATGGAGACGCGGATATCTGCGCCGACCCTGATTGGGACCCGGCACAGGCCTACGTGCTCGCCGGAGTACGTTGGAATGATGACCCGCCATTCAGATTCGAATCTTCGTTCGGTAAGTACGGGGGATGCAAGGTCGGAGACACGGTGCGCCTTGTCGTGCAACCGGAGTGCTGGGGGCGAGTGTTCTACGACGGGAAGAAGAGGGCAGCCCGCGGTGAAGTACTGAATGCCAAGACGGCACCGCTACTTGTACGGTCCCACTTCGGGGACATGCAGTTTCTTCACGCGATGGGCTCGGTCGATGGTGAACCGCCAGACATTACCTACGGGCGCATCATGATGTGGGCCGAGTTCACGTGGAAGGTCGCGACCAGAAAGATCCCTGCCAATGGCATCGTTGCGAATCAAGACGTGGCGGGTGTTCGCGATGTCTTTGGCATGAACGGATGGAGCGTGCAGGACCTTTTTGCTCTCGGCAATCCGAACATCCGCAAGCCTTCCTATCTGGGTGCGGTCGCGTTCGGAAGCCTTTTGCATACCGTTCAGGATTCGTTCTCTCGCGCGCATGTCGAGCGTGAGCAAGTAACGAAGGGGGCCAAGTGCCCGGGCGCTGCTAGCGACTACGCGGCGCCGGGAGCCGTCAGAGAGTTTCACGCTTACGGTCACCAGGACGCGGACAAGCATTCCACTGCGGATGTTCGGGCCGCGTTTTCCGTGCACTGGTCTTCTGGAGCACCAAGCGCGGTGGACGTCGGGAGGGTGCTTGTGCAGTTTTATGACCGCCAAGCGGAATGGTTGGAGGTTCGGCCGTATGTGGAGTGCGTATTCCGATTGGCGCCGAATACGACGGTGGCGTCTCCTGGTGACTATGCGGTCAATTGACCGGCGCGCGACCCATTTTGAGCTTTCAAATGATTTGTCGCAGCTATCTCTTTGGTGACGCAGCAGGGAGTTCAGATAGGAGATGAGGGGCTTGCGCAACTTGGCTGCGATGTATTCGATGTGAGTACGCTGCTGGAAAAATGATGGAGGCAGGGAATGGTTACGGAAGCAGATATCGCTGCGGCAACGCATATTCGGTTGCCAACAAGATTCGCCTATCAGAACCGAGACG
>NZ_JBPJZE010000008.1:0-2559 GCF_051216695.1 Variovorax glucosi
GGAGGCGCTATGAAGATCATCGCCAGGGAAATCCCCCCGCGCACCGTCTGGGCGCTGGAGCAGGCCGGCGTGCATCCGCTGCTGGCAAGGCTCTTCGCCGCCCGCGGCGTGCGCGCCAAGGAAGAACTCGACGACGGCCTCGCACGCCTGCTGCTCCCCGACACGCTGCGCGGCACGCACGAGGCCGCGGCGCTGCTGGCCGACGCCATCGCCCAGGTCAAGCGCCTGTGCATCGTTGCCGACTACGACTGCGACGGCGCCACCGCCTGCGCGGTCGGCGTGCGCGGCCTGCGCCTGCTGGGCGCAAAGCACGTGAGCTACCTTGTGCCCGATCGCGTGGTCGACGGCTACGGCCTCACGCCGCCCATTGCCGAGCGCGTGGCCGACAGCGGCGCCGACATGCTGATCACCGTCGACAACGGCATCGCCAGCGTCGAAGGCGTGGCCGCCGCCAAGGTGCGCGGCCTGCAGGTGCTGGTGACCGACCACCACCTGCCCGGCCCCGAGC
This sequence comes from Variovorax glucosi, assembly GCF_051216695.1. Taxonomy (NCBI): domain Bacteria; kingdom Pseudomonadati; phylum Pseudomonadota; class Betaproteobacteria; order Burkholderiales; family Comamonadaceae; genus Variovorax; species Variovorax glucosi. The sequence goes on from NZ_JBPJZE010000008.1 coordinate 509, forward strand.
TGCCCTCGGCCGACGTGCTGGTCAACCCCAACCAGCCCGGCTGCGAGTTCGAGAGCAAGAGCATCGCCGGTGTCGGCGTGATGTTCTATGTGCTGCTCGCGTTGCGCTCCGAGTTGCGCAAGCGCGGCGTGTTCGACACGGCCACGCAGCCCAAGCTCGATGTGCTGCTGCCGCTTGTGGCGCTCGGCACCGTGGCCGACGTGGTGAAGCTCGACGCCAACAACCGCCGCCTTGTGGCGCAAGGCCTGCGCCGCATCCGTGCCGGCACGATGCCCGCCGGCGTGGCCGCACTGTTCAAGGCCGCTGGCCGCAATGCATCGGCAGCCACCACATTCGACTTCGGCTTTGCCCTCGGCCCGCGCATCAACGCCGCTGGCCGGCTGGCCGACATGACGCTGGGCATCGAATGCCTGCTGACCGACGACGCAGGCCGCGCCGAGGAACTCGCGCGCATGCTCGACGGCATCAACCGCGAGCGACGCGACATCGAGGGCGGCATGCGCGACCAGGCGCTGCTGCTGGCCGAATCGCTGTTCGCCACCGATGGCGAAGGCATCGAAGCCCCGCCACCGGCCATCAGCGTGTTCGACGCGGGCTTTCACGAAGGCGTGGTGGGCATCGTGGCCTCGCGCATCAAGGACCGCTTTCACCGCCCGACTTTCGTCTTCGCCGCGAGCGGCGCGCCGGGCAAGGAGCAGGAGCTGAAGGGCTCGGGCCGCTCGATTCCCGGCTTTCATCTGCGCGACGCGCTCGACCTCGTGGCCAAGCGCCACCCGGGCGTGCTGCTGCGCTTCGGCGGCCATGCGATGGCAGCCGGCTGCACGGTCGCGCGCGAGCACTTCGAGACTTTCGAAAAAGGCTTCGCGCAGGTGGCCGGCGAATGGCTGGCCGAGGCCGAGCTCACGCGGCAGATCGAGACCGACGGGCCGATAGCGCGCGAGTACATGCGCATCGACCTCGTCGACACGCTGCACCGCGAGGTGTGGGGCCAGGGCTTTGCGCCGCCCACCTTCAGCGAAGAGGTGGAAGTGGTCTCGCAGCGGCTGGTGGGCGAGAAGCACCTGTCGCTCAAGCTCAGGCACCAGGGCCAGCCCATCGATGCGATCTGGTTCAGCCACACCGAGCCGCTGCCGCCGAAGGTCAAGCTGGCGTTCCGGCTCGATGCCGATGAATGGCAGGGCGTGCGCAGGCTGCGCTTCCTGGTCGAAGGCGCGGAGTTTTAAGGGGCCCGATGTTCGACGGCGTGAGCTACGGCCTGCTGGCCGGCCTGACGGTGTGCGGCCTGGTGCTGCTGCTGGCGTTCGGCACGAAGGTCCACGGCTGGTACGCGTTGAGCTGCGCGTGCGCACTGGCCGCCTTCGCCGGGTTGAACAGCCTCGCGCCTTCCGCGCAATTCGCACAATGGCCCGCGGCGGCGCTGGTGTTGTGGACGGCCTGCCGGCTGCAGTTCGTGCGGCAATTGCTGCGGCTGGAAGATTTCGCGCCCCGGCTCGACCGCATCGCACAAGCAACCCTGGTCATCTTCGCGATCGCCACGCTCTATGCCGCCCTCGAGACGCAGCGCCTGTGGACGCTGCGCATGGTGCAGGCGCTGGCGGTGGCTTCCACCGTGATCCTCGCGGCGGGCGCTGTGAAGGTGCTGCGCCGCCAGCCCTGGCCGGCAGCGCTGTTCCTGGCCGGCGCGGCACTGCTGCTCGGCGGCCTCTCGATTGCGCGGATGTCGGCCTGGATCGGGCCGGCATGGGCGCCGCCCCAGCCGAATCTGGTGCAGGCCGCAGTGATCGCCGAACTGGTCGTCTTCATCTTCGCGCTCGGTATGCGCCTGCGGGGCGATGGCGGTGGCGAGGCGCGCACGCAGCGGAAAGCGGAAGACTCGGGCACCGACGCTCTCACCGGCGCCGCCAGCCGTGCCGGTTTCGAGAACCGCGGCGAGGAATGGCTGCGCGACGGCCGGCCTTTCTCGCTGATGCTGATCGACCTGAACGGCTTCAAGGCCGTGAACGAGCGACATGGCCGCGCGGGTGGCGACGCGGTGCTGACCGCCATCGCCC
>NZ_JBPJZE010000090.1:0-1464 GCF_051216695.1 Variovorax glucosi
CGCGCGGCGAACTGGTCGAGCGTTCGCGCGCGCTGGCGCGGCGGCTGGGCTTCGACCGCATGTCGTTCCTGAATCTCACCGTGGCCGAATCGGCGCAGGCGAGCGAACTGCCGGAGCAGATCGACGTGGTCACTGCGCTGCACGCCTGCGACACCGCCACCGATGACGCCATCGCCTTCGGACTGGCCAAGAAGGCGCGCTGCATGGTGCTCGTGCCCTGCTGCCAGGCCGAAGTGGCGGCCTGCCTGCGCGAAACCAAGGCGCTGGCGCTCTCGCGTACACCGCTGGCAGAGCTGTGGCGCCATCCGCTGCATACGCGCGAAATCGGCAGTCAGCTCACCAACGTGCTGCGCTGCCTGTATCTCGAAGCCAACGGTTACAGCGTCACGGTGACCGAACTGGTCGGCTGGGAGCACAGCATGAAGAACGAACTGATCCTGGCGCGCTACACCGGGCAGCGCAAAGCGAGTGCGGCGACTCGGCTGCGCGAGCTGCTGGCGCAGTTCGGGCTCGACACGCTGGGCGACACGCGCTTCCGTCTCGCCTGAACGCCGGCGCGCAACTCGCGTCCGCATACCCCATGGCCCGCCTTCCCCGCCTCACGCTGGCCGACATGCCGCACCACGTGATCCAGCGCGGCAACAACCGTCAGCCGATCTTCGTGGACCGCGCAGACCACGAGAAGCTGCTCGCGCTGCTGGCCGAGAACGCCACGCGCTTCGGCATCGCGCTGCACGCCTATGTGCTGATGGACAACCACTTCCACCTGCTGGCCACGCCCAACAGCACCACCGGCCTGCCCCAGTTCATGCAGTCGGTGGGCCGCAGCTACGTGCGCTATTTCAACGATCGCCATGGCCGCAGCGGCACGCTGTGGGAGGGGCGCTACCGGTCGACGCTGATCCAGACCGACCGCTACCTGCTGACATGCATGGCCTACATCGACCTCAACCCAGTGCGGGCGGGCATGGTGGCCGATGCGCGCGACTTTCCGTGGTCCAGCCACGGCCACTACGCCGGCCTGCGGCACGACCGGCTGCTGACGCCGCATCCGCTGTATTGGGAGCTCGGCAACACGCCGTTCGCGCGGGAGGCCGCGTATGTCGAGTTGGTGCGCGCAGGGGTACGCGCCGCTGACCAGAGCGCGCTGACCGAGGCCACCTTGCGGGGCTGGGCTGCAGGCGACGACGATTTTCTCGATGACCTGCAGAAGTCCACCGACCGCCGCGTGGTCAAAGCCAAGGCCGGCCGGCCGCCCTCGAACAGTTCATCCTGAACTGAAAAGCGGCGCCAATTCATCGCACCGGTTGGCCTTTGTGCTCCTGTTTTTGATATGTCCCCAATTTAATTCCGATAAGAAAACTCAACATTTAATAAGAATCTGACCCCTATTAAAGTGTTTGGCATTCTTTGTGCATCGCAATATGCTCCCTTTCCCTGCGAAAACTGAAGGAGCGCGCCCAT
>NZ_JBPJZE010000091.1:0-1455 GCF_051216695.1 Variovorax glucosi
TCATCGCGCGCTCGGTCACGGGGCCGGCGGCGCGGGTGTCGATGATCACGCGGCGCAGAACTGCCGGCGAGGCGACGATGGCCATCAGCGCGATCGGGTTGGCCACCGGCTCGGGCAGGCCCAGCAGCGTGAGCACCCAGTACACGCTGAAGTAGGTCAGCGTGGCTTCCAGCAGGCTCTGCACCAGCACCATCGGGTTGTGGCGGAACCAGCGCAGCGGCAGGCGCCCGCCAGCCTCGAACAGCACCACGGCCACGCCGAGCTCGAGCAAAAAGAGGCTGATGCCGCGCAGCGGCCAGATCGCGCCTTCGAAGCCGGCGAAGCCCACCACCGCGCCCACCAGCGAATAGCCGATCACCTTGGGGAGCCCCAGGTAGCGTTGCACCAGGTGGCCGGAAGCCGCCGCCGCCGCCAGCAGCAGCGACCACAGAATAGTGGGCAGGCCCGCCGAGGGGCGCACCCATTCGGACCAGAAGCCCAGCAGATCGTTGAGGAAGCTCGTCAAATTCATCCAGGCAGGAAAAAGCTCACCGGCCGGCTGCGCCAGCGGGCCCAGATCGCGCTGCGGATGCGGGCGCGGTCACCGAGGCTCACGCTGTGCGCACGCAGCGCCAGGCGGAAAGCGAAGTAGAAACTCACGCTCACATTGAGCGCGCCAATGACCGGGAACGCCGCTACCGCCCACCACAGCGGGGGCTGCTGCAGCACCGCGAGGCCGGTGGCTGCCGCGGCTGCGGCGATCTGTCCGGCCGAGAGTGTCACGTGCCGCACGTCCAGGCCAAGCCCGAAGAAACCCGCGAACGCGGGCAGCAGCCCGAGCATGAGTCCCAGCGAGATGTTGGAGGCGAAGCCTGAGATGTGTGTGCGCATGAAGTCGGCCCAGCGGCGGGCCCGTGCGGCGCCGAGAAAAGCGCCGATGCGGGGGTTGTAACGCATGGCGGAGTCCATGCGATGCAGGACAAAGGCGTTTTCTGTCCATCCGGCGACGATGCTGGCCGAAAACAGCAGGATGCCGGTGATTGCCGCATAAAGCGCGGTCGGCCCGGCCAGCGAGAGCGATTTCAGCGCGGCCGCGGCATGCGCGGCGTCGAGCAGCGGCCGCTCCAGCGCCAGCTGAGCCAGCAGCGCAATGCCCACCACCGCCGGCACCACCACCAGCACGTTGCCCAGCACCGCCGCCACTTGCGAGCGCACGAGGTTCGCGACCTCGTCGACGAAATCGCTCACCGCGCCGTCCGAATTGATGTCGCGCAGCCGCGCCGCCATGGCCGGCGCCGTCATCGCGGGCTGTTTGGTGGCCAGCGTCAGGTGCAGCAGCTGGATCGCGACGAAGCTGGCCGCATACATCAGCCCCGAGCCCAGCCCGCTCCAGAAGGCCGACAGGCCCAGCGCATAGATGCCGAACTTCAGCAGCACCGTGATGGCCGTGAGCGCGCCGCCGCCCGCAGCCTTCTT
>NZ_JBPJZE010000092.1:0-1455 GCF_051216695.1 Variovorax glucosi
GCCGCCTGAATTCGCTCGGGCTGCCGCCCGTGTGCTCGCGGAACACGCGGCTGAAGTGCGAGAGGTTGCCGAAGCCCGAGGCCAGCGCGATGTCGGTGATCGACCTTGCCGCGTTCGCCGGGTCCAGCAGTTCGCGGATGCTCGCAGCCAGCCTCTGGTGCTGGATGTAGCCGTTCAGCGTTTCGTCGTCGTCGGCGAAGGCGCTGTGCAGCAGGCGCTTGCTGCAGCGCAGGGCCAGCGCCATGCTGTCTATCGACAGGGCCGGGTCTTGCAGGTTCTGCGCAACGTGGCGGCGGATGCGGTCTTTCAGGGCCTCGCGCTGCGTTTGCGGCGTTTCCTGGCCCGCCAGTTCCATCAACGAAAGGCGCACCAGCTGTATCAGCAGTTCGCCCGCACCGCGCGCCGCTGCCTCGCTCATGAAGGGCAGTTCGAGGTACGTGCTGCGCATGGTCTCCAGCGCCACGCGCGAGATGCCGCTGCCGCCGCCGATGCGGCGCGCCACCAGGTCGTTGAGCGGCAGCGCGGGCGATGCGATCTGGTCTTTCGGCAGCATCACGATCAGGTGGTCGCTGCGCTCGGGGTTGGCCACGGTGTATTCGGCGGTGGTGTCGTAGAGCGTCCATCCGCCCGAGCGCACGGCGGCGGCTCGGCCGCGCTGCGTAACCTCGGCCGAGCCCTGCCAGGGCGCGACGATCTTCAGGTAAGGCGCTTCGCTCAGGCGCGCCATCTGCGTCGTCCTCAGCACACGGTGCCGGTTGGCTTCAAGCCGCGTGAGGATCACGTCACCCGCATGCGAGGCCGCGAGGTGGCCGTCGAATTCGCTGTCGTCGTAGAGGTCGGAGCCCAGGCCGCCGAAGTGGCGCCATACCCACTCGCACCACAGCGGCCCGCGCTCCTTGGGCGGAATCTCGTCGGTGGACAGAAGCAGGGACGCGGTCATCTCGTGCGGTGAAGGGCGAAAACGAAAGAGTGCAAGGCAAGGCCGGATTGCTGCGCATTGTGAAGCGCATGCAAGGCCCCCGGCTTTGCGGGTTAACCACTAGGCGCGTGCACGCTGCGTCAAGTGCTTTGTGCACGGCGGGCACAGCGTCCGAAGGCGTGCGTTTCTACGATTCCGGGCAGCGGGCGCATATCGACGCCCGGCAGGAGACTTCCATGCACCAACATCCCAATCGCCGCCGCTGGATTCAGGGCACCGCCACCGCCCTGGGCGCCGCCGCCGTCGCGCCGCAGCTGTTCGCACAAAACAGTCCGGGCGGCCCCGTGAAGATCGGCTATGCCATCGCGCGCACCGGCCCGTGGGCCGCCGGCGCGCAGGTGAGCCAGGAACCCAACTACCTGCTGTGGGCCGAGCAGGTCAACGCGGCGGGCGGGCTCTCGGTGAAGGGTGCGAAGCGCCCCATCGAGCTGATCGGCTACGACGACCGCAGCGAAACCGAGACCTGCGTGCGCACT
>NZ_JBPJZE010000093.1:0-1453 GCF_051216695.1 Variovorax glucosi
TAGCCAATACACGGAATTCGAAATTTCGATAATGGTGTCTTTCACCGTACGCAGGAGCCCCGGATGTCCAAGCTCGATCTCGAATGGCTCGCCGTGTTCGACGAGGTCTACAAGACCGGCAACGTCTCCAAGGCGGCCGAGCGGCTGGGCATGGCGCAGGCGGCGGCCAGCACCGCGCTGAACAAGCTGCGCGCGCACTTCGACGACCGCCTGTTCACCCGCACCGCCCAGGGCATGCAGCCCACGCCGCATGCCGAGCGCATCTATCCGAACCTGCGCGAGGCGCTGGCGCAGCTGGCACAGGCCCAGGGCAACCGCAGCAGCTTCGAGCCCGCGCAGGCGCAGCGGCGCTTTCGCATCTGCATGACCGACATCAGCGAGGTGGTGCTGCTGCCCGGCCTGCTCGACCACCTGCGGCGCGCGGCGCCGGGGGTGCACATCGAGACCGAGATCATCTCGACCATCAGCGGACGCCGCCTGCAGGACGGCGAGGTCGACCTGGCCGTGGGCTTCATGCCGCAGCTGGACGCGGGCTTCTACCAGCAGACGCTGTTCATGCAGAACTTCGTCTGCCTGGCGGCGCAGAACCACCCGCGCATCGGCGCCAAGCTCACGCGCAAGCGCTTCGAGGCAGAGGCGCACGCGGTGGTGTCGACCTCAGGGACCGGGCATGCCATCGTCGACACGACCATCGCACGGCTGGGCCTGAAGCGCGACGTGGTGGTGCGGCTGTCGAGCTTCCTGAGCGTGGCGCGCATCGTGGCGCACACCGAGCTGATCGTGGTGGTGCCGCGCATCCTCGGCAAGGTGCTGGCCACGCAGGAGCCGGTAAAGCTGCTGGAGCCGCCCTTCACGCTGCCGGCTTATGCAGTGAAGCAGCACTGGCACGAGCGCTTTCATGCCGACCCGGGCAATGCCTGGCTGCGCCGCACGCTGGCGCAACTGTTCAGCGGCAGCTAGCCGAACGTGCCTGCGCGGACGACGGGCGGCGTCCGCAAGCGTGCGCCCGCTCGCATAATCGCGGCTCCCCACCCCATAGCCATATCCGAAAAGGCGGCCCCATGTCTTCGATCACCCTGCGTTTTCTTGCCGAGCCCAGCACCGTCAACTTCGGCGGCAAGGTCCACGGCGGCACGGTCATGAAGTGGATCGACGAGGCCGGCTACGCCTGCGCGACCAGTTGGGCCAAGCGCTACTGCGTCACCGCCTTCATCGGCAGCATCCGCTTTCACCGGCCGATCATGATCGGCGACCTCGTCGAGGTGGAGGCCCGCCTGGCCTACACCGGCAACACCAGCATGAACATCTCGGTCGAGGTGCGAAGCGGCGACATGAAGGGCGGCTCGATGGAAAAGACCACCGAATGCCTGATCGTGTTCGTCTCGGTCGACTCGCACGGACGGCCGCTGCCGGTCGAGGCCTATGTGCCCGGCACGCCCGGCGAAATGGCGCT
>NZ_JBPJZE010000094.1:0-1446 GCF_051216695.1 Variovorax glucosi
GTCGACCGCAGCCATCTCCTCGAACACCAGTGCGGCGTCGAGTCGCGGCAAGGCGAGGCCACCGATTCGCTCGGGCGCGTAGAGGCCGCAGAAGCCCAGCTCGCCAGCCTTGGCGATCGCCTCCTTCGGGAAGATGGCTTCCGCGTCCCACTGCGCCGCGTGCGGCGCGAACTCGGCCTGTGCAAAGTCGCGCGCACTCTGTGCAAAGGCGCGCTGCTCTTCGGAAAGTTCGAAGTCCATCCGGCGGACTTCTTACTTGAGGCTGATCGTCGTGTTAACGCCGTGCGAGACGGTGCTGTCGTCGAACCAGCGCGCCGTTACCGTCTTGGTCTGCGTGTAGAACATGATGACCTGCTTGCCGTACGGGCCCAGGTCGCCCAGCTTCGACGCACGCGAGCCGGTGAACGAGAACATCGGAACCGGCACTGGAATCGGCACGTTGATGCCGACCTGGCCCACGTCGATGTCTTCCTGGAAGCGGCGCGCCGCGGCACCCGACTGCGTGAAGATCGCCGTGCCGTTGCCGTTCGGGTTGCTGTTGATCAGGTCGATGGCTTCGTCGATGTTCTCTGCATCGGCAATGCACAGCACCGGGCCGAAGATTTCCTGGTCATAGATCGTCATGCCGGGCTTCACGCCGGTGAAGATCGTCGGGCCGACGAAGTTGCCATTCTCGTAGCCGGGTACGGTGGGCTTGCGGCCGTCGAGCACGAGCTTCGCACCGTCAGCTTCGCCACGTTCGATAAGGCCGTTCACGCGGTCGTAAGCTGCGCACGAAACCAGTGGGCCCACGTCCACGCCCTTCTCGGTGCCGGCGCCGATCTTCAGCGTCTTCGCCTTCTCGATGAGCTCGGGCACCCAGTTGCGCGCCTCGCCCACCAGCACCGCGACCGACACGGCCATGCAGCGTTGACCGGCTGCACCGAAGCTCGCACCGGCGAGCGCGTTGAGCGTCTGCTCCTTGTTCGCGTCGGGCATCACGATGGCGTGGTTCTTCGCGCCCATCATGCATTGCGCGCGCTTGCCGGCCAGCGTGGCGCGGTTGTAGACGTGCGTGCCGACCTTGGTCGAGCCGACGAAGCTGATCGCCTTGATGTCCTTGTGATCGCAGATGCCGTTGACGATGGCTTCGCCGCCATGCACCACGTTCAGCACTCCGGGCGGAATGCCAGCTTCGAGCGCCAGCTCGCACAGGCGCATGGTGACCATCGGGTCTTGTTCGGAGGGCTTCAACACGAAGGTGTTGCCGGTGACGATGGCCATCGGGAACATCCACAGCGGGATCATGGCCGGGAAGTTGAACGGCGTGATGCCGGCGCACACGCCCAGCGGCTGCAGCAGCGTGTAGGTGTCGACGCCGTTGGCCACGTTGTTGGCCAGCTCGCCGAGCTGCAGGTTGCCGATGTTCGATGCGTGCTCGACCACCTCGAGGCCGCGGAACACATC
>NZ_JBPJZE010000095.1:0-1444 GCF_051216695.1 Variovorax glucosi
CGACGTCGCCGCTGCGGAAGTAGCCGTCGGCCGTCATCGATTCGGCTGTGGCCTTGGGGTTGTTCCAGTAGCCCTTCATCACGTTCGGGCCCTTGATGCACAGCTCGCCTGGTTCGCCGAACGCGGTGACGTCTTTCGCCGGATCGTCCAGGCTCACGAGCTTGATGCGCACCTGCGGCAGCGGCATGCCGCACGAGCCCGCCTTGCGCACGCCGCGCGCGGGCGTGAAGGTGCCCACGGGCGATGTCTCGGTCATGCCCCAGCCTTCGTTGAGATGGCAGCCGGTGAGATCGAAGAAGCGCTGCTCCACCTCCACCGGCAGCGGCGCGCCGCCCGAGCCGCAGAACTTGAGCGAGCGCAGGTCCATCTCCTTGGCCTTGGGGTGCGCGAGGATCGCGGTGTACATCGTCGGCACGCCGGGGAACACGCTGATCTTGCTGGCTGCGAGCTCGTTCATCACCGCGTCGACATCGAAGCGCGTGTGCAGCACCAGCGCCGCGCCCAGGCGCACACCGCCGGGCGTGTAGGGCACCAGCACGTGCTTTGAATAGACGGTGGGCTTGGGGTAGAGCAGCACCATGTCGCTCTTGAGGCGGTCGGGGTTCTTGAGCCAGAACTCGATCATTTGCGACTCGTAGGCCACCAGCAGCGGCGCCTTGCCCATGCCGAGCGCCAGGTAGTCTTCGAACGGCCCGGCCGACGACTGCTCCTGGAAGCCCTGACGCAGGAACAGCGGCGCGACCACCGGCATGACGCGGTCCACGTCTTCCTGGCTCTGCACGATCTGCTGGCTGTTGGCGAGGTAGCTTGCGAGCGCGAGGTACATCGCCGCCGAGTTGGAGGTGCGAACGTCGGTCGAGTTGATGAGCAGCGACTTGCTGGTGGAAAACGCGCTGCTGGCCTTGAGCTCCTTCCAGCGCGTGCCCTTCTCGATCATGGCCATCAGGCCCGGCAGGTCGACCACGTAGTAGAAGTCGCCCTGCTTCTGCGCGATGCCGTTAGCCACGAGGATCTCTGCAATCGGCCGCCAGCTGGCCAGCACGATGGGCGTGTAGAACGGGTTGAAGACGTTCGGTGCCTTGGCCAGCGTCTTGAGCTGCGCCGCCGCGGGCGCGCCCGAGGGAAAGCCGAAGTCGAACTTGCTGGCGTCGTAGCGGCTGGCAATGGCGCGCGAGCCGGCCTTCTCTACGGTAACGGTGATGCCCTGCGCCGCCAGTGCCTTCTGCACGCGCGGGTCGGCAAAAAAGGTTTCTTTTTCTGAGCCAATCAGGCCGCGCAGCGTGACCTGTTTCTGCTGCTCGATGCGCGCTGCGGCGGCGGTGGCCGATTCATCGTGCAGGCGGGTGTTCGAATACCAGACGCCGGACCCGACCGCGGCCAGCAGGACGACGGCCAGCGCTGGTGCGATCAGCTTGCGAATTTCCAAATCTCATGCTCCTCTCCC
>NZ_JBPJZE010000096.1:0-1440 GCF_051216695.1 Variovorax glucosi
CCGAGCCACCAGAGATACCCGTAGAACTGATCGTCCGTCGCCTTGAGCTTCGATGTTGTCGAGGTCTCGATCCAATCCCTGGAAACGATCTGGCGGTCGTTCCAGCGACCGCCAGAGAGGACAAGCTGGCCGATCTTCGCCATGTCGCGCGGCCGCATGCGCAATCCCCCTCCCGCATCCGTATCCCCCTTCACTCGACTCCACTCGAAGTCGGTAATGCCCAGAGGTTTGAACAACTCTGTCCGGGCAAATTCGTCCAGGGGGCGTCCGGTAGCCTTGCGGACAATGGCGGAGACGAGGGTGAGCGCGCCGGTGTTGTAGAAGAACTCCTGGCCCGGTGGCGCAGTCGACTCCAGTCCCAGAACGTAGCGAGACGGCTCGGCAGCCCTGTGCATGCGCGACTCGTCGTTGTCCTCCCCGGTGGCGGGGGTCGCCTCCACCCACTTCAGACCCATCGACATGGTGAGCGCATGTACCAGCTGGATGCGATCCTTTTCAGGGGAACGCAAATCCGCCAATTCGGGAAAGAAGCTGAAGATCGGTTCGTTGACGCTGCGGATCAGCCCCTGATCAATGGCGATTCCCACTGCAAGCGACGCGACGCTTTTTGAAACCGACTTCACGTCATGCAGGGTATCGGCGTGAAAGGTGACATCTTTCACCCGACTGCCAAAGAAGAGGCCGGGTACCTGGTCGGAGCCACTGAAGTACCGCTCGAACACCAGCTTTCCGCTGCGGGCGACCAGCACGGAATGTATGTTGGACGAGGCCGCGAGCTGATCGGCCATCCTGCATAGGGGGCCGCGATCGATGAGCTTGTCGTCACTGTTGGCGGAGATCGCCCACCCATCGCCTCGCGCTGTTGGAGCGCCACAGGCATCGGACGCATCCGCGAACGCTGGCAACCCAGGGAGCGATGCAAGCGCAGCCCCGCCAAGAAATGAGGCAAACCGGCGCCGTTTCATAGTTCATCCTCGGGTGGAGTTTGCAGATATTTCAGCCGCAGCGGGAATGCCACGCCGTTCAGCTATCCGGTCTTCAAAGGCCCCGCGAACTTGTAGGCAGTGAGGATGATGCCGGACGGCATTGCCTTCGTACTGGCGAGCTCGAAAGAGCGTGGCGGCGTTCCCTCCGCAAAGAGGCGCTTCCCGGTGCCCAGCAGGACCGGATAGACGATCAGCATGGCCTCATCTGCAAGCCCATGTTCGAACAGCGTCGATGTCAGCGTGGAGCTACCCCAGAGGACCAGGTCCGGCCCAGCCTGCGACTTGACGCGGCGAATGCCCTCGACGACATCTAGTCCAAGGCCTTCGAACGGGCCCCACTCAAGACTTTCCGGGCGATGGGTAACGACATATTTGGTAGCCGCATTCAAGGCATCCGACATCGGGCTGCTCGGTGCCTTCGGCCAGAAGCCTGACCACAAATCGTAGGTGCGAC
>NZ_JBPJZE010000097.1:0-1437 GCF_051216695.1 Variovorax glucosi
GCGCACGCCACCTCCACCGCCGGGAATGGCGAAGCGCATGTTGATGTTGGTCTGCCGCGCCGCGATCTGCGCGAACACGCCGTCGAACACCTTCTGGCCCGCGCGGTCCTCGTTGAAGCCCAAATGCACGAAGGTCTTCATGAAGTTGCCGCACTGCGAGACGCCCGAGGCAATGGTGTTCTTGATCGCGGCGGCCACCGGGTTGGCCGTGCCCGCCGCATCGCTCGCATCGCGGTGGAAGAAGGTGATCATGTCGCGCAGCGCCGCGAGGCCCAGGCCCATGACCTTCGGGTCCTTCGCGATGTAGACCAGCTCGTACAGGTACGCCGGGTCCCACTTGCCCTTGAGGCAGACGTTCGTCTCGTCGGGCGTGCCGGGGAACGGCGTGGCGGCGCTGCACTTTGCAAACTTCCACTCGCTTGCGGGAATGAGCTGGCGTGCGTCGCCTTCGTTGATGCGGCGCGTGAGCACATAGCCGGGCTTGGTGTTGTCGAGGCTCGCGGTTGCATAAGCCTGCATCGCCGCATTGAACGGGCCGCCCGGCAGGGGCAGCGAATCGTTGTTCGCAGCGGTGGGCAGCAGTTCGGCGCGGTAGGTGCCGGTGATGCTGCTGCCATCGGCGTTCTTCGCGACCGGCACCTTCAGCGTGAGTTTGCCGGGCGCAGCCGGCACATCGCCCTGCCATGCGGCCGTCAGGAACACGTAGCCGCGCGAGGCAAAGTACGGATCGAGGCTCACGATGTTGCCGCGGTTCGGCGCGTCGTAGCGCAACACGCCGCTGGCCTTGGTCATGTCCTTCGGCTTGAAGAGCACGAAGTCCGACGTGTACTCGACCTTGCCGTTGGCATTGAGCGGCGCGAGTTGCAAGTCCTGGATGATGGCGTTGCGGGCGTCCTTCGGATCGACCTCGCCGGTGAAGGTGCCGGTGATCTTCTCGTAGGCGCCCACGCTGCCGAATGTGCCGGGCACGTCTTCGGTCGCGGTGATGGCGAGCTTGTACTTGGGCGCGGTGGCAGTCACGGGCGGTGTCGTTGTCGGCGTTCCGGTGGTAGGCGGTGGCAACAGCACGCCACCTCCCCCGCCGCTTCCACCGCAGGCAGTCAGAAAAAGGGCGGCCGAAGCCACCGTGGCAGCCCAAAGGCTCCAGCGTTTCATGGTTTGTCTCCTTCGTTGTGTGTCTTGTCGCGTTGCGGCGCCGGTCCCCGCTACGGCGCGCGGGCTACTCGGCCTCGATGCCGGCCGACTTCACGATGCGGCCCCACTTCTGCGACTCGCCGGCCTGAAACTTCGCGAGTTCCTCGGGCGAGGTCGTGAACACCTCGGTGCCGGTCGGCTCGTAGAACGCGGTCTTTGCAGCCTCGCTCTTCGCGGCCTTCACCAGCAGCTCGTTGAGCCGCTTGACCACGGCGGGTGGCGTCTTCGCGGGCGCATAGGCCG
>NZ_JBPJZE010000098.1:0-1435 GCF_051216695.1 Variovorax glucosi
GCCATGGTGGAGTGAACATGTGAGGGGATGAAGCGCCGTGCCGGGGGCTACGCAAGGAGCCGCGCCATGACCCGCTTCATCGATGTTCACAGCCTGGTCCGCCTGGTGGACGAGACCGGCATTCCCCAGTTCCTCACCGCGCTGGCCGATGCGCTGCGCGACGACTTCCTGCGGTGGCGCGAGTTCGACAAGAAGGCGCGTGTGGCCAGCCATTCGCACCTTGGCGTGATCGAGTTGATGCCCGTGGCCGACGACGGCGCCTATGCCTTCAAGTACGTCAATGGCCATGCGGCCAACACCGGGCGCGGCCTCTACACGGTGATGGCCTTCGGCGTGCTCGCCGATGTCGAGACCGGCTACCCCGTGCTGCTGTCTGAACTGACTCTTGCCACTGCGCTGCGCACCAGCGCGACCTCGCTGATGGCGGCGTGCGCATTGGCGCGGCCTGGCGCTCGTCGCATGGCGCTCATCGGCAACGGCGCGCAGAGCGAGTTCCAGGCATTGGCCTTTCACTGCCACTTGGGCATCGATGAAATCGCCGTGTACGACATCGATGCCCGCGCCACCGACAAGCTGGTGCGCAACCTTTCGGCCTTTCCGTCGCTCAAGATCATTCGTGCAGACTCCACGGCGCAGGCCGTGCGCGGCGCCGACATCGTGACGCCCGTGACCGCCGACAAGGCCTGCGCCACCATCATCACGCCGGACATGATCGAGCCGGGCATGCACATCAACGCCGTGGGTGGCGATTCGCCCGGCAAGACCGAGCTGCACCCCGACGTGCTGCGCAAGGCGCGCGTGTTCGTCGAGTACGAGCCGCAGACCCGCGTGGAGGGCGAGATCCAGCAGATGCCCGCCGACTTTCCGGTGCACGAGCTGTGGCGCGTGCTGCTCGGCGAAGTGCCCGGCCGCGAAACCCCTGCGCAGGTCACGCTGTTCGATTCGGTAGGCTTCGCGCTGGAGGACTACACGGCGCTGCGCTACATCCAGCGCCTTGCCACGGAGCGTGGCATCGGCCAGCAGATTGCGCTGGTGCCCGAGCTCGACGACCCGAAGGACCTGTTCGGCCTCACGGCCTCGGGCCGGCGCCGTGCGGTGCTGCGGCGTGCGGCATGATGGGCGGCTTCACCACCGCCGATCCTGTGTTTTCTCATGCTCACCATCTACAACGACCAGCACGTTCTTCATCAGGGCAAAGTCGAGATGTTCCGCGGCGAGCTCGTGCCGTGCTTCGAGGTGCCCGCCCGCGTCGACCATGTAAAGCATGAACTGGAGCGAAGGGGCCTCGGCCCGCTGCAGGCGCCCGATGCCTTCGACGAGGCGCTGCTGGCCAAGGTGCATGCGCCGCGTTACCTGGACTTCATCGCGCATGCGTGGGAAGAGTGGGTCGCGCTGGACCCGACCAATGTGTCGCGCGATGCGCTGCCTTCGTACT
>NZ_JBPJZE010000099.1:0-1433 GCF_051216695.1 Variovorax glucosi
GACTGCGCGAGGTGCGGGAAGTCGTCGAAGCTCTTGCCCTGCTGCCAGATGCCGAGGAACTCGACCATGCCGATGTGCACGGCGTTGCGCACCGGCGCCATCTGCATCTCGACCGCCACCAGCCGCAGCTGCTCCACGGCCCGTGCCGCGCCCACGCCGCCGTAGCCCACGAAGCCGATCGGCTTGCGGGTGAATTCCTTGTAGACCCAGTCGATCGCGTTCTTCAGCACCGCGCTCGGGCCGTGGTTGTATTCGGGCGTGACGACGACCAGGCCGTCGAAGGTGGCCAGCTTGGCCTGCCAGCGCTGCGCAGCCTCGTTCTTCACCGGCCCCCAGGCCGGCGCGCCCGCCTCGTTGAAGAAGGGCAGCGGATGGTCGCGCAGGTCGACCAGCTCGAAGGCGAGGTCGGTGCGCTGCTTCGCGATCTCGTGGATCCATTGCGCGGGCTTTTCACCGAAGCGGCCTTCGCGGGTCGAGCCGAGGATGATGCCGATGCGGGGTTGTTGCTGGGTCATGGGGTGCTCCAAGGAAAGTTGAAGAAGATGAAGAGGGGGTCAGGCCGCGGTGACGGCCAGCCGGGACACGGGCCGCAGGCGCCAGGCGACGAAGCCCGACAGCAGCGCCAGCACCAGCGCCGGCGCGGGGTTGCCGCCGATCAGCACCAGGTGCGTGGCCACGCCGCAGACCATGGTCACGGCCAGCAGCAGGCCGCCGAGGAAGCCGGTTGCGGGCACGAGCAGCAGCAGCGCGCCGCCGACCTCGACGAGGCCAGTCACGTAGCGGAACCACTGGCCGAAGCCGATCGCGTCGAACACCTGGACCATCTGCGGCACGCCAGCCAGCTTGGAAGCGCCGGCGGCGCCGAAAGCCAGCGCGAGCAGGATGCGAACGCCCCAGACGATGCGGCGCTGCGTGGGAGAGGAAGTAGATGAAGTAGTCATGGGCATAAGGTTAGGCACGCACCCATTGATCGACTAGACGGTAGAGTCGGATTGCACTCGTCCACAAACTGAAGGAATCAACCCGCCATGTTCGACCTCAACGACGTCGCCATGTTCGTGCAGGTGGTGCGCTACGGCAGCTTTGCCGAGGCGGCCCGGCGGCTGGGCCTGCCGCCCAACACCGTGAGCCGGCGCATCCAGCAGCTCGAATCGCAACTGGGCACGCGGCTGATGCAGCGCTCGACGCGCAAGCTGACGCTGACCAGCGCGGGGCAGGATTTTCATGATCGGTGCGCGGGGCTGGTCGACGGACTGGCTGCCGCCGGGCAGGCGCTGGTGGCCGGAGGCCAGGAGCCCAGCGGCCTCGTGCGGGTGGCGGCGCCGGCGGATTTCTTCGATTTCTTCCCGATGGAATGGGTGTCCGACTTCCTGGCCGCGCATCCGCTGGTCAAGCTCGACTTCGTGCTCAGCGACGCGGCCGCCGACCTCATC
>NZ_JBPJZE010000009.1:0-2300 GCF_051216695.1 Variovorax glucosi
AAAAGCCCTCTTCGGAGGGCTTTTTCGTTTTGGTCGCTTGCTTCCCGGCGTGTGCGTTCGGGGCGCGTGCGAAGGCCACCAGGTGCTCCCCTCCGCGAATGTCCCCCGGCCTTCGGCCTCCTCCTGATATTGTTTCTCCCGCTCCCGTAGCGCTGAAGGGAGCCCGTCCGGTAAACCCCGCTCTCCTCCTTGGGCTGTCCAGCCCGCAATAAAGACTGGGGAACCGCACGGATTCGACGCTGTAGCTCGAACGGTGTCTTGGGGCGTCGCCGGCCATGTGCTGGCGATGACCCCGCATATCAGGGTGTGCATGTCGAATGTGGCGCGTTGATCCTTCAAGCAAGGAGTACCACGGTGACATGCAAAGTAGGAGTCGACATCAGCAAGCTGAAGCTCGACGTGGCGTGGCTGAGAGCGCACGGCAAATATCGCTCCAAGGTGTTCCCCAACAACGCAAGCGGCTTCGCGCAGCTGCTGGACTGGCTGGACTCGCACCTGCCCGGGGGCACGGCGGCAGCCCATGTCTGCATGGAGGCCACCGGCACGTACCACGAGGGCTTGGCGCTTGCCTTGCACGACCATGCGGTGGCGGTCTCGGTCGTCAATCCGCTGCAGGTCAAGCGATTCATGGAACTGGAACGGGTGCGCAACAAGACCGACGAGGGCGATGCGAAGGCCCTGGCGCGGTTTTGCGACAAGACAGCCCCGCCGTTGTGGGAGGCACCTTCTGCTGCCGTGCGCTCCCTGCAGGCGCTGGTGGCCCGGCTGGACACGCTGCTGGAGCTCCGGCAGGGTGAGTTGAACCGCCTGGAGGTCGCCCACGACGCGGTCAAGCCATCCCTCGTTGCGGTCATCGCGAGCCTGGACGAGTCCATCGAGGACGTGCGCATGCAGATCCGCAAGACCATCGATGACGACCCCGATCTGCAGCAGCGCAGCGAGCTTCTCGCATCGATTCCAGGCCTTGGGGACAGGACGATTCCCCAGCTGCTGGCGTACATCGGGCGCCCCGAGCGGTTCGCCTCGGTCAAGGCGCTGATTGCCTATGCCAGCCTGACGCCGATGATCAGGCAGTCCGGAACATCGTTGGACAAGCGGCGAGGCACACACCCTCAGGGGCATCGGGAGCTCAAGAAGGCGCTTTACTTCCCGGCCATGGTGGCCGGCAGGTACAACCCGTTGGTGGCCCAGTTCTGGCAGCGATTGAAGGCGCAGAACAAGCCCGGCAAGCTCATCGTCGTGGCCTGCATGCACAAGCTTCTGGCCATCGCCTACGGCGTCCTGAGGTCTCGAAAACCCTTCGACGCGAACTACCTCAAGACGGCCGGTGCTTGACAGGCACAACGGTGTCTTTATTTCGCTGCGCAAGGCACCCCATCGACGTGATCGTTCAGCGCAGCGGTTGATCGGCCGGCACAACGGCAGCGCCCATGTGCGAATGGCATCGGGTGCTCCCCGCAGCGAAATAAAGGAGGAGCCGAAGGCGGGGGACATTCGCGGAGGGGAGTACCCGGTGTCATTCGCACGCACCCCGAACACGCCCCCCGAAAACACAACCCACGCTGGAACAAAAAAATGAAGAAGCTCTGGCTCGCCCTCCTCTTCCTTGCAGGCGGCTTCACGCACGAAATACGCAACCCGGTGAGCTGCCAGTGCATCACAGCACGATTCAGTCCAACGCCTCGACCGTCGAAGAAAAAACGTAGCCCTCGCTGCGCACCGTCTTGATGAAGCGCGGCTCGCGCGCATCGTCCCGCAGACGCTGGCGCAGCCGGCTCACGAGCAGGTCTATCGAGCGCTCGAAGAGCTCGGCCTCGCGCCCCTGCGTGAGACTCAGCAGCTGGTCGCGGCTCAGCACCTTCTGCGGATGGTCGAGGAACACGCGCAGCAGCCGGTACTCCGCGCCACTGAGCGCCACCATCACCCCGCTGTCGTCAATCAGATGGCGCGCAGTGGTGTCGACCTGCCACTCGCCGAACGCCAGCTTCGAGGCCGATTCGGTCGAGCGCATGTTCGGCGGCAGCATGCGCGTGCGGCGCAGCACCGATCGCATGCGCGCCAGCAGCTCGCGGGCGGAGAACGGCTTGGCCAGATAGTCGTCTGCGCCCATCTCCAGACCGAGGATGCGGTCCGCCTCCTCGCTGCGCGCAGTGAGCATGAGGATCGGCGTCGCCTTGTACTTGCCCGTGCGCAAGTCGCGGCACAGCGTGAGCCCGTCTTCGCCCGGCAGCATCAAGTCGAGAATGATGAGATCGAACGGCCCCGACTCCTCCAGCGCCGCGCGCATGTGCCGCCCCGTG